>CAZCXK010000025.1:45369-58057 GCA_964502605.1 uncultured bacterium
TGATCTGCAGAAATCAAGTGGGCGCGACTCTAGATTCTCACCCTGGATCATAAAGACAACATGGCATTGTCTGAATCAACAGATCTCTGATTGATAAGTTTCACTGAACTTCAGTATGCCCCCATTTTGCCACTAGTCCATAGCCTCAATTTTGAAACTTTAATTAAACGATAAACCTCTAAAGGATTCGGCACAGGCGTTGGAAAATCAGTTAGCATATCCTAATTCTGCGATTTATCGAACCTGCACTGACGTTTTATCTCATAAGTTGTGTTTACCGGAATTATTCAGTCTCTTGGCACAATTCAACATGTCAGTGGCGATCGCCTCCGCATTATCTGGAAGCCATCAATGCCCACAGATGCGTTTACAGACGCGTTTCATGACTTAGCATTGGGCGACAGCGTTGCGGTTGATGGCATTTGTCTGACTGTGAGTGAGATCGTGTCCCACGGGTTTATTGCCGATGCCTCTCCCGAAACTCTCAGCCGTACAACACTAGGGCAACCTCAAGACAGCATGCCTGTCAATCTAGAGGTGTCGCTACGAGTCGGCAGCAAGCTAGGAGGGCATTTTGTCACCGGCCACATCGACGGAGTGGGCTATGTGCAGTCGGTTGTGCAGACTGCAAACGCCTGGGAAATGAGTTTTCGCATCCCGGATGCTCGGATATCTCGCTATGTCGTTCCGAAGGGCAGCATTGCCATCAACGGCGTTAGCTTAACGGTGGCAGATTGCAATCCAGCAGGCAGTTGGATAAAGGTGGCAGTGATTCCTGTGACCTATGCTGAGACCAACCTCTGCTATCTCAAAGCCAACGATTGCGTCAACCTGGAAGGCGATGTGCTCGGGAAATATGTCGAGAAATTTTTACGCCTCGACATTGCCCGCAGTTCAGGAAGTGATGGCGAAGACGAAGGAGCAACTTGGGAGGGCACTGACATGATTTCTCCTAGCTTCTTAGCTGAGCATGGCTATCTCTAAAGGGTAGTGTACTGCATCTAGGCACGCCTCCTGCTTACTGCCAGATAGGCGCAGTTTAGCTGCCCAGCCCCGACTATAATCTTTACTGAATCTTCAACATTTTTATGTGCAGATTGCTAAATTGTTGCGGGCGCATTAGCTTCTAACTTCAGGATTCGGCTAGAATAGCTTTTCAGACCATTGGCTGTATGGTGGTGATCACCAAGTCCGCAAAAATCCGTACAAGTCAGATTACGTGAGTCAGACTACATGAGTCAGTTTAATAGCGCGCTGACCCTGTTTTTTAGCCTGTTGGTTGAGGCCGTTCCCTTTTTATTGCTGGGGGTGCTGTTTTCTAGCTTGATTTTGCTGTTCGTCGATGAACGTAAGTTGATTGAGATTCTACCTCGCAATCCTTTCTTGGGCGCGTTGGCGGGCAGCTTGGTTGGTTTTTTGTTTCCAGTGTGTGAATGTGGCAACGTTCCGGTGGCTCGTCGATTGCTGGTGCAGGGTGCGCCTGTGTCTGTAGCAATTGGCTTCTTACTAGCTGCGCCGACCATTAATCCTATTGTGTTCTGGGCTACTTGGACGGCGTTTCGCGATCAGCCAGAAGTGGTGTTTTGGCGAATTGGACTGTCGCTGGTCATTGCAACTCTGATCGGCTGGATCTTTAGTGCTCAAGCCGATTTGCGTCCGTTGCTACAGCCGACAGTGGCTCGAACTATGGCTCCGCCCCACCGCCTGTCTAGTTTACGCAACGGGGCGCGAAATGGCCTAAACGGGCGGCTACAGAATGGCTCCAGATCAGATGCCAGCCTCGAAGCACCTACCTTATTGCAGTCAGGAACCTTTTTTCTAGGTCAGAGCGACTTGCTCCAGCCTCTGGAGACCACTGGTGCAGCGATCGCCCTCAGTCCTTCGATTGGCTCCTCGCGCCCCTTCTCTGAAAAGTTGCGGCTCATGATCGACAACGCGATTCAAGAGTTGCGAGATTTGGGCGGCATGTTGATTTTGGGCAGTGCGATCGCAGCACTAGTACAGGTGGCAATTCCTCGTGAGGTGATCTTGAGTCTGGGACAAGGGTCTGCCACTTCAGTTTTAGCCATGATGACGTTAGCCTGCATCGTCTCCATTTGCTCAACCGTAGACTCATTTTTTGCCCTGTCGTTTTCATCAACCTTCACCACCGGGGCACTGCTTGCATTTCTCGTCTTTGGGCCGATGATTGACCTGAAAAACATTGGTCTGCTATTCTCTGTGTTTCGAGGTCGGGCCATTCTTTACATATTCGCAATTGCGGGTCAACTAACATTTCTCTTCACCTTTCTGATTAATCTTTACCTGAGCTAAGCAGTCAAGCTGAGAAGACATGAACAATGCTATGGGTCTCATCGCTGGCGCAATGATGTTCTGGACATTTGTTGAAGAGGTCGTATGACCGTTCGATCGAGAACCTCTACTCGCTTTAGGCCACCCAACCCCCAACCGTTTGGTCGTGGTACTTGGCTGTTTTGGCTTGATTCTTTGGCGATCGTTAGCTGGGGAATTTTACTGTTCAAGTATTGGGTGACCGGGCAGATTAATCTTCTCCTGCACCCCGACTATATGTGGTTAGCAAATTTAGCCGGGGTCTTTTTACTAGGGGTGGGTAGCCATCGAATTGTGCTGCGGCTTTGGGGGCGTCGGGCATCTTACATGCGGATATCGTCTGAGACGGCAGTGCAACATGCCAGCCTATTGCCACCAGGGCTGGGGAGTTTGCTCTTGCTTGTGGTGGCAATCGGGGGAATGGTTTATACTCCCCAACCCTTTAATAGCCAGGTCGCACTCGACCGAGGCGTTACCGACACCCTGTCAGCGACGCGATCGCAACCCCAAGCCTTTCGAGTCACTAGCGATCCCGAAACAAAAAGCATCATTGACTGGATCAGAACTCTCAACGTCTATCCTGAGCCTGACGCTTATACAGGGCAAAAAGTCAATGTCCAGGGTTTTGTGATTCATCCGCCTAATTTGCCCGACAACTATCTCTTCATTGCCCGATTTATTCTGACTTGCTGTGCCGCAGATGCCTACCCCGTCGGAATTCCAGTTAAGCTCTCCGAAAGTCGGTCTGCCTATCAGCCCGATAGCTGGCTAGAGATTGAGGGAGAAATGGTGACGGAAACGCTAGACGGAACCCGGCAACTCACCATTCAGCCGACCTCGATCACCGAAATTCCTGAACCCCGTAACCCCTATGAGTATTGATTTTAATTAAATCGCCCGCGCGCAATCTGAAAGATATAGCTGGGCTTTAGTTTAGAATGAGGTCTTGGATCGTGGTGACATTAGGACTGATACAGATTTCATGAACCCTCTCACGAAATCGAGACAATTCCCTCAACCGCTCGATCGCACGGCTTTGACTGTCATTGCGGTATTAAGTCTAGTTATCGCAGCCCTATTGCTGTTGGGCGATCGCACCTCTGCCTATGTCCGCGAATTTAGCTGGCATGACAAGCGTGTCGGAGCAGAAGATATCGCCCTGACGCTTGATTTTAGCCGCCCGATGGATCGGGCCAGCGTTGAACGAAATTTGCGGCTAGAAGCCATTGTTCCAGATGAAGAACCGCAGCCTATCGCTGGGAAATTTAGCTGGGCAGGACGGCGCATGGCCTATACACTTGATGCCCCTGCGCCCTACGGGTATGAATTTAACCTGATGCTCGATGGAGCCCGCGATCGCTTTGGTCAAAATGGTGACTCAGGCAGCATTATTCAGCCGTTTCAAGCCACGTTCCAGACTCGCGATCGCGCTTTTGTCTATCTTGGTGTTGAAGGTAATGAGGCAGGTCGGTTGGTGCTGTTTAACATTACCCGCCAAGCAACCCGAATTTTAACTCCTGAGACGCTGATCGTGATGGATTATGAACCGTATCCTAAAGGCGATCGCATCGTATTCTCAGCCACAGATCGAGAGTCATATAATCAAGGATTGCTTAATCAGCAGCTTTACACTGTGGCCACGGGGCTTGAAGTCAAGATTCCCGCAACGTCTCCAGGTCAGCATGGCAATACACTTATACCATCCGATGCACCAACAGCTGTGCCGAGTGATGCTCAAGTTAACCTGATCCTTGACGATACAGGCTATCAAAATCTTAAATTTGACCTGTCACCTGATGGTGAAACCCTGGTGGTCTATCGTGTCAATCGGCAAAACCCAGCCGAATTTGGGTTATGGGTGTTGCGCCCTGATCAGCCTCCACAGCCACTTGACGCTGAACCCGGTGGCGATTTTTTAATTACGCCCGATAGTCAGGCCTTAGCTTATTTACAGGGTGAGGGACTATCGATTTTGTCGTTAAACCCAGATGCAGAGGCAGATGATGCTGGCAGCCAAACCGATTTTTTGCCGAAATACGGGATGGTGCTGAACTTTGCCCAAGATGGATCAGCCGCCGCTTTGGTGAAGTTTAACACCGACCCATATAACCCCACGCGATCGCTCTACATGGTGACTAATCAGGGCACAGAACGAGAGTTGCTAAAAACGACAGGCTCAATTCTAAGTGCAACGTTTTCACCAACGAAACGACGGATTTACGGTCTAGTCACGGAACTATTGCCGGGTGATGTCTATATCGAACAACCATATCTCACGGCAGTTGATCTAGAGACAGGCGATCGCACTGATCTCCTCCAGCTCCCGATTCAGCAAGATATCCAAATGAGTCTTGCCCCCGATGGCCTGGGTATTTTGTTTGACCAAATCGTATCTACTGAGCAACCCAACCCAACGGAAGATGCCATTCGAGGCATTGACGGCAAACCAATTGACACGAGTCGCATTTGGTTCTTGCCCATCTTGACAGATCAAGATAATAATTTGGTGCAAACGGAGCCTGAACCCTTACCATTTGCTGGCATTCGCCCTCGATGGTTGCCTTAAGCATCACAGCTATTGATAGATGTAGTTGCTCCTGCTCCTCTATTGATAGATGTAGTTGCTCCTGCTCCTCCCAGCAGGAATAATGTTTGATCCTGATAATTTAATGCATGGATGTGCGCGCAGGTCTTAAGGGCATTGCGAGTTTGTCTCGACGCCTAGTTGAGACTTGAGAAGGTTGTGGAGTAGTCATCCGCACGATTTTTTCCATTAGACGTGGCGCAAGTTGGTTGCACCAGATCGCTAAATAGCTTTGCCATCCAACTAAAATTTCTGGTGTGTCATGGTGCAACCCTGCAACTAAAGCTTTGGCGACTTGTTCGGGGGTCACAGGCACAACCCCCCGAAACCACTGCATGTTTTTTGCCATATCGGTATCGGTTAGGGTTGGTAGCAATGCCTTGACTGTCACATTATAAGGAGCAAGCTCACTTCGGAGTGCATGAGTAAAGCCGATGATGGCAAACTTGGTAGCCGAATAAGTGGCCATCGTTGGCGCAGCAACTTTGCCCATGAGACTCGATACATTGATAATCTGCCCGTCATGCTGTGCTGCCATGCGTCGAGCAATCAGCCGCGTGACTGTATACATCCCCATGAAATTGGTCGCAACTTCTTCTTGCACCTGCGGCAGCTTTGATTCTAAAAATGGAGTTTGGTGGGCAACTCCAGCGCAGTTTACAAGTAGTTGGATTGGCCCATAATCCCGCCATGCCCGTGCGATCGCCACATTGACATCAACAGGCTGTGTCAGATCAAACACCAGCGGAATCACCTCAACACCTAGCACATCTAGGAGTTGAGCCAGATCATCTAAGCGTTGGCGATCGCGTGCAACTAATAGCAACCGTTTGATGCCGTGCTGCGCTAGCTCAATAGCGATCGCCCGACCAATACCGCGTGAGGCTCCTGTTATTAGCGCTGTTTTTCCTGAAATAATCATCACAAAATCTCCTTAGCTGAGCCTTAGCTTGCTGTTCAGCGCGTGCATGAAGCCACGAGATGAGATCAACTACGCTGCAAAGCTTTTGGCTGTGTAAATAATCCAAAGTCATGAACACTGAAATGCTGTTGAAACAAGGTTCAACTAACTGACCCAGGACAGAGTTGATACTCTAATTAGCTGATATGTGCTGCTAGTTTGATGATGGCTGAGAAGTCCTCAACGACTCAGATGCGTTTCATACTTGCAGCTAATTCGAATTTGTATCACAACGTAACAGAACACCGTTAGAAAGCTATCTTAAAGACAACGCAAAAAGGGGATAGACCATTCCTCATGAAAACTTGATAAGACTGAGACGTGAGCGGATTAATCAGAACAAGCCATCCAGGGATACATCTCGTGTTGGTGCTGAGGAACAGCCTCCATAAGCGCTTAGACCATTTGACTCATGCGTAATTAGAGCTGATGAAGAGCATCAAATTGTCGCCTCCAAGACGCAAACAAAACAAAGCAGAAAAGAATCACTTACTGCATACGCTAGCAACATGAATCAATAAATTGCAACATTTATTAATGGAATATCAAGATTGTTACATTTCTAAATTGACACTCTCAGTATCCTAATTGAATGTATCAAGGCATCTTGGCAATACGCTCTAGGTCGGTCTACTGATCCCCGTTTTGACAGCACGATAAACGGTCCGATTTCGATCCTGAGAAATTCAACTCTAATTTTCTGAATCTAAGTGGCCTTGGCCAACATCATAATGATTTTTGCCTGAGGGCTTCTGCAAAAAATAGGCGATCGCCAAACAGCTCACTCTGATTTCATGGGTTTTACCCAGGTCTCAAGCACGAGTGTCATGGTTTGGACGCTGATGACTGCAGGGTTGACTATGGGCGTTCTCACTCAACCTTTACATGGTCTCCGTAAATTGTCGGAGGCCAACTAGTCAGCCTTTCTTGTAACTTAGGAAAGCAGATCTTGCCCGCTCGTTCACATTGGTCGTTTACGGTTGCATCTGCCTGTCCCCCCATTTTTAGAATCAGGTAGAGTCATGAAAAACACAAATCTAAATTCTCAATCTGTATTTGACCGCCTATTTGCCAACCTTACCCTGGAAGAGAAAAACACATTCACCCCGACACAAATTAATGCATTACAAGCTGCATCGAGCCGACTGACTTGGAAACGCCACATGGTTGACCTGCGTGTCTCAATCCCATTCCCAGCTCACCCCGGGTTTTACATTGTAATTCTTGGTGGATCAGAGCAGCGCTCAGCTGAGCGCGCTTGCGCCCAGCGACGGCTGTTTTGGCAGTCTGTCGGGCTCATCGGCGGAACCGCTGTATTTGCCGGTTTGAGTTGGTTCGGCATTGTCAGGCTATTGCCGCAGCTCGATAATGCTCGCTACATATCCCCTCATTCAACGGTTTTGCCCTGGATTGACAGCAAAGCAGATTGTGTTGGTGCAGGGAAAGTTTGGCAGGATGGTGAATGCTGGGATGCCCAGCACAGTCCTCTATTTTGAATGAGAGCCACACTGCATGAAGATTGCCCTATTGGTAACCGTGATGATTCTGGGTTTGGGGGTGATTCTCGAACTGTTGATGCAATATCTTTTAGGGTTTGGCCATCCGCTGCTTTACTATGCCGATGACGCCATTGGCTATCTGCTAGAGCCTAACCAACAAACCCGTCGCTTTGGTCGGCATATTCAGATTAACCAATACTCAATGCGTAGTCCGGCGATCGCCCCAGACCGCCCTGAAAAAACACTGCGGGTGCTACTACTTGGGGATTCTATTGCCAATGGGGGCTGGTGGACGGATCAACCCCAAACCATTTCTGCACTCATGGCACAAGTGCTAGAATCCCGTGTTGTATCATCACGATTCCAGGGTGTCGAAGTGCTAAATGCCTCTGCTAATTCCTGGGGGCCGCGCAACGAACTCGCCTATTTGCAGCGCTTTGGCTCATTTGGAGCACAGGTGATTGTCGTATTACTGAATACTGACGATTTGTTTGCCACTGCGCCGACCCCAGTCCAGGTTGGGCGCGATCGCAACTACCCCAACCAAAAACCTGCTCTAGCCTGGATTGAGCTTTATCAGCGATATCTGGCTCCACCTGTTGCCATTCCTGAGTTAGAGGCTCTCCAGTCCGAAGGAGGCGATCGCGTTGGTGACAATCTCGCCGCCATCCAACAAATTCAAGACTGGGCACAGCACAGCAATAGCCATCTGCTTGTAGCGATGACTCCGCTTAAACGGGAGATAGGCAACCCAGGGCCCCGTGACTATGAGCATACGGCGCGGCAGCGGCTACGAGAAATGTCTCAGGATCAATCCATTCTCTATGTTGATTTTTTGCCTAGTTTTAATGCATGTTCCAATCCTGACGCTCTTTACTACGACCATATTCATCTCAGTGCTGCTGGCAACCAGCAGGTCACTCAAGCTTTGACAGAGCAGATTCACCAGATTCTAATGGTCAACATGACCGACATATAACCGATTGCAGTGTTGAATCATTCAAACCAGAGCGGGCTCAGGTAATGCACCCTGCATCCGGCTTAGCCAGTCAATCAGGTTGCCCAATTGCTGATCGGCGCTGAGCATACCCAGCCCGCGCACGGTGACTTTTCCTGGCGTGTAAACAAATCGAGTCTGTAAGTGCTGAGGCAGTTTCTCTTTGAGCAAATTCCAAGCAGGTTCTTCCATCGGTGTCTCCAGCAGCACATGCTGATTGCTTTCAGGTTTGATGCGTGAAAAACCAAGGCGTTTGGCAACTTGTTTGAGTTCCATGACGCGAATTAGCTGCAATGCGCCCGGTGGAATTGATCCATAGCGATCGCTCCAGTCGGCAGCAATTTCAGTCAGCTCTGCTCTCGTATTCGCCAGCGCCACAGCACGGTAAGCACTCATCTTCTGGTCGAGATCAGGAATATAATCCGCTGGGATAAAGGCCGTCAGGTTGAGGTCAATCTGTGTATCTTCTACCTGCGGGATTTCTTGACCGCGAATTTCTCGAATAGCTTCTTCCAACATTTCCATATATAAATCAAAGCCAATTGCATCCATTTGGCCAGACTGTTCTGCTCCCAGCAAATTGCCCACGCCGCGAATTTCCATGTCGCGCACGGCCAGCTGATAGCCTGAACCCAGCTGGGTAAATTCTTGAATCGCTCGTAAGCGCTTGCGGGCAGCATCTGATAGCTGGCTTTGCCTTGGGTAGAACAGCCATGCATGCGCCTGCACCCCGGCTCGGCCCACCCGACCCCGCAGCTGATAGAGCTGAGACAGGCCAAATCGATGCGCGTCTTCAATCAGAATCGTATTGACACGGGGAATATCCAGCCCTGATTCAATGATGGTGGTGCAAACGAGCAGATCTGCGTCGCCATTGTTAAAGGTGAGCATCGTCGATTCTAATTCGCCCTCCTGCATCTGTCCGTGGGCGATCGCAATCCGATTACTCGATACCATCTCGCGCAGCATTCCGGCAGTCTCTTCAATACCTTCAACTCTAGGCACTACATAAAACACCTGCCCACCCCGATCCAACTCTTGACGAATAGCCGTTCGAATCATCTCTGGGTCAAGAGGCGCAAGATGCGTCTTGATCGGGCGACGCGAAGGAGGCGGTGTCGTAATCAGGCTCATTTCCCGAACCCCCGATAGGGCCATATAAAGCGTTCGAGGAATGGGAGTCGCACTCAGGGTCAGCACGTCAACGGTCGTTTTCAGTGACTTAATTTTCTCCTTTTGGTTGACGCCAAAGCGCTGTTCCTCATCAACGACCAAGAGACCTAAATCTTTGAACTGCACCCCTTTCCCTAAAAGCTGATGGGTGCCCACGACCACATCAAGTTCACCTGTTGCTAAGCGCTGCTGAATCTGGCGACGCTCTTCGGCAGTGCGAAAGCGGTTGAGCAGGCCAATCTGAATCGGATAGGGCGCAAAGCGCTCTTTGAGGGTGTGGTAATGCTGCTGCGTCAAGATTGTAGTCGGAGCGAGCAACGCCACCTGCTTCCCGGCTGTAACGGCCTTAAAGATACCGCGAAGCGCAACTTCAGTTTTGCCAAAGCCCACGTCACCACAGACCAGCCGATCCATCGGGCGCGGAGTCTCCATATCGCGCTTCATGTCTTGAATGGCCTTCAGCTGATCAGTTGTCGGCTGATAGGGAAATGAGTCTTCGAGTTCTTCTTGCCAGGGCGTATCGGCTGGAAATGTAAAGCCCTGCTGCTGCGATCGCTGAGCATAGAGCTTAAGTAGATCAACGGCGACCTTCTTGACAGCCTTGCGAACCTTGCTGCGGGTGCGTTCCCAGGCTTTGCCAGACATCTTGTTGAGCTGGGGCACTTCACCCCCAGCGGCCCGATAGCGCGAGAGCGAATTGAGCTGGTCAGCAACGACGCGCAAGAGCCCATCCGCATACTTGAGCACCAAATATTCCCGCGTTTCATGGTTGAGTGTGAGGCTTTCTAGCTTAATGAATTGCCCTACGCCGTGGCTGCGATGCACCACATAGTCACCCGGCTGTAGCTTGTTGGGGTCAACCTGTTTAGACGCGGCTCGGCGGCGCTTGCGGATGTAGTTAGGCGTTGCCAGCGAATGTTGCCCAAAGAATTCTCGATCGGTGACAATCACTAACCGAAAGGTCGGCAGAATGAACCCTTCTAACTCAGCAAGGCCAGAATACTTGAGCGCTACCGGAGTATGCTGCACCTGCAGTTTCTCGATGGCCCGATAGTCTCGCGGATTGGGGACAAACTGCGCCGGGCAGTCATGCTCTTGCAGCAAAGACACAGACCGCGACGGCTGCGCCGACACCAACCACACCAAAAAGCCTCGATCGCGCTCTTGACGCAGCGTTTCGGCGAGCTTGCCAAACTGGTGCGGGGTGACTGGAACGGGGCGACTCGCCAGATTGAGGGCCGGGTGGGAGGAGTGGCTGCCCTCCTCGGCCAGTTCTGATAGATGGACGCATAAAAACTGCTGGGCAGCCGCGAGCGACTCTTGAGACGAGCGATGGATCTGCGGCAGCACCACATCTGACTCATCAAGCCCAGTTTCACGCCAATGTTCTTCAGCGTGCTCAACCCAGCGATCGCCATGGGCCTGACATTGATCAGGTTCATCAATGGCAACAATCGTATTAGACGGCAAATAATCGAGGAGAGACGCTGGAGAGTCAAACGCCAAGCCTAGAAAGCGCCGCATCCCTTCAATGGGCAGCCCGTCTGTCAGATGGTCAAGGTCTTCGGGCGAAAGCAGCGGCGATGGGAGTAGAGACGCCAGCGGTTGCCCAGAGGCTCCGATTTCTTTGTGCTTTAGCCCCTCCAAAATGACAGGGCCAAACGTCGTTGCCGTTAATACAATCTGTTCAACACTATCAAGCGATCGCTGCGTCGCCGGATCAAACTCTCGCAGCTTGTCTAGGTCATCGCCAAACAATTCCAGACGAATGGGCAACTCTGACGCCACAGGGAACACGTCAATAATGTCTCCCCGCTGGCTCCATTGCCCTTCGGTTTCGACCAACGGCACACGCTCATAGCCGAGTTGAGCCAGTTGACATCCTAATGTGCTTAGGTCAAGCTCCATCCCTTGCCGAATTGTCAGGCAGTAAGCTGAGAGGGCTTCTGGAGGAGGTAAGTGAGGCTGGAGTGCTCGCTCAGTTGCCACAATAGCGATCGGGGCTGGCGACAGTGGAGCCCCTGGCCCGTTAGCAGGTGCTGATTCCTGATGTTCTGACGGTTGGTCAGGTTCATGTGCCCGCAGCCTGACCAAATCTGCCAACACCTGAAGCTGCCCCCATGTCATTTCTGACTCTGGGTCAAACGGTTCGTAGGGGGACGCTTCTGACGTTGGGTAAAAGTGAACAGTGTGCCAGCCCATCGCCTCAAGCTGCGCGGCCCATCGTCCGGCTTCTTCGAGGGTAGACGTGACGACAAGGGCATGATGACCGTGGGTCTGTGCCAAGGCAGATGTAATCAGCCCCTTCGGCAATCGAGGGACACCGTTAAGCGCAAGAACGGGTTGCTGGCTGAGCTTATTCAGCAGCTCATGGGTCAGGGGCGATCGCCCCAAGGCACGGATAATCGACGAAAAAGCCATATGCCCCAACAGCAGCGGCGAAACAGTTGACTTAAAAGCTTATCACTTTCTGATTCTAAAAGAGTTCAACTTGATCTGGCTCGCCCCCTCACGACACAAGCAAGACTGGCCGCAAAACCTCGCCAGACATTCTTCTGGATTGGGAGCTATCTGTCGCAGAGGCATGGGCTCCTGAATTTTGACAGGCTAGAGCTGGGGCTGGGCTGGCATAAATCAACCCAAACCGATTGAAGCGTACCAAAAAATTCAACCTTGCTCAGGTTTGATAGGCGGCGGCTAGCGTTGCGCGATGAGTAGCGGTTTCAACTGTGATCCATGCGTGATAGATCAGGCATATAAGGGGTTGAGTAATCTCGCACAAGTATCTGAGTGTCTCGCACGAGTATTGGAGCCTCGTCGTTGAGCATTGAAGTGTCTCGCACGAGTATCGGAGCTTCGTCGTTGAGCATTGGGATGTCTCGCACGAGTATCGGAGCCTCGTCGTTGAGTATTGGGATGTCTCGCACGAGTATTGGAGTCTCGTCGTGGAGCATTGAAGTGTCTCGCAGGGGCTATGGTAAGACCGATGCTTTCGCCCCAAACTGATCGACGAGTTACCAAAAGACTATCGCAGCCGTGGACAACCTGATGGTGGAATACTGCTTGAGTGCCGAATTAGGCCACCAACTAGGGCGTGTCATCAATTAGAAAGATGAAAAACTCGTAAGACATTTTTATCCTAA
>CAZCXK010000026.1:0-55632 GCA_964502605.1 uncultured bacterium
TACATTCTCACCTTGATTACCTGAGAGCCGTCTAAGAAGCCCACCCGCAGCCCTCGACGAGCCGCATAGCGAGCTAACGTCACATCGTCACAAAATGAGCTGCGAGCAGCGCTATAGCCGTCAAGCTCAACTAGGCGATCGCGCCGACATAAAAAACATTGCCCATTAGCCATCACCCGCTCAGGGTTTTCCATGTCTCCACCTGATGGGCCAAAGCGATAAATTAGCGTCATCAGCAGAGCGGGCTGTAGCCAATATTCGCCAGCAGTCTTGAGAATAAAACGCGGTGATAGAGAGACGATGTCGTATGCTCCAGCCTGTGCCGTTTTCACTAGACTTGCCACTAGCCCAGGTAGCGGCTGCGTATCGGCATCAATGCCTAAAATCCAGTTGCTGCTTTCCGAGCTGCTGAGAAACCCCGTATGAAGTGCCCACGGACGGCCCACCCACCCTGCGGGTAGCGGCTCGTCAAATATCAGCCGAATGCGCGGATCGGTGAGCTGAGCCGCTTTGACTTGGTCAATGGTGCCATCTTGTGAATGACTATCGACCACTAAAACTTCACGCACTTCATAACTCTGTCGCGTTAAGCCCTGCAAACAGGGAGCAATGCGGCTAGCCTCGTTGAGCGTAGGTACGACGACACTAACGCTGCCAAGCATCTCAGGGGTTGGGTGCTGAGGTCGCAGTGGTGGATGGCGAAATGGCCCTCGCACCAGTCGAGATACCCAGATGGCAGCCGCTGGAAGCTGAATTAATAGGATCGCCAAGCATAAACCCGAAACTAGCGCTATCGTCTCAACCATCGGTTCATTGCCTGCCAAACGTATCCCTCATATTACTTGCCACTGGCTCCGACGGGAGTTGCAGGCATCGGTGAGAGTGCAGACTCCCCAGAGGCGTCAGCCATGCGAGACGACTCCTCAGTCTGATCGGCTGCCTCAATTGCTAATGGCGATCGCCACCAGCACAACACCGCAGGCCCAACGCCCAACGCCAACCCCAATAAAATTGGCACCCAAAAACCAGCCGCCAGGCTCATCACCATGGCAAACACAAAGTTGCCGAGATAGACAATCAACGGAGTATTCAGCTGTGCCCGATTCAGTAAGGGAGTTGACCGGGGCCATACCAGTGCAGCGATCGCCATGAAGATAATTCCAGTTCCCATCCAGCCTGCAAAATTTTGGTAAGGCATACCAAAGAAGGCACCGGGCTGATGCCAATACCAGAAAGGCAGGGCTGTTTGACTCATAGCTGGATCCAGCACAAAATCCCACGATGTCAGCAAGAGTGCCCCCAGGGCGATCGCCCCCAAATGGCGCAGCCAGCGCAGCGATTGGGGCTGATCAGAGAGCAAACCGCGCCTTGCCAACAGATACGACGAAAGACCCAGATAAAACCACGATAGGGGAATGGTAAATGGAACTCGACCCGCAATCTTATATCCCAGTCCGCTGAGATATGAATAGTCCCCAAATGGAAACCCGGTGCTTGTACCCAAAAGCTCGCTGCTGAGCGAAATTGCCACCGCCGAAATCATAAACGTTAGCCAGACGTTTGCCCCCAATGTGCGATAGGCATAAAGCGCGACCGCGATCGTCCCCAGGACAATGTACATGACGCCGCCTCCTGCCATACTCCAGCGAAACAGGGTTTGACCTGCAGGCACCAGAGTCAAAAATTCGGGGTGGGGCATCACCCACAGCAAACCTGCCAACCCAAAGGCCATTGAAACCAGGTGAGCGATTAAACAAAAGCGTTCTGCGATCGCGAGCCGAATCATGAACACATTTCCTCAAGAGACGTTGCAGTAAATGTTGTAGCAATAAAAGCCTATTCCAGATCACAGTGTCTGCTCACAGGCTCATAACCGACTGAACTTAGTTTACAAAATTTAAAAATTCCTGTGACCGGATAGTACCGCAAAACATTAAATATTGTAAATTGGCGATCGCTCCCAGATTCTAAAGTTGCGAGGCATCGGTTTTATCCACTGACAATTTGCCTCCTACCTGAGTAGTGGCAATGGCCCGGATTGAGGCTCTGGTTTGACCAGGTGCAAGATATGAGTAGACTGACTAGAAGAGATACGGTATTCAGGTACAGTGAGGCACTGTTGTGGTTTTAGGCAGCCTTGGCATTGGGCTAGGCATTGCGGCATTTCTCGTCGCTGTTGGCGGAGTTGGTGTCGAGGTGCAATATCGTCGTCGTCCCGGTAATCGATTAGAGCTTACCGCTGGTGAATGGAATCTTGACGCCCAAGAGTCTGATCGATATGTGCTCACTGGAGAACTAGAATTTATCAATCGCACCCAACGACTGGAAATTATGCTGCCTCACGTCACTGCAGACGCCACCCTGCTGTCAGGAGGTAGTTTAGATGGGGTTATCCATCGGATTCGCGTCATCCCTCGGCATGCAGACGCACCTACCCGCCCTGATGGTTACTGGTTTGGCTACATCATCAAAGTGGGTAAAACTACTCAGATGGAGGTGCAGCTTGAGATTCGTGGCAGCGATCTCCATCTGCTGCGCGCCTGTTGGATACGCATTCACTACCTCACCTATGGGCCTGAGGGCCGTATTCCTAAGGTGCGTCATGTGATTGTGCCGCTAAAGTTTCCGAGCCCTGATGAGTTTCCGCGTTGGCGTCCGACGTCAGATGCAGATGTGCTGCCGATTCATACCCATCTCTTGACCCATCTCGATACACCTGTGTCAGTCATCCAGCGGTATGTGGTGCCCCATGCTCAACCTGGCGATATCGTCACCTTGGGCGAAACCCCGGTGGCCATTATGCAAGGGCGATGGCGGCATCCAGCGGATGTGAAACCGGGTTGGTTGGCCAAACGCCTGTGCTACTACTTTATGCCTACATCGAGTCTGGCGACGGCCTGCGGCATGCAAACCCTCGTTGATATTTCTGGCCCCTGGCGGGTGTTATTTGCCTTTCTAGTTGGGGCGATTGCTAAAAAACTGCTAAGAAAACCTGGTGTGTTCTATCAACTCGCGGGTGATCAGGCTCGGCTGATTGATGATGTTACCGGAACATTACCGCCGTATGATCAGTTCATTGTCTTGGGGCCCCATCAGCCCCAGCAAGTAGTAGACCAGATTCAGCAAGCGACAGGCCTCTCTGCTGCCATAGTTGATGTCAACGATCTTAAAGCTGTGAAAATTTTGGCAGCTACATCTGATATCTCACACTCGCTTTTAGAGCAGGCGTTGACGACCAACCCAGCAGGCAATGCCGATGAGCAAACTCCCATTGTGCTGATTCGCCCAACCGAGACGGCAATTAATCCTCGCCCAATGTGAGTGATCTGCCTACAGAGGCTCTTACTGATGCGTAGCCATCCCCCCATCTCGGTAAGAGCAGTTTCCTTCGAAACACGGCACGATTCACACCCTCTGCGAAACACGTTTGCCTGCACGACAGGCTGCATCAGCATATGGCATATCCGTCAGGAGAATCTGCCCCCAGCTGTGGATTATCTATCTGAAACCAGTGCCACAGACCATTTTGGGATGAGACTCTAGAATCTGCAATCACAGCTGATCTGGATCGATGCCCTGAGCCTTCAATAGAGCCTCTAGCCGTTCTGCCCGCTGGCGTTCTTGCTCTGCCCGCTGGCGTTCTTGCTCTGCTTTTTCATCGCCGGTTAACAGCAGGTTTCCCTGAGCATCACGCCACCGCAGCCAGGTATCTTGCCGCCCTTCAAACTCGCCATCCCAGAACGTAAAGCCTAAGTTGACCTGTTCTAACCACGGTTGAGACAGTTCCGTGTAATGCAGCCCTCGCAGTTCATACAAGCGCAGAGAGCGATCGCCTAATTGCTGAGCCGGATCATACACTACGTAGTAGCCCACCCGCATCTGAGCATAGGTTTCGAGTTTGTCGGTTAGCTCATTGCCAACTCGGTTTGAGACGATTTCCAGCACAATTTCAGGGGGTTTGCCAAAGTTCCATATCAGGTAGCAGCGATTGGACTTCTCCCACCAAGCCTCTGGAACTTGCACATTGAAGCTGACAAACACATCCGGCACAATCGCTGGCTGACTAACGGTGTGATAAATGCCGACATTGGCTTCGGCTAAAAACCTGGGTTCGAATCGGGAACTGTAGAGACTGCTAACGAGCAACCGCTGTTGTTTCGCCGAAGCAAAATTGTCCACCGGTGTATCATCCTCGGTGATAAGTAAATTAGCGTCTGGAAATGTTACCTCGTCGGCAACGACTAGCGGATTGGTCATAGGTGGGTTGCCTCGGCCAAAACTAAAACCTGATCAACATGCAGACGTGGAGTTCTGCCTGCAGGACGTATAAATCTTGAGCTGAACTGGACATAGCTCCATTGTATAAATATTTTCAGTAAGCGATATATATAAATTTCTCAGTACGTGACAGTACGTGATGTAAGTCAAACTCCTCTAGCGTAATCTACGTGAATTTTTCGATTCCTTAACCCAAAATTAAGATCTAAGTTCATAATTTACAAGAAATTTTGCGAATGCTCCTTTAAAATGAGAGATGAGTGAGTTAGCTCATTGAGTTGGCATTTCCTTTACGTCACTGCAAACATGACCTCAGCCTTTTCCCAGCATGTGAATCTTGCTATTCGTCCCTTTCAATACCGCGATTTAGAGGCGATTCAGAGCCTTTGTCTGCAAGGGCTTGAGGTAGAATGTCGCCACTGCGTCGTGCCGCTTGCGGATCAGCTCCAGCAAATTCGGCGCTGGTATGGGCCGCTGAAGTTTTTGACCTTGTTTCCCAATCCTTTGCAACATCGTCTTTGCATCTATGTCGGTGAACAAGACAATAATTTGAAAGGGATGATTCAAGTCTCTCCGTTTAATCGGACGCGGAGCACATGGCGAGTTGATCGCATTGTGGTGGGGCAAGATCCGTCTGGTATTGATCAGCAATCTGCCTCGCCTGACGAAACTGCATCGCTGCTGCTGCGTCACTGCTTTGAGAAGATTTGGGAAGCGCGCACTTGGCTAATCGAGCTAGACGTTAACGATAAGGCTGGATTAGCAATCTATCGGCAAAATGGGTTTCAGCCGCTGGCTCAAAATACCTATTGGACGCTGTCTCCAGATGTGCTTGAACGACTAGTTGCTCCCGACTCTGACTTATCTAATCTGCGACCTGTCAGCAATGTTGATGCTCAACTGTTGCATCAACTTGATACCGCCTCGATGCCGCCGCTTGTGCGGCAGGTGTTTGATCGCCATGTGATTGATTTTAAGGCGGGTCTACCCAGCATTGCCGTTAATGGGGTCAAGCATTGGATGCATCGAATGGATGTGATCGAGCGATATGTGTTTGAGCCTCAGCGAAAAGCCGCTATCGGTTACTTTAGGCTGCAAATTCATCAAGATTCGCCTCAGCCACATCGAGCTGAGCTGACCGTGCATCCAGCCTACACATGGCTGTATCCAGAGTTGTTAGCACAGATGGCGCGATCGCTCCAGTCTTGCTCTAGTCAAGGTTTACAGCTGGTATCGTCCGATTATCAGCCCGAGCGAGAAGGGTATTTTGAGCAGTTGGGTGCAGATCGGATTGAGCATACTCTGTTACTGTCGCGGTCGGTTTGGCACAAGTTGAGAGAAACGAAGCCTGTTTCCCTGGAGGCGCTGCAATTGTCTGAGATGCTTCAAGGGTTCCAGCCGAGCCGCAAGCCCGTTCCGGGGCGGTTTGCCTTGCCTTCCTCATTTGCGGCAGGTTCGTCGTCATCACGCTCTGGCACCGAGCGATCGCCCCATTCGACCCATCGGTCTGTTTCTGAAAACGGGGCGGCTTCGAATCCTCCCCCTGCCAACGGAACGCGGCCACCGTCCCAGGTATAGCTATTGATCCGAGCCAAATTATGATTTCAGCCTTAGGTCTCGACATTGGTAAGAAGCGAATTGGCGTTGCCGGATGTGACGGTACGGGGTTGATTGCAACTGGGTTAACCACCATTGAGCGACAGTCATTTCGACATGATGTTGAACAGCTGCAGGCGATCGCCTCTGAACGGCATGCTCAGGTGCTAGTGGTGGGTATGCCCTATAACATGGATGGCTCCATTGGGTTGCAGGCACGCCATGTGCAAAAACTGGCGCAGCGCTTGAGCACAGAGCTGAAGTTGCCAATCGAGTATATGGATGAACGGCTCACGTCGTATCAAGCCGAAGAGCTGATCTATGCCGAACGGCGATCGCCCGCTCATCACAAGGGGTTGGTTGATCGTAAGGCTGCAGCTATTATTTTGCAGCGATGGCTAGATGGGCGGCGGCTCATTGCCGAATTCTGACGTGCGCTAGGAAGTCTGAACCGGATGCTGTAAGATGACGTGGGATTGTTGCTCCAATGAAGCAACATACTCTCGGAGAGGCTAGCTTCGCTATTCGGAGTTAATTTCCGGTTTACATCCTGCAATCAGAATGCATCTCAAACGCCCCTAAAATCGTATGATTTTGGTATGACTGATCCCAATCCCAATATGGATAACGAACCCTCTGACCTCTACGAAGACGATCTGGAGACAGACGCCCCAACGGTGACTCTGTCTGATGATGAAGGGCGATCGCTGCCCTGTTATGTTGAGCGATCGCTCGAAATCGACGACAGCGAATATCTGCTGCTCTTGCCTGTTGATACTCCGATTGAGATCTTTGCCTGGGAGCTTGACGATTCGGGCGATGACGAAGTCTTGATGGATCTTGAAGACGAGGAAATTGACAAGGTTTTCTCAATAGCGCGTGCTGTTTTGGCCGAGCTTGACCTGACGCTGAACCGGACAGCCCTGACGCTGACAGTAAGTGGAGACATCCCAGATGCTGACGATGATGAGGTGATCACGCTCGACATCGGCGAGCCCGATTCTGACTCAGAAGAATTTCAGCTGCTGGCTAGCTTTTATTTTGAAGAGCAGGAGTATGCGATTTATACACCGTTGGATCCGCTCTTGCTATTTGCCCGAGTGACAGCACAGGGGCATCCTGAATTACTTTCTCCAGATGAATTTAAAGCGATTCGCTTGCAGCTAGAAGATCAACTTTTCGATGACCTAGCTTAATCGATAGAATCGAGGTATGTCGAAAAATATATCAGTATAAATGGCCAAACCTGCAGGGCTCAGTTTCACAGCTAAGAGTGTTGCAAGTTTGGCTACATTGCTGCGTTAATGTGAATTTGTGATGAGACCTACTCGTTTCTCGAAGTTGCTGTTTTATGGTGTAGTCTTCCCATTAACCTTGGCATTTTGTGGGTGGCAGGGGTGGTCATGGTGGAGTTGGGCGATCGCCCCAGTACAATCTGCTGAAACCAGTTCTGATCCTACAGAACCAACAGTTCAGATTCAAATTCCTGCAGGGACATCAGCTCAGCAAATTGGGCAGGATCTAGCCACAGTAGGGTTAATTCGTTCGACAACGGCCTGGAATCTGTGGGCTCGGTGGAAAGTACTAGTCAACGAAGGCGGCAGCTTCTTGGCGGGCACCTATGCCCTTTCTCCCACTGATTCAATGCCTGATATCGCCGATGCCATCTGGCAAGGTGACGTGATTGAAGGCCGGATCACGATTTTAGAAGGGTGGTCAATCCAGGATATGGCTGCCTTCTTGGAGTCAGATGAGTTATTTGCAGCAAATGAGTTTGTGGCAGCGACTCGCCAAGTTACTCAAAATGAATACCCCTGGCTACCCCAAACCGTGTTTGAACCCGATGGTGCTAATCTGGAAGGGTTTCTCTATCCTGACACCTATCAGTTTGTTGACGCACCAACTCCGCAAGCCTTGGTCGGCCAAATGCTGGATCGGTTTGAGCAGGTCGCATTGCCGGTCTATGAGCAGCAGCGTAGCCTTTCTCCCTTTACCCTCTTAGAATGGGTGAGTCTAGCGAGTATTGTCGAAAAGGAAGCAGTTGTCGGAGATGAGCGATCGCTGATTGCCGCAGTGTTTGCGCGCCGACTGCGAGAAGGAATTCCATTAGGCGCTGACCCCACAGTGGAATATGCGTTAGGGATTCGGCAAACGCCAGAACAGCCTTTGACGCTAAACGAGGTCAATACGCCATCTCCTTACAACACCTATCTCAATGTTGGCTTGCCCCCTGGACCAATTGCCAGCCCTGGGCTAGCTAGCCTAGAAGCATCATTGGCTCCAGACGATACAGAATATCTATATTTCGTGGCTCGCTATGATGGCACTCATGTCTTTAGCCGAACTCTGGCAGACCATGAGGCCGCTCAAGCTCGAATTCAGGATGACATTGCCAATCAGCAACAAAATCCGTCTACATTGCCAAATTAACCCTTACTCTCGTACCTTATGTTTTTGGGCAAGCTGTTGCAACCTGATTTGGTTTTAGGAGGATCAATCTTGAGCCTCACACCTGAGATGCTAGAGCAGCATGGCCTCTATGCACTGGTGCTTGATGTTGATGAGACTCTGGTGCCCATTCGTGAATTGCATGCATCTGAGGAGTTGTGTCGGTGGGTGGCGGCGATTAAACCCCATGCAAATTTGTGGCTAGTGAGCAACAATATTAGCCATACGCGAATTAGCCGCATTGCTCAGTCGCTAGATGTCCCGTATATTGCGGGTGCGCTGAAACCGTCTCGCCGCAAGCTAAGGCAAGCAGTCGCTGGCATGGGCGGTGCCCCTATCGATCGGATTGCGATGGTGGGCGATCGCCTCTTCACCGATGTGCTAGCGGGTAATCGGTTAGGCATGTTTACGATCTTGGTCGAGCCCATCATTACCCCTGCTGAGGTTGTCCGGCATCCGATGCGCGTTTTTGAGGTGTGGCTATCTCAGCTTTTGGGGGTTTCTCTATCGCCGTTGCAGCGGCGTGCTTCTGACGGCAACAGGTTCTAGGTGCATGATCTAGAGAAATATAAAGAAAATATTAGAAAATATTTGTTGGCTAATTTTCTTTGTCATGATCAAGGTATTGAATGGGGTCACCACTTATATAGACCCTAGCCGATAAATGCTTGTGAATACGTTTCAGGGCGTTAGCTTCCACCGATAGGCGGCTGACGCCCTGAACTTTATGGTTTAACATCTCGTTGCCAGTTGGCTTGGACGTACTCTTTTATGCAGCAGACACTAGTTGTCAAAATTGGCACGTCAAGCCTGACTCGACCTGAAACCGGGCACCTGGCACTCTCTACGATCGCCAGCTTGGTAGAAACGCTCAGTCACTTGCATCGGCTAGGGCATCAGGTGATTTTAGTATCTTCAGGAGCAGTGGGGGTCGGGTGTGCGCGTCTGGGCTTAATCGAACGCCCTCGGACGATGTCAATGAAACAGGCGATCGCCGCTGTTGGACAGGGGCGATTGATGCGCGTATACGATGACTTGTTTACCTCACTCCAGCAGCCGATTGCTCAGGTGCTATTGACCCGCAGTGATCTCGTCCAGCGGAGTCGCTATGTCAATGTCTATCGCACATTTCGACAGCTCTTGCGATTGGGCGTGATCCCGATTGTCAATGAGAATGATACTGTCGCGGTAGATGAGCTGAAATTTGGCGACAATGATACCCTGTCAGCGATGGTTGCCAGTTTGGTTGGGGCCGACTGGCTGTTTTTGCTAACCGATGTTGATCGGCTCTATTCTGCTGATCCTCGCGTCCATCCCGATGCCCAACCCATTGCATTGGTAGACACCATGGAGCAGTTGTCAGAATTGCAGGTTGAAGTGGGCGATCGCGGCTCCAGATGGGGCACAGGCGGCATGATGACTAAGATCGCTGCCGCTCGCATTGCCACTGCTGCGGGTGTGCGCACGGTGATTACCGATGGGCGATCGCCCCAAAACCTTGAGAAAATTCTTCAGGGAGAACCATTAGGCACCTGGTTTCAGCCCAAGCCTCAGCCGACCAATGCCCGCAAACGCTGGATTGCCCATGGGCTCGTGCCCGCAGGCAAACTTTATCTAGCCCCAGGTGCAGTGGATGCCATTTGTCATGCAGGGCGATCGCTCTTGGCCGCAGGCATTGATGAAATCGAAGGAGAGTTTCAGCAGAAAGACGCTGTGCAGCTGTGCGATCGCGCCGGTAAAGAGATTGCACGCGGCATTGTTAACTACAACAGCACTGATTTGCAAAAAATCCGTGGCTATCATTCCGAAAAAATTCCCGAAATCTTAGGTCACGCTGGCGCTGAAACCGTGGTGCATCGAGACAATATGGTGCTAAGTGATTAACCGGCCCATTAACCTGTCTACGTCCTATTGATGGCGGATAAACTCAAATACGTCCACATAGTCTTTGCCAGGAAGATTCCAGGAGTAGTCATATTCCATGCCCTGAAGCACCAATTTCTGAAACTCTTTCGGATAGTCTGACCAGAGGCTAATCGCCCGATCCATCGTGGATTCGATGGCATGGTAATCAGATTGATAAAACACATAGCCGTTGCGTTTTTCCGGAGGCACGGTTTCGTCATAGTCTCGATCGAAAACGGTATTCACGAGGCCGCCCACCCCTCGCACAATCGGCACTGTGCCATACTGCAATCCAATCATTTGAATTAACCCGCACGGTTCATAGTTGCTGGGCACCACAATCATATCAGCGCCAGCATACATCAAATGAGATAGCTCTTCTTGGAATCCGACTTCGAGATGGCAGTCCGGATTATTATTGAGGTGGAGTTTTTCATGCAAAAAATGGTGATGAATGCTGGGCTCAGTTGCAGACCCCAACAGCGCAAACTGTGCTCCCCGTTCTAGAGCGTAGTAGATGGCATGATGAACCAGGTGAACGCCCTTTTGCTGATCAAGGCGTCCGATGAAGACAATTAAGGGCTTATCGACATCGCGCAGCATCAGCCGTTCGCGCAGTGCTTGTTTATTCTTGCGCTTCCCGCTCAAATCAGCCCGTGAGAAATGATAGGGAATATACCTGTCTTTTTCAGGGTTCCAAACATCATAATCAATACCGTTAAGAATCCCCTTGAATTTGTTTTGATAGGCATGTAATGTATGCCCCAGCCCATAGCCATAGTCGCCGCAGTGGGCTTCCCAGGCATGATGAGGTGAGACGGTCGTCACATAGTTTGAGTAGATAATCCCCCCTTTCATAAAATTGAGGGCAAAGGGGTTAAAGTTATCGCAGAGGCGGTGGTAGTCAAAGTAATAGTCGGGCCGATTGAGGCCCGTTGCCTTCAAAATCTCGTTGCCGCCATGCCCCTGATGCTTAAAATTGTGAATGGTATAGCAAACCCGCTGATGTGCCATACCGTAGTATTGATACATTTCATACAGCATGACTGGCACCAGACCCGTCTGCCAATCGTGGCAATGCATGATGTCGGGGCGCTTGTTGCTTTGTAGTAAAAACTCAAGGGCCGCCTTGCTAAAGAATGCAAATCGCATGTTGTCGTCGTTGCAGCCGTAGAAGCAGCCGCGATCGAAAAAATTATCTTGAGAATGAGGCTCGATAAAGAAACACAGGCGGCCATGCACCCAACCACAATAAACCGAACAGTGAATGGTTGCGTCATACCAGGGCACCCACAAATCTCGATAGGCATCGTGCATTCCCCAAACATGGTCATATCGCATGCAATCATATTTGGGCAAAATTAGCTCAACCCAGTGCCCCCGAGTCTCTAGCTGACGGCTAAGACCATAGATGACATCTCCCAGCCCTCCCGCTTTGATGGCTGGCGCACATTCTGAGGCAATTTGGACTATATACATACGGCTGAAAATGAAATTCTGAGTTTAATATCGAGCGCCCTACGAGGGCATTGATCAGCTCTGCTGGCACGATACTATACAACATTAAAAATGGTAACAATAGGTCAGGCTCAATTGCAGCGAAGGCGATGTATTGGGCGATCGCCCCATCCTAAACTAGGAGCTGGATTGCCAAATGCATCACCCTCACTTAGAGAGTCCAAAATTGTTGATGAAAACCAGAGACGCGCTAGCTTATCGGCCTAATTAAACTCGACACGAGCTTGTTAGTCGCCGCTGAATGGTGAAACACCCAATTAGACCATCGAGTTTATCAGATGTGGGGTGGAGCTCTGTTACCAAGGATCACCGCCAGATTGGCTGGAGCCATCCCAAATTTCGAGTCCACGCTCACGCAGATAGGTCAATCCTTGTTGGATAGAGTCACGCTTTCCAGTCAGGTCTAGGTCAAACCATCCATCTTCATGTCGATTTGCACTCAACAAAGCGGCTGAAATATTAACTGTCAAACCGTATTGAGCAACCAGATTTGAAATGATCGGTTCTTTTTGGTATGCCTTGGGAATCCGAATTCTGATTCGAATCTGATCCTGCTGAATGCCAGAAGAATCGACAGTGGCCATAGAAGACTCCTACTCAACGTCTTTGATCCGGGTTTTACGTTCTACGATCTCCTTCAATAGTAATGTGACAACCGCAAGGCATGCGAGTATGGTTGAGGCCGCATAGGCATCTTGAGTGTGGTATTGAATATAGGACTCTTCGACGTAAAGGGGCATAGTCTGGGTTTTGCCCACGATGTTGCCAGAGACAACGGCCACTGCGCCAAACTCACCCATTGCGCGTGCGTTGGTCAGAATCAGACCATACAGCAGGCTCCAGCGAATGGTGGGCAGCGTTACCCACCAAAACGTCTGCCAGTCGTTAGCTCCCAGGGTCTTGGCGGCGGCTTCTTCAGCGTTGCCAACTTCTTCGAGCACAGGGAGCACCTCACGGGCAACAAAGGGCATGGTAACAAATGCGGTGGCTAGCACCATCCCTGGCACTGCAAAGATGATTCGAATGCCTGTAGCGTCTAGCAAGGGGCCAAGCCAGCCCCGGCTGCCATAGAGTAAAACCAGCATCAACCCCACAATCACTGGAGAGATCGAAAACGGCAGATCGATGATGCTAATGAGCAAGGCTTTGCCAGGGAACTGTTTGCGGGCGATCGCCCAAGCCGCACATAGACCAAAGACAGTATTGATTGGAACAGCGATCGCCGCCATCAGCAGCGTCAGCTTCGCAGCATTGAAAAATGCAGGCTTAGTCAGCGCTTCAAAAAAACCGCTAATGCCGCCGTTAAACGCCTGCACAAACACGTTGAGAGCTGGAATAAACAAAACCAGGGCTAGATAAACAAACACGCTGCTAATTAAAAGCGGTTTGACCCAATTTTTAGACTGAGACGAGTAGAACGATTGAGACACATCTCTAGCACCGGGTTTGAACTGGTCAAAATTAGGCGTCATATCTGCGTCCCCAAGCTTGCAACAGGTTAATAACCAACAAAATGGCAAGTGACACTAGCAGCATCACACTGCCGATCACCGTGGCTCCGGCATAGTCAAACTGCTCGAGACGCTGAAAAATTAGCACCGGAGCAATCAAGTCTTGGAAGGGAATATTTCCGGCCACGATGACGATAGATCCATACTCGCCCACAGCTCGTGAGAACCCCAGGGCGATGCCCGTAAGGATGGCAGGCATCAGCGGTGGCAGCAAGACTCGCCAAAACGTTTGCCAGGACGATGCACCCAAGCTCCATGCGGCCTCTTCAATCGATAATTCCATTTCTTGCAAAACAAGCTGCACGGTGCGCACAACAAAGGGCAGAGAAATGAAAATCATGGCCACCATCACCCCCAAGCGGGTAAACGAAACCTTGATGCCATAGGGAGCCAGGAGCGCGCCAATCCAACCGTTGTCGCTGTAGATGGTTGATAAGGTCAGGCCGGCAACAGCGGTTGGCAAGGCAAAGGGCAGGTCAATGGCAGCATCTAGCAGACGCTTGAACGGAAATTCATATCGAATCAGAACCCATGCCACAACAAGGCCAGCAATGCCATTGATGGCGGCAGCAGCAAGTGCTGTTAAAAAGGTGACGTTGTAGGTCGATAGAGCCACTGGAGTGGTGGCAATGCGCCAAATTTCTTCAGGGCTGAGCGTGCTGGCCTTAAGAAACATTGCAATCACTGGAACAAACACCATCACCGTGAGATAAACCCATGTGACCTTCCACGGCAGCGATCGCCTGGTGAGGCGCTGCCATCCTATTTTCAACACATTATTTGATTGACGGGGAGGGGCGATCGCCATCTAAATTCACTCCTGAGACATTGCACTAAGGAATTACACCCGGTGTGGAACTATCAAAATACGAACGAAGCATACGGCCCAATCCGCTCAAGTAGTGCAGTATATGGCCGCATGCTTTCCCTTACTGCCCCAAACTGGCCTGAATCTCGTCAAAAATTGCGCCATCGGCAAAGAACTTCTCTTGAACCGCGTCCCAACCGCCTAAGTCTGCAACGGTAAAGAGGGTGTCAATTTTGGGATATTGATCCGCAAATTCTTCGGCAATGCTTTCATCCACTGGGCGAAAGCCCACCCTGGCAAACTCGCGCTGGGCTTCAGGCGTAAACAAGAACTCGACAAACGCTTCAGCGACCTCACGGGTGCCATGCTTATCTACGTTGGCATCGACGACCGCAATCGGGTTATCAATCGAAATATTGACATCAGGGACAACATAGGGCAATTCTTCTCCCTGGAGCTTCGCTAGCAATGCTTCGTTTTCATAGTTGATCAGCACGTCGCCTTGCCCACGAGTGAAAAACACATCGGTGGCTTCGCGGGCATCTTTCGGCAGCACGGGGACATTGCCATAAATCTGAGAGACAAACTCCTGGGCTGCTGCTTCGTCACCCGCAGTTTGGCTAATCACACCCCATGCCCCTAAAAAATTCCAGCGCGCACCGCCAGATGTTTTGGGGTTTGCTGTCACCACCTGGACATCATCTCGCACCAAGTCTTCCCAGCCCTGAATATTCTTGGGATTGCCCTCTCGGGTCACCAAGACAGCAACCGACTTGTGGGCGATCGCCCCATTGGGAGCCTCATCTTCCCAACCGGGCTCAATCAATCCACCTTCTTCAATCTTTTTCGTATCAAGTGCGAGAGCCAGAGCGACGATATCGGCGTCTAGGCCATCTAGCACGGCGCGGGTCTGAGAGCCTGATCCTCCATAGCTCTGGTTAAACGTCACATCTTGCCCGGTTTCTTCCTTCCACCGAGCTGCGAATTGCGGAATGATCTGCTCGTAGGCGGCTTGGGTGACCGCGTAAGACACCAGCGTTAGCTCAACGCTCTCGCTTGGTTCTGCTGTCGCATCGGTTGCACCCGTGGAATCAGCAGGGGCAGTTGATGTGGTGTCACTAGACGTATTGGCACAGGATGCGATCGCCACACTGAAGCTCAACCCCAATAGCAGCGCCAGCGATCGCCGCAAAAACGCTCCAGAAAGCCACCCCATTTGATGAAGCTGCTGGAGATTTAAATGGCTATCACGCTTTCCTTGCAGACGTTTCATAACGTTGAGACCTCTTAGACTCGTAATTCTCGGCAAAACAAATTTATTGAACTGTATCATAAATAATTTGAAATTGAAATTTGATTTAAATTCATTTGAATTTTGAATCACTTGTATTCTATGGGAAAATAAGTTAGTTTCATTTGCAGGAGGGAGTTCATGGCAAAGCGAGCCAAGCACTCCGAACAGTCTGATGCGGTTGATGTGCTGATTCAGAGCAATTTCTTGTTTAGAGGATTAGAGCGAGATGAGCTCGCAGCCTATCTCACGCCTGATCAGGTTTTGAGCGAAAAGCTTTACTCTAGTCGGCCAGTTTTTACCGCATTTCGCCCAAATATTTCGTTGGAGTATCTCTATGTGGTTGTTTCGGGAGGCCCTGTGGTGATGCATAGCACGCCCCTCGATCGCATTATTGCAGTGACATATCCCGGTGGCTGTTTTGGTATGCGTAACCTGGCGTTTGGTTTTGGGCAGGTAGCACGGACGTTTCCCAGCCAAGTCGAGGCATATAAAACGACTGATGTGCTAAAGGTTCCGGTGGATGTTATTCAGGCTCTTTATCAAGACCATCATGGGTTTCGCGAGCGCTATGAGCTACTGTTCGAATTGCGAGAAAAGTTTCAATATCATTTGCTCAATTGCGGTGCCTATCCGCCGCAAGCTGTGGCAGCACTGATGCGAGCCCTCGTCTATCAGGAGCGATCGCTTGGCAGTCAGCCCCAGTCTGACGGCTCCTATCTGTTTGATTTGCCGATTGACATCATTGCTCGCGCCAGTCAGCTCAATCACCGAACTGTTGAGCAGGTGCTTAAGGGCATGGGGCAAGTTGGGTTACTCAGGGCTGAAAAGGCTGCTGATGCAGGCGACTGGGTCAGAGTTGTTGATCCTGAAGGGCTCAAGGAGGTGTATGGAGCCACGCGAGATAAGGTGGCATGGTGGCCCCTGAAGTAGTTGATGACATCGGCGAATGGGGCACGGCGTTGTTGGCATAGCGTATCTGAAAGCAGTGCAGTTAGGAGGTCGATTGTTTTGGGCATTCGTATTGAAAACGTGTCGAGGCAGTTTGGCAGTTTCGTGGCAGTTGACAATGTCAGTTTAGATATCAAAACAGGCTCACTGGTTGCCCTTTTAGGGCCATCTGGATCGGGTAAGTCAACGTTGCTACGGCTGATTGCAGGGTTAGAAGGTCTTGATTCTGGCAAGGTTTGGCTAACAGGTCGAGATGCCACTCACCAAAGTGTGCAAGCTCGTCGGGTGGGGTTTGTGTTTCAGCATTATGCTCTGTTTAAGCACATGACGATCCGCCAGAATATTGCCTTTGGTCTCCAAATTCAGAAATGGGCTAAACCGCGCATTAAGCATCGGGTGGAAGAACTGATTGACTTGGTGCAGTTGACTGGGTTGGGCGATCGCTATCCATCTCAACTTTCAGGGGGTCAGCGTCAACGGGTGGCTCTGGCTCGTGCCCTCGCAGTCGAACCCAATGTCTTACTACTCGATGAACCCTTTGGGGCGCTTGATGCCAAAGTGCGTAAAGACCTTCGCAGTTGGTTGCGTCGCCTGCATGATGAGGTGCATGTGACCACTGTGTTTGTCACCCATGATCAAGAAGAAGCGATGGAAATTTCTGATGAAGTCGTCGTCATGAATCACGGCAAAATCGAGCAGATCGGTACTCCTGCTGAGATTTATGATCATCCCGCGACTCCGTTTGTCATGAGCTTTATTGGCCCTGTCAATATTCTTCCTGGCCATGCTCAAATCTTTCAGGGCAGCGGGTTTGATGCCACCCATCCCCAGTTGTTCTTACGGCCTCATGATGTGCTGATTGAGCCTGTCTCGACTCACGACTCGGTTGCGGCGACGGTCAACCGGGTGACGCACCTCGGCTGGGAGGTTCAAGCGGAGGTCATGTTAACCGATGGGCAGCTCATCATGGCGAGCTTAACCCGCGAGCAGTCTGCTGCTTTAAAGTTAAAGGTAGGTCAGCAGGTTTTTGTCAGACCAAAAACTGCAAAGTCGTTTTCGGTTCCTCTTTCTGCCTAAGCGCCTCGGCACAGCGAAGAGAAATATGGCATGGCCTGCAAGCCCATTTTTCAATCAATGCTTTGACCTCAAGCTGACCTCAATGAGTCTCAATACAAATCATTGAGCCTAAGCATCTCGGGAGATTTAGCTCCTCGGGGTGCTTTTGGTTTTAAGTTGGCGACATTGAAAGCCCCAATAACTCGAACCTGGAATGTTCTCATTGGCAGAACTCCGAGCCTCGGTTGAGATGAGTTTAAATCAATTATTTTCTTGAAAATCATCGAGTTTTATCGAATTTTACTGATAAGAAAAACCTTAAGAGCCATAAGGAAATTCCTATCAAACCTGTTTAAACAGCCATTAGATTTCAAGGTAAGCTAATTTTAGTATAGATTTTTTATGATGGTCTTTAATTTTAGAATAGACTTACCCCTATTATATGGCTGTGAACGCGCTAGTTCTGAATGGGGTATTACAGGCACGTTGAGGACTTGTTGAATGGAGCAGCACATGGAGCAGTTTTTTGCGCAAACGGCTTGGTTGATTCCGGGTTATCCACTGGTGGGAGTGCTTTTGTCGGTTTTGTGGTTTCCGTCGATTACTCGGCGGACTGGGCCTCGCCCTGCCGGATACGTGAATCTGGTGATGACCGGGTTTGCCCTATTGCACGGGGCGATCGCCTTCGTTGCGACCTGGCACCAGATGCCCCGGTATGTCGATTTACCCTGGTTGCAGGTGGCCGGGTTAGATTTAACTCTGCCGCTGGAAATTTCATCCACTACGCTGGGTGCGATCATTTTGGTGACGGGCATCAACTTCCTGGCCCAATTCTACGCCATTGGCTATCTAGAAATGGACTGGGGCTGGGCACGGTTTTATGCGCTGCTGGCTCTGTTTGAAGCCGGGATGTGTGCTCTGGCGCTATGTGATTCGCTGTTTTTTAGCTACATCATTCTAGAAATATTGACCCTGGGAACCTATCTGCTGGTTGGTTTTTGGCTAAATCAGTCGTTGGTGGTGACAGGAGCACGCGATGCTTTTCTCACAAAGCGTGTAGGAGATCTATTCTTGCTGATGGGAGTGCTGGCGCTCTATCCCCTGGCAGGAACCTGGGATTTTCGAGAACTGGCTGTTTGGGCAGAGACAGCAGACATTGATCCGACGATCGCGACACTGGTGGGTTTGGCGCTAATCGCTGGCCCAATGGGCAAATGTGCCCAGTTTCCGCTGCATCTCTGGCTCGATGAGGCGATGGAAGGCCCTGTACCGAGCACGGTGCTGCGAAATTCGGTGGTGGTGGCCACTGGGGCATGGGTGCTGATCAAGCTAGAGCCTGTGTTAGCGCTGTCGCCGACGGTACTGGGGGTAGCGATCGCCATTGGCTCGATTACGGCCATTGGAGGGACGCTGATTTCTATTGCTCAAGTTGACGTTAAACGGGCTCTGTCCTACCTCACCAGTGCCTACATGGGGATTGTCTTCATTGCGGTCGGGGTGCAATTAAGCAGTGCAGCATTTTTGCTGGTGCTCACCCATGCGTTGGCAGCGAGTGTCCTGGTGATGAGCTGCGGTTCAGTGGTTCTCAACAGCATTACTCAAGATTTGACTCAAATGGGCGGACTCTGGAGCCGCCGCCCGATTTCTGGTCTGTCATATCTGGCCGGAGCCGCAGGTCTGATTGCCTTGCCACCACTAGGGGGCTTTTGGGCATTGTTGGCGCTGCTGAACGGTGTCTGGCGCGATCGTCCGGTGATTACGGCAATCGTGCTGGTGGTCAATGCGCTGGCAGCCTTTGCTGTGACGCGGGTGTTTGCGCTGATGTTTGGTGGCAAACCCCAGCCAATGACAGAGCGATCGCCCGAAAATATCTGGTTGGTGACGTTACCGATGGTAATTTTAGCTGGGTTTGTGTTGCATTTGCCGTTGGTGCTACAAACGCTGTCGCTGTTGCCCAACTGGGCAGTGCTGAATAAAGATGCTGCCGTGGTGTTGACTTGGTCGAGTCTGTTGGGCTGCAGTCTGGCGGCTATGGTTTACTACGGCTCCATACCCAAGCCGATTCGCTTGCCGTGGCGAGCCTTGCAAGATTTACTGGCCTATGACTTTTATACGCCGCGCATTTATCGCTCGAGCGTGGTCGGTGGGGTTGATATTATGTCTCGCATTGTGGACTGGGGCGATCGCTATCTGGTCGATGGGTTGGTCAACGCGGTCGGTCTGGCCTCGATCTTTGGCGGTGAAGCCCTCAAATATAGCAACAGCGGCAAGACTCAGTTTTATGCCTTCACGATTGCCCTGGGGGTTGTTGTTCTGACTCTCTGGCTGACCTGGTCATCGATTACACAACTGTCGATCGTTATTGGTAGATAAACGATGCTGAGTACTTTGATTTGGATACCACTTATGGGGGCGATCGCCCTAGTCTGCTTGCCCCAAAGGTTCACCCCTCAACAGATTCGCTGGGTAGCTCTCTGGCTCTCTGGGGGAGTGTTGCTCTGGAGCCTGGGGTTGCTAACTCGCTTTGATCTGACAACGCCGACTCTGCAAATGCAGGAATATATCCCCTGGATCAGCACCCTTGGCCTCGATTATCAGATTGGCGTTGATGGGCTGTCTATCACCTTGGTGGTCTTAAATAGCCTCCTCACTTGGATTGCCATCTTTAGTAGCCACGAACAAACAGAACGGCCTCGCCTGTTTTATGCCCTGGTTCTACTCTGTAGCGGTGGCGTGGCTGGGGCGTTCTTGGCACAAAATCTGCTGCTGTTTTTCCTATTCTATGAGCTGGAGCTAGTGCCGTTTTATTTACTCATCTCAATTTGGGGTGGCGAACGACGTAGCTATGCGGCTATCAAATTCCTGATTTACACGGCTCTCTCGGGTGCTTTGATTCTGATTGGGTTTTTAGGACTGATCTGGCTGACGGGGGCTTCATCGTTTGCCTATAGCGCTTTGATGGGGCAAACCTTGCCGCTGGTCTCGCAGTTGATTCTGCTAGGAATCTTACTCGTTGGGTTTGGCATCAAAGTGCCGCTGGTGCCGTTCCATACCTGGCTCCCCGATACCTACACAGCCGCCTCGACACCAGTCGCGATGCTGCTGGGTGGCATTCTGGCTAAGCTCGGTGCCTATGGTATCTTCCGGTTTGGCTTGAGCCTATTTCCCGAAGCCTGGTCGGTGTTGGCTCCTTGGTTGGCGACATGGGCTGCCATTAGCGTGCTCTATGGGGCGATGGCGGCGATCGCCCAAAAAGATATCAAGCGTATGGTGGCCTACAGCTCGATCGGTCACATGGGCTACATTCTGCTGGGAGGGGCAGCGTTGACAGCGCTCAGCACGGTGGGCGCGGTATCGCAAATGGTGGCTCACGGCCTAATTTTGGCAATTTTGTTTCATCTAGTGGGTCTGGTCGAGCTTAAAGTCGGCACCCGTGACTTAAATGTGCTCAATGGGTTGATGAATCCCATTCGCGGCCTGCCTACCATCAGCGCTCTGTTGGTACTGGGTGGCATGGCTAGTGCCGGAATTCCAGGACTGGCGGGATTTATTGCCGAGTTCCTTATCTTTCAGGGCAGCTACGCTGTGTTCCCGGTACAGACGCTGATCTGCGTAGTAGGGACAGGTCTCACAGCAGTTTACTTTGTGATTCTGCTCAACCGCACTTGCTTCGGCAAGCTAGACAATGCGATCGCCTATTTCCCCAAAGTGGAATGGGGAGAACGTCTGCCTGCTATTATTCTGGCCGGGCTGATTATCTTGCTAGGGGTGCAACCGATGTGGCTGTTGCGCTGGAGTGAATCGACCACAACCGCAATGGTCTCTGCGGTTCCCCCTTTAGAGCAGATTGCGATCAACCTGGTTCTACCAACTACTCCTTCCAACGAATCCGTCCACTAAAATTCTTTGTTCTATGACTGCAACTACTCTCTGCCAACCCGCAACGATTCCACCCTCTCACCATCCGTTTGCCAACATTATTCATCGGCTAGAAGCCGGGGGAGCTATGCTTCCCGACACGCCAGAAAATCTGATGCAAATCATCGGCATCTACAAGGCCTATGCCGTGCCGATGGATTTCTACTGGCGTGACCTGCTTTATATCGCTGAACGGGTGTTTCTCGACCCGATTCCGGCGTTTAAATATTTTCTGCCGCAAGACTATTTGGATTTGCACAATCACTATGCGGGCGATGATGCCGACCTCCGCATCTGGCGCGGCGAGGCTACTGCCCATCCTGAGCTGTTGCAGTTTATGCAGAAGGGCGAGATGAACCGAACGCTGCCCAAGCTGTTTCATCATCTCTGGCACGATCGCATCAATATGGAATTTGCCGAAGCCTGCATGAGAGCCATGTTCTGGCATCGTCATATGGGTGCCCCAGCAAATAAATTTGATGCCTACCTGGATACCGACGAATACAAAGCCAATGCCGATCGCGCCATTCGCGCCTACTTCAAGCGCAATCCGCTGATGCTAGCGCTACACACGCTATTTCCAGACATGTTAATCGAGAAGGTGCGAGAACTGTCTTACTATTCCAATCTGGGGCTGTTTTGGGAAGTGATGGCTCCTGTATTCTTTGAGATGTCAGATCTCTACGATGAAGGAAAGCTCACGACTGTCCCAGAGGCAATGAACTTCCTGGTGAACGGCATCTTTGCGATCGCCGGACGCCCTATCTATCATCATGTCTACATTGACGGTGAGTGCTACGAAATCATTCCCAAGTCTAAAGGTTTTACTTGGCTTTATGAGGCTGCCCTGCCCTATGTCGAAGCCGTATTCTACCGCACGGCTCCCTTCCGAGGCACAAAGTCATACAATGCCCAGGCAGGTCAAGTTCCGGCAGATCAGGCCGATTTTCACTATGGCATTCTCTATGCCGATGTGTTTCCAGTTGGTACAGCGGGCATCCCACCGACGCTGCTCATGCAGGACATGCTACACTTCTTGCCGCCTTACCTAACGGACTATTACAGTCAGCATAATCGGGGCAGAGATGACATGCTAATTCAATTGGGAATTACGTTTCAGCGCTCAATGTATTGTGTCACCTCAGCCGTAATTCAAGCCCTGAGAACTGCCTTGCTCTATCCACTGGATGACCCCAATCCAGAACATCTGATGGCGAACCGCAAATTCTTTGAATCCCAGATGGATCGTTTTTTGCGCCCTGAAGCCCGTCTCCGCGACATCCAGCGGCAAGACTACCGCTAAACCCATGCCAGGAAACCCACGACAGAGTATTTCTCCATCCAGGAGTTGCCACGACGCCAGGAGTTGCCACGATGCCAAACATTGTTGAAATTGCTGTTAATTCTGACTCGTTTACCACCCTAGTGACTGCAGTCAAAACGGCTGGCTTGGTCGAAGCGCTTAGCAGCCCTGGGCCGTTCACTGTCTTCGCGCCTCACGACGACGCCTTTGCCAAACTACCCCCCGGCACCATTCAAACGCTGGTGCAAAATCCGCCGCAGCTCGCGCGAATTCTCAAGTATCACGTTGTGGCTGGGCGGTTAACTCGGGCCGATTTGGCACAGGTCAATTCGGTCACCTCATTAGAAGGCTGCGACATCCCTATTCGGGCATCAGGCTTGTTTGAGGTCAAAAATGCCACGGTGGTCGCGGCAGATATTGAGGCCGACAATGGCGTGATTCATGTGATTGATACAGTGATATTGATGGGCTAGCCTTTGCGGCAGGACGTTGCTGAGAAATAATTGCTCCACTGTCTAGATTCTGCTGCTCTCGTTGGGAATACTGAAGTCAGCTTTCGTGCACATCCATTGGGCACCATAGCCAGTTTAAATTCCTGACGTTTTACGATCTCTGCTGAACGTGCAGCGGTGAGTTGGCATGAATGATCCACTAGGCAGTTGGGACAATTTTTTTGATCAGGCGTCTGACCCCATCCAAGGGATTTCAGCAACGGGCCAGTTTCTATATACCAATCCGGCTTGGCGATCGCACGTTGGTTATAACCGGGCTGATCTAGAACGACTCGTGATTTGGGATTTATTAAAGGCCGATAGTCGCGATCGCCTATTGTCTGCTCTAGCCGCAGAATCAACTTGCCCCAATCCAGTTCCTCTTGCTCTCAGCATCATTGCCAAAGATGGCCGTCAGATAGGTTTGAGGGGCACAATCCACCGCCGCAATTGTGCATTGCACGGCGCAGTCTTTTGGAGCATATGGTATTCAGACCCCGAACCAATAGAGTCAAGCAGCTTGCCATTTGATGCGATCGCCCAATTACCTTGCACCCGCCAGCCAGCGCTACAGCACCTGCTGTTGCAAACTGAAGCCGCGTTGCAGATTCGCGATCAGCAGGTTCACCAGATGGTTGAAAATCTGCAACGGCACGAGTCGGAGCTAAAAGACAAAGAAGAATTTCTCGGCAGCGTATTTAATGGTCTGGAAGAAGCCATTTTTGTGGTGGATGTCTCAGACACCGATGAATTTCGGTATGTGGCCATCAATCCCACCTGTGAGCGTCTGATGGGGTGTTTATCAACTGCTTTACACGGGAAAACGCCGAGCAGCATTTTTGCGCCCGACGTCGCTGTGGCCTTACTTGCACGCTATCAACACTGCGCCACGACTCAAACCCATATCACCTATGAAGAGTGTGTTTCCCTCCAAGGACAGGCGACTTGGTGGATGACCAGCCTGACCCCTCTTTGCAATGTCCAAGGTACCGTCAATCGGATCGTTGGCACCAGCGTCGAAATCACCGATCGCAAACAGGCAGAAATGCTCTTGCAGATGCAGACCGAGCGTGAACGCTTGATATTTAGCAGTGTCCAGCGCATTCATCAGTCGCTCGACCTGCAAGAAACGCTCCAAACCACTGTCGATGAAGTGCGCCGATTTTTGCAAAACGACCGGGTCGTGATCTACCGTTTTAAACCTGACTGGAGTGGCGATATCGCAACCGAATCAGTGCAGCATCCGCGCTGGTCGATCTTGGGTGAAATGATTGACGATCAGTGTTTCCAAGAAAAATATGCCCAGGCCTATCGCCATGGCCGCGTTCAAGTACTTGATGACATCTATGACGCGCAGCTAACGCCCTGCTATCTTGAGCAGCTTGAGCGCCTGCAGGTGAGAGCCAATCTGGTTGTCCCGATCATTCGAGGTGACGTGCTCTGGGGGTTGCTAATTGCTCATGAATGTACATTGCCTCGAGCGTGGCAGCAGATCGATGTCGATCTCCTCCAGCAGTTGGCCGAAAAAGTGGCGATCGCTGTCAACCAGGCCGAGCTTTATAAGAAGGCTCAAACAGAAATTGAAGAGCGAAAACGCACTGAAGAGGCTCTCGTAGAAAGCCAAACCCGCTTCCACAATCTGGTCGCCAATGTACCCGGCATGATTTTTCGGTTTGTCTTGCAACCGGATCAGTCCATTCGGTTTGCGTTTCTGAGTTCGGGCTGCCATGAGCTGTTGGGTCTTGAACCGGAAGCTGTAGAGCAAAATTCTCATCTGCTGTTTGATTTAGTGCATCCAGATGACTGTCCTGCTCTGGTTGCCTCTATGCAATATTCTGCCCAACAATCTGATCCCTGGCGCTGGGAAGGACGGTTTGTTGTGCCATCCCAACCGCTGAAATGGTTGCGAGGGGTGGCTCGCCCTAGCTGTCAGGGCAATGGCGACCTCGTTTGGGATGGTGTCATGACTGATATTACCCGAGAGAAGCAGGCTGAAGAATGGCTGCGCTTGATGGAGTCAGCCATCACCAATGCGAATGATGCAATTGTAATTACAGAATCCCGGCCTCTTGATTTGCTAGGCCCTCGCATTGTCTACGTGAATCCGGCGTTCACGCGCAATACTGGATATCGGCCCCACGAAGTGATTGGCAAAACGCCTCGAATTTTACAGGGCGCTAAAACTGACAAGCAGCAGCTTGACCACATTCGGGAGGCGCTGCAAAACTGGCAGCCAATTCGCGCAGAACTAATTAACTACCGCAAAGATCAAACTGAGTTTTGGAGCGATATCAATATCATGCCGATCACGGATGAAACTGGCATGTGTAGTCATTGGATGGCAATCCAGCGTGATATCACCAACCGCAAGCATGCAGAAGCGGAAATTATCAGGGCTCTAGGACGAGAACGAGAACTCAATGAGCTGCGATCGCAATTTATCTCAGTTACCTCCCATGAATTTCGAACGCCCTTAACGACGATTCAGTCGTCAGCCGACCTGTTGCGCTACTTTGATTGCGACGAACAGGAGCGCGACGAACTGTTTGGCCAAATTCAAAACTCGATCTCACACATGATTCGGCTGCTAGAAGATGTGTTGTTTATCGGACATGCCGAGTCGGGAAAACTGGAGTTTAGTCCCGGATCATTTCATTTGCCCCACTTTTGCCAAACTCTGGTTGCTGAAGTCGAAACTGCGACCCAAAGCCGCTGTCCAATTGAGTTTCACTATCAGGGCGATCGCCTTTTAGTGCTAATGGATAAAAAACTTTTGCGGCAAATTCTGACTAATCTTCTCTCTAACGCTGTCAAATACTCACCTCCGGATCATCCAGTGATATTCACAGTCGATGCTCAATCTGACTCGATGATTTTTCAAGTCAAAGACACCGGGATCGGTATCTCGCCTGCTGATCAGCAGAAGCTATTTGAATGCTTCCATCGAGGTAGAAACGTGGGAACCACTCCGGGTACTGGTTTAGGGCTTTTCATCGTCAACCAGTGCGTCGAACTGCACCACGGACATATTTCCGTCGAGAGCGCTGTTAATCAAGGCAGCAACTTCATTGTGACGTTGCCTGCTAGTCCCACCCAAGGAGATTCCATTTGTGAAAACCATCCTCGTCATTGAAGATGAGCAGTCTATCCGCGCTAATATCCTCAAAATTTTGCAGTTTAATGGGTTTCAGGCGATTGGGGCAGAAAATGGTGTTGATGGGCTGCAGATGGCGATCGCATATGCCCCTGACCTGATCATTTGTGACGTTATGATGCCTGAAATGGATGGTTATCAGGTCTTGGAAGCGCTGTGCCACAAAACAGGTAACCTCCCAGTTCCATTTATTTTCCTGAGTGCCAAAGTCGAGAAATCTGCGATTCGCTACGGCATGAATCTAGGTGCAGATGATTATCTCACCAAACCCTTTACCAGTGCCGAATTGCTAGAGGCTGTTTCGGCGCGCCTCAACAAACAGGCAACTCTGCTGCGGCCTTACCTTGATGAAATGAAACGAGCCGCAAACAGCCTGACCAACATGGCATATATTGACCCGCTGACCGAGCTTCCCAATCGGATCTCGCTGCGTCATCGCCTGCAAGACATTCTTGAAACAGCTAAGCACGAGCAATCATCGGTCGCGGTGCTTTGTCTGAATGTGACTAATTTTAGAACCATCAATGCGACCGATGGACATACCATTGGCGATCGCTTACTCAAGGCGATCGCTCAGCGCCTATCTGAGCAACTTCATGCGGGCAAAGAAATTGTGGCTCGTTTTGGCAGCGATGAATTTTGCATTGTGCTCTCTAGCTTACTGACGCCAGATGATTGCACAGCCCGATGCCAAACGCTACTTCAGGCCGTAAGTTCACCGTATACCCTGGAGAGCCATGCCCTATTAATTCAGGTTAGGCTGGGGGCGGCGCTTTATCCTCAGCACAGCATTCAGCTCGATCAGTTGCTCAGCTACGCTGAAATTGCCCAGCATTGGTGTCGCCAAGAAGGACTGGTTTATCAGCTTTACACACCTGAATTAGGAGACATTGATGCCGAACGCCGTGCTATCGAAGCAGATCTGGCCTATGCGTTAGACCGATCAGAATTTCACCTGCTTTATCAGCCTCAAGTCAATTTGATTACAGGACGCATTATCGGAGTTGAGGCTCTACTCCGGTGGGATCACCCTCAACGAGGCACCCTGTCGCCTGATATTTTTATTGCAACAGCAGAAGAAACGGGTCTAATTCACGCGATCGGGCATTGGGCGCTGCAGACAGCTTGTCAACAAGCTCAACTCTGGCGATCGCCCAGCATTGGCCGATTACGCCTGTCTGTTAATCTTTCTAGGAAGCAGCTGCGAAACCCAACTCTAACCGCCTCTATTTGTTCTGTACTAGAGGATACTGGGTTTGATCCCCACCTCTTAACGCTCGAACTAACTGAAACTAGCTTGATCGAGGATATCGAAACGACGGCCTTAGTTCTTCAAAGTCTAAAATCATCAGGCATCGAAGTTGCCCTAGATGACTTTGGCACTGGATACTCATCCTTGAGCTATCTCACCCGCTTCCCAATTGACTGCATCAAAATTGATCGCTCATTCATCAATCGAGTTACGGACGTGACTCAGGATGCTGAAATTGCTCGCGCTATCATTGCGGTCGCTCAAAGCCTGAAGCTGAAGGTGATTGCTGAAGGCGTTGAAAGCTACGGACAAGCTGAATTTCTCCGTAAGTATGGCTGCCATGCCATCCAGGGATTTATCTACAGCCCTGCTCTACCTGCAGATGCGATTCAAGAACTTCTGCTCTCTGATACGCGCATGATGCCAACCTCTTAAATCGAGTCACCTGAAACAACATATAGTGACATCACTGCTGGTGCCATCACTGCCTATGCTTTGGCGCAGAGAGACGGTTCAACCAACAGAGTGATGTTGCGAATGCCGACGACTCGAACGATGTCACCTGGGTTAAGAGCCACACTGGCTTCACATTGCGCTGGCCACCAAGACGCTTGAAACTTAACTCGTCCGGCTTTGTCAGGCTGAATGGCTTCATCAACAACGGCTTCTTTACCAAAGTAGAAATTGCTTGATGACCGACCGGATGCGGCTCCTGTGTCAAATGACAACTCAGCCTGATTGCTTACAACCCCGAAAATCTTAGTCCAGTTCAGCATGATCGCCTAACCCCTACTCAACTAATGAGTAATCGATACTTGTCTAATACATCTATAGAATCGCGGTCTTCGCCAAAATTCTCTAGATCAGCTTCAGATCAGAGGAACTGATACAGTTAGGCGATACAGGCTCAGAGTTTTGCAGGTCAGATCGCAAAGCCAATGTCGAAGGCTGCTATAGTTGTTATCTGCTTGAATATAGAGATAGCGGTAGTATGTTAGAGATAGTCAGATACATATCTGCCTTTCGACAAGCTGATCTATATTTGATCTTGGTATTTGGTCAATGTAGGGTGTCTTCATGCCGACCCTGATTGCGTCTCCGCTAGGCCTGGAAAAAATTAGACAAGCGAGAAGTGAGCGGGGGTGGGGATGGAGTACGGATGACAATGATGAATGTCTGGTTGAGGCCAGCCGTGTCATTGACTCTGCACGCGCTTGGGCTGAAGGAGGGCCTTACGCGAGTGGTATATCTGGTGGCACCTGGAAACGCTTCTTGTCTGGACGCCATGCCATTGGAGCGTCGGCGTTCAAGGCCTATTGCCAGGTTCTTGGCTTAGATTGGCAAGAGGTGGTCGCGCGGGATAGCACGCCTGTCAGTGTTCGTCGCCAAGATTGGGGCGAAGCTCCTGATGTCTCAGGGTTTTGGGGACGAACCAATGAACTGAGTCAGCTAGAGCAGTGGATTGTCAGAGATGGCTGCCGCCTACTGGCTGTTTTAGGGATGGGAGGCATTGGCAAGACGGCCTTATCAGTCAAGCTGGCGGAGCAGATTCAGAATCAGTTTGAGCTGCTCATTTACCGCTCGCTACAGGATGCGCCTCCGATTGAAGAACTGCTAGAGGAGCTGATTGCGTTTTTGTCGGGGCGATCGGAGCCAATCTTATCAGAAACTGCTGAAGGGCGCATTTCTGACCTGATGGATTGCCTGCGATCGCGCCGCTGTTTGCTCATGCTAGATGATGTGGAGTCGGTGCTGCGAGGGGGTGAGCTCGTGGGCCGCTATCGGGACGGTTATAAGGGCTATGGCAAGCTCATTCGCTGTATTGGGGAAGAACGCCACCAAAGCTGCCTGGTTGTGGTGAGTCGGGAGCAGCCCATGGAGATTGCTGCACTGGCAGGCCCGATGCAGCCAGTGCGAGAGCGGCAGTTGAGTGGCATTACCTGGGAAGATGGCAAGCGAATTTTAGAAGCAACAGGTTTAACCAACTCAGGTAGTGGCCTTGAGGCGCTGATTCAGCGATATCGAGGTAACCCATCGGCGTTAAAGGTGGTCGCCAAAATCATTCAAGAATTTTTTGGCAGCAGCATTGCTGAATTTCTCGACCAAAGTACGGTGTTTGTGGGCGATGTGGTGTCTGAGATTTTGGGAGAGCAGTTTGCCCGATTGTCAGCACTAGAGCAAGATATTATGGTGTGGTTGGCGATCGCCTGCCAACCTGTGTCGCTGCTAGAACTCAAGCAAGATTTATGGATGTCGGTCTCGCTCTCTAGTTTGCTCCAGGCACTGCAATCACTTCAGCGGCGATCGCTGATTGAAAAAGAACAGAGCGCTCAAAGCAGTGAAGCGATTTTTACGCTTCAGCCTGTGGTGATGAAACATGTCACCAATCGCTTCATCGACCAAGCCTGCCGAGATATAATTGCAGTCGTTAAGGCACAAGACATCCAAAAGCTTGGTTTGCTCAGGAGTCATGCTCTTGTTCGAGATCAGGGAGAGCAGGGCGACCTGAAGTCTGTACAGATGCGGTTAATTCTCAATCGGGTTAGAGATCGAATTCGTGATGCTTTCAGCCGCGATCGCAGCGTAGAAGCCCAGCTCCAGGGAATTCTTTCTTTAGTGCAAGGCGAGCCTGCCCAAGTAGTAGGCTATGCCGAGGCTAATCTTCAATACCTGCTCGGTGGAATGCGTGCGGGGAATGAAGTGCCATGATTCATCTCGACTCCTCTATGCTCGAACCAAGTACGCTTGTTTATGATCGGTATCGAGTTGTCCGGGCGCTCAGCCGGGGTGGCTTTGGTCGCACCTTTGAGGTCATAGACGAAGCCTGTCTGGCAACGGGAAAGAGCGATCGCCAATGTACGAAAGTCATGAAAGTGCTGGATTTGAGCGGATTCTATGATCCAGACTTACGGCAGAAATCAATTGACTTGTTTCAGCGTGAGGCGCGCGTACTAAGTCAGCTCCACAATGCTGGCATTCCTAGAGTTGAGGGTGATGGCTATTTTACATGGCCTGACGACAGCTCAGACTCGCTCTATTGCCTGGTAATGGAGAAAATCAGCGGTCCGACGCTAAAAGTGTGGCTCAAGCGCCGCCAGCACCAGCCCATTTCAGAAAAGCAGGGCATTGCCTGGTTGTTTCAACTGGCGCGCATTCTTGATCAGATTCATCAGCGGGATTTGATTCATCGAGACATCAAACCGCCCAATATTATTCTCAAACCTGATGGGCATCTAGTCTTGATTGACTTTGGCGCGGTACGAGAAATTACGGCGACCTACCTGCTACATGACCGCACAGGGGGCATGAGCGGCACTCGCATTTTTGCCGCTGGGTATACACCTCACGAACAGGCCGATGGGCGGGCTGTGCCCCAATCCGATTTTTTTGCTTTGGGTCGCACGTTTGTGCATTTGCTCACCGCGAAACACCCGGTTGATTTTCAAATCGACGATCGCACGGGACGACTGAGTTGGCGAGATGACGCACCGCAGATATCTCCTGCGTTAGCAAATCTAATCGACGACCTGATGGAGCCGTTTCCGGGCAACCGTCCGCAGTCGGCTCAAGTTATTTTGCAGCGATTGGCTGCGCTCACCTATTCATCGGATTCGTTTTCTGGCCGCATTTGGTCAACGGCGACCCTGACAAGTTCGAATCCCGATCGCCCCAGGCTGCCACCCCTGCCGCTGCGCTCCTGGCAAAATGTGCGCCTGGTGCGGACATTGACCGATCATGCTGATCAGGTAAGAGCGATCGCCCTGACTCCCGATAGTGAGCTTTTGGTCAGCGGCAGCTATGACAGCACAATTAAACTATGGTCGCTGCCACGGGGGCTATTGCAGACCACGCTGACTGAGCATGCAAACCGGGTTACTGCTGTGGCAGTCAGCCCGGATGGTCAACTGCTGGCAACGGGTAGCTTTGACCGTACGATCAAGCTATGGTCGTTGCCCAATGGGCAGCTCCTGCGGACTCTGCCCCGCCAAATTGAGCCCATCCAAGCCCTAGCATTCAGCACAAACAGTCAGGTTTTGGTGAGTGCTAGTGGCACCCTGGTTAATCTTTGGACTGCCCGCACTGGAACGTTGCTGCGCCCGTTAGCTGCGACAGCCAAGTCTGTGCGATCGCTTTCGTTTAACCCGACAGGTCGCCTCTTGGCGATTGGTAGCCTCGACGGCACCATCGAGCTGTGGAACCCCGTGAAATATCAGCGGCAGCAGACGTTCACCTATGAGTTTGGGGGGGTTACTGCGGTTGATTTTAGCCCCGGAGGGAGTCAGCTGGCGATCGCCGGAGGGAGCAGCATTGCCCTATGGGATTTCAGCACCGACCGTCAGGTGCCGATCACATCGCATCAGGCTGGGCCGATCACGGCGATTCACTTCAGCCCGGATGGTCAACTGCTAGCGGGGGCGTGTGGGCGTGTCGTTGAGCTATGGCATGTACATAAGCGTCGCCGCATTTGCCCGCCGTTGGTCGGTCACAGTAAGCAAATTCGCGCTGTGACCTTTAGCCCCAATGGGCGCATGTTAGTTAGCGCCAGCTCTGATATGACGATCAAGATTTGGCAACCGCTCTAGAGTCTACTGTTTAGACTGTAGTACGAGACGCCATGAGGCATGAGAGCAGTTGAGCCAGCAGCTATAAACGCTGATAATCTTTACCCGTCTCCCAGGGAAATCTCAGGGAAAACTCATTCTGCGTCTGCACCATGAATAGGCCAGACCGTCTCTTGAGAGAGTTTGAATGATAAGAGTAGCGATCGCTCTCCGAGACCTCCGATCCTGTTTGGATGGTTGGGGTCGGTTGGCAAGACGAGACGTATCAGGTTGATCATCATGTATCAGCTGATCTCTGGCTACAGGCGAGGATGGCAGGCGCTGCGGCGGCGGTGGGGCTTGGGCTTGGCGCTGACAGCCGGAGTTTTAGGTGTCACCGGGTTCGCTATCCTTTCGTCCCAGCTTGATCTGATGCCACTAGTCGATCACTTCCAGATGCTAGAGCAGCATCGAGTGGAGATGTTTGTGTTGGCGCATGTGGGAATGGCGATCGCCGGTCTACCTAACACAGTGCTCGTCGTCATCGGAGGAGCTGTCTTTGGGTTAGCTTGGGGAACGATGTGGTCGGCGATTGGGGCCACATTGGGGGCGATCGCCGCTTTCTACCTGTCCCGCTATCTTATCCGCGACTGGATTACCAAGCGCTTGAGCCAGACATCCGCTTGGCAATGGCTAAACCATGCCGTGACCTGCAATGCGCTTAACTGTGTGTTGGCGGCTCGATTTACCCCCATTTCGCCGTTCAATGTGGTCAACTTTTTGTTTGGCTTGACGACGATTTCACTCCGCCCCTATGCCCTTGGGACAGCCATTGGCATCTTACCCGGCACCTTGGCCTACACCTGGCTAGGAGTAGCAGGTAATGGAGCCCTACAGGGGGAGGATATTCACTCATTGGTGTATGCCCTGGGGCTATTGGCGGTGTTGGCGGTGCTGCCACCCCTAGCTCAGAGATGGCGGCAGGTTATGCAACGTCGCTAGAGGACATGGGAGAGCCATGTCCTCAGGTGCTAACGCAGGCTCAACCAGAGGATCTGTAATTAACGCCCTGTGGCCTCTGGAACCGTGACCACAGCAGTTCCAAGGGGGATCTCGCCCAGAGCTTCAGAATAGCCAAACACGCGATACGGCACACTCAAGCCGTCATAGCGCCCCCTGACTCGCGAGTCGATCATGTTGATGCGAATTGTTTCGCCCACAGCAATGGACTCGTCAAAGGTGATGGTGAATTCTTCGAACCCATAGGCAATGGTCGATGGAATGTCTGTTCCTTCGATTTTGGCTTCAGAGAGTTCGTGGAAGCTAATGCACACAATTTTAATCCGATCCAGCGGAAAGCCATCGACTGAGACCTCAACGTAGTGGTCTTGACCCTGATTGAACACCCCAGCATCAGTCACTAAAGGTGCAGTAGCGATCGCCAATGCCTCACTGGCAGGCCCTGCAATAGCCATGCTCGATAATGCCAGCGCCGAGAGCATGCCAACAACGACTCGTTTCATCACAAATATCTCCTGAGAAAAATACAAAAACAATAGAATTCTTAGCGGCATTCCAATTGGATTAATTGAGATTTCTACTACTAGAAACACTCATGCATCGCACAATCATTTGGCCTTCCCTTACGTCTAAACACTATTGAGTCATGAATACTCAACCCAACCAGGCTCATTACCCAAGACGATAACTAATCTGGCCGCCGACAAAGGCGTTGCTAATGCCCTTATGCTGCTTAAAACTAAGAGAAAAGAAAAATGTTTATGGTGCTAAATGCTAGTGTGCTTTACAGAATCAAACGGGCTTTGCTGCAAGAGTTCATGTGATTTAGATTAGTTTTTTACTCAGGACAAAATATGAGGCTTGACTAAGAAAAAACTGAATTGACTGTTAGGAAATGCTCTGATCCTGAGCAGATTTTGAAGGGAGGTTGAGACGGAGATGAGATCACCTGAGAGGCACATAGCCGCGATCGCCCCCAATTCAGATTGGGAGAGGTCGATGCTCATAGGCTCAACAACTGCTGCGCCCTGCTGGCAGGCGCTAAGGCATACCTGCTACTGCAGGCTTAAGAGCGTGATCGCCCCAAGTCATAAGGGCAATCGCCCCGATGGATACCAGATCGCTTCAATGGTTTGGGCGATCGCCAAGGCTTGTGATCGTCGCTTCTCAGGGAGTTGTTGCGTGGCCAAAAGCGTCGTCACATGGCCCAGCTTACGACCGGGGCGAGCAGAGGGTTTGCCATACCAGTGCACAATCGTATCTGGCAACCGGGCGAGCTGATCTCGCTGCTGGCGATAGTCGGTTTCGGCCTGCTCATAGCCCAGCAGGTTGACCATCACGGCTGCCGGACACCGCAAATTGTGGTTGCCCAACGGCAGATGACACACTGCCCGCAGGTGTTGCTCAAATTGCGAGGTGGCGCAGGCATCCAGCGTGTAATGGCCTGAATTGTGGGTGCGTGGAGCGATTTCATTCACCAGCACATTGCCTTGGGGCGTCAAAAATAGCTCAATCCCAAAGATGCCAATGGCGTTGAGATTATCCATCAGGGTGCGGGCGATCGCCCCCACTTCCGACGTCACAGACGGGTCAATATCATTGACGATCAAGACGCGCCGACAGATCTGATCTTCCTGCTGCGTCTCCACCACCGGATAAACCACAATCTCACCAGTGGCTGAGCGAGCCACCATAACGGCTAGCTCCCGCTCGAAGGGCACAAATTCTTCCAGCAACCATGACTCCGTGGGATGGTCGCGCAAAAACGTCTGTAGCTGATCCAAAGTCTTGAGAATAAAAGTTCCCTGGCCATCGTAACCATGCCGTCGGGCTTTCACCACGACCGGAAAGCCAAACGGAATCAGCGAGGCTAGAGTCGCTTCATCGTCTAGAGCGTCGGCAGAGAGGCCCTCAGGCAGCGCCACAAACTGCGGCGTGGGTAGCCCCAGGGTTTTGAGGTGGCATCGCTGCTGATATTTGTCGAGCAACGGAGCGAGGGCATCCAGCCGAGGATGAAAATGGACGCCGCTAGCTTCGAGCGGGCGCAACGCCTCCAGATTGATAAACTCATTTTCAAACGTGATGACATCACAGTGCTGCGCTAGCTCTGCCGTAGCCCTAGCATCATCCACCGCAGCCAAAATAGTCTTGCTGGCGATCGCCACGGCTGGGTCAGTGGCTTCCGGCGTTTGAATCAATAGCTCCAACCCCAGCTTTTGAGCCGCATCACCCATCATCCAGGCGAGTTGCCCACCGCCAATCACGCCGACCCGGCGGAGCAGAGTGGTTACGCTGTTATCGGCATCCCAACGACTCACGGGTTAACACTCCGGTCTTTGAGTTTTTTCCAGTCGCATGTTGACACAAGTCTTTAATCTGAACCCCGTCTAAAATCGCCCCTGAGAAATCGGCTCCCGCGATATCAGTATCTGCAAAGGTTGAGCCTAATAAGATCGTATCCACCAACACGGCATCGCTCAAATCGGTCTTAAAAAACTTAGATTGGTCAATCATGGCGTTGGCCAGGTCAGCACCATGGAAAGTAGCCATGGTCATGACAGATGCACTGAAGATGGCACCTTGCAGATTGGCCTCGCTGAAGTTGGTCGATTCGAGATTGGCGTTAGAAAACTCCGACGCTCTGAGATCTTGGTTCGAAAAGTCTTGACCTTTGAGATCGGCATTGCTGAATGACATCGGCATAATCAAATCAGCCCGCGCCGGAGTGGTGCCGCACCAGAGCAAAACCGTTAGCAGACATGCTGCGAAGAGGCGCTTTATCATCGCGATCGCCATTGAGACAGATATTTCTCCATTGTGGCAGGCGATGGGACGCTTTCCTAGCTAGCATTCTGGAATTCTAACGACGGATAGAGCCAGGAACATGACCTCATCGCACCGCCTGATAGCCGCCCACGATGCCTGTCGGCGTCAGCAAAATCTGCCAAACATGATTCTTGCGGGCGCGAAATGATCCGGCGCAGCTCAGGAGGTAATAGCTCCAGAGGCGATAAAACGAAGGGTCAAACTCATCCCGGATCTGAGGCCAGCGGGCATCGAAGTTGCGAAACCAGGCCATCAGGGTTGGATCATAATCAGCACCAAAGTTGTGCCAATCTTCGATCACGAAAACATCTTCAAGGGCGGTGACAATTTGTTTGGCCGACGGCAGCATGGAATTGGGAAAGATATATTTCTCCATCCAGGGCTCAGTGCGCGCGAGGGTTTGATTGGAGCCGATCGTATGCAGCAAAAATCGCCCGTTTTCCTTGAGGCAACGGCGCACACACTGGAAATAGGTGCCATAGTTTTTGCAGCCCACATGTTCAAACATGCCGACTGACAGACTCCGATCAAACAATTCGTCTAGATCGCGATAGTCTTGCAGGCGAATCTGAATCGGCAACCCCTGACAAATTGCTTGAGCAAACTCAGCTTGCTTTTCAGAGACAGTAATGCCCACAACTCCGACATGGTAGCGCTCAGCCAGGTATTTGGCCGTGCCGCCCCAGCCACAGCCAATGTCGAGAACGTGCATTCCAGGGTGCAAATCGAGCTTGCGAGCAATCAGATCGAGCTTGGCCGTTTGCGCCTCGTCTAAGGTGGTGGCATCTCTCCAATAGCCACAGCTATAGATCATCCGGGCATCGAGCATGGCCTTATAGAGCCGATTACTGCGGTCATAGTGATAATGCCCGACCTCATAGGCGCGATCGCGAGACTGAAGATTGAGCAGCTTGGCCTGCAAGATTTGGGCAAATGTCCAGCTATTCAGAGCCTGATAGAGATCAGCGCGAAAGATGCGATCAAACAGTTCGTCGAGGCGATCGCAATCCCACCAGCCTGCGACATAGCTTTCTCCAGCTGCGAGCGACCAGTCTGCCAATAGGCGAGGATAAAACTGCTCATTGTGAACTCGAATATCCCAGGGGCGATCGCCATTAATGCGAATGTCGGCTCGGTCAAGCAGATGCTGAACTGTATCTTGAAAATTGGATGTGGATGCAATGGGATGGGCAACAACCATTGGCTTAATCCTCCGTAGTCTAATGACAAACGACGAGCTATCTGAAGAGTTCAGAAACCCGCAGGATTTCGGCTGAACGCCTGATTGAAACGCTGGCTAACGCTACAGATAGTCGTATGACCGCCTAAATTATGTGGCCTAAACGAATCTGCTGATGCAGCACGACACTTGCCGCTATGGCCACCTGCCGCATTGTGATGGGAAACGGCTGATATTAGTCTTAATCAACGCAGCAGAATTTATTCTTGATCATACTAGGTTGCATGGGGCGATCGCCTATTCCCCATGGTTAACTTAACTAATGGAGATGCCACCTCCGGGATAAAGCGTCTTGAGTCAGCACGAGGTCAGAGCATACCCCTGACAGACGATGCGCGTGCAGTGAATGGCTCGGGCTGTCGTCACATCAACAATGCCACCCTAACCCACCAACGCCTCAATATCGGCGGCGCGGGTGGGCAGATCAGCCGTCAGCACCTCACATCCGGTTTCTGTCACCAGCACATCATCTTCGATGCGAATGCCGCGCACGTCAGCAAAGTCGGCTAAGCGATCCCAGTTGACCATGCCCTGATAGCGCGATCGCCGGTCTAGATCATTTAAGAGCGCAGGCACCTGATAGAACCCTGGCTCAATGGTGACGGCCATGCCGGGTTGCAAGGGGCGGTGCAAACGCAAATAGCAGAGGCCAAAGCGCTCACTGCGGATGCGACCGGGAGCATAGCCCGCGCGATCGCCCAGATCTTCCATGTCATGAACGTCGAGGCCGAGCAGATGGCCGACACCGTGGGGGAAGAACAGCGCATGGGCATCGGCGTCTACCAAGTCGTCGGGTTGGCCGTTGAGAATGCCCAGGCTCACCAACCCTTCCGCGATAACGCGAGACGCCAGCCGATGCAGATCGATATATTCCATGCCGGGGCATATCTGCTCGATGCAGGCATCATGGGCAGCCAACACCACCTCATAAATATCGCGCTGAGTGGGCGAAAACTGTCCCGACACGGGCCAAGTGCGGGTGATGTCAGCAGCCCAACCCGAGATCGTCTCAGCCCCGACATCGGCGAGCACAAGGTCTCCCGGCTGCACCGGATGATGATATGACTCATTGTGCAAGACTTCGCCATGCACCGATACGATGCTGTTGTAGGCGCAGGTGGTGTCGTTGGCAATGATGACGCGTTCCATGGCAGCGCGAATGTCGGCTTCGATCGTCGCGGATGATGCGGCGGCCATGCCTGCTTGATGCGCCTCAATGCTAATGCGTCCGGCAGTGCGGAGTTCGGCGATCGCCCCCTGATCATGGCAAAGCCGCAGCGTGATCAGGGCATCGATCAGCCGAACATCAAGGCACTGAGGGAGATGAGGCGGCGACATCATCCGCCCGAGAATATGAGACTGGTGCCGTTGGGTTTGGCTATCTTGCACCGCAATAGTGGCTGCGCCCTTGCCATAGGCTTTTAGCTCTGACATGGGCAGCGCTTCATCTGCACCCATTTGAGCAGCGATTTCATCTCGCGTTGCCATGCTGCCATGCCAGAGCGCATCCGCCGCAGACGGATCATCCATAAACAGTTGTAGTCTGCCCTTCTCCAATCGAATGACGGCATTCTCTAACGGGATACCCGCGAAATATAAGAAATGACTGCTGGCTCGAAAGGGATAGCGGTTGGCGGGAAAGTTGCGGGATGGGCTGCGCCCTGACCAAAGCAGCACCGGAACGTCGATTTCTGACATCAGACGGTAGCGGCGCTGAAGTAGAATATCAGGCAATGAGTAGGGGGATGTTGCCGATAATGAGTGGGCTATGGGTTGAGTTGAAGTGTTCATCTGCGCCTCTCACCTCGGATAGATTTTTCTCTATCGTAATCAATTTTTTACCATGACAAAATACGATGCTGCGATGAGCGTATCCTTAAAATCAAAGGCGATCGCCGCTGAGACACTCTAAAATGGGGAGATGCGGAGGAGTCGCCGCGCCCTGATGCGATGCTAGATGGGGGCAGTAGCAGCGTCAGAGCACCAGGGATAGGTCTATACGAGTTGGGAGTACCTATAAGTCAGTTAAGTCTACGTGCAATCGAGTTAAGAATAGTCTCAATTAAGTTGGGAGTACCTGAATTTGAGTTGAGAGTAGTCTCAATTCAGTTAGGAGTAACCGTTTATAGATTGGGAGTACCCGTTTGTAGATTAGGAATACCCGCATATGAGTTCAGCGTACCTGCAATTAAGTTGGGAGTACCTCTCAATGAGATGGGGGAATTCATCACTTAGTTTGGCATCCTCTGTAATCAGTGACGGGCACTCCTACCTGAACAGAGGGATTCACCTATCAGGTCGTGTGTCGAGGCGGCCTTGGGTGATAACCGGAGCAAGGGCTGATCGATCGCCATTAACGATAGAGCTGCACAGCAGCATGTCACTGGCTCTGACTCCAGTCAGTCTGGCTGAATTCATTCTCCGCAAATCTACCCATAATCGGGGATTGCCTTGCCAGAGCTGACGATAAAATCCCTATTTTTACGAATGCTGTGGGGCGATCGCATTCGCTAGAGTCGCAGACATCAACCTCTATGGAGACTTTCTCTATGCCCCGTTTGAAACGAAGCTCTAGCGCAATCGAAATGGCGGAACGTCGTCTGGCTGCCTTGCAAGCAATTGATACAACCCTTGACTTGGGCAATGGGTTTACGTTGGAGACATTCATGGCCGCGATTCAAGAAACCCAAGAAAAGCTCAATGTGTATAACACTTATCTATCGATGACAGATGCAGCCAATAGCAGTTTAGAAGATGCTGAAAAGCTGCTGAAAGCCTTTACAACTCAGATGCTGCGGGGTGTAGCCCTAAAGTATGGTGATGACAGCATTGAGTATGAGAAGGCGGGTGGCACACGCAAAAGCGAACGCAAACGCCCAACGCGCCGGTCTAAACAGGCGGTCTAGAACCGTGGACAGTCGGGGTGGTGCGCCCACTGCCCTGCCCCCTGGAGTCGGTATCGATCAGTGTGTCTCTGAGCCCACGGCAAGGCTCCGGATGGCCTCATCTGCAAGAACGGTGACCCTGACGCCTAGGGCTGTGAGGGCATCCCTGATCGGCAATAAGGGGGGCGATCGCGCTAATAAAACGGGTCGAAATCATGTTGCGATCGTCGCGATTGAGTTACGATTCTTCATACAGTCCTGCATCGAATCGTCTGATGCTGCTCTCACCACCTCCACTATGGCCACCGCGACCCAATTTATTCCGATTAACATTGCCGTAATGACAGTCTCAGACAGCCGCACTGAGGAGACTGATAAATCGGGACAGCTGTTGTGCGATCGCCTGCTTGCAGCAGGGCATCGGCTGGCAGAAAAGATCATTGTGCCCGACAACATTTACCAAATTCGAGCGGTGGTTTCTCGTTGGATTGCCGATGATGCAGTGCAGGCCATCATCACCACCGGTGGCACTGGCATCACAGGACGAGATGGCACCCCCGAAGCGATTCAGCCCTTGCTTGATAAAGAAATTCAGGGGTTTGGCGAAATCTTTCGGATGATCTCCTACCACGACATCAAGACATCAACCATTCAGTCGCGGGCGCTGTCAGGCGTTGCCAACGGCACCTATATCTTCTGCTTGCCCGGTTCAACTGGAGCCTGCCGCACGGGTTGGGATGCGTTAATTCATGACCAGCTCGATGCGCGCCACGCGCCCTGCAACTTAGTAGAACTGATGCCCCGCTTGCGAGAAGTTTGAAGCGGGCATCCATCATACCTGACTCGGCAGAGGCCATGCCTAACTCGGTAGAGGCTAATGAGGGAGGAGATCTGGACAGCTAGCCGTTTGAATGCCATGCGGAGCGACGACATCCAGACTGCCCTCATCTCAACCATCTCTGCTGCCGTTGCTATCAATAACCGCTAGTTGCGTTCCCAGTTGGGGGCGATCGCCCACTGGCTCTGCTGGGCGGTGGGTTGCCAGATTGTTGGTTCCAATGGTCACCTCTATCTGTCCGTTGAGTCTGGCATCTCAGCCTCGCGCCGCTGCTGCAGCGTCATCAAAATTTCGGCATGAACCTCACGCGTAATGGGATAGAAATAGGCCATAACCAATCCTAAAATCAGCAGCGTTGTGGCAATGGGGCCAATGGCCAGTCGAATTACCAACAACGCCGATGCAGGCTGCACCGCTGTCACCACATCAGAGGCGCTTTCGATATAGCCTGCCCCACTGAGCGCCTGCCCCACCAGAAACACGGCGATCGCCAACCCGATTTTTTGCAGCATGACCATGAAGGCATAAAATACCCCTTCGCGGCGCTGTCCGGTTTTGAGTTCATCGAGTTCGATCACGTCGGGCAACATTGACCAGGGCACCAAATAGGCCGTTGACACGCCCAAGCCTGCCATCACCCCCATAACAAACATGAGGGTGACCTGTCCAGGCTGCAAGAAAAAGAGTCCGGCTTGAGCCACAATCCACGAACTCATGCCCATGAAGTAGACAGCGCGTTTGCCCAATCGCCGACTAATGGCACTCCAGACAAACAACATCAGGAGGGCGGTTCCCTGCACTGTGAGCGCAAACTGGGTAAAGATTGCAGGCGAGAGTTGCATCCAGCTGACGACAAAGTATTTCATGATGACAGCGGTCATCTGTGCTGCCAGCCACGAACAGAGATAGATGCCAATCACCAACACAAACGGGCGATTGCTAAACACAATCCGAATCTGCTCGATCACTGACAGATGGGGTGTTTTCTTCTGAGAGTGCTGAATCTGCTCCATCGCTCGAACGCGGGTGTAAGTACCCATGACACACACGGCGAGCGACATAATACAGAGAATCGCACCGAACCCGCCGACGACAAGGTGCTGCTGCACAGGGTCACTGACTCGGTTAAAGATTTCGCTGACTAACACCAGCGATAAAATGCTGCTGCCAATGGAAAACGTTAGCCTGACGCTATTGAGACTGGTGCGGTCGTCGTAGTCTTGCGTCAGCTCAGGCATCAGCGCCACGTAGGGCAAATATACGGCTGTCAATGCGGTTTTGAAGAGAATGCCAATGATGACGTAGTAGGCAAACAGCGTCCAGGTTCCGGTGGCTGGAATCACCCACAATAGGAAAAACGAAAGCCCAAACGGCACTGCGCCTAAGACAATCCAGGGGTAGCGACGCCCCCACTGCGACCGAGTTTTGTCGCTCATCATGCCAATAATCGGGTCGCTAATGGCATCACCAAATTGGCCAAACATCAAAACGCTGCCTGCCAATGCGGCGGGGAGTCCGGCCACATCGGTCAGAAAAAACATAAAGAAGAAAGCTAGAATGCTTCCGGTGCTGGCTGTGCCAATGGTGCCAATGCCAAAGGTGAGCTTTGTCGGCCAGTCGAGCTTCTTGGAGCCATCGCCCGTCATTTTCAGAGAGTGGTCGTTGTGTATAGCCATCGTGAGCAATGTGAGCCGAGAGTCTCAATTGTGCCAGGGTAGGGCTTAACCCGCAGCCCCAAAATTGGCACCCTCCTATGGTATTGTCCTTTCGGCAATTCAGTGGTCTTTTGGAGATGAGAGAATGCTGAGAGTTGAGTGTGACGTTTTACCGAGTCAAAACCTGAGGTAGTGTTAGTCAGACTGCAACAGCAGATACATCTCCAGCATGGCTGGATGTAAGGATATGACGCCGACGGGTTTTCCCTTGACAACGAGATCGATCATCATTGATTGTGATCCGGGCGTAGACGATGCGATCGCCCTTTTGTTGGCGTTTGCTTCCCCTGAGCTAGATCTATTAGGCATTACCACCGTTGCAGGGAATGTGCCCCTGGCACTAACGCAGACCAACGCCCGCAAGATTTGTGAGCTGGCCGATCGCACCGATATCCCGGTGTATGCGGGCTGTCCCCGCCCGCTGATGCGATCGCTGACGACGGCTGAAGAGGTGCATGGCAAAACGGGCCTAGAGGGCGTTGCCCTGCCTAACCCGCAGATGCCGATTCAGTCGGCTCATGCGGTTGATTTTCTGATCGACACGATAACGCAGGCGCAGCAGCCCATCACTCTGGCTGTGCTGGGGCCATTGACCAATGTGGCGATCGCCCTGATTAAAGCCCCACAGATTGCGGCAAATGTGGCAGAGATTGTGCTGATGGGGGGCTCGACCACCCACGGCAATGTCACGCCCTCTGCCGAATTCAACATGTATGTAGACCCTCACGCGGCCCATGTGGTGTTTACTAGCGGCATCCCGCTGACGATGCTGGGGCTAAATCTCACCCATCAGGTGCTCACTACGCCGACCCGGTTGGCCATGATTCGAGCCCTCTCGACCCCGGTGAGTCTGGTGGCCGCCGACTTACTATCGCACTATGGCAATCACGAGATGGCGGTCTATGACTGGGAGGGTGGCCCCCTGCATGACCCCAATGTGATTGCCTATCTGGTGCGCCCCGACTTGTATACGAGTCAGCCCCGCTTTGTGGCGGTTGAGACTGCCAGTGAGCTAAATCTGGGGCGCACTGTAGTCGATCAGGGCAACATGACAGGGCGATCGCCCAATGTGCAGGTGGTGGAGACGGTTGATGTCGATGGGTTTTACACGGTGTTGACCGAGCGCTTGGCGATCTTGTAAGTCTGGCTTTACAGCTTTTGGGCGGCGCGCTGCACCTGATGAGTCAGGCTGATCTGCTCAGGGCTAAATGCCGCCTGCGCTAAATCAGTAGTCAAGTCGCTGGCGCGATATCGGTCTCGCAGTCGAATTGCCGTCTGGTAGGCCGTTAGCGCTGGATCGGGCTGATTGTGGCTCCAGTGGGCGATCGCCAGTGCTGCCCATGGGTGAGGGTTATCGGGGTCTAGTTCGGCGGCTTTTGTGGCAGCTGCGATCGCCCCGTTGTAGTACTTGAGGCGATGCAGGGAGAGCGCCAGATTAAAGTAGGCAATGTCATTGTCGGGGTCTAGGGTCGCGGCCCACCCGTGGGTGACCACAGCGGCATCCAGTTGCCCCCGGACGAGATAGACGATCCCTAAGGCGTTGAGCGTTGGCACCGCAAACGGGTCGGCATAAAACGCCTGCATCAGCGTGTCAGTTGCGGCTTCGTCTTGGTTGGCCAGGTGCTGCGTCCAGCCGAGAATCACCCGCCCTGGAACGTGATCAGGAGCTAAGGCTACGGCCTGCTCTAAGGTGGCGATCGCCTGATCGAATTGCCCCTGCTGCCGCAGGGCTAGCCCTTGCTGTCGATAGGTTTCAGCCGCAGGCTCAGCAAGACCCACAGACAGATTGAGCAGTCCGACTATGAGGGCACTAATGCCAGTGATGCCAGTGCTCCAGGGCGATCGCCCGATTCGTTTTTTGGCCATGCCAATCCCTCAGTCGCAACTGCTATCGATGCGCTGGCGCGTCAAAAACGGCACGTCGATTATGGTGCCGTTGCTGTCGCCGACGCGCACATCGAGCCCGACTCCGCCTGCTTTCGTGCGGATATAGGCTAGCCCGATGATGCCTGTTGGCGTCGTCACCACGCTGGTTAGCTGGCCGATTTTGGTCTGGTCAGCATCGCAGATGGGCGTTCCAGGTGGGGCCGACCCATTGAGTTTAATGCCCCAGAGCTGCTGTTTGACTCCATTGTAGGTGTCGAGGCGAGCAATGGTTTCTTGCCCAATGTAGCAGCCCTTGGTGAAGGAGACCGTGTGCCACAGCCCTGCTTCTAACGGGTTGTAATCATCGGTCAGCTCATGGTCGGGCATCGGATGTCCCTGCTCAATACGCAATTGCTCCCAGACCCGTTCGCCCATTGGCACGGCTCCCCAATCTGTGAGCTGTGTCCAGAGACGAGGAGCCGCCGCACCATCGACGATTAGCGTAAACCCGGGCGTGGCCAAGCCGCTGCCGACGGCAATGCGGATGTCGTCACCTTGAAACTGCACCTGCTGGTGCGATCCCTGGGGCTGACTGACGAGATCGGCGGCTCCCAATTTCTGGGCGATCGCCCCCCCGTGAATCCCCATCAGGCTCAAGATGGCGTAGTGGCCTGAAAGATCAGCCAACTGCACCCGATCGGCAAAAAAGATAAACCGATCCATCCAGGTGATTAGCCGCTGGCTCGATGATGGGTGCGTTAGCAGCAGCACGGCATCGTCTAAGATATAAGCCGTCACCAGATCAATCGTGCGAGCCGTTGAGGTGACAAATACGGTCTCGCACCCTTGACCCGGCGTGAGGCTGAGGAAATCATTGGTGCTCTGGTTATGTAAAAACCGGAGGCGATCGCCATCGGAGACCTCAATCATGCCCCAATGGGAGCGATCGCAGAGAGCCACTCCTGACTGAGCTGCTTCTAGCGCTGTGGCATCATTGCCAAAGGTCGCAGGCACCGCTTGGTCTGCCACCGTCATCAGCGCTGCCCCTGCCGCAGTGTGTAATGCTGTTAAGTCTTGCCCCATTGGTTTTACGTCCTTGTCATTCACTGCCATGCTGCGAACTCATCGTCAGAATTCAAATCATGTCTATTTTGGATATTCTAGTCGTTGGCACTCTCCGCTTTGTGATGGGATGATCTCGGCAGTTCGTTAAACAGTCTCGCAATCAGACGTTTTGCTTTTTCATCCAGCTGATGCCAATCGACATCACCTGTGTCGTCAATCAAACTGACATCGACCACCACCGGATCACGACCCTCTGCATGCGCTACCGAAAACTCTTGGAAACAAATCTGATAACACAACTGCCACAGGTCAATTCGAATCTGCTGCGTGTCGTGGGTTAAACACAATTCATAGCCCGGATAGGGGCGAGGGAGCTGATCGAGGGCGTGATGAATGCGTTCAATTTGCTCAGGTGAGGCGGTCTCCAGCTCTTTCTGAAGTTGAATCACTTGAGTGTGCTGCTCTGGAGACGTATTCTCTGGCCACAGATGCACATCTCGATAGGTGCCCGTCCAAACCGACTGTTCTAGCTGCTTGCGAATGTTGTCAATTACCCGAATAAAGCTGGGCTGCATCAGCAGCTCTGCTTGCGCCCAAGTGGTTGCGTCTGCAAATCGAGGCGACATGCTTCTTAACCCCGGTATCCAATTCTCCTTATCGTTCATCCTAAGGCAGAAGAGAGACAAGAACCGGATTGAATTCTGATACGCTTTGAACGAAACCACCACCGAGTTTGCCATGATGACTGCTGCTTCGCATCCTGTGCATAACCTGTTAGAAGCTCGTGCCCGCTTGGGCGAAGGCCCCGTCTGGGACGCGCAGGAGCAGGTGCTCTACTGGGTCGATATCTATAATCACCGTGTCCATCGGTTTGATCCGATTACGGGTGACAATCGGTTTTGGACTGTGGGCGATGCTGTGGGGGCGATCGCCCTTGCTAGTCAGAATCGGCTGATTATGGCTCTCCGTAAGCAGCTTGCCTTTCTTAACCTACAGGATGGTTCCGTCACGCCAATCGTTGAAATCGAAACCCATCTCCCCCACAATCGTTTCAATGACGGCAAGTGTGATGCCGCCGGACGATTTTGGTTTGGCTCGATGTGTACTCAGGGGCCGCGTGGAAACCTCTATCGCTATAGCCCCGATGGTACGTTGACCGTGATGGAAACGGGATTGTGCATTTCCAATGGCTTAGGCTGGAGCCCCGATCAGCAGACGTTTTATCTGACTGATTCGTATGACAAAGCCATCTTTGCCTATGACTTCAACCTCGATACGGGTGACATTACGAATCGTCGTATCTGGACCGATTTGACATCAGAATCGTTTGCTCCAGATGGCCTGACGGTTGACGCTGATGGGTGCATCTGGACCGCCATGTGGGATGGTTGGTGCATTGTTCGATTTCGCCCCGATGGAACTGAGAGCGATCGCATCCCGATGCCCATTCAGCGTCCCACATCTTGCACCTTTGGTGGAAAAAATTTGCGATCGCTCTACATCACCTCTGCCTCGGTGGGTCTGAGCGAAGCCGAAATTCAGCAAAGCTTTTTTTCAGGCGATTTGTTTTGCATTGATACACCCGTTCAGGGGCTGCCCATGTACCAATTTGGCGGATAGCAGTAGCAGGGTCAGTATCGCTGAACCCGGTGCCAACTCCTGCTGGTTGTGGAAACTTGCAGCTTACAGAGCTGAAGCAGGGGCAATCATCGTCTAACAGATGCCACTAACGAAACGCCCAAAACCACTAAGACCACTCCGGCAATTCGAAGGGGAGTCGCTGGAGATCTTGCCAGCCCAATCAAGTTAGCCCCAAAAAGTTTAAGGTGTCAGACTCAGCCAGAGCCTGAAACTCTAACTGGTTCGAGAGATTCTTAGCGTTCAGAGTCTGCAAAGTCTGCGTTGAAAGGGGCAGCAGTCTTAATAGCGTTCTTGCCCGACTGCAATCGATGGGGCACATCCAGCAGATCAATATCTTTGAGTGCCGTTTGTTTATCCGTTGATGACGCTTGAGCCAGTTGGAAGCCCTCTCCTAACTGAGACAGGGCAGCTTGGAGGCGATCGCCCGAATTGACTGCAACCCACCCATTGGCAGTGCGTTCACGCAGCTCAAAGTGGAGATGGGGGCCGGTCGAGTTGCCTGTGCTGCCCACACGACCGATGATTTCTCCCTGCTCGACCCATTCCCCAGGCTCAACAAATAGTTCAGACATGTGGCCATATAGGGTTTCTTGCGCCCCATCGCCATGCCGCAACACCACAGTGACGCCATATCCTCTCATATAGTCGGCGATCGCCACTCGTCCAGAGAAGGCCGCAGCTATTGGCGTCCCCATTGGAGCTGCTAAATCAGTGCCTGTATGAAACCGTTCAGTTCTAAAAATTGGGTGGATTCGCAAGCCAAATGGCGACGAGACCATCGCGGGAATCGACAACGGGAACAGCATGCGCGAATTGCCGTTGTTGGGTAGGGGCTGGGGACGAGATGAGCGATGGTAGAAAGTTTGAATGGATGGCACTTGATTGAGGCTGATGCCGTTTGGCCCAATGCTCAATGGGCCGACATTGACCGAATTGACGGTGCCGGATGCGCCATCATAGCTGGCGATCGCCCCAGAATTGCTGCAGACGCTTGACGGCACCGCCTGCCCTCGCTGCAGCACCATCTGACACCCTGTAGACCGTTCGGATAGCACAACAGAGGGCAGTTCTTGAGTTGTGGCACCCAAGCTATAGTCATCCGTGGGATCGATGTATCCACCGCCGGATACATCGGTCTCGATTTGGGTTGACATCGGCAAATCACGCGTCAAATCAGTGACATCTAAAGGCGGCACCGACGGAGGAGTTCTGGGTGTCACTGAGGTAGAGGCTTCAGGGGTCGGCATATCGGTAGTCATCTCAATCGAGATTGAGCTGCGTCGTGGTGCAGAGGACGATGCAGCATCTATTTCAGCCTGCTTGGGAGCTAATAAGTCTTGAGCACTTGGAACAGGGCTAGGATCTGCCAACGCAGATGTTTGGGCGATCGCAAGTGGAGCGCTGATCAGGCTAGCGCTCGTCAACCAACTGAGACTCCCGGCCCAAAAAAACCGCTGATGATTGCGCCAGACAGAACTAGCTGAATGATTTCCCCGATGACTCATCGACACGATTTCACTCCTCAAACCTAGTGGCAGTCGTTCCTGATTCAGTCGTTCCTGATCCAGTGTAGTTCTCATTTTTTGAACAGACATGTAAGCCTACCAGCCTACTAGTCTGCTATTCTAGCTGTTCGGTTCCATCCATGACAAAACCGTGGATGCTAGGTCAACCTTTACAATAGCTCGAATTCTTAACTGGTTGCTAGCGGTAGCCCAAGCGAATTTCGCCCGGTTTGAATTGGGTTTCGGCTGCCGATGCGGCTGCCGACTCGGCTACCGATGCTGACAGTGCAACGCGCAGATTGCCTGTTTCTGTGACGCCAACAACCTGCCCCATGCCCTCCGCAACTTGAACATTCTGCCCCATATGGGTGAGCAGAGCCTCATAACCGGGCAAGATGGCCGCAATGCCGTGCGTTTGCCAGCTGCGATACCCGGCCATGGCTCCCTGAATCACAGCGGCAGCCAGTTCATTGATAGATTGCAGAGGACATTGCTCGTCACCTATGTATGCTTGCAAAGCGATGCCCAGTTCTGGCACCGGATTGGCCCAGTTGATGCCGATGCCAATCACTGCCCAGGGAATCAACCCCTGCTGCATTCGAGTTTCGATCAAAATTCCACCCAGTTTACGGCCCTGAAGAATCAGATCGTTGGGCCACTTGAGCTGCACGGGAATATGATGCCAGCGCAGGGCAGATGCCACTCCCCAGGCACTGCATATAGTGAGCTGCCCAACCTGATCAAGCGGACATTGAGGGGCGATCGCCAGTGATAAATAAAGCCCACCTAGGGGCGATCGCCAGTGTCGCCCCCATTGCCCCTTACCTGCAGTTTGCTGAGCCGCAATCACGACTGCCCCCACAAATGCGCCTTGATCAATCCAATCCCACAGGTGGCGATTGGTAGATGGCACCTCGTCGAGCACCCTCAGTTGCAATGGCACCTGCAATGATAGCTGCGCCGACTGACTATCGCCGTCGGCATGGTCAGCCTCCTTTGTGCTAGCTGCTGGGTTGTCTGCGTTGCTTGCTCCTGGATGACGGGCTAGATCCAACGGCAAAGGGCGATTTTGCAAGCAATGGGTGATCTGTTCAGGCTGGAGGCGATCGCGCTCAGTCAAATTCACGGCATCCTCTTGGTAGGATAAATCTGAGTGACTGTGCTATCTCATGTCTAAGCACATCATTTCTAAAAACACTTATTTTCCAGTGTCTAGGCATGTTTTCTGGCTTAGGCTCATAAGTATATTTTACCGATGCACCTCTTATGCACATCTGGCATTGGCAAACTCGGCAGAATCGCACATATCTAACATGTAGCCTCCTCGACGCTTGGCCCCACGGATTCTTTGACCAGTCGGGTTATCCAGCGTTGCCAGAAGATCTAATCCAGACTTTGCATCCAACCGCTAGCGCCTTTCGCGTCAAGCAGGTGCATGGCAATATGGTGCTGACGCCAACCGAAATTCATGATTGGCAAACCGCCCCCCTACCTCCGGCATCTGATCAATCTCAATCTCAATCATCGGATGAATCAGCGACATCGAGCTTGGCATCGACCGGAGCAAAGAGATTTCCTGATGGAGATGGCATCATCACCGAGCAGGCTCATCAGGCTGCTTGGGTTGCAACAGCAGATTGTATTCCGGCCTTAATTGCAGATCGACAGACGGGGCAGGTGGCGGCAGTCCATGCTGGGTGGCGAGGCACCGCTGCTCAGATTTTGCCTCACGCGATTCGGCGGTTGCAGGTTCAGGGCAGTCAGCTACCAGACTTGCGAGTTGCTTTGGGGCCCGCGATCGCTGGCAAAGTCTATCAGGTATCTAAAACCGTTGCCGCTGAGATTGGCAAAACCATTCTGGCGTCTATCCGTCATTGTGAATCAACAGCCTCTACTGCTGCTACCGCTGCTGATACTACCGCTCCTCTGGCTTCAACGGCTGAATCCGATCTTCTCGATGGGTTGGCGCAGATGTCTCCATCACCGCTGATGGCTGACCCGCACCCTGAGCGCGTCCGCATCGATATTCGTCGCATTAATGCATTGCAACTACAGCAGTTGGGGCTTGAGGCTGATCAGATTGCTATTGCGCCCTATTGCACCTATCAAGATGCTGATCGGTTCTTTTCATATCGGCGCGATCGCCAGAAAAAAGTGCAATGGTCGGGCATTGTCAGCATTGCCAATTAACTCAGCACATTTGAGCCCATCTGCCCATAATTCCATCGATAGAAGTAAACCGATCTCTCTCAGGTTCCATCGCGCGAGTGATGTGTTCTCAGGTACATCAACCTTTAATGAAACTAAAGCCACAAGTTAAGCAGACTAGCAAATTGCGAAATCTGTTTTGTGAGATTAGTTAGAGGTTTTACACATGGTAACTGAAGAAAAGAAAGAAATATATCGCCAAAAAGTTCGAGCTGAATTTGACAAGCTCAATGCACAGGTTGACGAGCTGAAAGCCAAAGCAGCTCAGGCTGAAGCAGAGAGTAGGCTGCAATATCAGAACTCTCTTGAGTCACTGCAAGCTAAGCAAGATGAAATGCAAGCAAAGCTGGATGAGTTTCGCAACTCTAGCGAAACTGCTTGGCAAGACATTCAGACAGGTGTTGACGCCGCCTGGACTGATCTGAAAGTTACTTTCGATCGGGTTGTAGCTGACTTTCAGTCACGCTAACAATAGCCTGATTCACAAGTTGATTTGTCATCTTTCGACTTGCCATTTTTTGACTTGTCACCTTCCGCTCTCATCTGTTAGACGCACTCGTTAAGTGCATCCGTTGAGCGCATTTGTTAAACGCATCAGCCAACGTAGCTAAGAATCATGCAAGCCACTGCTCATCACTCATACTCACCGCTAGATCACCAGAGCGATCGCCCCTGTATTGTTGCCAGCTTCAAAGCTCAACAGCAAGTTGATGATGTGGTGAAACGCCTGCTCGATTGCGGGATTCCCCGCTGCAACATTTCTGCCATTGGCAAAAATTTTCAATCGGAGACTCGAATCGCCGGGTTTCTGACTAAGCGAGACGTTGTGCTTGATGGGCTCAAATCTGGGGCAATCTTTGGCTCTTTATTTGGCACATTCTTGAGCTTGTTGAGCGGTGTCGGGGTTTTGTTTGTGCCATTTGTAGGCCCGGTAGTTGCGGCTGGCCCCCTGGGTGCAGCTTTGCTAGGGGCAACATCGGGGGCGATCGCCGGATCAGCTGGTGCCGGATTGGCGTCGGTGCTGGCAACTCTCGGTATGCCCCATGAGCAGGCAACACTCTATGAAACGCGAGTGCAGAGTGGAGAGTTTTTGCTCGTCGTTGAGGTGCAGGCGGAGCAGTCGTCTGAGGTGCAGCGCTTGCTGAGGCAGTCAGGCGGAGAAGATGTCTTTGCCTGTGATGACATGTTAATTCCCCGGCAGCCAGATGGTCTTCTGGAAGCACCCACCGAGTTGTCTCCCGATCTTCGCAGTCGTCTCTCAGAAGATGCTCAGCAAACGTTTATTTGGGCGTATAACGAGGCGTTTCTATATTCGCAAGATTCAGAAGATGCGACGCTTAAAGCCTGGGAGGTTGTAGAAGAGACCTACCAAAAAGATGATAGCGGGCGGTGGTCATCTCCCTCAGATTAGGCAAGCAGTGTTGGTATTGCTCTTATTTGCTGTATGAGAGGGAGTCAACTCCAGAAAGTAGTGACTGCAACGCAACGCCCCTAGTTAATTGGCAAAGTGTATTCCCTATTCTTTCCGGGGGAGCGCTAGAGCGCTGGGCTTCTTTGGTGAGGAGATTGGGAGGTTGTTCTCTGGGAGCAGCGTCGGCGTTTCGCTGCGCGACGTGAAAGGCTCTGCCTGTGCGTAGCAAGTATCGTAAGGAATATGTATACAGATTAGGGGAGTGGGCGCAGAAGGTTTGTCGGTCAATCGGGTGATAACACAGCCGCGCTTATAGAAATTACAGGTCGGCCTATAAAAATCACAGGTCGGCCTATAAAAATCACAGGCCAGCCTATGAAAATCACAGGTCGGCCTATAAAAATCACAGGCCAGCCTATAAAAATCGCAGGCCAGCCTATAAAAATCACAAGTCGGCCCATAAAAATCACAGGTCGGCTTATAAAAAACGCAGGCCAGCCCGTGAAAATCACAGACTAGCCCGTGAAAACGTCACATGTGGCTTACTCTTAACTATGCAGCAGTGAAATCTGCCGCCGTCCAGGCATCGGGTGTGACGCCGACTACCCGCGCCAGTGTGTCATCACCTACGCTGATGATTGTGTCATTACGGTTTTGGGTCACAGTGAGGTCACCAAAGGTCAGCCCTCCAGCTAAGGCGATCAAATCGACGCCGAGTTCAAAATCACGGATGACATCAACACCTTCACGCACAGCAATCACAAAGGCGTCTGAGCCAGAGCCGCCTGACAGTAGATCATTGCCAGAGCCACCATCGAGCAGGTCATCGCCCGCGCCGCCTCTGAGCCGATCGTTGCCATCGCCGCCTAAGAGCACATCATCGCCAGAGCCGCCGTTGAGTTTGTCGTCGCCAGCTCCACCGTCAAGCAGGTCATTGCTCTCTGTGCGGCTGCGAATGGATTCACCTCGGAGGACGTCATTGCTGTCTCCACCGATGATCTCATTGTCAAATGTAGGAGTGCCGCCTGAGCCGCTTTCACCTAGAACGGTGTCGTCCCGGAAGGCCAGGTTCTGAATTCGCGAGTCACCTGCAACCCCAACGTCCTCAATATCAAAAGGCATGTCTGAGAAATTAGCAGCGAGGTATTCAGCCAGGGCGTCTTGCTCAGAGCCATTGGCCGTGAAGGAGGCCACATTGCTGGCACCTGCTGAGAGCGGTTGAGTGACTAGATCAACCCGATTTTCGCCGAAGACGTTAAACGGATAGCCGTCTCCGCCATCTGCGAGGAAGTTGAGCGTTACCAGCCGAATTTCACGAGTGGGATCTCCTTGCAGTTCACCATTTTCAACGATGATGTCAGCAACGTTGCCGTCATCATCTAGAATGGCGAGGCTGCGAACGCGATCGCCATCGGTGACCACATTACCTGCTGCATCGAAGACAATGGCCTGCTGCGTGGCATCAAAGCTGAAGGAAAGGCCACCTACCTGCGGAAACTGTCCGGGTGTGGCTCCAGGGGCGCTAGCGGCAACGCCATGCTCCAGCAGATACTCCAATTCTTGAGCGGAGACGCTTAGCAGCGAGAGTTCATTGTTAAACCGTAGAGCATTCTCGATGTCGAGTTGAGAAATGTCGCCGTCTTCTTTGCCAATGAGTGGGTTGGCCGGAGGAGGTGTCAGTTCTAAGCCACCTGTGCCACCCGCCGGAATAATAGATTGGCCAATGTTGTCGCGAATGCCGCCGCCGTTTTTGATCGAAACCGTCACGGTGTCGTCATATTGCTGAGCGACAAACAGGTTAGCATCTGCGGTGAGGTTGCCCAGATTGGTTTCTTCCGTGCGGACGCTGCCGCGATCGCCATTGAGAAACACGGTGGTGCTGCCGAAGATATTGCCATCTTTTTCGAGAACAATATCGGCGATCGCGTCTGTGACTTCTACAATCGTCGGGTTGGCAAAGTCTCTGGCATCAACCTCTTGCCCATAGACGCGGTTGACTCCGGCCTCATCGGTGGCAAAGGCACCGCTCTCATCGAGAATTTCGGTGATTACGCCGTTTTCATCAAAACTGGCGGCCAAACGACCCACATATCGGTAGTTGCCATCGGTATTGATTACATATACCGTTTCGCCATCAGAATCAACTTCAATCGGGTATGGGCCTTCACTCACATCACCGGCGCGCAGCGGGTCATCATCATTGGCCAGTAGCGTGTTAGAGCCACCCGCAATCACAATATCAACATCGTCGAGCAGGGCTGCGACCTCTTGCTCAATGCTGAACTGTTGGAAATGAGCCAGCAAGACAATCTTGTTGATTCCAGTTGCTGTCAGAGCATCAACCGACGCCTGAATCGCGGCTGCAAGCGCGGCAATATCATTGGGGTCAATGGGGAAAACACCCACATCACCAGGGGATGCGATGGTCGGCAGCAGGGGCGTGGTAGCACCGACGATGCCAATTTGCTGCCCCCCGACTTCTAACACGGTGCTGTCTGAAATGGTGTTGGGCAGGGGCGCATTGCCCCCAGGCACAACCAAGTCAGCTAGATTGGCATCTGTACTGAAGTCTAAGTTGGAACTGAGATATGGAAAAGCCGTCCCTTCATATCCACCTACGCCGATACCGGGTCCCGTAATAGCGGCGTCAGGCAGCAGCAGCGTGCTAATGGTGCCTGTGCCCAAATCAAATTCATGATTACCGAAGGCGACGGCCTCAAAGCCCAGGGCATTGTTGATTAAGATATCGGCAATTCCGGGAGTGCCGTAAATATCGGTACTCGCATTAAAGAACGGCCCAGGAATGTAAATGTCTCCGGAGGAGAGCCTCAACGTGTTTTCAAAGTCGTCGGCCAATCCCTCAATCACAGCAGAAAAGTTAACTGCATCTTGAATTGCAGGCAACCCCGCTTCCTGGTCAGCTGCATGAAGAATCTGGAGTGTAATGGGAGCCATATTTTAGAGCTATGTGTGATTTGAACAGAAAGTGAATGGATTTTCCGTAACCATACTTAGACTCCAGGACGCTGATAAAGACCGTGTTAAGTTTTGTTCAAGAGCAGCTTAAAGATCTGAAAATCTCATCAAGTTGAAGTTCAGATGAATTTTTAGCAGTCAAAATATATATTTGCTGAAGTGACCTCAACGCTCATGATTGGAATCTGCATAGACGGGGTTGATGCTCTCATAACCTGTGTGCTTTAAGGCGCATAACTCTGATCGCTCTCGATTGGTCAGCCAGGTGCGGTCAAGTTGGGGTGGCGATCGCCCCAGGCATGGTTCTGCTTGCTGGCTCTATCAGATATCTGGGCTGAATCGTAAGTGAACTGGAACCTTTGGGCGGTTAATGCCGTCGTCTCTAGGCATTAACACTGAGAACTGAACTGAGAAC
>CAZCXK010000026.1:55732-57603 GCA_964502605.1 uncultured bacterium
GAACTGAGAACTGATGTCAGAAATGCCTAACTTTCTTGAATTTCATCGATTCGTATCCGGGCTACTGGTACGATCAAGCGTATTTAGGCAATAGCTGAAATTGTTTAGCCTCGTTCAGAATGAGTGCTCTGGTGCTAGAGCCCCTGCGTCAGATGAGAGCAACGACACACCACAGAGGAGCTATGCGCTTCGATATTAAGCTGGGTCACGGCTATGCCAATGGGGTTCAGGCTCCGATCGGAGAGATTGTGGCGAATATCAATGGCCGCACCCAGCAAGCGGGACAGGCCAAAATTATCGTCGGTGTTACGATTCTGCTGGCGATGGCGGCGATGAGCTTGGCTCCAATTGGGGTCGCAGGGCTCGTGCTGATCGCTGGATTGACGGCTGTTGTGATCACAGAACGCGATCGCCATTTTCACAAAACGACGACCCTGGACTATAGCTTAGATGACGAGATGAACGTGCGGTTCTCTGCAATTCAGCGGGCCTTTCGCACGTTATCAACCTCTGAAAAAATCTGGCTCGAAGAAAACCGACAGGTTGTGCGCGATCGCCACCAAAATGCGGGTGCGAGCCATGCGGTGAACTTCAATTCGGCACCAATCAAGATTGCATCATCTTGTCCGCCCTTCATTAATACAAACCTGACGATTTGGAGCATTCATGTTGACGATTTGGCGCTGTTCTTTTTGCCCGACTATATCTTGCTATGGCGACGTCAAATCTATAGCGCGATCGCTTACAGCACGGTGTCAATTCAGTTTGAGCGAGAGAGAGTTAACTTACGTGGGGCTATTCCTAAAGATGCGCGGTTAACAGGCCATACCTGGCAAAATCTGCAACACGACGGAACTCCTGATGCGACTCGCACCAGCAATCCTCGATTGATCCAAGTAGAGTATGGCCTCTTGACTTTGATCGCCAACATTGGCATCAGCATGAGACTGCATGTGTCAAACGTGATGGTAGCTGAACAATTTGCCAATCTGTTTCAAAGCGTTCAGCATTGGCTATCTCCCCAACCCACTCAGGAGCCAGCTACAGCGCCTCAAGACAGCAATGGCAATGGAAATACACAGCCTATCGCCTCGTCGCGTCCCCGGAAGCCCGCCCATGAAATCTTGGGCATTCATCCTGAGGCATCATTACCCGAAATTCGCGCAGCCTACCATCGGCTGGCCCAAATGAATCACCCTGACAAGGTCGCGGGGCTATCACCCGAGTTTCGTATTCTTGCCGAACGCCGCATGAAAGTGATTACAGCTGCCTACAAAGCGCTGAGTGAACACGCTCGAGTCCGGTAAAATTTAGCTATAGATTAAAAGGTAGAAAGCTGATTGACGGACAAAACTAGTTACAACCTATATCGTGCATTGGGTCAGGAGACCTGCCCCCTACATCAGGCAAACCATCGTAGGGGCGAGGCAGACCTCACCCAATGCAGAATCTTGTGTCAGTCAACCAGCCCGATGAACACGAGCCTAAGCAGCAGCGATATAAAATCAAATCGCGTCAGACGTCACATAGAGCGGCGGCAGTTCAGCGATATGTTTGCTGCCATTTGTGAAGGCCGCTGTCCTTCTGGTTCACGTTTGATCTTTCCACGGCTCCCTGCAATTTGGGATAGCCTACATTTTAATCATCGCATCTAGGCTGTATTCCTCGGCTATTAATATCCGTTATGCCGAGACATTGAATAGCACAGTGACATATAGTGTAGCCTTCTCAGGATGTCGGATGGCTTATAAAGCAGATGCCAGGGATCTGAAGTCTGTCAAATTACCAATCAGAACACCATAATTACCTCTCAGAACACCATAATTACCAATCAGAACACCATAATTACCAATCAGAACACCATAATTACC
>CAZCXK010000027.1:0-57032 GCA_964502605.1 uncultured bacterium
AATTTGGCCTAGACTACCAGACTATGGCTTATTCAAGCAATAACCGCTGTAAGAGTTAAGGCAGGCTAACGGCGAAGTGTAGCGGCGACAGGCAACTTGAAGCTAGAACAAGTGACTTTCATTCGTCCGCTGCCACGCAGTTGTTAGATTGCTTATCAATCACTACGTTGATTCATGGTGCGCCTTACAACCGGTTTTGTATGGAGATACCACTAATTCGTTGAAAAAGACTAGTAGCGTAAGAATCAGTCATTCCGGCAATATAGTCAGCAACTTTAAGGATTTTGTCGTAAGCATCATCTTCGTCATTGGACTGATATTCTCTTGGAATCATCTGATAAACCAATTTATTTTTTTTGCTTTCACTCAACATAGCATCAGCAAATTCTGAAAATAGTTTTCCTAAAACTTCATATCCAGCAATTTGTATGCCAATCACATCAGGACTTTCAAATACCTTAGTACGAGTTTCAGTCGATATTTCCTCAAGTGAGTACTTTTGACTTTTACTCAGTAAGTCATCGTCAAAATTACCGGCAAGGATAGCTTCCTCATTTTCACAAAAGACTTTGACAGCTTCATGGATTAAATTGTTAATCGAAAGTGCGCGCAGATATTTAATGTATTCTGCTTCACTTTGATTTGCCTCAAACTCATCGTTACTTTTTTCTGCTATTGGCTTTAAGAGATCCTTAGCCTCTTTAAATAAAAGATAGCCCATTCGGTATCCATCTTCTACGTCAATGATTGAGTAACAGATATCGTCTGCTGCCTCAACCAAAAAAGCAAGCGGATGTCTTGACCACCAATAAGCCTCGGAAGAACGACGAATCAATCCAACTGTTTCGGCTACCTCTTCAAATAAACTTGCCTCTGGCTGGAAGAAGCTGTATTTCTTAGTGCTTCTACCTTGATATTGCCCAAGAATTTCTCTGTCTACATGAGAAGTCTTAGGATATTTAGCAAATGCGGCCAAGGTCGGACAGGTGAGTCGCATCCCCCCTCTTCTGTGAGGCATTTCGAGCTTTGTTAGGATGCGAAACCCTAATGCATTACCCTCATATTTCTCAAGCTCTTGTCTTTGGCTACGACTCAAGCAGCTTTCATCTCTGTTTTGATACCAAGCTTGGAAAGCTGTACTAATTGCCTCTTCTCCAGCATGACCGAAAGGAGGGTTGCCAATATCGTGGGCAAGACAGGCAGAGGATACAATGTCACCAAAGTCAGCAGAGGTAAACTTTAATTGATCATGATTCTGATACTTCTCTAGTACTTTTTCTCCAACCATTCTCCCTAATGAACGACCCACACAAGATACTTCATGACTGTGTATAAGGCGAGTACGAATGTAGTCACTTTTAGGTAGTGAGAAGACCTGAGTTTTATCTTTGAGGCGACGAAAAGCAGAAGAGAAAACGATACGGTCATAATCTCTCTGAAATGGAGTGCGATTAATACTCAGATCCTCATTTTCCTCTTTTCCAAGCCTTCTAGGTGTTAAAAGTTTTTCCCAAGTCATCGTCGTGCAATTCGGTTGACTCACTATACTTAAGTCTCCAAAACCAGTATGTAGCTAAGCAGGCTAACTATTAATAGGCTGCAACTTTCCGTCTAAGATCCCATATTGGGTGAATAGGCAGAACAATTCAGCCCAATACCTCAATTTACTGCTTATGCAGATTACTTCCACATAATAAGCAGCTTGAAGTGAATAACCAGAGCCTTTCCGCATATTTTCAGATTCTCTACGGAGACAAATAAATGTACTATTAGAAATGTCGGCAGCCAAAGCATCTACTGTTCTTGGTAGTTCCATAGCAACCCACCATCAACATAGAGCGTTGATCCGGTGATATAGCTAGCATCGGGAGATGCGAGAAACGACACCAATGCTGCAACCTCCTGCGGCTGCCCTAGGCGACCCAGAGGGATATTTTTCAGCAAGGCACCCAGTTTCTCAGGATCATTGAGGAGTTTGGTGTTGATCGGAGTCTCAATTGCACCGGGTGCCACGTTGTTGATGGTGATGTTGTGAGGGGCAAGCTCCACTGCCAAGTTGCGCATCATCATTTTCATGCCCCCTTTGCTAGCACAGTAGGACGTAAAGTGGGGAAAGGGAAGTTCTTCATGGACTGAACTAATGTTGATGATCCGTCCGGGACGATTGGTTGCAAGCAAGTGTTTGACAACAGCCTGGGCAGCAAAAAAAGCCCCTTTGAGGTTGACATCCATCACAGTGTCATAGTCTTTCTCCGTCACGTCCCAAAAAGAAGCGTTCTTCTCCAGTCCGGCATTATTCACAAGAATGTCTACCTGACCAAAGTGCTGAATGCTCTCGGCCACCAGCTTTTGCACATCGCTAACCTGACTCAAATTAGCCTGCACCAGCAAGCCTTCACGCCCTGAAGCTTCGACCTTCTCCTGGGTTTCTTTAGCTTCGTCAATGTTAGAGCGGTAGTTAATCACGACACGGGCTCCGTCTTCCGCCAACCGAATGGCGATCGCCTGACCGATGCCGCCGCTGCCGCCCGTGACAATTGCAACCTGTCCGTCTAGCTTCATGGGAGTTCTCCTTGGGGATGTCAGAGATTGGTGGAATTGTTGCCCGCTGATTCACGACTCCTGAATCTGGCCTCATCATGAATTTGGCTGAATCAGCCGATGTTTCATGATCGACAACCGAGACATACCAACCATTAAAAGCCATCTTCAACAGTTGTGATTAAAGGGACATTAATAGTGAGCACTATGAACACTATCCAAGCAGATGGATGAGACAACAATCGTCATTATCGTCATTGGTGTCAATATGTTTTCATCCCTTGGCTGGCCGTGACACTCTGCGAACCCTGAACTGCAATAGCGGGGCGGCCTAATTGGGCGATCGCCACCTTGACTAGGTCTGGCACTTTGATCACCTGCTCCTCCGTCACCATTAAATTTGTTACAGCCCGGTAGGAGTGCGCCCCAGTCGCCAAAACCGCTACGCCAAGGTCATTCAGCGCAGCCACCAACGCCGGAGCCGCCAGCGCAGGAGACCGAAACAGGATGATATTGGTCTCGACTTCATCGGGATTGATATCAATTTCGTCAATCTGGCTCAGCCCCTGGGCCAGTAGTCGGGCATGGGCATGATCTTCGGCTAGCCTGGTTCTTTGATGCTGGAGGGCATAGAGCGCCCCCGCTGCAATGATACCGACCTGCCGCATCGAGCCGCCAAACAGTTTACGAACGCGACGCGCCCGCTGCATCCGCTCATGAGAACCCACCAAGGCAGACCCGATGGGGGCACCCAAGCCTTTAGAAAAACATACGCTGAGGGTCTCAAAAGGCTGAGCATAGTCGCGTTCACTCATGCCTGTGGCAATGCAGGCATTCCAAAAGCGAGCCCCATCGAGATGCAGCGCCAAGTCATGCTGCTGACAGAGGTGGGCGATCGCCTGCATGGTAGTCAACGGAAAAATCTTGCCGCCGCCTCGGTTGTGAGTGTTTTCTAAACAGACCAGCTTGGTTCTGGGAAAATGCACATCGTCGGGGCGCAGCACAGCGCGAATCGCCTCGGCGGTGATGATGCCGCGATCGCCCTGCACCAGCCGACACATGACACCAGATAGCGCCGCCGGAGCCCCTCCCTCGTAGTAATAAATGTGAGCCTCTGATTCTAAAATCACTTCGTCACCCGGCTCGGTATGCACCCGCAGGGCGACCTGGTTGGTCATCGTGCCCGAGGGCATAAAGACAGCCGCTTCTTTGCCCAATAATGCTGCAACATATGCTTCCAGTTCATTCACCGTGGGGTCGTCGCCAAACACGTCATCGCCCACCAGCGCCGCTGCCATTGCCGCCCTCATCTTGGGTGTAGGCTGCGTGACCGTATCACTGCGTAAATCAATCATGCCAAGGTGTCCTTTTTTTGAGAGGCGATCGCCTCTGATATGCTAGACGAGTTCATCGAACAATAGCAGGAAATCTCAGTCCGCAATGACCGTCCACATCCCCAATTGATGACGCGATCGCGGCAGGCCACTGAGTCTTTAATTAGTTTGCGCTCAGGTTTGACATGCTCTTTAATTCATTTATTTTCCTTGGTTTCTTCATCCTGGTTTATAGCGCCTATCTGCTGCTCCAACGCTATCATCGAGCACAGAATGGGTTGCTGTTAATAGCTAGCTATGGGTTTTACGGCTATTGGGATGTCCGTTTTTTGCTGCTGCTGCTGACCTCAACCGTTGTTGATTTTTGGGTGGCTCAGCAGATTCATCGGGCAGAGCAGGAGGGCGATCGCCAGCGGTATTTGCTGATATCCGTGGTCGTAAATCTGACCATCTTAGGATTTTTCAAATACTTTAATTTCTTTGCTGATAGTGCCGTTGATCTGCTGAATGTGCTGGGGTTTGAGGGCGATCGCCCCACGCTCGATATTATTCTACCAGTGGGTATTTCTTTCTATACTTTTCAAACCCTGAGCTATACCATTGATGTCTATCGCCGCCGCCTCGAACCTGCGCGCAATCTGATTGACTTTGCCCTGTTTGTTTCATTTTTCCCACAGTTGGTAGCAGGCCCCATCGAACGTGCCACCCATCTTTTACCTCAGGTGCAGTCGCCGCGCACGATTCGCCTGGAACAGGTGAATGCAGCCATCTTTTTGATCATCTGGGGTTATTTCAAAAAGATGGTGATCGCCGACAACTTAGGAGAAGTTGCAGAGCATGCCTTTGAAGAATATACCCAGTCTGAAGGACTCGATATTCTGCTGAGTGCGCTGGCCTTTACCTTGCAAATCTATGGCGATTTTTCCGGCTATTCTGACATTGCACGCGGAATCGGCAAGCTGATGGGCTTTGATCTGATGATCAACTTTAAGCTGCCCTACTTTGCCCTCAATCCCAGCGATTTTTGGAGTCGCTGGCATATTTCACTTTCGACCTGGCTGCGTGACTATCTCTATATTCCGCTAGGTGGCAACCGCTACGGCATGTTTAACACCTATCGCAATCTATTTCTAACGATGCTGCTAGGAGGGCTGTGGCACGGAGCCGCCTGGAATTTTGTGATTTGGGGGGGCTATCATGGCATTATTCTGATTTTATATCGGGTGTTTGATCGCTCATCTGATGCGCTAGATCTCTGGAGTGGCAAATATTCGCCCCTTCGTATCCTAAGCAAAATGGCGCTGATGTTTGCTCTTACCGTCGCCGGATGGATGATATTTCGGGCTGATTCGGCCAGCCAGATTGCCTACCTGTTTACGCATCTGGGGCTGCAATCGTCCGAATATACTGCCGAACTGGCGCACGACCTGCTCTTTTTTGGCCTACCCCTCTTAGCAGTGCAGATCCATCAATATATGACGCGCGATTTGCTGTCGATCACCAAGCTCAATCCCTGGGTGCGCATTCCAATCTACAGTCTATTTCTAATTGGAATCATCATCTTTAGCAGCCGCGATGAGCCTACCGAATTTATCTATTTCCAATTCTAATAGTTGGGTGGATGTAGCAACTTCAGGCTGATCATTTAGGCTGGAAACATGGCTAAGGGGTTGAGCTAATGCCCAGACAGATTTATGTGTTTTCCTCTGACCCACACTAACTCTATTAACGTTTCCATTCTGATCTATGACACTATTACTAGATGAAACACCCAAATCAACCCGTTGGCAAGAGGTCTGGATGACCCTGATTGGGGTGATCGGGCTGGTTCTCCTGGTTAACTTGGCAGCTATAGGGTGGGTGAGGTTTCTCACATCCAATCAGGGCTATTTTTTAATCAGTCATAAATGGCAACTTCTACTAGACCTCGAACAGCCCGTCGATTGGCTGGTTTTAGGAGATTCTAGCTGCAATCAGGCGGTGATTCCAGAACGGTTGAGCGCAGAATTGGGAGGCACAGTTCTCAATGCATGTACGGTTGGCTCGGTCTTGGCGGTGAATGATGCCTGGATGCTTGAGCAGCATATTCGTCAGGTAGGCGCACCGAAAAATGTCGTACTAGTGCATGTTTATGATAGTTGGACGCGGGAAATCACCAACGAAACCATCGGGCATCTAGCTAAGATTCCGGTGTCATGGCAACAGTTGCAGCAGTTTCAACCCGCGCTTGATTTGGCATGGGACGATACCAGCGAGCTGTTTTTGCAGAAGTATGTGCCGCTCTATTCTGCTAATCAAACCCTGTCAGAGTGGCTACGGCGTCCGGCTCATGCATGGCGCAAAACTACCGGGTTCTATGTCAGCTCTACGGGGTTTATGGCGATGCATCAGCCCGAACCCGAGGTGGTAGTTGATGATACTCAGAGCCACAGAGGGTATGTGCGATCGCACTCCTTCTCAATTTCAGAGATCAATCGAGCTGCCCTACACCGCATTCAAACCCTGGCCGACCAGTATCAGTTTAATGTTTACATTGCTAGTAGCCCCATGCATGATCAACTCTATGCCGATCGAGTGTTTCAAGCTTATTTTGGCCAAATGCAGCAAACCTTGAAGCAGGCTACGGTTGGGAGCGATCGCCTGCATGTGATTCTCGATCGCCCGATTACAATCCCGATCTCCCAGTTGCAAAATTCAGATCATGTACTGGAGCCTGCGGCCCAGACCTATACCCAGGGGTTAGCAACTGCCATTCGCGCTGTGCCATAAGTCAGTATGCAGTGTATGTTCGGGCTGTTATTGATTCAACTGATCGATTCAACCGATCGATTCAACTGAGCCGTTCAACTAATCTATTCAACTAATCTATTCAACAATTGAGTTAGCAGTGAGTATGACGTCTACCCCACCTCAAATTCTGCCCCATGAAGTCGTTCGGCCTGCCCGATGGCGTGAGGTTTTGGTTACGATTGCGGGGGCGATCGCCCTGATAATGGGTGCCAATAGTGCAGCAGACTGGTTTCTCAACTATCTGACGGTTAACCGGGGCTATTTCTTGGTCAGCCGCAAGTGGGATATTTTGTCTGACCTTGATCGGCCTGCCGACTGGCTGATTTTAGGTGATTCGAGCTGCAATCAGGGGGTAATTCCAGAACGGCTGAGCACAAAACTGGGGGGCACAGCGGTCAATCTTTGCACCTTTGGGCCTTTGCTAACCCTGGATGATGTTTGGCTCCTGGATGAGCATATCCGGCAACTAGGGCCACCCAAACATGTTGTCATCGTTCATGTTTACGATATTTGGCAGCGGGAGATCGGCGAAGACACCATTGCCCATATTGCCCAAATTCCGCGATCGCCCGCCGAAATTGCCACATTTGATCCACCTTTAGATCTCAATCAAGAAGATCAAATTAAGCTATTTTTACATCGCCATCTGCCGCTCTATTCGTCGAATGAAACCCTATCGGATTGGATTCAAGAGCCGATCGAGTCGTTTCATGAAAGCCGCGAGTTTACCGTCAGCCAGACGGGGTTTATGCCGATCGAACAGGCAGCCCCTCTATATGTGCGCCGTGACGTACACAACCATTTAGAATCGGTACGTGAAGAAACTTTTGCCGTCTCTGATATTAACCGAGCCGCCATGCAGCGCCTTCAAAAACTGGCCGAACAGTACGAGTTTGATGTGTTTTTGGCCAATAGCCCCATCTATGAAGGGCTCTACCAAGAGCCAGACTTTCAGCGCTATTTTCGCAGGGTGCAGCGTCAATTAATTGCGTTTGACCGGGAGAGCGATCGCCTGCATTACATCTTGCGCGATCCAGTTACCTTCAGGGCCGATCAGATGCGAAACACTGATCATGTCATTACATCAGCCGCTGACATCTACAGCGATCGCCTAGCTGAGGCCATTCAGAAAGTTCAACGGCGATCGCAACATCCCACCGCATCCAACTAGTCAGGATAGGGAGTTCCATCCTTGTGCATAAAACACCAACCATCTGGTGTGGCGATCGCTTTTAAATCCACATCAGGGTAGGTCACAACCTCATCTAGAGTGCGATCGCCAATTTCAAGATATTGGGCGATCGCCTGAGAACGGTTGACCAGATGATGGCCATTGGCATCCCCTGCCGGAAACCCGGCCACCAGTCCCGGCGTGAGTGGCTGCTCTCCAGCATCGGTAATGAGCGTCAATTCTCCGGCCAACACATAGATAAATTCGTCCTGGGTTTGGTGCCAGTGGCGCAACGCCGAGCAACTGCCCGGAGCGAGCGTCACCAGGTTAACGCCAAATCGAGTCAGCCCAACTGCGTCGCCTAACCGTTGCCGACTGCGACCCGCCACCACCGACTTAAACTCATCTGGATAATTTGTGCCCGTTCGCTGAGGCACCTGAGACGGATCAAGACTAGGCATTGAATCACTCGCACTATTCGTAGACATCAATCCGTAAGCGTATCCGATTCGTCCCAGAATTTTGAGCCCAAATATAGGCAATCGGGTCATCAGAAGCCCGACTGATTTCTAACGACTGCCCCGGAATGCAGCTATAGGTTTTGAGGCCATCGCCGCAGCGCACTGCTGTATCGCCTGACTCAGAGGTGACAATCACTCGCGTTGCTGGGGCGTCAAGATTAACGCGCCGACGCGGATTCTCTGATTCTAATGACAGAAAATAGGTTTTTAGGGGATCTGCTGCTGATGGTTGAGCATCTAACGGTTCAGCATCTGACAGTTCAGTATCTAAGGGGTTAAAAACTGGAGCCGCCTCACTCGTCGGTTGAATTTCGCCCGTGGTCAGCAGTTGTTCGACGGGTGTCATCTCAGCAGCGATCGCCCCTGATCCTAGTAAACCCCATAGCACCAGGGCGATCGCCAGTAGTTGCACATATGGTTTCATCGGTCGTTCCTCATGGTTAAACAGATGTACATCCTGAAGCCTTACCATTACATCCAGAGCTAGGGTACTACTAAATCGTTACCGGAGATTCCACATAGACGGTCGGTTCTTGCGTTTTAAATTCGACGCCAAACCGAGCCAACTTGTCTGAAATCGTCTGATTAGCTAGTTCCAATAGCCGCTTTCGCAACTGAATCGAGTTTTCGCTTGATCCCAAAATAAAGAAAGTGACACGAGCTCGATTGACCTTGCTGCCGCTATCCTGCAGAAATGCAATATTGGTACTTCCCGGATCAATCCCAAATACTGAATCTGTGCTGTCGCTTAACACTTCTCGCACCAAGGCACAGCTTTCATCATCTAATGGCTGATTAAAGTCAAGATAGAGCAGCACCATCACCTTCTTGGCACGGGTAATGTTTTCAATTTCCATACTGATCAGCGTCGAATTTGGCACAATAAATAGCGTGTTTTTAGCCGACGCTCGAATTTTGGTTGACCGCAGCCCAACAGACTCCACTCGACCCAGTTGACCATTAGACAGTCGAATATAATCACCGGGAATGAAGGGGCGATCGAGGTAAAGCACAATCGTACTCAACAACTGCTCCAAAATCTTCTGAGCCGCAAATGCAACCGCTAAGCCCCCGATGCCCAAGCTGGCCAGCAAGCCGATCAGGTTAAATTGCTGACTTTGAGCAAAGGTCAGAACTGCAAACAGCCCAATCACCATATTGGCCAGGGTTTCGACCACCAGCAACAGTTCATCGACTTCCAATCCCAGCCGCTTCAGCATCTCGATGCCATAGATTCGCACAAACTGGCGAAACAGGCGCGAAAGAAACCAAGCTACCGACACAATTACGGCGAGATCGATAAAGGGCTTGATAAAGTCATGCAGGCTTTGATAAGGTTCAATCCACACAAAGGATAAGGAAACAAGAATCAAAATGCCCGCAGTCCGCAATGCCTCTCGCGTCGGTTCGATCAGATTGTCATAAATATCAGAAACGGTCTGCGGCGAAAAACGATGAATAATCAGCCAGACCAGACCGGGCGTATATCGACCAACTAGCCAGGACAGCAGAATAAACACGATGAAAATTGCGGGTCGAGGCACATTGAGGATGCCTGATTCGACAACTCCCTCAAGTTGATCAAGCTGAAGTACCTCTAAAATACTTGAAAAATCCATGCTGAATTTGTGCAGTAGACTGCCTAACTTGACAGCTGAATCAAATTGTAATCGGTGAGTCAACGTAAATCGTCGGCTCTTCAATATCGAACCCAACGCCATATTGTTTGAGGCGTTGGTTGATATTTTGGGTGGCAATGTCAAGCAACTGACGGCGCAAATCCATGGAGACTTCGCCTGATCCCAGGATAAAGAAAGTCACCTGAACTTGGGTGCGATCGCGACTATGGGGCAACGGTCGAAATGTGACATCGGTACTGCGATTATCAATGCCAAAGATGTCATGGGTGCTCTCTAAAATCACCTGCCGAATCAGCGCCCGCTCGTCGTCTAACACTTGCTGGTACAGATTCAAATACATAATCGACATCACCTTCTTCGCACCTGTGAAATTCTCAATATTGATTTGTGTCAGGGCACTGTTGGGCACAATCATCAGTGTGCCTTTGCCAGAGGTGCGAATCTTGGTAGACCGCAGGCCAATCGACTCGACTTTGCCGAAGGTGCCGTCGGCCAGCCCGATGTAATCATCCACCACAAAGGGGCGATCAACATAGATGACAATTCCACCTAGAAGCTGCTCCAGCGTCTTTTGCGCCGCAAACGCCACCGCCAAGCCGCCAATCCCTAAGCTTGCAATCAGCCCAAAGATGTTAATTTGATGCGTCTGGGCAAAGAGAAACACAGCCACAACAATGATGACTGCATTGACCGAAAATTTCGCCAAAATGAGCAGCTCGCTATTTAGCTTGCGCCCTTCTTTGATTGCCGCATCCAGCAAATAGACGTCAAAAAACTGCTTAAACAGCTGCGATGCTAGCCAGCTGACTGTACTAATCAGAGCCAGACTTGTCGGCACCTCTAAAACCGGATACCACGCATAGCGAGGCCCTAGCATCACAGCTACTTCAGCGAAGAATAGCAGCAGTGCCACCCCAATCAGCGCCCGATATGGAGCCACCACCCGTTGCCAGATGGGGCGGCTAGACTCTGGAGGGCGATCGCCACCTGGAGGGCTACCGTTGTTTGTCGAGGCTGATGTGGATGGTAGCGACACCTGATGGGTAAGCCACGCGACTGCTCTAGGGAACCCCCAACTGATCAGCAAGGTCACACTGATCGTCAGCCCAATCGTCAGGCCAAATTGCAGGTCTGGACTGATCCCCCAATCAGGGGTGCTGACGGAAATCGGCAGATTAGAACCGCCACTCTCTGGTAGGTCGATATCTAGAATGCTTGCGTCTGGTATGGCTACGTCTGCCATGCCGCAGTCCTCATGTTCACATCATCGCGCTCAAGGATGGCAGAGACCATCAGCTCGCGATCGCTCGATTGTAATCGTGCCACCGAAAAATTCTACGGTAACTACATTTTACCGATATTCTGCAGAACGGCAGCTGATGGCAAAGGCCAATTGCAGATGCCTATTGCAGCTGGAGAATAACGCGAGCCAAGTTTAAGTAAATCGTCACGCCCAGCACATCGACCGCTGTCGTAATAAACGGGGCAGACATTAAGGCCGGATCTAATCCCAAGCGCTGAAACAAAAATGGTAATGAGGATCCCGCAACCGATGCCAGCACCGAAATCGCAATCAAGCTGATGCCAACGGCGATCGCCACTGTGAGACTGCCCTCCAGCACATAGGCCCACACTAGCACCACGGTTCCTAGCATGACTCCTAGCAAGATGCCTGCAGTCGCCTCTCGACGAATGACCTGCAGCGACTTGCTCAAATTAATCTCATCGGTATTCAGACCTCGAATGACGACCGTGGATGACTGGGCTCCCACATTTCCGCCCGTACCAATCAAGAGGGGGATAAAGGCGGCCAGCTCCACGACCTGCTGCAAAATATCAGACTGACTGCTGATCACAGCCGTCGTGCCTGTATTGGTAATCAAGAGCACAAATAGCCACACGACTCGCCGCCGCGCCACCGTCAGCAGGTTGGTTTGAAAGTAACTGTCCCCACCTGACTGCACCCCCCCCAAGGTGTAGATATCTTCTGTGGTTTCTTCTTCGAGAATGTCGATCACATCGTCAACAGTGACAATCCCCACGAGACGCTGTTCGGTATCAACAACCGGAACCGCCAGAAAGTCATACCGCTGAATCACCCGCGCCACTTCTTCTTGGTCAGTATCGGTCTGCACAGAAACCAGCTCCCGCACCATAACGTCGCCAATGGTTTGCTCGGGCTGAGCCATCACCAAGGCGCGCAGTGACAAGATACCTGTCAGCCGCCGCGCTGCATCGGTGACATAGAGCGAATAGATGGTTTCACTCACATGGGCTAAGCTGCGAATCCGCTCCAGCGCCTGAGCGACTGTCCAGCTTTCTTTGAGTGAGACATATTCGGGCGTCATGATGCGCCCTGCCGTATCCGCTCCATAGCCTAGCAGCAGAGCCGTGTTGCGACGTTCTTCTGGGCTGAGTTGAGCCAGCAGTCGAGTCACAATTTTGGCAGGCAGTTCATCAAACAACCGGACGCGATCATCAGGCGACATCTTATCGACAATGTCAATCACATCCTGGCGTTTAAACTCCTCAATCAGCGACGACTGCACACTGGAGTCAAGATATTCATAGACTGCAATGGCCTCACTTTTAGACAACAGTCGAAAGGCGATCGCCTGCATGGTTTCGGGCAATCCCTCAATGGCTTCCGCAATATCAGCAGGCTGAACAGGCACCAGCAGAATTTTGGCTCCCTGAAGATTGCCCTGCTCTAGCAGTGCCTGTAGCTGAGTGCGAATCAGCTCTCGCAACTCGCGGCGAGAAATCGTCTGCAGGGATGATGCGTTGTTATCGTCGATAAATGCCAATTTTCTAACGTCAGATACGGGTAGACAACTGCTTTGATTTAAGGAATAAGGGAATTAGAAGATCCAGAAGATCCAATTGAGCCACGGTCGGAGCCGACTTCTAGGGGCTATCATCAATTAGCCTCTAATGACCTAAGAATCAACGGTTACAGCCCCTAGCCTGTTTTTTGGGTTGGGCGTGGCAAGGCTCTGACCATAAGGGTTTCAGCTGCAATTGATGACATGCCCTGGAAAATTCGTAACATATTAGAGTACGAGTATCATGCTACGCCAAATGCTACGCAAACGTGACAAATCACTAGAGGTCAAAATTCATGTCATCCTGAGCATTAATGGAGTAAATTAGTAATAATAGATACAGAACATCTTTAATCGTTCATCTTGCTAAAAGATCAGTTCAGACTTTGATAGATGCAATAATCTGACACAATGACTAGAAAGCCTCAACGGCACTCGATAGCAGGACGGAAGTAGGGTTACCCCGAAGGAACGCGCCTCAACCCTAACTCTTACCTTCAACTGAGGCACCGTTTATGACTCCCGAATTGATGGATGGATTGATGATTACTGCAGTTTTCACAATTGCTAGCTGCATAATGTGCCCAATTTTATGTTGGGTTTTGCCAGACCGCAGTGTAGCGCTTCATCCAGTTAAGCACTAACTCGGCTAATAAATTGGGTCACTCATCTGTAACCCACAAGAACTTGAGACGGACATGAAGGCTATCGGCCAAGAGTCGATAGCTTTTTTTAATGACAATGTTTTGACGGCATAGGAGGTGGCTCTACCTGTGAGCCCATCAGGCATTGCGGGAACTCTAATTGCAACCCGTTTGTTCGCACCCAACGTCATGCATCCGACTCCAAGCCCTCTCAAAATTATCACCCGAGACTATGCCTCAATGGCCTTACTTTTCCTCAGTTTAGCGGTCAGCACGTTTGGGATTGAAGGAGGGGTAATGGCCTTAATGGGTGCCATAGCTCTAATAGGGCGCATGACGTTTATTCGAGCCGTTTTCAGACGCGGCGTTCCGGTTGAAGCCTTCCTCGTGCAAACCTGCCAGTGTTGGAGCATATGGCGCATTGATTATCGCTACAGCTATGGTGGCACTCTCTACGCGGCCAGTAATAGGGTGATTGGCGTTCAACTGGGCCTCCGGCGCGGCAATTGCGCTGTGGTCTTCCTGAATCCTGATCATCCCCATCAGGCCTTCATTGCCCACCTATTTCTCAACGATACGGCGCGGCACTGGAGGCATCTCAAACCCGTTGAACCCAATTCTTTAACTAAACATGTCAAGCTGCTCAATGGGATCAAGTTCTGAAACCCGGCGACGGCTGCTATTTGGAGCCGTGGGCTGTGGGGCTGGCCCATGACGTTGCCGTAGGCCCACAGCAATATGCGAATGCTTCTCAATTTGGCTCATGACCTGCTTGGCTCGCTGAATCACAGAGGCCGGCAGCCCTGCTAGTCGCCCTGCTTCAATGCCGTAGGAGCGATCGGCCCCACCCGGTCGAACTTTGTGCAAAAAGATGATCTGGTCGGGCAGCTCTTTTACGGTCACCTGATAGTTAGCGATGTTCGGCAGAATCGAAGCGAGCTCATTTAGCTCATGATAGTGGGTAGCAAAAATCGTGCGCGCATGCAGCTCATTGGCCAGGTGCTCAGCAACCGCCCACGCAATCGACAGCCCATCAAAAGTGGCTGTGCCTCGACCAATCTCGTCTAGCAGCACCAGCGATCGCGACGTTGCATGGTTTAGGATATTGGCCGTTTCATTCATTTCGACCATAAAGGTCGATTGCCCCGTCGCCAGATCATCAACCGCCCCCACCCGAGTAAAAATGCGATCGCACACCCCTAAAACGGCTGACTGCGCGGGCACAAAGCTACCCACCTGAGCCATCAGCTGAATTAGCCCTATCTGACGCAGATAGCAGCTTTTGCCACTGGCATTGGGGCCTGTCAAAATAACTAGATCGGGCGTGGAGGGTACAGCGGCAGCGCTCAACGGCGGCTCATCTGATTGTGACAGCGGCGGCTCAACAAGGCGTTGCCCCAGCTGTGTGGAATTGGGGACAAAGAACCCGGCGGGGAGCGATTGTTCAACGACGGGGTGCCGTCCGTCTTGAATGGTAATTTCGCGAGTCGGCACCATCTGTGGGCAGCAGTAGTTTTGATAGACAGCAACCTCAGCTAGCCCTGCCAACACATCAATCGCGGCGATCGCTTGAGCTACCGGGCGAATCTCTTCAGCGTGGCGAGCCACCTCAATCCGCAGGTCTGCAAAGATCTCATACTCGACCTGATTAATGCTGTCCTGGCCGCGCAGCACACGACTCTCACGCTCCTTGAGTTCATCGGTGATATAGCGCTCTTCATTGGTCAATGTCTGCTTTCGCACATATCCATCGGGAGCTTGACTGGTTTTAGCGCGCGAGATGCTGATGTAATAGCCAAAGGTTTTGTTGAAGCCAACCTTCAGCGTCTGAATGCCTGTACGTTTGCGCTCGACTGCCTCCAGTTCAGCAATCCACTGCTGGTCAGCGGCAATTTGCTGTCGCATGTCATCGAGTTGGGCATTCACCCCCGGACGGATCAGATTGCCTTCGGTTAGATATAGGGGCGGATGCTCAACCAGATGAGCCTTGAGTCGTTGACCTAACTGCTCTAGCTGCGGAGGTGGAGTTTGTAAGGCAGTCAGATAGGGCGATCGCGCCTCAGCCACGACCCAAGCCAAGTCAGGCAACTTTTCCAGCGAATCAGCCAAGGCGGCTAGATCTCTGGCGTTGGCAGTGCCTGAGCCCGCTCGCCCGGTAAGGCGTTCTAGGTCATAGATTTGGCGCAGCATCTGCTGCAAATTATGTCTCAGGGAGCTGGAATCAATCAGCTCCTGGATGGTGGCCTGACGTGCCTGAATCGCGGCACTATCGAGTAAGGGCTGCAGCAGCCAACGCCGCAGGGCTCGACCTCCCATAGCCGTAATAGTGCGGTCGAGCGCCCACAGCAGCGAACCGTGAAAGGTGCCATCGCGAACGGTTTGGGTGATTTCGAGATTGCGCCGCGTCTGGTGATCGAGTACCAGATATTCTGTTAGAGCATAGGTGCAGAGCGGCTGTAGCAGCACCGGACGATCCTTCTGCGTATCATCGAGATAATGTAATAGCCCCCCCGCTGCACGCACGGCTAGAGGCAGATGATCGCAGCCTAGCCCTTCGAGCGATCGCACCCGAAATGCTTCTAACAGACGCTGACGCGCTTCGGTCTGATTAAACGGCGTTTGTGATCGCAGCGTATAGCAAAACTGAGATGGCAGGCAATCCGGCAAATGCTCAGAGCGCTCCCCCGGACGCAGCAACCCACCCAAATCAGGTGCATTGGTGGGCACCAGCACTTCAGAGGGCTGGAGGCGCATCAGTTCTTGGGTGAGCTGATTGAGATCGCTCGATTGGGTGGTTAAAAATTCTCCTGTTGACACATCAGCATAGGCCAGCCCCCAATGATGACCTGCCATCACGACTGCAACCAAAAAGTTATTGCGTCGGGCATCGAGCATGCCATCTTCAAGCACTGTCCCTGGTGTGATGACCCGCGTAATTTCCCGCTGCACGAGCCGCCCCTGAGCTTCGGCGGCGGCTTCGACTTGATCACAAATGGCGATCGCATAGCCTTTCTCCACCAATTGGGTGCAGTAGCGCTCTAGGGCATGGTGCGGAATGCCTGCTAGGGGCACCCGCCCAATCTCTTTGCCCGCCTCCTTACTGGTCAGCACTAGCTCCAGTTCGCGGGCGACGGTGATGGCATCTTGAAAGAAAGTCTCGAAAAAGTCGCCAATCCGATAGAGCAGAATGGCATGAGGATATTCATCTTTGATCTCGGCATATTGCCGAAACATAGGTGTGAAATGGTCGCGGTTGACGGCGCGATAGTCGGCGTAGCGCACGGCATGTTTGACCAACCTTTCTGGCAAATCACGCGTCAGATCAGAAGGGGAGGCAGATGGCAAATCACTCATAGCACAGTAGGCAAAACAGGGCGATCGCCCCCGATTATCAATTTGAGCTAGTAGCTCTGGTTATCTCACTCTAAACCAGTCGCTCGTCGTTAACTTAGTGTGTTCATGCCTCTAATTTTGCCGAGTAGAACCATGAGGCAGATCTGGCGAAGTCCGGTCGAAGACCATGACCGTGCGGCCTCTCTAGCATTGCAGGCACTCACGTCACGGGTCAACCGTTATGACTATGTTCAAAAGACACTGGTAAAGATACAGGATATCTTGACCCAGACGTTGCTTAGTTAATCATTATGATTCATGCGCAATCAATCTTCACTGCATCAATGCTCTCTTTGATGGGGTCATCCTATTGATGGGGTGACCCCATTACAGATTGATGGGGTCACCCCATTACAGACAACTGGTTCAAATATCGGATTGGCAAAACGTTCGACAGAGCATAGGCATCATGCCGACATGGCCAGAGCATGGTTCTATGCACGCCTTAACCCTGCCCCATATCCCCGGTTGCAAATTCTGATTGACCATACCTGGTGACAGTTGAGATTGGGGGCGATCAGCCCACACAGAGCCGAGCCAGCGACTCCGAATCATTTCCCGAAAATTGCAGATTTAACGCGTTGTCCTAGCTCAACACACTAGGAAGCTTGGGTGAGAGAGGTGTTACTGATACGTATTTGTCATATTTGTTAACATCGCTTAAAGTTTGAAGGTATCCGTTCAATCGTTTTATCGCAACTATCCATGACAGGTTTCATTAAGCGCTTATTCGGCTCCAAGCGTGACCAACCAGATCCGTCTAATCAGTCACCTAACAATCTAGCTAATCAGAAAAAGCAAGCCTATTTTCTTGATGCCGATGCGGCCAAGACCTACGGCGACATCGACTACATGAGGACGTCTAAAGCTGTCAGACGAACCTTCCCAAAGACTAAAGGCAATCAAGGCGAGTTTGAATTGACTAAATCTGTTTCGTCAATGAATGAACAGAAACCTGAGAGTCAACCGATGAACTCATCACCTCCAGATCCAACATCTTCTGCTATGCCTGCATCTCAACCATCGTTCAAGAAGGATGAGACTGAAGAGCGGCGCAAAACGGACACCAGTATGGATATGTTCCGCAATATGGCACGCGACATTCGCAAACCATAGGCTGTGAGCTTGTCCAGTGGGGCTGCTGCATGGAGTTGCTATCCAGAGCCTGAATCTCCGCTAGTTTAAGTTCATGCATTATTAAGCTCATGCATTATGCGGTCGGGATGGGGGCTCTTAACCCATCCCGTTTTCGTTTGAATGCGACTTTGCACGCACACCATAAATACACCTGATCGAGATGTAGGAAAAGCCGTCAAACTTGAATCGAAACTTTGGCAGCCTTGCTTCCCGTGAGTGCAATGTCTGATTGACGAACAAAAGTCCTTAGCCCTTATCCTAAATCTCCTTCCCAGGGCGGGCTAGGATGTATGCACAACTGCAATAGTTCTGCCGTAAGCTGCCTTTGCCGTCTCTCAATAGCGATCGTGTCCAGACGTCCCTGCTTGGGGAAATGTCCTCCAAACCCCCGATTGAGGGGTTATAACTATGGTTTGACTCAAAACTGTGATGTTATTTTTCAGTTTTACAGGGAGTCAAATGATGCTCACCGGGATAAAATTTGAGCTCTACATTCACTAGTGGTAGAGATTGAAGGTAGAGATTGAATGAGGGTTCAAATCTGTCTAAAAGATTGCTTGAGTTAGACAAATTCAGATGTGCATGATCAATTAATTCAGAATGGCTTAAAAAAAGACCCAAAAAAGGTTGGATTCTGGTTAAGCATCGAGTAGACAGGAGTATAGTAGGGGCGTAGCGGTCGGGCTTGAGTTTATTGTTATGGCGAAAGGAGTGGAGTAGATGTCACCTGCCCTCAAACATTATCAGGATCAACAGGATCAACGCGTCGTGCCAGGAGCCTTTTATGATAGCGCTCACGATGCCAAACTCGCCCAGACTCGCCCAACATCGCTATCTCGACCTCGCTCTCGTCCCAAACGGGCGATCGCCCCACAGTCGCCAAGGTCCCGACAGTCGTTACCGTCATCAATCCAATCTTCCCGTCAGCACGCAGTGGTGAGAAAGTTATCGAGTGCTCGTACCACCCCTCAGTGGCTGACGCTTTTGGTGGTGGCCCAGCGCAGCTCAACGGCCATTGTCACCCTCTTGGTAGCTGCTGCATTGGGAGTTTACGGCTGGACTGTCTTTTCGCAACAACAATGGGGAGCGCAATACCAACGGAAAGTCGAGTTAGAAAAGGCTCAACGTGACTACGCGACAGCCAATGAAGCGTTTAAGTACCACAGTGGTCAAACCGCAGAAAGTCCTGATTCAGGGTTGGCCTTGCCTGGGCCGAATACCAATCTTTTTTTGCAGCCGATGCCACTGCGCCCCAGCCCGCCCGCTGAGAAGCCAGTTGCTTCCTTTTCTGAGTTAACGATTGATCGCCCAGTGGGATATTAGCCTGGTATGGATGACCGGTTTTATCGCAACCCTGGCCTTAGACATGGGCGATCGCCCGCTCCTCGATCTCCAGTGCGATCTGCAAACACCTCCGGGCGTCGGTTGCCAGCTCGCTATCGTCGTCAAGATTCTCTTGGGGTTGCCCGTCGCAAGGCGTATATTGTCCGTGCACGTCTTGTCTTGGTGTGGGTGCTATTGATGCTGGGCATCTTGGGACTCATGGTTCGACTTGTGGTGCTGCAAATCATTGATGCGCCTCGACTACAGGCGATGGCACAGGCGCAACATACCGTCTCGGTCTCTCCATTTACACCGCGCTATCCCATTGTTGATCGGGCTGGGACTGCACTCGCTATTGATCAGCTGGCCTATAGCCTTTATGCCCATCCAGCCTTATTTAGCCAAGCGGCAGACAGGGTTGCGGCTGCGCTGGCACCGCTCTTAGAACAACCGCCATCTGAGTTGTTGACTTCATTCTATGAGCAAGATAGCGGCATTCGGCTCACCGATGAAATGTCTGAAGATTTGGCTGAGCGCGTCATGGATTTGGGCTTAGATGGCATTGAGCTTGTGCCGCAGCCTCGACGAATTTATCCCCAAAATGACTTGTTTGCCGAGGTGGTTGGGTTTGTTAACGTCGATCGTGAGGGGCAGGCGGGCGTAGAATATAGCCAGAATGACGTCTTGACGCGCACCTCCCAAACGGCAACGCTCATTCGTGCAGGCGACGGCTCTATCTTGCCTGACAATGCACCCGATTGGTTGTTGCATACCAACGGAGATCTGAGTCTGAGGCTGACGGTCGATCGCCATCTGCAACGAGCGGTACGGCAGCTTTTGCAGGCTCAAGTTGAGCAATACAGCGCTAAGCAGGCCGCTGCCATTGTGATGGATGTTCGCAATGGTGCAATTTTGGCGCTGGTGGATGAGCCGTCATATAATCCCAATGAATATTATCGGTATAAGAGCGATGAGCTAGGCGTTTGGGCAATCAACGGGCTGTATGAGCCAGGATCAACGTTTAAACCTCTCAATGTGGCGATCGCCTTGGAGGCAGGGGCGATTCAGCCCAATGACAGGTTTTATGATCAAGGTCGCATCGAAGTTGGCGGCTGGCCCATTGAAAATTCTGACTATGACTATGTGGGCGCACGCGGCGACTTGAGCGTCACAGATATTCTCAAATACTCTAGCAACGTGGGCATGATTCGGATTATGCAGCAGCTCGATCCGGGCACCTATTTCGATTGGCTGATCAAACTTGGTATTGGCGAACCCACTGGGATCGACTTGCCGTTTGAGGCTGTGGGGCAGTTTAAGGAGCGAGAGCAGTTTACCCGTGCCAGTGTTGAACTTGCAACTGCAGCATTTGGCCAAGGGTTTTCGCTGACGCCGATCCAGCTGATTCAACTCCATGCGACTCTGGCAAACAACGGTAAGATGCCAATTCCACATATTGTTCAAGGTCTTTATGATGCAAATGGGGTGCGGCAGTGGCAGCCCGATCGCCCCGATGAGAAATTGCTTTTTTCGCCTGAAACCGCGCGCACCCTAATGCAAATGATGGAGCAAATTGTGGTCGATGGCACTGGAGAAGCAGCTCAAGTATCGGGCTATCGCATCGCTGGAAAAACTGGAACTGCCCAAAAGGTCAGCGACCAAGGGGGGTATGACGAGGGGTATGCGATCGCCAGTTTTGTCAGTATTCTTCCGGTTGAGTCTCCGCGCTACGCTATTTTAGTCGTAGTTGATGAACCCAAAGGAGATGAAATCTTTGGCAGCACCGTCGCTGCACCTGTTGTTAAAGGGATTATGGAAACGCTGATTGGTATGGAAAACCTGAGACCTTCTGAGGTCATATCGCCTGATTCAAGCCAGGAAGGGGCGGAAGGGGCGATCGCCGATCCAGAGAGTATTGATCCGGCTGATAGCGTTCTCGATGGATCTGAAACCCTTGATGCGCCGGATGCTTTAGCGGATCCTGATGCATCTCAGTCTGCTATTGATGATGAGGCAGACGCTCCAGTGACAGATATCCCATGGCCATCTGAGTCTGAAGTTGCCACTCCGGATGAAAGTAGCATTTATGATGCAGAAATACCGTAATGATAGAAACATTGCAACTAGAGTCGAAGAAAGATGACACCATTGCAATGATCCTCCATCGGCTGGAGTGGGCTCAATTTGGTTGCTGGGGTAGCCATAGGCGATCGCCCCCCAATGCATTGCTCTTAGCGTAACGAAGCATTCATAGCTGATCAATCAATCAAAAAACCCGGCAAGACTGCCGGGTTCATCACACGGATCCAGAAACCTAACAGACGACTATCAAAATGCAAACAAGCCCCCTTATTACATTCTGAGTGTCTGTCGCGCTCCTACTATTAGAATAAGAGTTGCATTGGGTCGAATACGTCACCGATTAGCATGATAATTTGCCGCTGATAGGTGTCACCTGATCGGATGATTGGAGAAGTTTGAGTAAAAAAAACACCCAGCATCTCTACCGGGCGTAGCAACGTGCATCCTTGGAGGAACGTTTGGACAACGATTAGCCTGCTTTGCCCCCTTCGGTGCAGTCATTCGTGTGCCCAGTTCCTTTCTATATAAAATACGTGAATCTACTAGAGTGACACTTCACCATGCTGTCTCACCCGATTGGGTGATTTTAGGCGTGATAGCGTTGCGCATTGATGCCGTTTCTCACGCGATGCATGATGGCTCTAAAGACGCACAACCGCTATTGATTCGCATCAACAATAGCCTCACTAGCCTCACTTGGACAGACAGGCTCTATATCGACAAGAGAGCGATCGCCCTCAGTCATATCCTGCGCTGATTGAGCCGTAGATAGCGTTTCAGAGTAGATATAGCAATCGAAGGGGAAGTTAGGACAATTCTTTGAAGGCGTTATCTACCGCGTCCCAAAGATGATCAAACTGGTTCAGGGTCTGGTGTCCTTGTCCTAGCTTGCCTGCCTCAAAGTGTTGCGTGTGATGACACCAGCCATAAGCGTAATCTTCAGTATCATCAGTTCCTGCCTCGTCCATATCAACGACATCGGCTGCTTGATATCCTCGCAAGGCTTCTAGAAATACTTGTCGTTTGACCTCATCGCGTTCTCGGTAGCGGTAAGTTTTTTTTCGAGTGAGTCCAAATCTACTGCCTTCTGGCGCAAATCATCACTATAGGGGGCAGGCATTGTTGTCTTCTCCAACTCAGCTTCTTCGTTTATGATGTCTTAGCCCTCTCTTCGATTGCTGTAGGTGTGCCAATTGGGTGTGCCACTGCTAACTAGGCTGAGATTGACAGCTGTGCTAATGATAGATTGACGGGTTTTGGCAGCTGTATTTTATACCTGCGATTTAGAACCGTCTCTACATCTCCGAATCTTAATGGCTTCTTTCTCTCTCTCTTGTAAACTATGCGCGACCTTTATCCTGCGATTGAGCCCTACGCCACAGGCTGTCTGCAAGTTTCTGACTTGCACCTGATCTATTACGAAGAAGTTGGAACTCCCACAGGTAGACCCGTCGTGTTCTTGCATGGGGGGCCAGGTGGAGGGATTGATCCCATCTATCGCCAATACTTTCATCCGGAGCGGTGGCGCGTCATCTTGTTTGATCAGCGGGGGTGTGGGCGCAGCCTGCCTGCTGCAGAACTCAACGAAAACACCACCTGGGATTTGGTCAGCGACATTGAAAAATTGCGATCGCACCTGGGTATTTCTGAGTGGGCTGTGTTTGGCGGCAGTTGGGGCAGCACTCTAGCACTGGCCTATAGCCAAACCCATCCGGCAGCCTGCACTGCTCTGATTTTGCGCGGCATCTTTATGCTGCGGCATAAAGAGCTGCACTGGTTCTACCAAGAAGGAGCCAATGCTATCTTTCCCGACGCCTGGGAAGACTATCTTCAGCCCATTCCATCAGACGAGCGAGACAATCTGATTCTGGCCTACTACAAGCGCCTGACCAGTTCTGATTTAATGGTGCGTCAAGCTGCTGCTCGTGCCTGGTCAGTGTGGGAAGCGAGCACTAGCAAATTGCAAGTTGATGCTCAATTACAGGCAAAATTTGCCCAGGGTCAGTTTGCTGACGCGTTTGCCCGAATTGAGTGCCACTACTTTGTCAATCATGGCTTTCTTGACACAGAAGATCAGCTCTTGAAACACATTGATCGCATTCGGCATCTACCTGCTGTGATTGTGCAAGGGCGATATGATGTCGTCTGCCCAATGATCACAGCCTGGGAACTGCACAAAGCATGGCCTGAAGCTCAGTTTATAGTCATCCCTGATGCCGGACATTCGATGACTGAACCGGGAATCCGGACGGCTCTACTCGATGCTACGGATCAGCTCGTTGGCTAGAGGTGCAGAATCCTTGGATCAAAGCCCTCAGTCTACATTTAAAATCCAACCCTAAATCCCCAAAAAGCCAAAACAGGATTAGACTGCTCCGTATTTAGCGACCAACAACGTCTCCAGGGTTTCTCGATTGACAATCCAAGCCCAGAGTTGATCACCCGATGAAAAATGCCACCATTCTTGAGGATGGCGGCGAAATCCGGCTTCGAGCATGACCTGGTTGAGCACCTGTCGGTTTTCATGACAGCGAAAGCGATCGCCCTCAGATACACCATCAAGGATCGCTTGCTCAGACATGAAATAGTCGGGAAATGAGCGATGGGATAGCTCATCAATGGGAGATCCCATGTCAACAGGCATACCCTCCCCATCGACAAGGGCAATATCTACGGCTGCGCCGGTGCTATGCGGCGGCGGCTTCAGCGGATCAGTGCTCGGTAATGCCCAAAATTGATAGACCTGATCAAGAATTTCTTGATTTTCTGCCTCGCTGAGCTGGTTTACTGTGAGGCCTCGCTTGTGTAGCAATTCATGGAACGCATGCTCCACCATAAATTTCTGCACGGCAATGGGGCGATAGGCGTCAAACACCTGAATCCGCCAGTTTGCGTGACTATGCTGGAGCACCTCTTGAGCATAGAGCAGTTGCTTGAGCACGCTGCGCCGCAGGCAATAGGGAGACGCCTCCCCATAGGGCGCTGAGAGACGTTCATAGGGATGAGGCTGCTCGACCGCAAAGACCTCCAGCGGGATCGGCACCAGCGGCTCTCCACATTCAATAATCGGAATTCGATAGTAAGCTTTCATAAATTGAAATCGTATACCGCTCCGCACGATTCTGATTACTGCTTTCTGAATCGCGCTTTAGTTTCAGGATATTCACCAGAAATTTAAGGAGCTATGGGTATATGTTATGACATCTCCACTTCATGATTTCGCCAACTATTCTGTAAGATGGCGCTCTGCAAGTCTGAAGTGGCCAACCAACGGTGATGTTGAAAACCCAGACAGTGGAAGTTACGCCAACACGCCATTTAAGAAGATATCAGCCAGCCCTTCAGCCATTTCCTGCATCGACTCTGGCGATGCGCCGTCTTTCATGACGGTGTCTTTACTAAATCCAGCAACAGTAAACATGCCTAAAAATACTTGGGCGACCACGCGAGGATTCATGCGGCGGTAAATGCCACGATCCATCGCGGTCTGAAAAAAGGCTTCTGCTACGTCAGTCATTTTGTCAATAATTTCAGCCTGAATGCGATCGCGTAAATCAGGGTGAAACTGCGCTTCCATAAAACAGACCCGCAGCATATCCGCATTTTGATGCATATTTAACATACGCCGCCGCATCACCTGCGCGACGGCCTTATAGCTGCCCATCTCGCTCAGTTCGGTCAGCAAATCGGTCAAAATTTCAATCCAGCCTTGGGTAACGACCTCAATGAGAATCGCTTTCTTATTTTCAAAATGGCGAAAGAGAGTTCCTTCTGCCACTCCAGCAGCCTGTGCAAGGTCACGGGTTGTTGTCCCATCAAACCCTCGACGCGCAAATAGCCGCTGGGCTGCTTTGAGAATGCGCGCTTGAGTTTCTGCCTCAGCAGACGAAGCTCGGTGCATCAAACCCATAATCAATTACCAATGTGCAATATCGTCTTTCACCTAGTAGGTTTCCTACATGATGGGCAAATTATCGCGAATCAACGTTACTTAAATTATGTATCGTCTGAGTGGTTCGTCCCAGGAACATTTACAGAACATTACGCAGAGCCCGTTGCAACCTACAACCAGATGCTTTCTGAATCCTGATTGACGGACAAAACTATTTTATAATCCATATCCTCATGGGGTCAGGAGACCTGATCCCTACATCAGATGAAAGACTGTAGAGGTGCGGTTTCCGCATCCAATGCAGAATTTTTTGTCAGTTAACCAGCCCTGAATCAGGGGGCAACTGGGCAACGTAAAGGCTGTTGCCCAGCATTTCACTAGATACGGTTAATACACATCTTTGTTTATGAGAACCGAACTGCTGCCATCATCGGTGTGGAAATTACGATCAAAATCAGGCAAAACAACCGAACTCAGACCTGCGATCGCTCCGATACATTAGATTTAGTGGTTCATGAAGATCTGAGTTTGCAATAGGTTTCAACATCATCAATTAACCTAGAGGTAAAACAATATGCCCATTGTCCATTGGTCTCCATTCCAAGAGATTGAAAGCCTACAGCATGAGATGAATCGTCTTTTTGAAACTCTGTCTCCTTCCATCGATAGAAAGGCGAATGGCTCAGTTTCTCGTGTGGATTTCTTACCCGCTGTAGAACTGAAAACTACACCTGATGCAGTTGTGCTGCGCGTCGAGTTACCCGGCTTTGATCCCAAAGCTATTAACGTCGAGGTCGCATCAGAAGCTGTTTTAATTAGTGGCGATCGCCCATCTGAAATCAAGCCCAATGAACACACGATGACTCGTTCAGAATTTCGCTATGGAGCCTTTTATCGGGTAGTTCCGTTGCCGACGCGAGTACAGCAGTCTGAGGTGCAGGCTGACTACAAAGACGGTATTTTGACACTGCGCCTGCCAAAACTTGAATCAGAAAAGAATCGTGTTGTTAAGGTTAGCTTGAGCTGATTGCCTCTCAAATTACCTTTGATAGGTTACTGTTACCCCCTGGAACTCAGAGATTTCAGGGGGCTTACTAATCAGGAAATAGTACCTTTAAACACCCTGTTTTTGGACGCGCGGTTGGGTCACTTCGCTCAGATCATAGAGATATGCAAATGAGGTAGGGACATCGGCCACAAAGCCATCAATTTTTTGACCAATCGTCTCAAAGTAATCAAGAATAAACTCGGTTTCATCTCGTGTGCGAGAGTCAGAAACCAAAAACCAAACTCGCGAATTACCTCGCAATTGATTAATATCACGCTGATAGCCGAGCCGTTCATCACGGGTAGAAATATTTTGTTCTAAGTCATCATCTAAATCAATGCCAATCTGATATTCATATGGCTCAAACCCATAGCGATCGGCATAATATTGAAACTGAACCTTTCCCTTCTGAAAGACATAAATAATATCATCAGGTTGTTGATGGCGTTGAACATATGCAAGGACGGGCTTAATATTCTCATACAGATATGGCCGATCTAAAAATAGACCTCCTTCAATTATCGGAAAAAAAATCAATAGAAATATGAGAATACTGCGTTTGATGGGGTTGTTAATATGAGCTAAATCTAGGCTATAAAATAGCCCTTGGGTGATGAGAATAATAAAAGACGGCACTAGAAATAAAAGAAATCGATTATCGACTGGATATTGCCGCAGATAGCCAGCTATCAGCGTTAATAGACCGGGCACTAGCAACAGGAAGCACTTGGTTTGGCGAGATTTGACCCCAGCCACACCCCCTAGCACCACCAACACAATTGCTAATTCGCTGATCCCTGTTGGAAACGCTAGCGGCTTATAGAAAAATAGCCAAGTGCGTTCGAAAAACCAGCCCAGATCCCAAGCCGATTGAGGGAAGATATCAGCCCAGGTAAATAGAAAAAACTCGTTGTTGCGAATGTCGGTTAACGTTAGACGATAAAACATGGTAAAGCTGACGAGCCAACAGGTATAGGTGGTGAGCCGCCATTTCCAGGTTTGGTGCAACTTAGCCACTGAACGGTTCGCGATTCCACTGCTGATATCTCTTGCTAGGTAAACGGCCTCAACTCCGGCCAAGACAAACACAACTGGGTGAGAAAACCAGATGGCGATCGCCCCCACCAATCCCGCAACTGCAGCTTTTGTCAGCGTCATCTCGCCGATGCGGGCCCGCATCAGCACAAGCATTACTGCCAGCGCTGCCAATACATCGCCCGAATATTGCTTCACTTCTGACGCGTAATACACCAGATATTGATTACTGGCAAAGAGGGCGATCGCCACTGGTCTGGCGCGGGCGTCTAGAAAATCAGCCGTCAGCTGATAAAACAAAATTAGCGAGACCAGTGCAGCCACGAGTGGAAACAAACGCAGCGCATATTCATGGTTGCCCCAGATCTGAACGGCAAGTTTTTCAACCCATAGAAACGCAATAGGAGCGGCTTGATCATATGCCAGCGGCTGGGAAAAACCTCCATATGATGTTTCAGCAATATTGATTGCCAGCTTGGCTTCGTCAGCCCAAAGCGATCGGTTATAGAGATATTGCACCAGTCGGATCAGAGCCCCAAATCCCAGCAGCACCAGGGATATTGTTCTCAACGACCCCACCCAACGACTCCGCGTCGCGCCAGTTTGCATAGCCACCTCGTCATACTGTCGATAGGGTTTATGAGTGTCCGACAATTTTAGATCATACGTCGTTTTAGGCATTGCTTTCGGCACTATCTTGAGGTGCTAGTTTAAGACCAACCTCCTCTGCTGACTCTGGCAAGCCCATATCACCTATCGAAATCACTAGGTAATCGGTTTCATATAATGCTCTGATACTCTTGGGCTGATGCAGTGCCTATTTCTAACATCAAACTTCCTGTATTTGTAGCAAGAACTACAATCAGCTCGAGATGCAACTCTTAGGGTGCAGATATCAACATGTATCAAACTGTTGAATCGTAGTTTGCATCGTATTACGTTGCGGCCACCAACGTTGATCGGCTGCCTCTAAACTTTTAGCAGTGAGCGATATCACGCTAGCTGTTTGATCCTACCCTTACGTCCGTCAGTCGAGAATCAATCTATGAAACATCACTATCCAGTTGCAATTGTAGGAGGCGGGCAAGCAGGGTTATCGATGAGTTACTGCTTGAAACAGAAAGACTGCGACCATATTGTATTTGAGAAAAATCAGATTGGGCATGCTTGGCGCGAACAGCGTTGGGATTCTTTCTGTTTAGTCACACCCAATTGGCAGTGCCACTTACCTGGGTTCCACTATTCAGGGAATAATCCCCATGGGTTTATGAAACGAGACGAAATCGTGCAGTATATTCAGTCTTACACGGCATCGTTTTCGCCTCCTATCAAAGAAGGGGTCGAAGTTGCAAGCATCCGTAAAAATGACTCCCATGGCGTCTTCGAGCTAACGACCTCAATGGGAGAATTTACGGCTAATCACGTCGTCATTGCTGTTGGGGGCTATCATTGCCCTAGAATTCCACGAATGGCTGAACGACTGCCTGAGTCGATTGTGCAAATTCATTCGTCGGCTTACAAAAATCCGCAGTCATTGCCGGGAAAAAACATTTTGGTCGTGGGAACGGGGCAGTCTGGATGTCAAATAGCTGAAGATCTGCACTTGGCAGGCAAAACAGTTCATTTATGTGTGGGCAGTGCGCCGCGATCGCCCCGCATGTATCGAGGCAAAGACGTTGTCGAGTGGCTTGACAACATGGGCTATTACACGCTTTCGATTGATCGTCACCCTCAAAAAGAGAAGGTGCGCAACAAAACCAATCACTATGTCACAGGTCGAGACGGAGGCCGCGAGATTGACCTGCGCCAGTTTGCGACTGAAGGTATGCAGCTCTATGGCAAATTAAGGGAGATTCGCAATGACACCCTCGAATTCTATTCCAACCTGACGCAGAATTTAGACCAAGCCGATGCAGTGGCCGAAAGCATCAAAAGAAGTATTGATGAATTCATTGAGAAAAACCACATTCAAGCCCCGATCGACCCACCATTTAAGCCAGTTTGGGCACCTGCAAAAGACCCGACTACACTCGACTATGAGCAGGCAAGCATTAGTGCCGTAATCTGGTGTACTGGATATGAATCTGATTTTAGCTGGATTGATATCCCAGTCTTTGATGGCAAGGGCTATCCTAGCCATGAGCGCGGCGTCACCCGCATTCAAGGGCTCTATTTCTTAGGACTTCCCTGGCTATATACTTGGGGGTCCGGGCGGTTTTCGGGCATTGCCCGCGATGCCAACTATCTGGCTGATTATATTGCTGCCCGCCGCACAGTGTCGAATTCAAATGCCTGGAGTGTGGTCAATGAATTCCTGTTAGGCTCATGAACTGAGGGATTCTGTCGCAAGCCCTGAGATTGCCTCAAATAGTTTGCTGTTTCTGTGAAACCAAGACTTGGGCTCTCGATGTTAATTTCGTAAAAAATGATACCAAAATTAAAGGCGATCGCCTACGACGATTGATCTACCATAGATTCACTGGTGAGGATGATAGATACTAGATCAGTCAGGCTAATATCTGCCCAACTTCAGCTTATAAGGGGCAGCGATCAACGCATGTGATGTCACGATTGATGCCGTCCCAATCAGGACGCTATACATAAAACTTCATCAAGCCTCAATAAACCTCAGTCAGAGGGCGATCGCCTAAGTAAGACATCCTGCATAATAAGCTCGATGTTGAGCGGATGTTAAGGCATTGATCATGCGACTCTTAAGCCAATTGAATCGCGTTCATACACCGTGGATGCTGTCGAAAACTATCATCACAGCAATTGGGTTGGTTTCAGCTCTAAGCGTGTTTGACAGCTCTGCCGCACTGGCTAGAAACTTGAACTATCATATCCAGGGCAGCTTTGGAGAACTAACGGATTTCTCTGGGCCAGCCCCTGATCCGTTTTTTGATGCTTTGGAAAATGGTAGCTTTAGTGCCATGTTTGGCTATCGATCAGACGCGCCCGATCAGGATTTTTTGGGCGCGGGGGAACCGCTGGAGGGTCTTGGTTTTTACCCGTTTGACCAGTTCGAGATTGAATTATTCGATCCAGATGGGGCGGTGATTTTGTCAGATTCCTTGGATGAAGGCAACTACTTTGAGTTTTTACGGGGTGTTGTAACTCGCGAAGGCGACTTTCCTAGATGGACATTTTATCTAGAATCAACGCCTTTTCCTGAAGGGTTGTTTGTTTCATTTGAGTTTTCAGGTGATGCAGATGTGGTTCCGGTGGAGTTACCTGACACATTTATCAGCGGTAGTATCGATGAGATTGGGTATTTGCTACCCGTAATAGATGCGTCTGTGACCCCAAAGGATATACCTGAGCCGATGTCTGCCATCGGATTAGTGGCAATTGGTCTGGTTAGCCTGGGCTGGAGATATCGGCGCGATCGCCCCATGTCCAACCTATGAAACGGCTCGAGATAAGTCCTAAATAGTCCATTGACTATGCTCTGACTAGATTCAGTGATAGTTGATCTTCATAAAACCAATCCGGTTTTGACTTGAAGAAAAGCCCCGCAGAATCCTACGGGGCTGTCACGATTCACCGAGGAGGATCAGACAATTCTAATTCCTGGCGATCGCCTCAATGTGAATCATTCAGAACAAACTGAGTCAGTCACATTAGCTATTTATTTCCCTGGCCACCGAGAAACTCGTCGCGTTGCCGTTCAGAGAGTTTGTTTCCCTGGCCGCCAAGAAACTCGTCGCGTTGCCGTTCAGAGAGCTTGTTTCCCTGGCCACCGAGAAACTCGTCGCGTTGCCGCTCAGAGAGCTTGTTTCCCTGGCCACCAAGAAACTCGTCGCGTTGCCGCTCAGACAATGCACTTGCAGAACTTGCAATTAATGAAGTCATTGCAATAGCAGTAATTAAACCTGTCATGAAGCGTTTCATGATTGTACCTCCTATACTCCTATTAACTTGCAGGGTTGTTAGTTCGGAGCTTCCTTTCAACATATTTATAGTGTGTGTCAGGAGCCTTAACTTACTCTGACTAGAAGATGAGAGTGAAATAATAAAAGATGAGAATCAGATTAAGAGCTAATTTAAGATCGGTAACCATATCACTTAAAATCAAATGAGAAAGTCCTGCGGTTCTATGCAATGGTAGAAGAGTTGACAGTTGTAGATGTGAAGTGCTAGCGCTACAGATTCATGGCTGATTTGATTCTCTTTTGGCATCGCCGAGATTTGCGAATTTCAGATAATGTAGGGCTGGTCGCCGCCAGACAGCACAGCCAAAAGGTGGTGGGGCTCTTTTGCCTTGACCCCAGTATTCTCAAGGCTGATGATGTTGCTCCAGCCCGCGTGACGTATATGATTGGCAGCTTGCACCATCTGCAAGACCGCTATGCCCAAGCCGGAAGCCAGTTGCTGATCTTGCACGATCGCCCGGAAGTCGCGATTCCTCGGCTGGCGCAAGCGCTCGGAGCGAAAGCAGTCTTCTGGAACCGAGATGTTGAACCGTATGCCCGCACCCGTGATACAAATGTGCGTGACGCCTTGAAGCAGGCTGGGGTGCAGGTGCAGGTGTCGTGGGATCAGCTGATGCATGCTCCAGGTGAGGTTCGCACAGGCGGCGGCGACCCCTACACGGTTTACACGCCGTTTTGGCGCAACTGGCAAAAGCAGCCCAAAGCAGATCCGGCAGTGACGTTGCCCAATGCCGAAGGGGTAACCCCTGATGAAAAGGCCACTCTTAAAGAAGCCGGAGTCATCGCCTTGCCCTCCGCCAGAGATTTAGGGTTTGTCTGGGAAAATCCACTGCTGCTGGCACCCGGTGAACAGGCCGCTCATGAGCAGCTTGAGAACTTTTGTGAGGGCGATCGCACCATCGCTGAATATGACAACCTGCGCAATTTGCCGTTTGTGGCAGGCACTTCGATGCTGAGTGCAGCACTCAAATTTGGCACGATTGGCATCCGCACTGTCTGGGCGGCAGCAGCGGCAGCACTGAGTCGCAGTCGCAGTGATGAAACCTTTGCCAATATTCAGACTTGGCAACAAGAGTTGGCATGGCGCGAATTTTATCAACACTGCATGTATTTCTTTCCGCAACTGGCAAACGGCCCCTATCGAGCCCCCTTCAAAGACTTTCCTTGGGAGAATAATGTCATTCACTTTCAAGCCTGGTGTGATGGGCAAACGGGCTATCCCATTGTGGATGCGGCCATGCGTCAACTCAACGAAACCGGATGGATGCATAACCGCTGCCGCATGATTGTGGCCAGCTTTCTCACCAAAGACTTGGTCATCGACTGGCGCTGGGGTGAGAAATATTTCATGCAAAAGCTAGTCGATGGCGATCTCTCTGCTAACAACGGCGGCTGGCAATGGAGTGCCTCCAGCGGCATGGATCCTAAGCCTCTGAGAATCTTTAACCCTGCGAGTCAGGCCCAAAAATTTGACCCTGATGCAGACTATATTCGCCAATGGCTCCCTGAAATCCGCAGTTTAGATACGGCTCAGTTGGTGACAGGCACCATTCCAAAAGATGAGGGCGATCGCTGCGATTATCCCACACCTATCGTCAATCATAAGCAGCAGCAACAGCACTTTAAGCAACTCTATGCGACTCAAAAAGCAAAATAGCACCCGTATGCCCGTGTGAAATCGAATGCAATCTCTGCGCCTCATGATTCGTAACTATGATGTGGCCGAGTGGGCAGCCTCCTATATCAAACAGCGGATTATTGACGTTGCGCCCACGGCCAACCATCCATTTGTTTTAGGGTTGCCGACCGGGGGAACACCGCTCCCGATGTATCAGCGGCTCATCGACTTTCATCAGCAGGGGGATCTGAGTTTCAAACATGTGGTCACCTTCAATATGGATGACTATGTCGGGCTTCCTGCCACCCACCCAGCCAGCTACCACACCTATATGGTGCAAAACTTCTTCGCTCATATTGACATCCCCCATGAACACATTCACATGCTGAATGGTAACGCTCTCGATCTCGATGCAGAGTGCCGGACGTATGAGCAGGCCATGCGATCAGTTGGCGGCATTGAACTATTTGTCGGAGGACTTGGAGAAAATGGACACATCGCGTTCAATGAACCTGGTTCATCTCTGACATCTCGAACTCACCTTCATGCTCTAGCTGACAGCACCCGCATTGCTAATGCTCGATTTTTTAATCACCAGCTTGAGCAGGTGCCCACCCATGCCCTCACTGTCGGCGTGGGCACTATTATGGATGCCCGCGAAGTCATGCTTTTGGCAACCGGCAACCATAAAGCGATCGCCCTCGCCCATGTTCTTAACGAGCCAATGAACTCGATGTGGCCTGCCTCTGTGCTACAGCTCCATCCGAAAAGTCTCATCGTCTGCGATCGCGATGCCACCCTCAAACTCACAGATCAGACCATCTACGCCTTTGAGCACCCAGACACTCCCTCTGTTCATCCCCAATAATCTTAATAATCTATCTAAATTCACCCCCTCCTCCCTCCTCCCTCATCCTTCATCCCTCATCCTTCCTCCCTCCTCCTTCCTCCCTCATCCTTCATCCCTCCTCCCTCCTCCCTCACCCATGTACGCCCTCATTCCCGCGACCCTCCACACCGGAGCCCACACCCTTACTGATCACACTGTCCTGATTCAGGGCGATCGCATTGTGGATGTCATTCCACTAGAGCAGCTCAACTCAGACTGCGATCGCATCGATCTGCCGGGGCAGCACATTGCGCCAGGGTTTATCGACTTGCAGATCAATGGCTGTGGTGGGGTCATGTTCAATGATGCGATCGCCCCCTCAACCCTCGACACCATGCACCAAACCAACCTCAAAAGCGGGACAATTAGCTTTTTGCCGACGCTGATTACCACCTCAGATGACGACATGATCCAAGCAATGGATGTTGTTGACACATATCAGAAACAGTATCCCAGCCGCGTCTTAGGACTGCATTTAGAAGGCCCCTACCTCAATCCCAAGCGCAAGGGCATTCATAACGCCGCCTACATCCGCTCCCCCGATACGGCGATGCTACGTCACATTGCCCAGCAGGGGTGTTCTCCTGTAACAATGCTCACCCTTGCCCCTGAGCAGGTTCCTGCGAAGGATATTCGGTATTTGAGTGACCAGGGAATTATCGTATCGGCAGGCCATACTGATGCCACCTTTGAGCAAGGCATGGCCGGGTTTGATGCTGGTGTCTGCATGGCAACCCATTTATTCAACGCGATGTCGCCCTGGCTCAGCCGCAGCCCTGGCATGGTGGGAGCCGTTCTCAGTCGCAGTGATGTCTATGCTGGCATTATTGCCGATGGAGCCCATGTGCATTTTGGCTCTATTCAACTCGTCAAGGCACTCAAGCAAACCAAGCTGATTTTGGTCACAGACGCCACGCCTCCGGTCGGTGCAGAGATAACCTCATTTTGGATTGGTGGCCAAGAGGTGGTTTATCAAGGCGGCAAATGTGTTTCTCAAGATGGCACCCTAGGCGGGTCTGCTCTGACGATGATTGGGGCGATCGCCAACTGTGTTCGTCATGTTGAGATATCCCTGGCCGAAGCCTTGCGAATGGCCTCTACCTATCCTGCTCAGTTGCTGGGTATTGACCACGAATTTGGCCAAATTGCCTCTGGCTATTGGGCGAATCTGGCTATATTTGACGAAACCCTTCAAATAACAGGCATTGTGGATCAAGGATATTATCATCCGATGACGATATAAAAAATTTGGCACCGTGCAGCCCAAAACTGCATCTAAACTCGACACCTGACCGTATACATCTTGAGTGCATTTTTTGACGAACCCGAGCCGAATTACCATTCAGTGGGGCTGACAGGTTTCTGGACTAATTAAGCATCATGTGCCGCTACTGTTTCCCATGAGCGATTCCGATCTTCTATGAGGAAGGTTTGCCACCACAATGCAGCAGCGACAAGACGTGGAAGATGGAAAGGGTGTTTATGCAGTCGATTCGCGAGATTGTGCAAATTTCTCTAGACACAGGGTATCTTAGCCAAGAAGCAGAAGATCGCCTCCGCTATTTGCTTCAGATGACATCTTATGATCTCAGCGACATTCATGCATTTCTATTGCTGCAAGACGCAGCCGTTAGAGGACTTGTCAGGCAAGAGTCACGAGAATTAAATCAGTCTGAAGTATAAGATTTCGCAGCAAAGCATCCTTAAATAGCTTCAGTCTGCCAGAGCGTAGGCACAGCTGTCTTTACAGCCCAGGCCGAACTCCATGCTGCTACCGGACATGACATGTTTAGACATTGTGAACCGTAAATATCAGGCTGTTCAATTCCAGAGAAGCCTGCTAGGTTAAGAACAGGTTAAATAGTCGTCAGGCTTCAAATCGCCCTGCTTCGATAAATTCTGCTGATGCCATCGATCGGTCCGATAGCGGAGATTGTCCGGTGATTGGAGGTGCGTTGAAATGCTCCGCTAAATGGGTACTTTAACAGCAGTACTAGATCATTCGAGTCTGTGGCGACGTCTCAACAAGGGTATGACAGCAATGACAGATAAATTCAATTTTTTGCATCCACGCGCATCCTATCGAGGGCACCTCACTCCTCAAAACCTGGTGTTCAATGCTAATTTACAGGAATTTGCTCAGCGAGTGAGCTATATCTGTAACTTAGAGACTTCAGGCAAGCTCTCTCCTGAAGAATCGTTTAGTGAAATTAAGGCGCTCTGGAAACAACTAAAAAGAAGCAAAAAGGAATTAGAAATCTAGAGTTGGTGGTGACTCTGCCAGGAGATTAGCTGCCTACATTTGACATCCTGATGGGCACCATTCGATAGAGTTAACTAAAATTCTCTTGAAGGATGTGGCGTTATGAATATAGGCGAAATTGTGCGCCTCAAGCGCCCCTTCAAGCCCACTCCTGACAGCCCAGACTATCAGTTTGGGCTTGTTGTTGGCATTGCCCAACGTGAATCAGATGTCTCTAATCCGACGGAAGTCGTAATCCATCTCTATGAGCCCACCTCATCGACAACATATGCTGATGAAGTGGGCATGCAGGTAATGTATAGCTTTAGCATGGATGAAATTGAAGTGCTTCGCTAATTGACATGTGCTCGTAGTGGCCTGGAAAACCTGGAGCGCTGGCTGATATTTGCATAAGTCGTCATAATGAGTTGTCACATCAGTTGTCAACTGCTAGGAGAACTCTGACGTTGCCGCGTGTCATTACCCGAGCTCAACCTCCATTAGAATTTATTGAGCCTGATTTCAGCCCAACGATCTTACGATTGGCGCGATCGCTGATGCCAGCGTGGCTACGTGGGTATAAGCATGTTGCTCACGTCGAAATTAAGCATGCTGATACTCTGATACAGATGTATGAGCAGTTTCAGTCCGGGACTCTCAGATTTTTACTGGCCTTTCGCCATCCCACTACGAGTGACCCACCATGCATTGCCCATTTACTCTGGAATCAGCTTCCTCAATTGGCGCGGCAGAGGTCTTATTCGATCAAGCAACCTGTGCATGTCCATTTTGTTTACGATCGTGGTATTCCGCTATGGGCCGGGTCGTTCGTCGGGTGGCTAGCCTCTAAATTGGGTGGGACACCGATTCGCCGGGGTGCATTGGATGGGGTGGGGCTGCGATCGATCCGAAATTTGTTGATTAATGGGCAATTTCCGTTGGCGATCGCCCCAGAAGGGGGAACCAATGGGCACAACGAAATTGTCAGCCCCATTGAGCCTGGAATTGCTCAATTTGGGTTTTGGTGCGTGGATGATCTGCAGAAAGCCAACCGATCAGAAGAGGTATTGATTGTGCCCTTGGGCATTCAATATCGCTATGTCACTCCTCCCTGGAAAGCCCTTGAGCACCTGCTGAGCCAACTTGAGCAAGATAGCGGTTTACCGTCGCCATCGCCTTCAGAGGCCGCAATACTGGCTACCTTAACCGATCGTGAAGCTCCAACAGTCGAGCAAGAGTCGCTGCTCTATCGCCGTTTATATCATTTGGGAGAGCATTTGCTGTCGCTGCTTGAGCAGTTTTACAGCACCTATTATCAGCAAACGATTGCTCAGCCTGTGCGCTCAGACTTTGAAACTCCAACACCACCGCTTGAATTAAGCCCGTCTGCTGCTAACGACTATCTGGCACAACGCTTACAAACCCTGCTCAATGCCGCACTGGATGTGGCGGAGCAGTCATTGGGCGTCAAATCTAAAGGGACGTTGGCCGATCGCTGTCGGCGAGTTGAGCAAGCTGCTTGGAATCGAATTTATCGAGATGATATTAAAAATTTAGAATCATGGTCTCCTGTGCAGCAGGGATTGGCTGACCTAGTTGCAGAAGAAGCCGATTTGCGGATTTGGCACATGCGTTTGGTGGAAAATTTTGTCAGCGTAACTGGCAAATATGTGGCTGAAAAGCCTACGGTTGAACGCTTTGCTGACACAATACTGCTGGTCTGGCGCACCGTTAACCAATTGAAAGGAAACGCCCAAGCAACTCGTCCTAATTTTGGGGCTCAAACAGCTCAAATTACAGTTGGAGAGCCACTTTCAGTTTCAGATCGATGGGATGACTATCAGCACAATCGTCGGAGGGCGATCGCCCAACTTACCCAAGATTTGCAATCGTCATTAGAACAGATGATTACTTAAATGTGATTGCTCTGCCTGCCGCGCATGTAGCAGGGTCTAAAGTCTTTCTAATGATTAATCTGACCAGAGTTGAAAAATAGGATGATGGGGTTAATAATCTTATATTCTCCTTAATGCCGATGGAGTTACCGGAGATGGATCGCCACTGATATGCCACAATAGATGTGGGCGATCGCCACCCTTTGTTTGCATTCAATGCGATCAGTTGCTTGAAAACGTCCTCTAGAGAGAAGACCTGAAGAGATTCAACTTAAGACTGTCCCCAATTCTATTGCAGTCCAAGCATTTCGTTCGGATTATAGGCAATCTATCCGAACTCCGTCAGGTAACTGCTGGGTTAAACCTGATTTAGATAGTGCTCTGGGTTCACTCTAGATTGACCTGAGAATTGATTTGAGTTCACACGCGTCATTGTCCCGACTCATCCGGTTTGTGAAATGGTAACGACTCCGACAAAACCTCAAAACGTATCCAAACTTGAAGGCATCAAAGAGCGCAGTCATGCCTTGAGAGAGCCTGTAGCAACTGAAATTCTCCAAGACACAACCCACTTTAGTGATGATGGGCTGCAAATTCTCAAATTTCATGGTTCCTATCAGCAAGATAACCGTGACAATCGGATCAAAGGTCAAGAGAAAGATTTTCAGTTCATGTTGCGAACCCGAAATCCCGGAGGGTTCATTCCAGCTCAGCTCTATCTAGCGCTGGATCGGTTATCTGACGATTATGGCAACCACACGCTCAGAGTCACAACTCGCCAGGGGTTTCAGATTCATGGCATTCTCAAGAAGAATTTGAAAACGGTGTTTTCTAACATCATTCGGAATATGGGATCAACCTTGGGAGCCTGCGGCGATTTAAACCGCAATGTGATGGCTCCGCCTGCCCCCTATGCCGATCGCCCCGAGTATGTGATTGCGCGGCAATATGCCGATCGCATTGCTGATCTCCTCACTCCTCAGACAGGAGCTTATTACGAGATTTGGCTCGATGGCGAAAAACTGATGACGGCAGAAGAGCACCCAGATGTAGTTGCAGCTCGTCAGCGCAATGGCAATGGCACTATTTTTCGCAATCATGAAGAACCCATCTATGGCGAACATTACATGCCGCGCAAGTTTAAGTGTGCGGTGACGGTGCCAGGAGATAACTCGATCGACCTTTATTCTCAAGATGTCAGTTTGGTTGTGATGGTCAATTCTCAGGGCGATTTGGAAGGGTTTAATGTGCTGACGGGGGGCGGCATGGGGCGCACCCACAACAAAGAAGAAACGTTTGCCCGATTGGCTGACCCAATTGGCTACGTTGCCAAAGATGACGTTTATGACCTACTCAAGGCGATCGTCGCGACTCAGCGCGATTATGGCGATCGCACCAGCCGTCGTCATGCGCGGATGAAATACCTGATTCACGATTGGGGTGTAGAACGATTTCGCTCTACAGTCGAAGAGTATTTTGGGAAAGCCCTCCTGCCGTTTAAATCGCTACCTCAGTTTGAATACAAAGACTTCTTAGGCTGGAATGACCAGGGAGATGGCAGGTTATTTCTAGGAATTTCCATTGAGAATGGCCGAGTTCAAGATACTACTACACTGCAGCTTAAGACAGCGCTGCGGGAAATTGAGCAAGCCTTTGCCTTGCCGATGCGGTTAACAGCCAATCATAATCTTATTCTCTACGACATTGACCCGGCCCAGCAGCGCGATATCCAGGCTATTCTCGATCGCTGTGGCGTACAAGGCGAATTGGCGATCGATCCGCTGGTGCGATATTCGATGGCATGTCCGGCGCTGCCGACGTGCGGGTTGGCCATCACCGAATCTGAACGGATCTTGCCCAGCATGGTTGAGCGCATCCGGCAATTGTTGACAAAGCTGGAATTGCCAGAAGAGCATTTTGTGATTCGCATGACCGGGTGCCCCAATGGATGTGCTCGCCCCTACCTAGCCGAATTGGGCTTAGTTGGGCAAGCTCCTGGAGCTTATCAGGTCTGGCTAGGAGCAGATCCTAATCAGACGCGGCTTTCTGCTCCTTATCTCGACAAAATGGCGGCTGAAGATTTGGAAACTACGCTAGAGCCCTTGCTAGTTTATTTCAAGCAGGAGCAGCAGCGTCGTGTTACTCCCGAAAGTTTTGGTGATTTTTGCCATCGCGTCGGGTTTGAGGCGCTGCAGCAGTTTGCGGCCAGCTATAAGCCGGGTTCAGATTCTAGTGCGACTCGCAGCTCGAGTTCGTCTAGTGGTAAGTCACGCCATCGAATTGGCGTGCGCGACGAAGTCTATAAGCATCTCAAGGCCGTGGCTACCCAAAAGGGGCAACCCATGACCGAGATTGCCAATGACGCGATCGCCGCTTATTTAAAACAGTTGGGATAACGGCTGATGTTGGCAGTATGACTCAGCTGCAACGACTGGCGATCGCTCCTGCTCAGATTTCTGGGCAAACTGTTGTTCTGACTTCTAATCAGCAGCATTATCTCTGTCGGGTTTTGCGTTTGCGGGAAGGCGATCGCTTTGTTGTGCTGGATGGTCTGGGAGACTGGTGGTTAGCAGAGCTGACTGCACCTCAAGCGGCTCAGATTTGTGGTCGCATGGCCGTGCAAACGGAACTTTCTGTCTCAGTGACGTTATTAGTTGCTATGCCCAAACAAGGCATGGACGATATTGTGCGCGCTGCTACTGAGTTGGGGGTTGCCTGCATTCAGCCTGTGGTCAGCGATCGTACTCTGCTACGCCCCAGCCCACAAAAGATCGAGCGCTGGCGACGGATTGCGCAAGAAGCCGCTGAGCAATCTGAGCGGCAATTTATCCCGACAATCTGCAATCCGATCTCGGCGGTTCAAGCACTTCAGTCTCCTCCAACTGCTGCAGAACAGCGCTTTATTTGTGTTGCCAGAGGGCGATCGCCTCATTTGCTCACTCAGCTCATGCCCCAGCCACATATTGCCTCTGTTTTGATTGCAACGGGCTCAGAAGGTGGATGGACAGACATAGAAACCCATCAGGCGATCGCGGCAGGCTATCAGCCAATTTCCCTGGGACAGCGTATCCTCAGAGCCTCAACGGCTCCGATTGCAGCACTAGCGATCGTCGCTGCAATTCTCGAACGTACAGATGATACAAATGAGTAAGCCAATGCGGATCAGGGATTGCCGACTATGATTGACGAAATTGCCGCAGCCTTTGAGCAAAATAACTTTAAGCGAGCCAGTCAGCTCCTCGCTCCTCTACTGCAGCGATCGCCTCATGACCCTTGGGTGCGTCTGTATCAAGCGAAGTTGCAAGAAGTCAATGATCAGCCTGGAGATGCCGAAGCTGGCTACCGAGATCTTTTGCAAAAGGTGATCAGTCCTCGAATTGCGCTTCAGGCTAGGCAGGGGCTAATGCGCCTGGATGCAGCAGCAGCGGCTCGGCGACAAGACGCGATCGCTCAAGCTGAAGCTGAGCTAGGCAATACCACCGGAACAGGATTCCTGATTTTAGAACCCATCCGTGGAGATGCACGCAAGCCCATGGCTCAGTGCTTGGCTCGCATCATGAAGCTTGATCCTTACACAGCAGAACTGCAGCTGCCGAGCCGAGGCTGGCGGCTTTATCGCAAAGGGGCGATCGCAGAAATTCAGACCTATGCAAACGAGTTGCGTGATGCTGGCATTCCCGCATTTTCAGCCGCATTATCAGACATCTGCAAGCTGCGAGTGTTTCGGGTGCAATTTTTGCAGACCCTCACACCTGAGCCTACGCTGGTTTGCAAAAACGAAACTGGTCAACTGGGTTCTATTCGGTTTGATTGGGCTGAGGTTTCTTATCAAGTGCGAGCAATGCTGCCGATCTTTGAAGACGTAGTAGACCTAAACGCTCAAAATAAGCTCACGCGCAAAGAAAAAACCCAGGACTATGCCCAGGTTTGCGATTTGCATCTTCCCAAACGTCACTGTATTTTGAGAATCTGCGATCAGAGCTATCAGTTTAGAGAGGGCATTCAGTTTGAACCTCAACGAAACGGTCAAATCGGTTCCAATCATTCAACTACGCGAATCCGATGGAATGCCTTGCTCAACGCCTTAAGTCAACACCTCAAGCAAGCTCCCGCATTAACAGGCTTCAACAGCTTTGCCGAAAATGCACTGGAGCATTTTGACCTGATCGAAAATTTTGAGACTCACATTGACCTGTTTCGGAAGAGTCGCTCTCACTGGGACGAAGCCTTTCATGTTTACAGCAGCCTGATTTTTCTCAACCCACCGCACTAACTGGCTCAAATCGTCTTAAGCTCAAGCACGACCTGACGATGAACTCATCTGCTTTGCCATATCCAGATACATGGCCATGTTTGCCCCTGGACGTCGCCGACCATTCTGAGAGGACACAGATAGCATAAAATTGGGCGCAAAGGTCGTCAGCACAGGTTGAGGACGGCTAGGTGGGGTAACATGTGCCGCAGACTGACTTTCCGCTTCAGTTTGAGAGGCAGATTGTTTTGATTCTACCTTGGAGTTAGCTTTAGATTCTGCCTTAGGTGAAGCCTTTGAATTCGCCTTGGAGGAAGTTTTTGAGCCTGTAGCAGGTACTGTTGCATCAATCGAAGCTGGCTTTGTAGCCGTTGCAGACTGCTGTGGTTCTGGTGCCGTAGCACTAGCGCGATTTGCCTGCTGGGTATTAGAGGAGGCTGGCATATTGGCGTCATCCAACTCTAAGAAATATTTAGATTTTCCAATCCCCAAAACCTTTCCAAAAAAGCCCAAAGTGCCTCCGAGGAGGGCAAAGATGCCTCCAAACAATTTTTTAATCAGACCCATTATGGCGATCGCTCCTAAACTCTCTTCTAATCATTACTTTATCGGTTTACGCGGGATGTTTGATACCTTTTCCCATACCGATTTTGCTTATCATTTGTTTGATAACGGAACATGTTGATTATGAGAGTCCGGCAAGAACAAGAGCAAGATTTGTTTACAGTTTTTCACAAAGGTTTATTAAGCGATCGTATCACCAACAGTCCTAGATGAGTTCTGATTATGCTTGTGAAGCCAATTGGCTTCATGTCGAGACGCTGGGCAGGAGTCGTTGAAGATGAGAATTTGGTTGAACACAAGACGTTCTAAAGCAGTCTGCAATCGCATGAGTGCTGTCATCTTGTAAAGGCTGGGCTATGCCAACCTCTCTCGATGCAAGTACATGGTCATAAATAAACGAAGCTATGGTGGCTTAACTCTCATGATTGAGACCTGATGCAGGATGAGTCGCGAGCGACAGCACTCCAATATCCACCGCCTTTTTCCACTACACTTTGTAAAGATGGTGATACTCAACATCTTGCCCCTTATAAAACTACAGCCGGAATAGGGCAGTTGGTGCTGCTACTGGCTTTAGGTGTGAGGTGTCAAGATCCAAACAAATTTCTCGGCAAAGCGGAATGGTTTCAATCGCTCGAAAGAATCTGTTTGAGGACATCCCTCGATTTTTAGTTGCTCAAGCAGGCATCATGTTTGCCGTTAGCTTGGTCACGATTCAGTTGGGCATTCTCAATGGGTTTACTCGTTCGACGGCTCGGCTGATCGATGACTCAGAAGCTGACATTTGGGTGGCGGCTGAAGAAATGGTCTATTTTGAACTGACGCAGCCTATTCCGTTAGAACGGGTGTCTCAGGCTGAGCAGGTTGAAGGCGTTGAACTCGCTGAACCGCTGGCACTCTCAAGTGGGCGTTGGCAAGGCCCATCTGGAAATATTGCGCCAACTCGGATCATCGGCTTTGACCCTAGTGGTCAATTGTTTAGACTGCGTGAGATTGTGGAAGGTAGCCTGAGCGATCTCAGCCAGCCTTACACCATCATGCTCGATGAAGCTAGTATCGATTCGCTGGATGTGGACGGCGTGATGTCAGAAGCCAGCATTAATTCCGAAGTGTCTCGAATTGTGGGTTTGACGCGCGGCACCCAATCAATTGTGTCTAGCTCGATTGTATTTACGTCACTGCGTAATGCAAAAGCCTATTCAACGGCTGGGCTGTCGTCGAGTGTGCAATGTGAAGTGCAGCAGGGTGGCGGGCTCAACTGCACCACAGTATACGAGATTGAAGATTCGTCAGATGAGTCAGATGGCGCGTCTGAGCCTCAGCCCTTGAATTTATCTGATCCGATTTCGTATGTGTTGGTGAAAGCTGCACCAAATCAAGATCTAGATGCGCTTAAACAACGCCTAGAAGCAGCACTCTCTGGCACACAGGCTTACACGCGTGACGAGATGGCCAATCGAACTCGTAACTACTGGCAATTGCGGACTGGGATTGGCTTTGTTCTGGGATTAGGAGCAACTGTTGGCATGATTGTGGGTATGGTGATTGTGGGACAGATTCTCTATTCGTCTGTGGCAGATCATCTGAGAGAATATGGCACCCTAAAAGCAATGGGAGCGTCTGATCGAGTCATCTATGGTGTAATTATTGAGCAGGCTCTATGGATGTCAGTCTTGGGATATACGCCGAGTATTGCGTTGTGTTTGGCTCTTGGTGTTTGGACATTCGAAACTCAGGGCATCATGATTTTAATTACCCCGCTAATGGCCACTGGCATTTTCGGAATTACACTATTCATGTGCGTTGGGTCGGCGTTATTTGCAATTCAAAAGGTGACTCATGTTGATCCTGCTATTGTGTTTAAGGCATGACCTGTCAGAGGCTTCCGTGTTAATCGTTACTGAGCCTCCAGGCTGATCGAATTAGACTAAGTAAAGGGGTGCAGTGTACTTAGATGGGTCAACTAGTACCTGTAGAACTAGACTGGATTTGGTCGTACTCAGGGTTGATCGGCTTGGTCTGCCTCAATGTAAGGTTCAACCTCGGATTATGCTGGGACTGCACTGACACCTAGAGGTGAAAAGCTGCTTTCCAAGTTATGAAGACCTTAGAAGACCTTTAGTGGTTATAACTCGCTCGGTTTACTCTCTCCACGTTTGATGATGATTGCGATTCGATTCATAACTCCTGATACTCATGACTGCTTCTCAAATCGATTCGAACGGGTTCACTAAGCTTGATCGGCTGAGCATAAATAGTGCATGGAGGCATGCAGGAGACGCTCAAGTTCCAGCGATCGCGGCTCAAGATGTCGGCATGATTTTTCACAGTGGTAGCCAGAGTTTTGAGGTACTCCAGCATATTGATTTAACGATCGCTTCTGGAGACATTCATCTGCTGATGGGGCCATCGGGTTCGGGGAAGACGACGCTACTCTCTATTTTGGGAGGTATTTTGACGCCCACCACTGGGACGGTATGTCTTTTGGGGCACAACATCACAACCATGTCGCGATCGCAGCTTTCTCGCTTCCGGTTGCACAATATCGGCTTTATTTTTCAAGGGTTTAATCTCTTTCCGGCCCTAACAGCCCTCGAAAATATTTCGATTTCGCTTAAGGTCAAAGGCGTTCGCAAGCGTCATATCCGCAGTAAGGCTGTTCAACTGCTAGAACAAGTTGGCTTGGGCGATAAGCTCCAGACTCTGCCGCGTGATTTGTCGGGTGGGCAAAAACAGCGGGTGGCGATCGCCCGTGCTTTGGCAGGCAATCCGCCAATTATTATGGCAGATGAACCAACAGCCGCACTTGATTCGCAGAGCGGCTATACAGTGATTTCGCTGCTCCGACAGCTCGCAAAAGACGAAGGATGTACGGTGCTGATGGTGACCCATGATCCACGCATCCAAGACATCGCTGACTGTGTCGCTCATCTAGAAGATGGTCACTTGCAGGTCTAAAGACTGTCGATCAAGAGCTAGCAATCGGTTGGGATCGGGGCTTGGCCAAGGCGACCCTGACAAAGCTCGGTTTGGGCTACGGGGCTGCTGTTGACAGTGCCAATGCGAACAATCCCAGCAAACCCATGCAGATCAGGAGAAACGGGTTGGGCAATCGTCATCACTTCAGTTGCACTGATGGTAGTGCTGACCTGATAGTTGTTGATTTGGTTCGGAATACCTAATTCAGGGAGATTGCCAAACTGCTGAAATTGAAAATAATGGAGCTGTTGGGCTCGATTAATCTGACCCAGATATTCTTTAGCATGGGCTTCTCTAGCCTTGCGGACAGAGTTGAGAAATACAGGTTGGGCGATCGCCGCCAAAATACCCAAGATAACAACAACAATAAGTAGCTCGATTAGCGTAAATCCGGTTGACGTTTGGGGGGCACTTAGTCGAAGAAGAAGTTTCAGCAGACCCTTCATAGAAGTAACAGCAATGAGTGACACGTCGAATCAAGGGGCAATGCAAGCCACGCGATGCAGTGTCATGTTCAGCAGCCTGTGAGCCAGGCAAAACATGAACCAGGCAAAACACAGACTAAGCGCAACTGATCCCATGGAAAGTGATGAGAAGACTGAGCTCGATTATGAACCCGGTTGACCTAGAACTGCTCGGTGGTGCGTATAGTTCTATACTTGCATCGGCATCACTCGACTCTAGTCAAGCGTCAGTAAATTTTGGTAAACGCCTGATGAAGATCTCAGTAAATCTGCTGAAACTGGGCGATCTAATCATCTGCTGGACATGACTCAAGCCTTTTTTCAATCGAAACGGTAAGATTACCTTGTCGCGATCGCCACAGGCATAATCACACATATCCTCCAATTTACTGAGAGGTCAAGGCAACATCCCCTCACTCATCGGGTATGTTCGGCATCGTTAAGTCAAATGCCTTCTCGTAGAGAGCAAATGAGACAGAGCCCAAGACACGGCTCATCTGACTGGGCACATCTAGGCTGGATCTTTCATGGCTTTCAAGAGTGCCGATAGAGCCTGGTCTTCAGACGGATTAACGTCTCGATCGAGTAACGCAATGCTCACCGCTTTTGAAAGGGCGATCGCGGCAACGTCGGCATCTAGCCCTGTCATCAGATGGTCAAACGACTGCGGCACCTTGAGTGCCGATCGAATCCCTAAAATTGTTGCTGCGTCAAACCCCAACGCTTGCAACTGTGGATGCAGCAGATGCCAATCAGGCACGCTATCAGGATTACCAACCTGAATCACATAAGCCAGCAGACGTTGGAGTTTGGTTTGCTGTTGAGGTGTCATCTGTGCTGCCGTCATGGGGACTGCATCACCTGACATTGAATGCTGATTTAAATTGCTGAGAATGAGTTCCCAGTCGCGTTCGTCGCAAGCATCCGGTTTGCCAACAATAATCGATACCTGAATTTGATCAGAAACCGTATCTACATGATTAACCTGAGCCCGTACTCCCAAGAAACCCAGCCATTGAGCAATCGTGGTGATTAATGTGGCGCGGGTTGCCTGACTGTTAGCCAGTAAACGAATCTGAGTGCGAACCATCGGGCGGACAATTTGTGACAGCATAGGTAATACGGTCTTAATGTAGAAGAAGATATCAGCAGCAGACTTCTACCCCATAGGATAGCGAATGAATGGGAATCCTTTAACCGCCGTTCTCGATATGCTCCATCCGGAGCTGAAGAAAAGATGCGAAGTTAACCAAACAGGCTCTGATAGCGGGGGCATTTGATTAAACATGTTGTACGGATCCACAAGAGCTAGATTGACCCAGAGTAATGTTCAACATGATGCCAGTGCGATGGTGCTGCTAACCCAATTAAACCTGACGATCCTGTTTAGCTTGTGCAGGTTGATAGCGCCCAGCCAGCAATGGCATCACGTCTTCTCCTGAGTTGGCTGGCTCTACCCCGAATCAGACGCCTCTATTTATTCTGAGGATTCTGCATTTTGTCCTGAGGATTCTGCATTTTTAAGAGTGGAATGATCAGCGTGAGTGGTAGTGCCGCACAGACATAGAGACCTAGGTGATAAGACCCTAGAGCATTCTTAAATATGGCCAGCAAAGACGGCCCAATGGCACTAGCAATCACCATGCTCATCATTTGCATCCCGGCGATCGCCCCCAGATGCATCCGGCCAAAATAGCGGGGCAGTGTAACCGTTGAGAGGGTACCAAAGCAGCCTCCACTCAGCCCCAAACCTACAATGGCGAATCCACGCCCCCAGCCACTTTGGACATTGGCCATCGCGGCAATGCCCAGAGATTCAAACACCATCATGCCGACGAATACGAGCTGGAGTCGGGCTCGATCAGAAATTAGGCCAATCACATAGCCCATCAGGGTCGCAAACACACCAATCGGGAAAAAGATAGACACAATCTGAGTACGCGATATTCCCACGGCTGCGCCAATATCGACAATGTGAAACGTGATCCCTGTCATCGTTAAAGCGTGGGAGGAGAGTGCTAGGGCGATCGCCCAAAAGGCCAATGTGACTAAGGCTTCTGGACGAGAAAAGTCTCGATGACTCCGGTGTGCCCGTTTGAGGGCTGGAGCGGCAACGTCCTGAGCAGGTGCCAAACTGGGAACATCCTGTAGTTCTGGTTTGGTGTTCTTTTGAGGAAGCCGCTGCTGATCTGATGGCGGCAGTCTTCCATCCATCTCTAGGCCGCAGATTTCAGGATTGTCTCGATAAAATATCCAGGCGATCGCCCCCATGCCGCCTCCAACTAGGCTGGCTAATAACCACCAAGCTCCTCGCCAGCTAAAGACATCAATCAATAGGCTAAACAGGAGCGGAGCCACCGAAAAGGCAAATGAGAAAAAGATGCCTGAGAGCCCAGATACAAACCCACGCCGCCGATCAAACCACTTGCCCATCGTCGTTTGGCTGGCCATGGTCAACATTCCTTGACCGCTAAAGCGCAGGCTAATAAATCCCAAACCCAACACGACTAAAGCCACCCCAGTCGCATTGCTAGCTGGAACCCAATGCTGAATCAAGCGGATAATGCGATCGCTGAGGCTGAGGTAGCATAACGTTGCCGCTAGCACCAGAGAAGCTCCACAGGCGATCGCCCGTGCCCCAAAGCGATCAAGCAACCGACCACCCAAGGGCAGCAGCAGCCCACTGGTTAGCGTGCCGACAAAATAGGCATTGCTCAACTGCAAGCGAGAGATGCCGGTAACTTGAATCAGAGAATCGGTGAAGACGCTCATTCCCATCGTTTGACCGGGAATGCTCATCATGACGCCGATGGTGCAGACAATCACAATGACCCATCCATAAAAAAAGGGAAATCGCTGTGGTGCAATCGGATAGTCAGGATGCGTTAGTGTTTCAAAATTTAGACGAGAGAATAATCGAGCAATCAGTGTGGTAGTGCGAACCAGTTTTGCCCTAACGTTCATGCCACTCCGATGATAGTAAGGTCATCATGCCCAAGCATGATCAGAACTCACTAGCCTAGACGATTTGGTCAAAATGTAGTTGACCCAATTCGGGAAAAATCTGAACGGCAAGCGAGGATGTATCATTTGGCGATAGTCTCTCAGTGATGGTTAGGCTTTAATTTCTCAATGGTTTACGCCTCTATCTTTGAAACTCTTGACTCAACCCTGGAAACGAGCCTGAATTTAGTTGTGGAGCTGTTAAAAAGCTGCCTGGAAGCGATCGCCGTTAGCTGCGTGTTTTTGGGTTTGCTCTCAGCTCTATGGTCGATTGTCCGGCCTCCACGTCAGCACTCAGGGCAATTCTTGAATTTGCGCTTGCGGTTAGGAGCTTGGTGGGCACTGGCGCTCGAATTTCAGCTGGGTGCGGATATTCTTTCGACGACAATAGCTCCGTCATTTGCCGAACTGGGTCGGCTTGGAGCGATCGCCGTGATTCGCACATTTCTCAACTATTTCCTCAATCGAGAGCTAATCGAGGAAGAACATCGCCTCAGAGACCGTCGGTTAGAGGGCTAATAACCCATCGGGCGGGAGAATTTCCACCCGACGCGCTTGCAAATCCACCACCGGCACGATTTCAATCACAAATGGGATCAGCACCCGTGAGTGCTTTGGATCATCGGGATGAAGTAGCTCCACCTCAAGTAAATCATTGCCAGCAGGCAGAACGTCTGTGACGGTGCCCAGATGTGCCTGAGTGGCCTGATGGTAAACCGCTAAGCCAATTAGATCAGTCACATGAAACTCGTTTTCGTCTAGCACTGGGCGATCGCTCATGGGCACAAACAGTCGAGTATCCCGCAGGTCTTCTGCCTGATCTCGATCGGTAATGCCATCAAGTTGCACCACATACAGCCCTTTGCCCGCCAAAAAACGTCCGGCTAGCAGCTCAATCGCCTCCAGTTCAGATGCTCTCGGACGGAGAAGCCAGCGAGTGCCGGGCACCACAAACCGCTCTGGAAAATCAGAATCAGGATAGATACGCACCTCTCCCTGCAAGCCCTGGGGCGCAACAACGCGACCAACTTCTAGCCAGTCTTGCGCCAGACGCTTTGACAGTTCGCTAATATCCGACGATTCTTCGTTTTTTATGCTCACGCGTGGCAGGTCCTATACGGCGACAGCTGATTGTTGATAAACCTGCTGGACTGCCTGTGCCAATGTCTGCATCGCACTGCTAATCTCATCAGACGTTGCGGTCAGGCTGATGCGGAAACACTGGCGCGTATGAGCCCAGTCGTCTGTCAGCCCTGGGAAGAATGGACTCCCCGGCACCACAATGACGCCTGCACGCTTCAGCACTTCATACATCTCCCAGTCAGAAATTGGCAGATCTGCGAGCCATAACCAGGCGAAAATTGAGCCCTCTGCCAAGTGAAGAAACCACGGCACCTCTTTGGGCATGGCCTGATCCAGTGTGGCTTCAAGAATGGCAAACTTTTCTTGATAATGGGGACGAATCACCGTAGTAGCGATGTCGGCGAGAGCCCCGCTAGTAATGGCCCGAGCCGCGATCGCCTGCCCATAACGAGACGAATGCAAGCACAGATTAGTTTGAAAGGCTTCTAACACCTGAATAATCTGGCTAGCTCCAATAGCGATGCCGATACGTTCGCCTGGCAGCCCCGCCTTCGATAAGCTCAAGCAATGAACAATGGCATCACCAAAACGGGGTGTCATCGGGGCAAAATTGAGCGCTGGATAGGGCGGTGCATAGGCCGAGTCAATCAAAACAGGCACACTATAGGCAGATGCCATTGTAGTGAGTTGATCGACTTCCGCATCTGTTAGCACGTTGCCCGTGGGGTTGCACGGTCGCGAAAACAGCACAAAGCCTGTGGTTTCATCAATCTCAAGCTGACTAAAATCAGGCCGGTACTTAAATCGATGGGCCTGTTTTCCCGTTTCGATGAATGGCCGATAGGCCGTCAGCGCCTCAGGATACAGCGTTGTGCCGCCATAGCCCGTATAGTCTGGGCTCAGGGGCAGCACGATGCGCTTCAGTACTCCGTCTTGGGTATAGCCTCCTAAGGCATTAGCGGCCAGAAAATAGAGGCTCTGGCTACCTGCAGTAATCAGAATGTTGCGATCGCTCAGCATCAAGCCATATCGCTGGTTAAAGTCATTGACGATGGCCTCAATTAAGGGTTGATATCCCTGACTAGAGCCATAGCGACAGACCACGTCTCCATAGTCAGAGCTAGACAGCAAATCAGCCGTGCAGTCTCGCCACAGGTGCTCAACCGCCGGTAATATAACTGGATTTCCGGCACTCAAGTTAATAAACTCGCGGTGGTGATCAGCCCGTAGGGTTTCATCGATGTCTTTCATAATGGCGCGCACACCGCTGAGATGCGACATGCGATCGCCAAATTGGGTCAAGGCAGGACGTGGGGTCATGGTCGAAAACGAGTTAACAGGTGCAGCCTGTCTGCGAGTGATCAGCAATGCCGAATTTAGATATTCAAATTTAGATATCCGTTCATAGTAGCGCTCGATGCATTTAAATTTCTATGATTGAGATGCAAACTTAAGTTGAGAAACTGTAGAGAGTGTGAAGAAACAGGGGCGATCGTCCCCACTCCTGTAAATGTTAAAAGATGAAAGACTATCAATCAGATTTTGAACCGGGCAGCGGTCAGGCCGAAATCTGGTACGTCCCTTCAACCGAAGCATTGAGAGAGTTCAGCTAAATATGGTTCAGAATCACTTGATGAGTCCTGCCGCCAAACTCAGCGAGCGGCTACCACTGCCTCTCAAGCGGCTAGCCGATCTTGCCTACAACTACTGGTGGAGTTGGACAACCGAACGGGTCTCGCTCTTCTATAGCATTGACCCCGACCAGTGGGATCAGGCCGGACATAACCCCATCGCCTTTCTCCAGTCTGTTTCCTACAGTCGCCTCACCCAAATTGCAGAAGATCCCCACTATTTGCGCCGCTTAAACAGCCTCGTCCGTCGGTTTGACGAATACATGGCTGACAGCAACACTTGGGCGCATCGCGCGGCTCCTCAACTGTCGCCCCAGCACCCAGTCGCCTACTTCTGTGCAGAATTTGGCATTCATGAATCGCTCCCCGTCTACTCGGGTGGCTTGGGCATCTTAGCCGGAGATCACCTCAAATCATCCTCTGATTTGGGGGTGCCCCTTGTCGGTGTGGGTCTGCTCTACCGGCAGGGCTATTTTCGCCAACGCCTGAGCCGCAGTGGCTGGCAAGAAGATTATTATGTTGATAATCTGTTTGACCAGATGCCACTAGAGCTGATCTGCGATGAACAGGGCACACCCGTCACCGTTGAGCTCGAAATTCGGCAGCGGCTGGTTAAAACTCAGGTCTGGAAGGCTCGCGTTGGGCGGGTTGACCTATACCTGCTGGATACCGATCGTGAGGATAATGACCCCATCGACCGCTGGCTGACTGGTCATCTCTATGGCGGCAATCAGGAAACTCGGATCGCCCAAGAATTTCTATTGGGTGTGGGTGGTGTGCGTGCCTTACAGAAAATTGGCATCGAACCGTCTAACTACCACCTCAACGAAGGACATGCGGCATTTTGTCTGCTAGAGCTGGCTCGGCTAGAGATTCAGCGGACGGGCAAATCTTTCTACGATGTTGAGGCGTCGGTGCGCGATCGCTCCGTATTTACGACCCATACCCCCGTCCCAGCAGGGCATGATGTCTTCTCGCCCGATCTGATGGACTCGTTCTTTGCGCACTACTGGCCAGAGTTGGGCTTATCCCGTGAGCAGTTTTTGGCTCTGGGTGCCCGCCGCTTAGGTGATCCTTGGGAACCCTTTGGCATGACTGTGCTAGCGCTGCGCCTGACCCGAGCTGCCAATGGCGTCAGTGAATTGCACGGCCAAGTCTCTCGCAAAATGTGGAAAATTCTCTATCCTGAGCGAGCCGAAGAAGACATCCCTATCGATTTCATCACGAATGGCGTTCATGCCAGAACCTGGACAGCTCCTCTCATGAGCGATCTCTATGCGACCCATCTGGGTGAAGATTGGTCAATCCGTGTGTCTGACGGGGCTATGTGGTCAAAGGTAGATCAGATTCCAGATATCGAACTGTGGAGTCGTCACCAAATTTTGAAGGAGCGCTTGATTGCTTACACGCGGGCGCGAGTGAAGAATTCACGGCAGGCCCGAGGTGAATCGCCTGATTTGCTCCATGCTGCTGATCATCTGCTTGATCCAAATGTGCTGACGATCGGCTTTGCGCGTCGGTTTAGCGCCTATAAGCGTGGAGCCCTGATCATGCGTGATCCCGATCGGGCACTGCAGATTTTTGGTAACTCTGACCGTCCTGTGCAAATCGTTTTTGCTGGTAAGGCTCATCCAGCAGATGAAGAAGGCAAACGCATCGTTCAGCGACTAATGGAGTGGTGCAAGCATCCGGCGGTACGCGATCGCGTCGCCTTCATCGAAGATTACGATATTTATACGGCTCAAAAGCTGGTGCAAGGAGTTGATGTCTGGCTGAATAATCCACGTCGTCCCCTAGAAGCATCTGGCACGAGTGGCCAAAAAGTCTGTTTCAATGGCGGTATCAACTTCAGCGTCTTAGACGGGTGGTGGTGTGAAGGCTACCAGGCTGATGCGACTGGCAAAGGCATCAACGGCTGGGCGATTGGCGAAGATGCCCACACCAGCAACCAGAATCTGCAAGACCAGATTGATTCTGACTCGCTCTACCATCTGCTGGAAACCGAGATTGTGCCGCTGTATTACAGCCAGAATGAGCAGGGTTTCTCATCGGGTTGGGTACAAAAAATGAAAGCCTCTATTCGGACGAATGCCCCGGTTTTCAATACCGATCGCATGATTGCTCAATATGTGACGCATCTATATGTTCCAGAAACCGTAGCGGGTTCAGAGCCGATTTTGGCTAGTGCTTCTCTCTAGGCAACTGTGGCCTTGCCAAATTTCTGGATAATTTTGGAGCCAATCCCCGACATCTTGATCGGCCTGCTGCTAGGGCAGTTAAGTCGCTAATCAGACGTCGGGGATTTTAATAGAATCACTTGATTTCATGCGTCAGGCTCTGATCTGCTGAGGTGCAAACCGTTTTCTCTAACATTCTTAGACTGGAGATAGAACAAATAATGCTTGAGTGGGGCAACGGTGATGCGAACATCTTTTCTGCGCGTTGTTCAGATCATACTTAGCCTGGCGATCCTTGCGGGGCTGATCGGGGGGCTGTGGCACGCGCCAACCCGTGCTCAAGATGCAGGTTTGACGTTTCGGATCGCGCGCGTTGAGTCAGAAAATACTCGGTTGCGGGCTCGGGTCAGTCAGCTTGAGGCTCAGGTCAACCGGATTAGTCGCTCGACGGGTGGCATGACTGCGCCTCTGCCTACACCCTTGCCGCCGGTTGCCTTAGACGATTCTGATTGGGTAGGCGATCCGATGTTTGACCGCTTAGCAACACTGGTGATTGAGACTCGGCAGGATGTGTTTGTGCTGCAAGATCGGCTGACGGAGTTGGAGACTCAGATCGAGGAACAAGACAATCCAGTGTCGATCGCACCGGAGAACGACTAAATCATGACGGTTTGGCAAGCTGATTTTTATCGCCGTCCTCTGCGCGATGCAGCAGGATATCCTGTTTGGGAGTTGGTTCTCTGTAGTCCTGAGCAAAATTTTAAGACCCATGCATTTTGCAGTCAGTCGGAGGCGAATGCTGGGTGGCTGGCAGAGCAGTTGCAGGCGATCGCCCATCAAGTCAAAATCTGGCCCAGCGAGATTCATGTGTTTCGACCTCAATCGCTAAGCTTGTTTGAAGCGGCCTGTCAGGATTTTGACACTGTCGTTGTGCCGAGGCGACAGACACCTGACCTCAAGACCTATCTCAAAGAACGCGCCGCCCACTATCAGCGGCTTGAATACTATACTGGGGCGGCCTATGATCCCGTTTGGGTTGAGCAGCCCCCACCGCTGCCTCTACCGGAGATACTTTGGGGTGAAAAGTGGCGCTTTGCCGCGATCGCCGCTGGAGATCTAGAACCCTTTTGGCGCGATCGCCCAGTGCCATTTCGAGTCATGCCAGAATCACTGCTGCCAATCAGTTTGAATCTATCCTCATCGGTTCCGATTCCAGGCGTGGTAATTGATGGGGGGCGACTATCCATGCGTCTAGCCCGCTGGCTCTCTGACCTAAAGCCAGCAGCACTCCATACAGTATCTGGTGAACCCGATGGTCTTATCCTCGACGCAGGGCTCATCGATCGCTGGATTATTGCCACCTTTGAAGATACTCAAGTCAAGCGTGCGGCTCAGACGTTTCAAATACGCCAACATCAGGCGCAGGGTCTCCATTTTCTGTTAGTTCAACCTGACGACTCTGGTATGACCTATACCGGGTTTTGGCTGTTGCAGCTTGATCGTGAATCATGAATCAACCTTAAATAGACCTTAACGCCTGACTTAACCTCATCCTTTTACACTCAGACGGTATACGCCCTCGTATGATGAACCTATCGCTTAGCAAACTATTTTAGGAGGATGAATGACCAAACTTCGCAACGTACTAATTGGAGCTGGAATTGCAGCCGTTGGGGCAATTGGCACCAAAAAGGCGGTTGATTATTTTCGCAACCGCGATCAGGAAGAAACGCCTCCCGAAAGCGCTGGAGATCAAGAACCCACCTCTGAAGATGAGCTTGCCTATGTCAATGTTGAGCCTAGTTCGGTGCAGGAATTCTTAGATAAAAGCTTTGGCAATCCCGGACGCTATGTGCCCAATCGCTCCCCCAAAATCTTTGAATATCAGGGCAAGCAATATATGGTGATTTGGGCTCGCGATCACGAAAAGAACAAGAATCAGATGCTGGCCTTTATCTATAGCCAAGACGGGCGCAAGATGATCGCGAGTGTTGGCTACACCAGCAGCGAAACTGACTACAATATTAGTCTCGCGAATACGCCGTTTGCAGTAGAGGTCGGTGGCCAGACGATTCGCTCAGGTGAAGGTGAGACGAACGGCTCAACTGACGTTGATTTTGTTTTGGCCTAGCTGCTTTCTGCGCTCAACGCTGAGTTTTAGGCTCTGTATGCATCTGAGAAAGCGATCGCCCGATTTGAACATCACAGTTTGTCATGATTTGACTCAAGATATTCATCGGCACTATATAGTTTTTTCAGAATTCTTCACAGAATAATCTCTGTCTGTGGATTCTCTGACGCGCTCAATTCGTCGTGGCATTGTTAAATCCACCGCTCAATCTGTAGATGACAATCGGGTGAGCCTTGATTGATTCCGATGATGGGCTGGATATGGCTTTGCTTGAGCGCTTCGATGGCGCGTTAGTTCCCTGTCTGTATAGTAAGGAGCATTTACATCATGGAAATCATCCCAATTTTAATCACATGGGTTGTCATTACTCTGAGTTTAGTTATTATCTCGAAGCTGCCGCTCGGGGTTGAAATTGACTCTTGGGGCAAAGCATTTCTCTCGGGTGCCGTCTTTGGCATTCTCAATGCGATCGCCCAATGGCTGATTAACACTCTACAAATCATTAACTTCTTAACCATTGGCCTATTTGGCCTGATTTTGAACATTATTGTGTTTGGGTTAGCTGCCAAACTTGTTGTCGGGTTCCGGTTAAAATGGGGCATCTGGAGTGCCATTCTCGGAGCTTTTATTCTGGCAATAGTCATGAGCATTCTCAACTATGTTGTGGGTCTTGTATTGCCCACGGCACTCTAGGTCTGCCAGTTTTCGGTACGCTAGTGCCTGCACATTTCATCTGCGTTGCTTCTGACCCTATCTGGGGTTTGGCGCAAGGTAATTGATTATGTAGTGGCTC
>CAZCXK010000028.1:0-33735 GCA_964502605.1 uncultured bacterium
TCTCGATCGTCCTAAATCCGTAGCTATCGTAGCTATTCGATTAAAGCGCATCCCCAGCGTCAAGACGATCGTAAACTTACATTCCCCCAAGTCGAGCCGTCGGCATTGGGGCAGAAAGTCGTGACTAAATCAGGAATGCACACAACATACCCGCCCGTTTTGGTAATGGAATGGGGCGACCAAGCAGTGAGCCACCAATCTTCATCAGCTCCCTGTCCGGGCTTACCCCGATCTTGCTTGGGAGCGCCCAAATAGGGTGTGGGAATTGGCAGTACGGCTTGCCAATAGCGTCGATGGGCGTGTAGATGCTGCCCCGGAATTGATCGCTTTAGCAACACCCTGTATCCGGCAATGTCTTGAGTTGTGAGGGTCGGATGCTCGGCGGCGTCTCGTCCGGCCAATAATGGGCGCTCTGTCGGATGCTGGATCTGCGCCAAAATTGTTAGCAGATCAGGCCGAATATCGACATCATCTTGAAAGTATGAAATCCAGGTAATGTCAGGGTCGGCCAGCCAATAGCCCACACCAACATTAATGGCATTGGGTAGCCCCCGATTGCTAGGAATATGGATATAGGGAGTATGGTGCTGGTCGGCAATGCGTTGGTTTTCTTGCGACACAGCAGCACTGGAGCCATCATCAACAACAACAGCCGGGATACCCAATGCTAAGACCTGAGGCAGCGATCGCCCCAGAGAGTCAGGGCGGTTGTAGGTGGTGATCACAGCGGCATAGCGCACGGGCGTCGTCGAAGCATTGTAGATATCGTCAATGTCAATCTGCTCTTCTAGCGATCGCACATCATTTTCATCTGGGGGTTCTAGATTCAGCAAAGGAGATTTGGCGTAGACCACAAACACCGAATTGGCCAGCACTGCATGAAATCGACGCACGGCATGGGAAAGAATGGCAGGCTCAATATCGGCCACCATGCCTTTGTGTACGACGATAAAGTCGAAATGATCTGCCGGGAACAAATACGACACATTGTAGTGATAGGTGCCGGGGATGGGTTCTAGAAAGTCGTTGGGGGCCAAAACGGCAGATAGCGCTGTGCCGTGGGTTTGCAACAGCGTACATACGTCCATCCAGTTGGCGTCATCGGTGGGAAATGGCATGGTCAATCTCCGGTGCATCATACCCGTAAACCTTATCCTAAACTGTGTTTTGTTAATTCAGATCTCCGATTTTTGCAACCCGCAGCCTCCGTCTGAACTGATTGGTATGAATGATTGGTATGAATGATTGGTATGAATGATTGGTATTACAGTGAAAAGTGAATGCCAACACCAGAGGACTTTCATGACACTAGGCTTTTTAGGAACGGGGCTGATGGGGTTGCCCATGGCGATGCGCCTACTCGAAGCAGGCCATGATGTGATCGCCTACAATCGCACAGCAGCCAAGCTCGAGCCGTTGCGTGCAGCCGGAGCGGCGATCGCCGCGTCGCCCAGCGAGGTATTGCACACCGCAGATGCAATTGTGACGATGCTGACCCATGCCGAGGCGATCGCTGCACTACTCTTCACCGACGAGGCTAAGGCTCTTTTATCGGGACGCACCCTGATTCAAATGAGCACCATTGCTCCTCAAGAAAGCCGAGATTTCGCAGCGCAAGCAACCGCAGCGGGGGCAGACTATCTAGAAGCTCCGGTTTTGGGCAGCATTCCTCAAGCTGAAAGTGGCAGCCTGATAGTGATGGTGGGTGCATCCCCGGAGCAATTTGCCACCTGGTCATCGGTGCTCAAGGTGTTTGGCTCTGATCCGACGCTGATTGGCCCGGTGGGCAGTGCCGCAGGCATGAAACTCGCCATGAACCAGCTAATTGGCTCTCTGACGACTGCATTTGCACTGAGTCTAGGGTTTGTGCAGCAAGAAGGCATTGATGTAGAGCAGTTTATGATGATCGTGCGTCAGAGTGCATTATATGCGCCCACCTTTGACAAAAAGCTTCAGCGTATGTGCGATCGCCACTTTGCTGACCCTAATTTCCCAAGCAAGCATTTGCTCAAAGATATGCAGTTGTTTCATGGGGCGGCGCAGTCTGTAGGACTAGAAACAAGCCTGACTGAGGGGGTGGTGCGGGTGTTGCAGGCAACGATAGATGCAGGGCTAGCAGATGCCGACTATTCTGCGCTCTATGCGGCTGTTTGTCCTCAGCGTCGGGCATAAGCCCAGCAATACTTTCGTTTGGCAACTATCTGGAGACGTCTCCATCGTCCTCACAAGGATTGATCGCCAAAACAATGGCATAGAAGACATTCATCATTGCGATTTCTACTACCAAGCTATGGCAATGGGATATTGGTCTTCAGTTTGAGTTTGCATATATCTGGTGCAGAGTTTTGATGCATTGAGTTCATCACTTAAATGATATTCATTTGCAAATTCAGCTCTTTCATATGGTAACTTCTTATCCAATTACTCGACATCAGCAGGTCCAATTTACTGAGGTGTGGGTTAACGAATTAGCGTTTAAATGATGCTTCGAGGGTCAAGCAGGAGAAAAAACTGTTTGCCAATAGGGTCTTCAAGCTTTTAGAATATGACCCGAATGCAGGCTTTTCACCAAACATGCTATTCGAAGGTCACTCTATTTAACTAAACTTAATGATTTTCTATTGAGAATAGTTCTGAACTATGGTGCAATTTACTTATTGAGTTTTATTCTCAATAACTTCGTTCGTGATTCGTCTAAGGATTTATTTTGTTATGCAAACCTACGACAATCCAAATGTCACCTATGACTGGTGGGCCGGCAATGCTCGCTTTGCAGATCTTTCTGGTTTATTTATTGCAGCACATGTAGCTCAAGCGGCTCTGATTGCTTTCTGGGCAGGGGCGTTCACGCTATTTGAGATCTCCTGGTTTGACCCCGCACAACCCATGGGAGAGCAGGGTCTGATCTTGCTGCCGCACTTGGCAACACTTGGCCTGGGAGTGGGAGACGGTGGACAAATTGTCGATACCTATCCGTACTTTGCAATCGGGGCCGTGCATCTAGTCTCATCCGCCGTATTAGGAGCGGGCGCGCTGTTTCATACTTTTAAGGCTCCTGCTGATCTCAGTACAGCCAAAGGTCGCGCCAAACTGTTTCATTTTGACTGGGATAACCCACCAAAACTAGGACTGATTTTAGGGCACCATCTTCTATTTCTAGGTGCAGGTGCATTATTACTGGTCTTTAAAGCCATGTATTGGGGCGGTCTATACGATGCAACGACTCAAACGGTTCGGGTGATCACGCAGCCGACGCTCGATCCGCTGGTAATTTATGGCTATCAAACTCACTTTGCAAGTATCAGCAGCTTAGAAGATTTGGTCGGTGGACATATCTATGTAGGTATCTTGCTGATTGGAGGAGGCATCTGGCATATTTTGGTTCCGCCCCTCAAGTGGGCAAAAAAGGTGCTGATCTTTTCAGGAGAGGCTATCTTGTCATACTCCTTGGGAGGAATTGCGCTGGCTGGGTTTGTGGCTGCTTATTTCTGTGCAGTCAATACACTGGCGTACCCAGTTGAGTTTTATGGGGCTCCGTTAGATGTCAAGCTGGGGATTGTGCCTTACTTTGCCGATACGATAGAACTTCCTCTGGGAGCACATACGTCACGATGCTGGTTGGCCAATGCTCACTTTTTCTTGGCTTTCTTTTTCCTGCAGGGGCATCTATGGCATGCTCTACGCGCTATCGGCTTCGACTTTAGGCGTGTTGAAAAGGCACTCAGTGCAGTTGAATCCTGATTCCTCCACCTAACCTCGGGAGAGATCAGACTAGCCTTCCATATTCCGATCTCTCCCATTTCTTAGCATGGTCATAGAGGTATGAACTGTCTATTGTGTTCTGGAAGGCTACTGCAACACATCTCTAGAAATGGTGTTTATTGGTTTTGCCCAGAGTGTCGGCAAGTAATGCCCAATCTAGATGAACTGCAAATACCTGTATGTATACACTCGCGCACACAGCTTAGGGTGCGATCGCCCCTAAATTCAACGTCTTAACAGATACAGGATGGAGAGCCGCCGGTGAGAGTTGAGAACACTTACAGTAAATACTTCATCAGACTATCACCAGGTAATATCATGGCAACCATTGGCTTATTTTATGGTACACAGACCGGAAACACTCAAGCCGCTGCAGAGATGATTCAAACAGAATTTGGCGGAGATGAGATCGTTGATCTGCACGACATTGCTGATGCAGAACTCAGCGATTTTGAGTCGTATGACGCCATTATCATCGGCTGCCCAACCTGGAATATTGGCGAACTGCAAAGCGACTGGGACGGCATTTATGACGAACTCGATCACTTCAGCTTTAGCAGCAAGATAGTCGCCTATTTTGGCGTCGGTGATCAGATTGGTTATGCCGACAATTTTCAAGATGCGATGGGCATTTTGGCCGAAAAAATCTCGGCTCTGGGTGGGCAAACAGTCGGCTATTGGCCCACAGACGGATATGATTTCAGTGAATCAAAGGCACTGAAAGATGGCAAATTTGTTGGACTAGCTCTCGATGACGATAATCAACCAGAGCTGACACCTGAACGCATCAAAGCCTGGGTAGCTCAGCTCAAGCCAGCATTTGGTATTTGAGCTGAGTTGGCGTCAAACACGCGATTAACCATGCAGCAACTGGCTCCGTCCACGAGGGTGTTTCCTCATAAACAGCCCTTAGGCTTACGCCGGACGGGGTTTCGCTTTCAGCCTATTTTGTGAGGTATCCATGCCCGATGCAGCGGTTTTGCCAGCAGCAGCGTTCGTTGTTTCGCATCTGTGTCCAGTTTTAATTTGTGGGGGACTAGTTGCCTTTGGGATTGTAATTTGCGTGGCGGTGCAAGATGGGGTGCAGCGTCTCAGACAGTTGCATCAAGTTCCCTGTAGCCGCTGTGCCTTCTTTACGGGAGACTATCGCCTGAAATGTACCGTGCATCCTTGCAAAGCGCTCCTGGAAGAAGCCATTGACTGCCGAGACTTTGAGCCTGTTGCCACATCAGTTCCAAGGGAAAACAGGCGATCGCCCCGTTGGATCACGAAACGCTAACCGCTCTGTGTTCTATCACCCTTTAGTTGACATAACCCCTTTTGAACACAGGATGCGCCACTAGTCGGCCAAGAGTTGCTGCCATTCTTTCACCAGCCAAGGCGGCACATGCAGAGCAATGACCTCCCCGTCTGTTTGCCTCAGCGAAAGCTCTAAGGGCAGCTCTGGCCGAAGCTTAGACAGCACCACTTGGAGTCGATATTGCCCTACATTGGCGGCAGATGATGGATCATCAGGGAACAGGCTATCTACTTCATCAGCTAAGGTGAAGGGCTGCTCCATTGAAGGGGTAAGAGTCAGCGGTTGAGTATGGTCAAGGATAACAGCACCGGGAAACCCAACCAACCGTAGATAAACATCGCTCACTCGATCGGGATAAATCTGTTTGAAGGCGATCGCTTGCCATGGTTGCTGGTGCTGATCGCGCAGGCTCCATTGTGATTTATAGAGTACTTGTCCGGGGGCTTCTTCATGCTCTCGAATCATAGCGGTGGCGGCTGATGAGGTGAGCATCCCAGTTCCCAAACTCAGAACTACCACAATCATCACCGTGATAGCACCACTAGCGAGTCGTTTCGTCAGTCGTTCCGTGTGGTTCATGGTTTATCTCAAACCCGTATCACCCTAATAAGTCTACAATTAATCCTGTCAGCCCTCTTATCAACCCATAGCTAGAACCATAGGTTGCGGCTGTAGGATGAAGCTCTATAAGGTTTGGAAGTGCAACTATTCCATGAGCAAATATATCCTAGATGCAGACAAAACCAACTACGAGTCATCTCCCAAAATGTAGACTAACAGACTATCAATTAGCCGCGATCGCTCCATGGGCATGGTCAGCTTACCTAGCAAAAGCTCTTGCGAAATAATAAACGCAACCAATGTGCCGAGAAAAATGCGAGTAGTTGCCTCTGGGTCACGAATGGCGAGGCTTGGATGTGCCGCCAAATAGGAACTAATAGCCTGATAGCCAAACTGGATGACTGTCTGCGTAAACAATTGAGCCAGTTCAGGAAAGCGACCTGATTCGCCAATTACCAATCGAATCAGCGCCAAATATTCAGGGTCATCCATCTTTTTGAGAAACGCGTCAGCCAGTTGTCGCAGCGCCTGACGGGGTTCGCCTTCGAGGGGGACTGCATTGAGATCGGCCCGCAGCCGCTGGATCGTGATGCGCTCAAATAGGGCACTGAATAACCCATTCTTGTCTTGAAAATGGCTATAAATGGTTTGTTTTGACACTCCTGCCTGCGCCGCCACACGATCCATACTGGTGCGGGCATAGCCATGTTCAAGAAAAACCCGAGTTGCGCCCCGCAGAATCTGCTCTCGTTTGGGATGGACGGCGCTCATATCCTTCACATTATTCGAAAAGAGAGGTGTGGTGCTGAATGCGTCAGAGGGATGGAGGAGCGGCAGAGAATCAGACATGAGATAGAGTGCTTAAAGATTTAGAGTTGACCTAGTTTACCAACCTGGGAATTTAGTATATCCTATCAGGTAATCAAACTAGACCGTCTAGTTTGGTCGCAACTGCCGCTCATGAGGCTGCAATCTATGGCTCAATCCCTACCGAAATCAGGCCATCATGCCCCTACCTCTGATGCCATGCCATTAGGGCGATCGCGGCTGCGATTTATGATTCCGATTGGTTTGGTGGCGATCGCGGGCATTGGGGTGGCGATTTGGCAATTTTGGCCCCAAGAACAGACTGATGTGCTGGCGCTCAGTGGTCGGCTAGAAGGCTATCCCACGAATGTCGATGCTAGAGTGCCAGGGCGGATTGAGTCGGTGACTGTGCGAGAGGGCGATCGCGTGGATATGGGCACCGTGATTGTTACCCTTGATGATGATGAAGTCCAAGCGCGACTAGATGGAGCAACAGCCCGACTGTCTGCAGCACGCCAGCAAGAACAGCAAGTCCGACTACAGTTGGGGGTGGTCGAAAGCCAGATTCAAGAAGCTCGACTCAATGTGCAACAGTCTGAGGGAGATGCCGCTGGGCGCGTTGCTCAATCAGAAGCTAACTTGGCTGCTGCCCAGGCTCAGATGAGTGAAGCCGCTGCTGAGGAAAATCAGGCGCGGGCTGAACTCAGTCTGGCTCTAGTCGATCGCGATCGCTACGCCCAGCTTGCAGCGGAGGGAGCCGTGCCCCAACAGCGTTTTGACCAGGCTCAGACTACGCTTGAAACGGCTCAAGCTACTCTCAACAGCCGCATTGCCTCTGTGGAAGCGGCTCAGCGCCAAGTCAACGCGGCGGAGGGAGCACTGGTGCAGGTGCGGACAACCGGCTTTAATCCTGACATCCGCACCGCACAGCTCGAAACATTGCGACGACAGCTTGAGGTGGTTCGCGCTGAGCTGGAAGCTGCTCAGTCGGAGGTGGCAAGTGCTGCTGCGGCACAGCAAGAAATCAGCGCTCAAATGGATTATCTCAGCGTCATCAGCCCGATTGGGGGAGTCGTGATTACCCGTAGTGTCGAACCGGGGCAGGTCGTCACCAATGGCACCAATCTGCTGACGGTGCTAGATCCAACCAGTGTCTACTTACGTGGCTATATTCCGGAAGGCGACATGGGTCGCGTGCGTGTGGGGCAAGCCGCCAGAGTCTATCTCGATTCTGCGCCCGATCAGCCGCTGGAGGCGCAGGTGTCTGCGATTGATACCGAAGCCTCGTTTACGCCTGAAAATATCTATTTTCGTGAAGATCGAGTCCGGCAGGTGTTTGGTGTCCGGATTCGTCTGGAGCAGCCAGATGGGTTTGCCAAACCTGGTATGCCCGCTGATGCGGAGATTCTGATCGACTAAATACTGTGCCGTGTTGTTTGGGTGGCTGTCTTCAGGGCAAAGCATTGGCCTATATCGGTATACTCCGTGCAAAAAAACTGCTGAATGCTTCGCTCCTTTACCACCCATTTCATATCATGTTTGTCCCCATGCTGCGCCCTTCCTTGAACGCCCACTCCACCCCGCCCCCTGTCATTCACGTTGCGGGTCTAGAAAAATGCTATGACATGACCCGCGCCGTGCAGGGCATCAGCTTTGATATCCAGCAGGGCGAAATCTTTGGCCTGATTGGGCCGGATGGTGCGGGCAAGACCACCACCTTTCACATCTTATCTGGCGTCATGGAAGCCAGCGCGGGCGATGTTTGGGTGCTCAATCAAGCGCCTCGTGATGCCCGCCTGAATACCGGCTATCTGACCCAGCAGTTTTCGCTCTATCTTGACCTCAGCATTGACGAAAATCTGCGCTATAGTGCGGGGCTGCGTGAGGTGCCAGCCCATGTATTTGCTCAGCGTCGTGCCCGATATCTGGCGCTGATGGGCTTAGACGGCCTAGGCGATCGCCTGGCAGGGCAGCTATCAGGCGGCATGAAACAAAAGCTAGCGCTGTGCTGTGCGCTGGTAGCTCAGCCTCAGATTTTGCTACTCGATGAGCCTACCACGGGCGTTGATCCGGTGTCGCGGCGCGAGTTTTGGGATGTGTTGGCGACCTTGGCCGAAGACGCGGTGACGATTGTTGTGGCGACCCCCTATCTCGATGAAGCCGAGCGCTGCACCCGGATTGCGCTGATGTATGGTGGCAAAATCCAGCAAATTGGCACGCCTCAACAACTGCGTACAGGGTTGGGGCTGCAGCGGCTAGAGGTGCGGCTACAGTCAATTCAGTGGCTCGCCTCTGCTGAAGCGTTATTGACAAACCAGGCTCACACCGACGGTTCTAACCCGATTGCGGATGTGCAGACCTTTGGCGATCGCCTTGATGTGTTGGTCGAGCATATCCAGAGCGGAGCTGACACCGTGCGATCGCTCTTAGATCACCATCAAATTCCTCTGGATACCCTTGAGCCAGCCAGCCCCACTCTGGAAAATGTCTTTGTCACCCGCTTACGCCAGTTGGGTTCAGAGCCGCCGATTCTCTCCTTTCCGCGTGATCAGACGGCTCCTTCTTCTTCTCAACAGGATAGACGGGCGATCGCCATTGGATCTGACACTCTCACCAAACAATTTGGCTCATTTACTGCTGTAGATGAGGTCAACCTCGACGTGCGCTATGGCGAGATCTATGGGCTATTGGGAGCCAATGGAGCCGGAAAAACCACCACCATCAAGATGCTATGTGGCCTGCTAAAACCAAGCCATGGCACCATTACGCTCGCCGGACAAACGCAGCAGCTCCGCAGCCGCCACCTGCGCCGCCGCATTGGCTATATGAGCCAAAAGTTTACCCTCTATGACGACTTGAGCGTCTTACAAAATCTAGAGTTTTATTGTGGTGTTTATGGCGTTTCCCGTCGCCTGCGCCGCAGCAAAATCCAGTGGGTGTTGGCTACTTGTGGACTAGAAGGCCAGGAAAACCTACTCACTGGGCGCTTACCCGGCGGTTGGAAACAGCGCGTCGCCTTTGGCGCATCAGTCATGCATGAGCCGGAGATTTTGTTTTTAGATGAACCGACTTCTGGCGTTGACCCACTGGCTCGACGGCAGTTTTGGCGACTGATCGAAGATTTTGCCCGTCAAGGTACGGCTATTCTCGTCACCACGCACTATTTAGAAGAAGCCGAACACTGCAACCGCATGGGCTTTATGGTGGCGGGGCGCGTTGTTGCCCAGGGATCACCCAGCCACATCAAAGCAGAACAGCCCGGACAGCTGATCGAGCTCGTCACCGATCGAATTCAAGCGACATCCAACCTGCTGAAGCAGCATCTAGAGGTTTGGCGTGTTTCAATCTTTGGCGATCGCCTCCATCTCGTTGTGGATCATCCAGATCGAGATCTGCCGCAGATCCAGGCGCTGTTAGACGCTGCAGAAATTCCGGTAGAGTCCTTAAAACCCATTGCCTTCACTTTAGAAGACGCATTTATTGGCATCGTGCAGAGGGCGCAATCAACGTGAAACGAATTGGATCTCAATGCATCAAAGAACTGGCTCAATTTCGGCGCGATCGCCTCACGGTCGCACTGGCGATTCTGCTGCCTCTGGCAACACTGTTTATCTTTGGCTTTGCCATTCGACTCGAAACCAAAGATATTCCAGTGGTGATTCAAGACTTTGATATTAGCCCTATCAGTCGGGCTTACATTGCTCAGATTGCGGCCACCAACCAGTTGCGTCCTGTGCCGTGGGATAAATCAGGTGCGATCGATGACGCCCTAGACTATGGGGTTGCCCGCGCTGCGATCATCATTCCACCTGACTTTGACCGGCAACTAGCCCAAGGCCATACCAGCACCGTGCAAGTATTGATTGATGGCACCGATGCCAACAACGCCCGTTTGATTCAGAACAGCATCCGAGCCACAACCAACGCTTTTTTGCAGCAGTCGGGCCTGCAGGTCGGGGCACCCAAAATTGACGCCCAAACCCGGCTCTGGTTTAACCCAGGCCGCCGCGAATCGCTATATATTGTCCCTGGCGTATTTGGTGTGATTCTGTGGATCTATCCATCGTTGCTGGCAGCGATCGCCATGGTGCGTGAAAAGGAACGGGGTACGATTGTGCAAGTCTACGCTTCCAGCCTTAGCGCCACCGAACTGCTGCTCGGTAAGGGCTTAGCCTACTTCATTGTTGGCATTGCTGAAGCGGCGGTCGTGATGTCGTTGGGAGTCCTCATCTTTGGCCTCACATTTGCGGGAGACCCAACCCCATTGGGCGTTGGCACTCTAGTATTTCTGGGCAGCAGTGTCATGTTTGGGCTGTTTGTTGGTGTCCGCGCTGGCAACCAAAATGCGGCAGTGCAGGGGGTGGCGACGATCGGGTTCCTAACAGCCCTGCTGCTATCGGGGTTCATCTATCCCTTGAGCAATATTCCGTTTCCCCTTTCCTTGATTTCGAATATTATCCCTGCCCGCTATTACATCGTCATCAGCCGCGATGCCTTTGTGCGTGGCACTGGATGGGTGGGGGTTTGGTGGGCAGTGCTGATCATTGCATTGCTCGGTATGCTGCTGTTCAACGTCGCCAGACGCATTCTCAGCCGCATGCAGATTTCTGATTAATATCCCTACTTAAATACCCCATGCAACTCATTACTTGCCTACTTGAAAGCCGCTTCTGGTCATTAATGATCAAAGAAATCAGCCAGATTTTGCGCAACAAGCAACTCCTGTTTTTGCTGCTGTTTCCGCCGACCGTTCAAATTCTGATCTTTGGGTTGGCGCTCAATCCAGATGTACAGCATTTGCAGTTAGGCATTGTAGACTATGCTCAGACCTATGAAAGTCGAGAACTGATTCACTCACTCACTGCTAATGATATCTTTGAAGCTCGCTATTACGACTTTGATGAGGCCGCGCTGTCAGAGCGAGTTAGAACGGGGCAGGTGACGGCGGGGCTGGTGATTCCGCCAGAGTTTAACCGCCACCTCCAGCAACAGCGGGCGGCTCAGGTGCAGGTGCTGCTCGATGGTGTCGATGCAAACACCGCTGGCATTGCCCAGGGATATATTACGCAAATAATTAACCAATATGGCCGCAGCTTAGCCTTGTCTCCGTCTTCGCCTCTCGTGCAGCCACAGAGCGTGTTTCTTTATAATCCAGGGTTGATCAGTAGTTGGTTCCTGGTGCCCGGTGTGTTGGGGGTGGTGCTGACGCTGACGAGTTCGTTGGTGTCGTCTACAACGGTGGTGCGCGAGAAAGATTCCGGCACCTTAGAGCAACTGCTCATGACCCCTGCCGATGGTTGGGAAATCTTGCTGGCCAAGATTGTGCCGCTGTTTGTCTTGATGATGGGTGATGTAGTGCTGGCGCTCACCATCGTATTGGGCATCTTTCGGGTGCCGTTTCGCGGCAATCCGCTGTTGTTCTTCACGCTGGCAGGTCTCTATGTTTTGGTTGGTATTGGCATTGGCATCATGCTGGCCACTACTGCCAAGAGCCAGCAGCAGGTGGTCTTGACCTCTTTCTTTGTTAATTTACCCTTGATTCAGCTTTCAGGGGCGATCGCCCCCATCGAGAGTATGCCGATTGTGTTTCAATATCTGTCTTTGCTCAATCCCTTGCGCCACTTTGTTACCATTGCTCGTGGTCTATTGCTCAAGGGGGTAGGGCTCGAGGTGCTATGGGGAAATGCGATCGCCCTTTTAGTATTTGCAGTGGGATTGCTAGCTATCAGCACCAATCGCTTTCGTAAACAGCTGAACTAATGCCATTGAGCTAGTTGACTGACAAAAAATTCTGCCTTGGGCAAGGTTTCCTCGCCCCTACGGTGGTTTGCATGATGTAGGAGGCAGGTCTCCTGACCCAATGCAGGATATGGGTTGTAAATAGTTTTGTCCGTCAATCTGCATGTAGCCGTCTCAGAATGTCAGATGGCTCAAATCAGACGCCAGGAATCTGATCTCTATCTTCACGAGTTTCATCAAAAGGCAGGATGAGACATAGACACGGTAAATCTTCACACCTGAGTAATTGGCTAATTAGCTGGTGCTTCTAAACATTGCGCCTCTCCCCGCATCACCACCCATTGAAGTGGCACCTTAGCCGTGCCTGTGTCTTCATTTCGCCAAATTTCTGCCAGATCTCGCCAGCCTCGCTCGGCTGCGCGTGCCAGGGCTTGGCTATTCACAGCATAGATTTGATCGATACTCCGCAACGTCACCAGCATCACATCATACGTTCCGGTATTAATCCGCTCACACTCGACTTCCCCATCAACTGTAAATGGCCAGCTTTCCCCAAAGTCAACTTGGGTCAGTTTGTCATCGTCAAGAGTGAAATCAAGCACCGCCGAATCGCCTGCCTTAGATTGGGCATAGTCTAGATTTTTAGGATATTCATCAAAGGCGCGCTGTTGCGCTACATCATATCTGGCATGAGATACAGGCACAGCCTTCATCAGATTAATGGCATTTTGCCAAAGACGTGCAATGTGATGCCAATCATCAGGGGTTTCAGCGATTTGGGTTAGGTCAGCCGCGTTTGTGGCAGTGGCAACCGCGTCACGAAATGGCTCAACGTCTTCAACTGTGGATGCGTCTACGAGAGAAGAGTCAGCTGATGTACCCTCTAGACCCACCATCGAACAGCTAGTCAAGACTGCTGCCAAAATGGTTCCTGAGAGGGCAATGAGGCAACGCCGACGCTTCACTAACGCTCCGGCACTTTGACCAAGCCTGGATGTCTTCATGCAGTAGCTTTCCTCAACGCATCAAAACCAAGACCAACTCAGGAATACACGCAGATGAAAGGACAGAGGCCAATACACTAGCATCGATTCTAGACCCAAATGCTAATGCATGGAGCGCTATTCACATGCAATGTATGTAGGATTCAGTCCCCAGATAGGACGCTCCTCTACAGAATTTACAAACCCTTCAGAAAAATGTCTTGACTTTTGCCCATTCCTTCAAGAAAGTCTACAATCCCGTTTGTATCCTTGAGTAGTAGAAGTAACACCAAGTTGGGCGATCGCGAAATCGTCTATAGCTGAAGCCATGAAGCAAGTTCTCCTTAAATCTCAAGGCCAGCAAAGTTGGATCAGTCCTCTGTATCCCGTGCGAGAGTGGCTCGACAATATCGAAATCCGCAGCCCGCGTGCAGCTCGCGTCATTTCACGTATGATTCCAGCACAGTGCCCCTTCGAACGAGATATCAAGCTGTTTGGCCGAGTTGTGGCTCATATTCCTCCCCTTTGCAAACTCAATCCACTTTATGAGCAGTTTGTGGGCTTACGATTTCGCTCGCTATGCTACCTCGTCGATGAGTGTGGCGAAGATATTCAGTCTTATTGCTAAGGGATAAAAATTAGCCCTTGCGTCCGTCATAGTCTCAGAATCCTGGTCTTCCTGTTTGCTTTTGCAACTCATCCTATCGTGCTGATCACCGCTGCCGCACGATTGAGAGCACTCAAAACAAGTCTCAATAGGGGCATTTTGTCACCCTATCCGGGTAGGGAAATCCGAACTGCAATGTTGGGAACGCCTACTGATTACAATGGAGGCGATCGCCCATTATATAAAGCTAGGGATTGATCGAACCGTTATCAACGACTTGTTTATTGGCACAGGGAAGGCTTATGGCGACAATTCTAGAACAGGGCAATATCAGCATTCATACAGAAAATATCTTCCCGATTATCAAGAAGTGGCTCTATTCTGACCACGAGATCTTCTTGCGGGAGCTGATTTCCAATGCGGTAGATGCCATTAAGAAACTCAACATGGTCTCTCGTTCAGGTGATTTCTCTGGCGAAGTTGGAGACCTGAAAATTTACCTTGCCATCGATAAGGAGGCCAAAACCCTCTCGGTTTCTGATAATGGCATTGGTATGACCGCAGACGAGATCAAACGCTATATCAACCAGGTCGCATTTTCCAGTGCTGAAGAGTTTGTTCAGAAATATAAGAGCAGCACTGATGACCAGATCATCGGACATTTTGGTTTGGGGTTCTATTCGTCGTTTATGGTGGCGCAGCATGTTGAAATCGACACGCTCTCTTATCAGGAGGGAGCAGGAGCAGTTCATTGGAGCTGCGATGGCACCACACAGTTTGAGCTGACTGATTCGCCTCGCACCGAACGCGGCACCACTGTGACGCTTACCCTGCAAGATGAAGAATTAGACTATTTAGAACCTGCTCGCATTCGGCAGTTGATCACGACCTATTGTGACTTCATGCCGTATCCTATCCTGCTTGATGGCGAACAGATTAACCGCCAAAAAGCACCTTGGAAAGAGTCGCCGAGTAGCCTCAATCCGGAAGACTATCTTGAGTTTTATCGCTATTTGTATCCGTTTCAAGAAGATCCGTTGCTGTGGGTGCATCTCAATACCGACTATCCGTTTGTGGTCAACGGCATTCTCTATTTTCCTAAGCTCAAGCCCGATATTGATGTCACCAAAGGGCAAATCAAACTGTTTTGCAATCAGGTATTTGTCAGCGATAACTGTGAGGAGGTGATTCCTCGGTTTTTGTTGCCGTTGCGAGGCGTGATTGATAGTGCTGATATTCCGCTAAATGTGTCTCGGAGCTTCCTCCAAGCCGATCGCACTGTCCGTAAGATCGCTGACTATATTGCCAAAAAAGTGGGCGATCGCCTCAAAGAGCTATATCGAGACGATAAAGCTGAATACATTCGCTGCTGGCAAGATTTGGGCACCTTCGTTAAATTTGGCTCGTTAAACGACGATAAATTTAAGAAACAGGTCGAAGATATTCTCATCTTCCGCACCACTGCCCAATTGGCAACAGCAGGCCCAGATGATGCGGCGCAGGTCGAAGTGCAGTCAGACGACGGTGATGTCTGGGAGAAGGTGCCTGCTGCTACAGGCTCAGAGGCCAAAGACGCGCATGGTTTTGACTACACCACCCTGAAGGAATACCTGGAACGCAACAAAGAAAGTCACGAAAACCGCGTTTTCTATTGCACAGAACCCTCATCTCAGGCGACGTATGTCGAGCTGTTTAAGAATCAGGGGCTCGAAGTGCTTTACATGGATTCGTTTATCGATAGCCATTTTGTCAGCTTCTTAGAGCGAGAATATACTGATGTTAAGTTTTCACGGGTGGATGCTGAACTCGATGACACCCTACTCGACAAGGAACGGGATTCGGAAATCGTTGATCCGACGACTAACAAAACTCGCAGTGAGCAGATTAAAGAGCTATTCGAGAAAGCACTCAACAAACCTCGCGTCAATATTCGCACAGAGGCTCTCAAGTCAGATGACCCTTCAACGCCGCCTGCAATGGTGCTATTGCCCGAAGCGATGCGTCGCATGAGAGACATGACGGCTATGCTTCAGCAGCAGGCTGCGGAGTTTCCAGATGAGCATGTTTTGCTGGTTAATACGGCACACCCGTTGGTGCAAAATCTGTTGAGCTTGCATCAGGGCAGTATTGTCACGGGTGATGGTGAATCACCTTCCGCTCAGCTGGCAACGACGCTTTGCAATCACATTTATGATTTGGCGCTCATGGCTCAAAAGAGCTTTACTGCCGATGATATGAAAGCGTTTGTCGAGCGATCTAACCAGGTTTTGACTAAGCTAACTCAGGTGTAGAAACGTTAGGGGAGAGGGGATTGCTACCTAAAGGTGACGAGCGTTGCTGACTGTAGGTACGATTTGCAAATACGCATCTCCCTGCAATTCATATGTCAGAACAACAACAGATTAGCAATACCAACGGATGAATTTGGAAAGGGCGGTTTCTCCTCTGGAAGAACCGCCTTTATCAATTGGGATAGATAATCACAATCATTGCCTAACAGTCCAAGGCAACCCCATGCGGCATCATCGATCGATTTAGAGCCCATCTTGCCGCACCATGGTTTTACCCCGATCGACCCCAGTCATTCTGGAATCAGACATTGGCGCTCAGATTTTGGTGCCACATGATGGGCAGAAGTTATTGTCAGGCAGATTCAGGGTGCTACAGTTGCTGCACTCAAAAGGCTGAGCAATTTTAGCGGTTTCCTGGCGTTCGGGTAAGCCCAGCATCTGCGCATTGCTCTTGCCCGGTGCCACCATTGGATAACAGTTTTCATCGCGCTTGACCCAGACATCCATTAATACTGGGCCGTCATGAGCCAGCATAGCGGCGATCGCCTCATCCAACTCAGAGCGATCGCGCACAACGATCCCTTTAATATCAAACGCATCTGCCAACTTGACAAAATTAGGCATCCCAACCTGCATATTAGATGACGAATAGCGTTCTCCATAGAAGGTCTGCTGCCATTGACGCACCATACCTTGCCAGCCATTGTTGATAATCACCGTTTTCACGTTGATGCCATATTGTGCCAGCGTTCCTAGTTCCTGCAGATTCATCTGGAAGCTAGCATCTCCACTGATGCAAATCACATCTGCATCAGGCAATGCAACTTTGGCACCCATTGCGGCAGGCATGCCATACCCCATTGTGCCTAGACCTGCGCTAGAAATCCAGCGGCGCGGCCCGGTCTTGAGAAACTGCGCTGACCACATTTGATGTTGGCCCACATCAGTTGTGTAATAGGCATCGGGGGCTTGCCGCCCCAATTCGACGATGACTTCTTGAGGTGCAATCACATCAGGATAGCTCGGCACCACCAGCGGATAGTCAATGCGCCAGCGGTTAATGCGCTCAAGCCATGCCGTTGTGCGATCGGGTTCGGGAATGATGCCACTCTCCATATCCCGATGCAGCAAATCACCTAACACTCGGCGCACATCTCCCACAATCGGCACTTCAGGCGCACGGTTTTTGCCCACCTCTGCCGGATCAATGTCAATGTGGATCACTTTGGCGCGAGAGGCAAACTCGTCTAGCTTACTTGTGACGCGATCATCAAATCTGGCTCCGACTGCAATTAGCAAATCACACTCACTCACAGCGAAATTGGCATATGCAGTACCGTGCATACCCAACATGCCCACGGAAAGAGGATGCTTTTCGTCAAACGCTCCCTTGCCCATCAACGTCGTCGTCACAGGAATCCTATAGCGCTCAGCCAACCGCTGAATCTCGCCATGGGCTGCCGCAGTGATGGCACCACCGCCAACATAAAGCAGCGGACGCTCAGCCATGCGAATGAGCTTCAGCGCCTGAATGAGCTGGCGCGGGTTACCCTTGACCGTGGGGCGATAGCCTGGCAGCTTAACATTACCCGGTTCGACAGGCACATAGTCAAATTCTTCTAGACCTACATCTTTAGGAACATCAATCAACACCGGTCCAGGACGCCCCGTCTGAGCGATGAAGAAGGCTTCTGCAACAATGCGTGCCATATCTTTAGGGTCACGCACCACATAAGAATGCTTGACGATTGGCAATGTGATGCCATAGATATCAGTCTCTTGAAACGCATCACTCCCGATGGATGCTCGACCCACCTGCCCCGTGACAACAATCATCGGAATCGAATCCATCTGTGCAGTGGCAATCCCCGTTACCAGGTTAGTTGCACCCGGCCCGGAGGTGCCAAAGCAGACGCCGACCGTTCCAGTTGCCCGTGCATACCCGTCTGCCGCATGCGCTGCCCCCTGCTCATGGCGCACGAGAATATGTCGAATGTCGCCTTCAACTTCAGCTCGATAAAGCTCATCATAAATCGGCAGAATGGCACCACCGGGGTAGCCAAAAATATGCACCACTCCATGACGCTTGAGGCTGTCAATCAGCGCAAATGCCCCGGTTGCCCGCACGGGAAAGACTACTTTAGGCGGTTGAGACGAACGTTGCCCAGAATCGGCAGTAGAGGAAATGGCTTGAGTTGCTGGAGAGAGTTGAGTATCTAGGGAGATGGCTTCGCGCATGATGTCTCAAACGAGATTGAATCTGTATCTAATAGTGCAATTGTAAATTAAACCTCGTCCAAGTCTAGAACTGATCGCCTGTCAATGAAAAAACTTCAGACTCTAGGCTGAACTTGGTGCAGTAGCTCAGACTAGTTTCCATGCTATCTCCTCTCAAGAATTAATTTGCAGGTTATGACATGAGACGTAAAGCATTCTGGATGATGAATTACGAGGATTTCTTGGAAGGACAGGCGTTATGATGGGTTCTGTCAGAACTTGATGACAGTTCAACTGGGTCTAAACCTAAATCTGCATCCAATATCCCTGATTTAAAGGAATTCTGTAAGAGTGAGTGGCGATCGCCAGATAGATCACCTGCATGGCTGCATTGTCGGTGGGAAAAGACCAATGGTTTCGCAATGCTTGATGCTAGCTCATATCGAGGGACTCAATCGCATGAACTGTCCCGCCACAACCGCATCATTGACTGAGATCCTTGAACCATAGATTTCGGGGACTTTCACCCTACTAGTTCACCCCCGTGCTGGGCGTACATAATTCCAATGCAGCTGACGGCTGGGAGATCCTGGTACTGAGTTCGAAGCTATCTGCCGCCGCTGATTGGAATCGCCAACCTTCTATCATCGTCAAAACCGTAGATCTCCCCCTGTTTTCGGTTCGGAGCATGCCTCAAATTGCCTTGGCGATCGCCCGTAAAAAATGCTCACCTGCCTTCGGCACTTTAATGCTACGAGGTCGCCAAGGTTCGTAGTTGAGGTTCCATAATTTGCACCCACCGCATCAACTCAGCACCGTCTAACCTTTTGCTGTCACCTGAACCGTTGACGACTGGGTCTTCGCAACCGGAGTTGGGACTTGCTTCGTAGGCAAACCTTCAATGGGACATTCTTCTGTCCCCACTGTAGAACGAGTCAACGCCTCAACCCGCTCTTTCGCCTTCTTCGGATCAAGTACCCATTCGCGATAGAAGTCATAGGGGCATTCCGCCATGCCGTCTGAGCCGTCACCCGAGTTAATCATGCCTGTATAGCCGCGATGCAGCAGCTTAAACAGGTGATTCTGAGATTGCGAGTTCTTGCGGAAATCTCGAATGGCAAACTTAGAAAGTGCCGCATATTGAATGCCGTTTTCCTCTTCACCACATTCGCCCAAGGTGCGACCATCAAAGCCAACAATCGCCGAATGCCCAAAGTAGCTGTAGACGCCATCAAATCCAGCGGCGTTGGCAACAGCAACGTAGGTATTATTCATCCAGGCCATCGCCTTTGAAACCATGATTTGCTGTTCTTTGGCCGGATACATGTATCCTTGGCAGCGAATAATCAGCTCTGCTCCCTTCATGGTGCAATCACGCCAGATTTCGGGGTAGTTGCCATCATCACAAATGATCAGGCTGATCTTCAGACCCTTAGGCCCTTCTGATACATAGGTGCAGCCGCCCGGATACCAGCCTTCAATCGGGCACCAAGGCATAATCTTGCGATAGCGTTGAACAATTTCACCCTGATCGTTGATCAAAATGAGCGTGTTATAAGGCACCTTATCGGGATGATCTTCGTGCCGTTCTCCGGTGATTGAAAACACGCCCCAAACTTTATTCCGAATGCAGGCTTCGGCGAGGATATCTGTTTCAGGCCCAGGAATGCTCGACGCCGTTGCCATCATTTCTTTGAAATCGTACATGATGCCATGGGTCGAATATTCTGGAAAGATCACCAGATCCATACCTGGTAAACCAACCTTCATACCATCAATCATGGATGCAATATTCTTGCAGTTTTCCAATACCTCTTCCGTGGTATGCAGACGAGGCATTTTATAGTTGACAACTGCCACTCCAACTGAGTCTTGACTAGATGAAATATCGCCGTGATAAGACATGAAAACCTCCAAATAATTAGATTTTAGGTAACAATCTGCCGATTGCATTAGGCTTTCAATCAGCCCATTTAAACAATACACTCCTATTGAAAAACCTCAATCTAAATCCACTCCGAATTCTGCAAATATCGACATGGAAGTTAGTAAGGGGACATGCCCTATCAGAAACTTCAGGCTCAGATAGGTGAAAACTAAGCAATCACTAACTGAAAAAGTTAACAGTCTACTAAACAGATCGCCGAGCAAAAAAACATTGCTAAGCTTCTGCGACTCAATCTATTTCATATGTCAACTGAGATCAAATACTTCTCTAGAATCATTAGCACAAGTCCCAACAATATTTAACAAACCCTATCCTCAGTCAGACCTTACTTAATCAACAGGAGAACTGAGCAAGAATGTTGCATTATCGGACTCAACCCACTCATAAACTAAAGTAAAATCAAACAGTAGTGAATGCGGGACATCTCAACTAGCTCTTAAATTCCTAAATAACAAGGAATGCTGAACTGTATGTATGAATCATAGGGAATGGGTTAGAGACAATTTGTATAGAGTCTTACATATAGTTAATCACTTAACTATGTCGTCCTGAGTAAAAAATTAGCGAGAGCATTTCGTTGCTCTTGACAGAGCGGCTACGTGCAAAGCCTGATCTCGAGCGATCGCCAATGCAGACAAACTACGCGTACTGCAAAAATAGATACATTCGGATCAGTTCGGATCAGTTGGATGTCCCCGTCGTGAATCAGCATTGATATTCGGGCAAACCTGTAGATCTATGGTTGATCTCCTGCTCAACAATCCGTGATGTTGAATTGCTGACTTGATGTTAGATGCGTTATCCAGTGCTGGTGCTCAACTCTAGAGTTATGATTTGCGTCATGACCGTTGATGCCTGTGGTGTGGAGCATTTTCAATGGCGTCTGATTCTGAGCGCTCTATTCGGATTGAGCTCACAATTGATTCAGGCCAGCTAGAACTGCTAGCCGGTCTGGAGTCTTGGTTGGCACTGGGGCTGATTTCTGATGCGCGGATTAAGCAAATTGGCCGAGACTATTTGTCCTGTCGATTACCGCAATCTGCTTCTATCCCTCCAGCGGGCTTAGCTGGCACGGCGGCGAATGCGTCGATGAGTCAGGTTGTGGGTGAGTCTGTCGGTGCGGTTGATTTTGCCGATGCAGAACTGGCTACCGAGACGGAGGTGCCGCCACGCCAGAACAGTTCCCGTCCTCGTCAGCGCTCACAGCCTCGTACACAAACTGGAGCGGCTCAATCTCGAATGACGCGATTGTTTCGGTCGTTTATGGCTGAGATTAGCGTCACTTGGCTGCTGTTTCTGGGCGTGTTTTTAGTGGTGGTTTCGTCGGGGGTGCTGGCGGCGAGTCAATGGCAGAGCGTTTCTGCGGTCGGACAATATGGCATTTTGCTGGCTTATACACTGGCATTTTGGGGCGCTAGCTTCTGGGTGGGTCGCCAGCCCAATCTGCGGCTCACGAGTCGAATGCTGCAGGTGACGACGCTGTTAATCATCCCAATCAATTTTTGGATGATTGATGGCTTAAATCTCTGGGGAGGAGTTTCTGGGTGGAGTGTGGCCGCGATCGCCGCAGGACTGCTCACCATAATCATCATTCGTCTCATGCGCTGCTTTGGAGAACCGTTCTACCCTGTCTATCCTGATGTTGTCAGACTGATTACGGGCAATGCGATCGCCCTCAGTTGGTTGCATTGGGGCTGGAGTTGGCCAATGGTGCCCCTGATTGCGACTTATGCAGGCATTGTCGGCACGGCGCTGCTTGTGGTCAGGAGTCAGCGGCTAGAACATCAAATTGTAAACAAGAGCCGTGCAATGACTGCGGTGGCAATGACGCCCTTTCCAACTGCGTTTCTGCCGATTGCCTTTGCAACCTTGCTCTTGATGGCACGGGCACTCTTAGATGCCCAAATCCCTCTAGCACAGCTCGGATCGGCGTTTGGCCTTTGTGGCTGGCTGCTGTGTTGGCTGACGCGCCATCTCGACAATCGCGGTGGGTGGGTTTTGGCGGGCACGGGGCTGTTGCTGCTGGGGTGGGGTGTCTCTGTGGTAGCCGATCCACCGTGGCAGGCGATCGCCGTTACGTCATTGAGCTTGTGGCTCTTGGGCGATCGCTTACAACGACGCTGGCAAAGCTTGGATCTAAGTATCATTTTTATGGTGGGGCTGCAACTGCTGTGGCTGCTGTGGCGCTCGGTGCCATTTTCGGGGCAGGAGGCCATCATCGGCTTTGGTGTCCAGATTGCTGGCTCAGCCTTTATGCCGGGTGCGCTTTTGGGAATTGGGATCTTTCCCTATGTGGTGCTGATGCTCCTGATTGGAGAACGGTTGCGGCACCTGCAAAAAACCGAGTTGACCCAGCAGGCAGAACGGATGGCGCTGCTGTTGGGTGGGCTGCTGACGGTGGCCAGTTTGGGGAATCCGATGGTGCGATCGCTCAATCTAACGCTCTCCGCGCTGACGTTGGGCGTCGTCCTCTATCGCCGCCCGCAGGCAGGGCGATGCTTGATTTACCTGACCCATCTAACCATCTTGCTGGCGGGGTGCTCATGGATTGATGCCCGTTTGCCCAGCGTGACCCTATCTGAGTGGGGGCGGTTGCTCATCGGCGTCACACTGGCCGAATGGAGCGTTACCAGTGGCGATCGCTATAGTCGAATGCGGCGTGGCGCCTGGTACATAGGGCTAGGGCTGGCAACCCTCAGCTATGGGTTGCTGCTGTGGGTTCCGAATAGTGGCTGGAATGCCCTATGGTTGCTCATTCCAGCGATGCTGACTGGGTTAGCGTACTATCCCCGGTTTCCCAATACTCAACAGGCTGTTTGGCTTAGTACATTCAGCGTGCTGGCGGTTCAAGGTCTCACCTTTGGTGATGATGGTACTCGACTGGCTGGCTTGGGCGTTGCCGCCGTGCTGATGGGGGTAAATAGTCGCTTGTTTGCCTGGGGCCTTGCAGCAGGTCTCACGGTAGCATTTGGGTTGGGGTTTATTGCCGCAGGGCTCTGGCACCTTACAAATGGCAATCTGCCGCCAGCCTGGATCGTGAACCTACTGGCGATCGCCCCTAGTATTCTCTGGCTAATTTGGCGTGGGCTCAAGCATCGTTCTCAGCCTTTGGCGCGCGCCTATGCCCTGGCAACAGATGCTTGGGCGTCGCTGCTGAGTCTGGTCTGCCTGCTGAGCTTGACACTGTATGACGGGCTATTTCCCTTAGCAGCATCTGCGCCCCGCACCCTTATCCATCTGGGGGCTCCGATCTCATGGAGCTATGGGATGGCAGCGATTGTGCTCACTGGGGCGATCGCTCTGCGGCTGAGTCAGGGCGTCAATCATTGGGCACTATGGGGATTGGCCTGGAGCCTAGATCTGGCGGTAATGGCGATTGTAGCTGGTTTGGGTGCATCGATGATCTCGGTGATATCGATGGCGATCGCCCACCTAGCATTAGGGCTCGGGGCTCAACTCGTGGGTGATTGGTGGCTTCCACGCTTACGAGCAGGACAGGGGAGTATGCATGGCGTTCCCATTGTCTACGCCAGCATTGGCTTTGTGCTGTCGCAGCAGGAACTCACAGCCTGGACGGGGCTATATGCAATGGCAGCGGCGTTGGTGTGCATTGGGGTGGGGCGGCGGCAGACGGCGCTCCGGTTTCTCACGTTCATCGGCATGGCGCTGGTGTCATTGGGTGCCTATGAGCTGCTGATTTATCGGCTGTTGCAGGCGACAGGCGGCGACCTTGGCGATGGCGTCGTGTTGCTGGCGGCTCTAGCCACTGGGATTGCGGTAGGCGATCGCCTAGGAGGGCGCTGGCTCCGGGGGTATCTGCGGCTGAGTCCGCTCGCGATGAATTGGGTCGCTCATATCCATTGGGGCTTAGGCACTGCCTTGCTGCTGCTGACATTGGTGCTGCCGCTGAGTCAAACGGGCGAAATTCTGGGTCTGACGATGGCGTTTCTCTTGACGGCCTACGCCTTAGCCCATGGCAATCGATATGCTTGGGGAGTCGCTGCAGCTGAGGCTCGGCCTTTCTCAACCCTGTCTACGGCTCCGGCTCTTGCAATCTGGACATCCATCGGCATTCTCGAATTAATCCTAACCCTGACCTATGGGATCTATTGGGCGGTGTCTGAGTCGAGTGATCTTGTTCGCTGGGGTGGGGCGATCGCCACTGGGTTTGCGCTCTTGGGCTATGGGTTGCCCTGGTTACGCTGGGGCTGGCCGCAGCGCCCGTGGCGACGAGCGGCGATCGCGTTACCCGGAGTGGTGACTCTGTTGGCGGGTGGGGCGATCGCCCTGCAAGTGCTGCTGATTGTGGCGGCTTTCTATGCCTGGATTGCAGTCAAAACTGGAGCTACCCGCATCAGCTATCTGAGTGTATGTTTGGCAGACTGGGCTATCTGGAGAGTGCTAGCTCAGCAGGGCTGGATTGAGCCTCTCTGGGTTAGCATGGTGTGCGGCGGCTCACTGCTGTATCTGGCTCAGGTTGATCCTCACTTGCGATCGCCCTCCAAACGAGAAAAACGTCATGTGCTGCGCGTGTTGGCTACCAGTCTGATATGTTTAACCGGGCTCTATCAGGCTGAGGTGTCGCTGTGGGCTGGCCCTGTGCTCATTGGGCTGACGCTGGCGCTGGTGCTGCTGGGGCTGGCGATTCAGGTGAGGGCATTTCTCTATGTTGGTACGGCGACCTTTGTGGTCGAGATTTTGCGTCAAGTGTGGCGGTTTGTATACAACAACCCGCTCTTGCTGTGGGCGATCGGAATTGCAGTGGGGATCACGTTGATCTGGGTTGCTGCCACGTTTGAGGCTAGACGCAGTCAGGTCGGCAGTTTGTTAGACACTTGGATTACAAAGCTCGATGATTGGGAATAGGATGGATGCAAGCGATCGCAGCTTGCTCCTCACGTCTCAGTTGTGAATGGGTCACTGTCCTGACATGCGTTCCAGTGATGTTGCCTGGCATCAGCTTCGTTTGTGGCGTTACTTGTTTCGAGTGGCTCTCTTTGCGGCCTGTCACTTTGGCATGGGTCGATTGGTGTTTCTCATTCCGATTGGCAATCTCGACGTTTGGCCGCTGTGGATTTCTGCTGGGTTTAGTCAGGCAGTGCTATTGGCGTGGGGGCGTCAGTTTTTCCCTGGGGTGGCCTTGGGCACGTTGTTTTTGGGATTGCAGTCTGGTATTCCCAGCGGAGTAGCCTGCTTATTTGCTCTGAATGATACGATGCAGGCGATTGTGGGCGTGACGCTGCTCAAACGCAGTGGGTTTCAGCCTCAGCTGGCGCGGCTGCAAGATGTCATTGATTTGGTCTTATTTGCGGCGATCGCGGCAGCGACCGTCAGTGCTACTTTGGGCTCTGGCTTACTGGCCGGAGTGTATATGGTTGAGTGGTCACGCTTTGGTGGCGTTTGGCTCAACTGGTGGATTAGCAATATCACAGGCGTTTTGACCCTCATGCCCGTCTTGCTGACGGCTCGACAATGGCGGGCGATCGCCCAAACGCTGTCGAACATCGTTGAGGTGATGATCTGGCTGGCGATCTCAATCGGAGTCAGCTGGTTTCTGTTCTGTTCGCCTACCCGCATGGAGATTGCGCCCTATCCATTAGAATATTTGCCCTTTCCCTGTCTGATTTGGGGGGCGTTGCGGTTTGGGCCTGCGGGTGCCGCATTGTCAACTGCGCTGATTACCAATCTAGCCACGCTCGGCGTAGTCTTTGATGTGGGGCCATTTGCCACCAATGCTCGCGATTTGACTCAAGTCGTGCTGTCGTTGCAGGCGTATATTTGCGTCATCGCCCTCACAGGGCTAACGCTCGCTGCAGTTATGGCCGAACGAGAAGAGGCTCGGCTCTCGCTGCAGATAGAAAAGGAACGCTCTGAACACCTGTTGCTCAACATCCTGCCGTTGCCGATTGCCAATCAACTCAAGCAAGACCGACGCACCATTGCCGATAGCTTTGCAGAGGCATCGGTGCTGTTTGCCGATATCGCTGATTTTACCCGCCTCTCTGCAAGCCTTACGGCTCAAGAGCTGGTTGCCTTGCTCAACGAAATCTTTTCAGAATTTGATCGACTGGCTGAGCGGCACCAGCTGGAGAAAATCAAGACGATTGGGGATGCTTACATGGTGGTCGGGGGGCTCCCCTTTCCGACGGCTAATCATGCCGAGGCGATCGCCGATATGGCTCTGGATATGCAGGCAGCTATGATTCAGTTTAGCGATCGCTATCGAATGCCCTTAGCCATGCGAATTGGCATCAACACAGGCCCCGTGGTGGCAGGTGTGATCGGCACCAAAAAATTTATCTATGACTTATGGGGAGATACGGTCAACACAGCCAGCCGCATGGAGTCTCACGGCATTGTTGGCCAGATTCAGGTGACGGCGGCGACCTATGAATTTCTTCGGCATCACTACGATCTCAAACCCCGTGGGCCTGTAGAAATCAAAGGCAAAGGAGCCATTCTCACCTATCTTCTGCTAGGGCGCAGTATTGTGCCGACGTTGTCTGAAGAATGTACCTGAGAATATACCTGAAAAGCAACTCGGACGCTAAGCTGACTGATTAGAAAAACTGACTACTATAGCGTTCTTCTGCCCAGGGTTCACCCCGACGATGATAGCCATTGCGTTCCCAAAAACCCAACTGCTCGTCGTCCAAAAATTCTAACCCGTTGATCCATTTCGCACTTTTCCAGGCATAGAGGTGAGGCACAACCAAGCGCAGCGGGCCGCCATGATCAGCGGGTAAAGGCTCACCAAATAGGGTATGGGCAAAAAAGTTTTCAGGGCGTAAAAAGTCGGCCAGAGTCAGGTTGGTGGTGTAGCCCCCATAGCAGTGCTCCATCACATGAGTTGCACCAGGGGCTAGCTCCACATGCTGCATAAAATTTGGGACGGTTATCCCTGTCCATTCGACATCGAGCTTTGACCAGGTGGTGACGCAGTGAAAATCAGCCGTAAAGTGACTCTGAGGCATGGCCATCAGGTCAGACCAGTTCAAGGTCAGCGGAGTGGCTAATCCCCAAATTTTCATTTCCCATTGTGCAGGCTGCACCTGAGGAGTTTCGCCATAGGTCAGCACTGGAAAGCCCTTGGCTAAATGCTGCCCAGGGGGAACCCGATCTTTGAGTTCAGCGCCAGGTTTCTGAAAGAATTTCATGATTAATGCCAGAATACGACTGCAAATTCTATCTCTAATTACCCTGGCAGAATTAACTGAATTAGTCCTGAGTGTCACTCAATCCCAAATTAAATGCTGCTAGGCATACTTGTACCTGTAAATGTGATCCAGGAACCCTCTTCTAAACAAATCGACACCGACCGTATACCCGACACACACACCCCTGCATGGATGCGTCTGTTGCGTGTCGCGTCTATGGCAAAACCCCAGCATCAACTCATTTTCAAACTAAAACAGGGCACAGCGGTTGCCATGCCCTTGAAGCGATTATAAAGTCTACAACCTGAGTTGGAAGGCGGCTCAGATGCGCGTTAGCATTTACTCTTCATCATCGTCGTCAGTCTTTTCGGGGTAGACAAAGCCCGTAGACCGACCCGTTAGAATTGATTTGCCAAGTGATAGCGCCTTCTGAGCTTCGAAACTAGCTTTGCGCTTCCATTCAGCTCTACGCATACTGCGCTTCGATTTTGATGTTTTCTTCTTTGGAACAGCCATGACTGCTAACGCCAACTTCTTGTCACAACCTTACAAATATAGACCATTTAAGAGGCGCTTTCAAACAGGGTGCTGATCCAATGGGTTGACATATGACCCTAGCTCCTCAATCCCTAGCTCCTCAATAAGGCTGACATGGCAATTGAGCGGCGATCGCCCAGTTAGGCAACTGCGTGGCAGTCTGCAGCCTAATGAAGCTGATGACCACAGCTGGCACAAAAGCGATCGCCCTTTGCAACAGGTACACCACACTGACTGCAAAACCGCCGATGATTTGCCGCTGGCGCAGACCCCATTCGCAGTTCCAGGTTGCCCATCCGCATTTCCATTGGATTCATGCTCATGTGCATGTTGCCCATTTGCATCGGCTGCATTGGCTGCATGGGTTGCATCGGAGGAGGTGAGGACGGCGGAACAGCCGCCGGATAAACCGGAATTGACTGCATCGAGCCCATCGACGGGATGGTTCTCATCAAACTAACGCTGCCGCCCTGAAGCTGGATGTAGAAATCGCCCTGCTCAGTGGGAACACAGAGGACAATGCCGCTACCATCTTGGAACGCGGTGGGTGCGCCCGTCCAAGTGCCAGTTTGAAAACTTTGACTGGCTTGTTGTTGCTGTCCCGCTCTGCTGCTAGCCGTAGTCACGACGGTTTGCTGCTCAGCATTGGTGAGATAGATGTGGGTGCCGGGTGTGAGTTCGCAGACGTAGGCCATCATGATGCAGTCCTCGATCTAATTCCATCTAATCTGATGTCAGTCAACGGCGTAGCTCAGACGGATGATCTCTCGTTAAAAATCGCACCCAGTCGGTTGCGGGTCTTGATCGGCTACCGATGCGGCAAAGTCAGCGGGTAAGTCAACTGGGGTGAAGCCAGCAGCCACTGAGCCTTGGAGTGCCTGTCCCCCATAGCCTTGAGGGTTCATATGCGATCGCACGATCACGGTTTGATCGGGTTGGATCGGCACTGATCCTCCGGGTCGAGTAAAGGGTTGCTCATTCACATGGCTGTGCAACAAAATGCGGCGGTAAAGCAGTTCACCGTCTTGGGTGAGCACTTCCCACCAGTCAGCATATTGGCTGCAGCCAGTATCCGGGCTTTCTACAGTCACCGAAAAGGTGTAGCTGCCCGGCTCCCCAAATGTAGAAACCTCTAGCACGTTGGCAAAGGCGTTGTCTGCGGAGGCAATTGATGACGATGGCGAAACCATAGGCGATGGGGTAGATGGCGGTTCAGATGATTCGGAACGGGGCTCAGGAGTGGAAGGAGCCGATGATAAGGGGTTAGACGGCTGCGATTGGCACCCTACAATCAGAAAGCAGAGGGCGATCGCTACCGTTGCAGCCATAATCCGATGTCGCATCGAACAATCGTCTCCTAATGATTTAATTGCATGACCTCATTCATTACTCTAAAACGGATGGCAAGATGTGTCAGTCGTAATTCAGGAATGTTTTGAGAGCCTGGACTGAAATGGGCTTAAAACCCTCCTGCATAGAGGACATATGTGCCCCAAAGAGCCGCCGCGACAGCAATGACGGTAGACCAAATTGGATGCGCCGCCCGAAGAGGCTGTCCTCGTTGCGTTCGGATCATGTCAATATCGATCCAGGGAGTAGCTCCTCGACGAAACCACCCAGTCACTGTCACCGGACGACCCACCAGTTCCTGTGGGCGGGGTTGCATAATCAAATTGCTGATGACCCCTAGTTGCGAAAGATAATGCAGCCTGATACATCCGGTGGGGGTTTCTAGCATCAGGTCTTGGCTGAGCCAATTACCAACGCCCCTGCGCCCGAGCAGTTTGCCGTTGAGCTGAATCGGCTGACTATCAATTGGCATCCTGTGGGGATCAGTGAGCAACTCAGGTAGAGAGGGATTGGTGCGCGTATTCGCGACTTTGATATCGGGGAAGAATGCATTAATCCGCAGGAAAATGCCAAAACTCAGCGCCAGGGCCAAACATCCAACAAAGACATAAAAGCGATCGCTCCAGAGCCAACTGAGGCTGTAAGCCCCCAGACTTCGAGCAATCTGCCCTGAAATCACCAGCAGCCCCGACAGACACAACCCCAGCAGCACCATAAAGTATGGAGCCCCTTGACGCCCGATTGACTGGGTGGCGCGAGTTGTAGACGGCGGTGGTTTTGATGTTGGGAGTGTCAGTTCGGGCTCTAGTCGCCAGTGGCGGGCATCATTCATGAGATGCTGGAGGCGATCGCCCATCAGTGGATGGGTGTTATTAAGGGCCAGCCAGCGGCGATGTGGGTTTTGTCGATCCCAGGTAAAAAGGGTGGCGATCGCCTCCAGGGACGCCCCAGATGCAGTCGTCGATGGAGTGGCAGCATCTGCAGGCAGGGTTGCATACGGGAGAACACTGCCCAGACTCAGTGCCGTGCGATAGCCGATCGGCAGCAGCAGCTCAAAGCGTTCGAGCAGATCACTTGTATGATTAACTCGCTGGATCTCAGCCGCCATGCCAACTGATAGCTTTAACAGCGATCGCGCTAGCCCATTAGGGTTGCCTGTAATGTTTGTTGCTGTTTGATCACTGGGGCGAATCCGCGCTTTAGAAAGCCACAGACCCGATCCACGACATAGCCAAAATGCCCCATAGGCAAATGCTGCAAATGCGGCGATTACCCCTCGCACCAGACGATTTGTCTGGCGATCGCCCTCATTGGCCAACCCCCGGTAAACCCAATACGGCAGTTGCATGACGACCGCAACCACCGACATCAGTGGCATGTCCCAGTTCAAGCAATGGCCCAACTCATGGGCATAGATAGCGGCAATTTCGTCTTCGTTCAGCTGCTTGAGCAACCCCTGGCTGACTACAATTCGAGTTGTGCGGGGTAAATGTCCATAGCTAAACGCCACAGGAGCCTCGGTGGGCAACAACTGCAATTGCGGTGGGGGCATTTGGCGCTGGCCGCAAACGCGCTTCAGTAAGCGCACAGCCTCTGGGCTTTGCTCTGCCAGCCGCCCCCCAGATAGGGCTTTCATGCCATATCCTCGTTGCAAGATGCTATCCAGCAGCCATGGCGACACAGCAAACAACACGACCAGCCCGACAAACACAACTCGCATGGGGTGGTTTACCCAGAGCGACCAGTGTGGCAGATCAAGGAACCAAGTAAACGGTTTTAATAGCCAGCTAACCAAGATCACTGTCCCTTGCAGCACCCCAGTGCTGACCCATAGAAGGGCGATCGCAGTTCCTAGCTGAGATAGACCCATCCCAACCGTCTGGCTAACCGGACGCGGATCCCATCGCTGGGCACGTCCGGCATAGCGCCACGCAATTGGCATAGCTGTTGGCATTAGACGCGAGGGCTGCACCGGGACAATGGCCTGAGAGTTAAATAGGGAGCCTGACATAGAAGCGGGTGAAGACAGTTGAGAATCGCCACTCATTTCAGTTGCCGGATCAATCGTTGCAGAAGCTGTGGATGAGGAGTCAAGCTCAGGATGATTGACGGTGTCAGCGTCAGGATGGGGGTTCTCGGCCCCAGGCATGAGGCGATCGCCTTCGTTCTGCTCACGCATACCTCCCGCCCCTGCACCATAGCCCAAGAGATTAAGCCCATCGAGTGGAGCAGTCGGCTCATCTGAAGATTTGAGGGGTTGGGTAGGCGTGTCATCGCGAAGTTCTTGAGATGGCAATACCGCTGAGTCATTGGGGTCAAAGGGGGTAAAGCCCGTAGCATCAGCCGATTGAGCCGATGGCTGAGGGGGTGAGGCCACTAGGGGCGTGAACCCAGTCAGATCAGTGTCGGGAGAGGAAGTAGATTGAGAGGTTTCTGATTCATCAGGCTTAAAGCCACTGGTGTCTGGCAGGTTTTCGGGCAGATTTTCGGGCAGATTTGAGGGTGACGCAACCGCGAATTCGACCGTGTCCCATTGAGATTCGTCAATTAGGGCGCGTTCCGTCGGACGCTCAGCCCCGCTCATGTTAAATCCTTTAGAGGCTGCAACGTTTGGATGGCTGGAGCCTGAGGGAGTGGGGAGGAGCATCATGCCCGTTTCCTCATCCGTGAAGTCAGATACGGCTTGCGGCTGGATGGCCTCGGAGTCGGGAGAGATAATGGTCTGATCAATGAGCCGACTGAGAGTTTGAGTTGCCCAAGCTTGAACGCTGGAGCGTTTGCTGGCCGTTAATGGTCGGCAGAGGGCGATCGCCCGTTCAACATTGCCCATCGTCTCATAGGTCTTGACTAGACCCACTTGGGCCTTCACGCGCAGAGACGACTGGGATGCATGGTGGCAAACCGACTCAAAGTGGGCGATCGCCTGGTTATAGCTTTTCTGCTTGAGCGCCTTTAGCCCCGCCTCTAGCGTTTGCTGGGCGGTGTCGTTGTCGGTCACAGAATGCCCGGTCGCAGAATAGGTCACGGATGGGTCAGATTGCCCTGATTTGGGAGCATCAAATGCGTTTCCCATGATGGTTCTTCTCGTTACCCCAGTTATCCGGAGGAGATCAACAGCCTCTGCCCCTACACCCCATAGGGGTCGATATTCCCACGAGTGTAGTAGCGTGTGTCTAAATTAACAAAAATTAAGCAGCTTAGAGCGTCAGACCTAGTTGACCCACAAAAAAATCTGCATTGAGCGAGAACACCTTGCCCCCACGATGTTTGACCCGAGGTAGAGGGGAGTTCTCCTGACCCTATGCAGGATATGGGTTGTAAACAGTTGTGTCAGTCAAGCAGAGCGTCAGGCTCCTGCCTGAGACCATGAACTTCGTAAGATTAAGTTTTAGTTACCTGGCGAGATGCGGCGAGGTTGACCAACGCTGTGCTAGAGCATCCAAATCGGAAGCTGAGTCGTAATACATCTGAGAAGCGTCGGACAAACCCACCCGCTGTTTGGCTGCACCATTCGGTGTTTGTCTGACGACGACGATCACACGAGGGAATATACGATTCATGAGAAATAAGCTTTACAGTCTCAGTGTTCTAGTGAGCGCTGTCGCCTTGGGAGCGGGTATGTTGTTACCCCAAAGCGCCAACGCTGGACATACTAATGTAGTGCTAACCACAACCCTACACGGCAGCGCTGAAGTGCCTGACAGTGGCGATCTCAGCGAGATAGTAGGAGACCCTACTGGCATCGGTAGCGCCTATGTATTTGGCATTGATGGTGATCCGACGACACTCTGCTACGTCCTTGAAGTCTCCAGCATTCAAATAGTGCCAGTGGGTAGCGGCATGGCGGCCCATATTCATGAAGGAGCAATGGGTGAAAATGGCCCTGTGTTGGCAGCCCTGGCTGGCCCAGAAGGCGGTAATGCAGCCGATTGTCTGACAGAAGGCGAAGAGGGAAAGTTTCCCACGGGTGAGTCTGGAATTGTCCAGCGGATTCTCAATAACCCTGCTGCCTTTTATATCAATGTCCACAATCCCCAATATCCTGATGGTGCGATTCGGGGTCAGCTGAGAAACCACTAAACCACCGACATCTCCTCATATCCATGAGTCTTCGCTCAGAATCCACTTTCTAGAGCATCAAGCATTTATCTCTTTTGGCGCTTACAGCCTGCTGACCACCCCTTGTGGATCAAGCTGTAGGCGCTTTTCTTTGCAACGATAAACCTGATTGAGTCTTCGATTTAATTCACCCAAACAGGGTAGAAGGAATTCATGTTACCTGGCACGAAAGTCTAGTATTGGCAACGCCTGATGCAAATGGTGGCGATCGCATTGAGGAACGGGTTAATTGTATCGAGTCATCGAACGATTATGCTTGGCAAGATGCCGATCGGACTGAATAACAAGCTGATCGAACTCAATAACAAGCTGATCATACTGAGTAAGATGCCGATCATACTAAGCAAGATGCCGATC
>CAZCXK010000028.1:33835-55632 GCA_964502605.1 uncultured bacterium
AAGATGCCGATCATACTAAGCAAGATGCCGATCATACTGAATAACAAGCTGATCGGACTCAATAACGCGATGCTTGCCCTTTGCAAGATTGCGATCGCCAACACATCTCTCAGGGGGCTTCCCCCGAACGAGAATGGGGTAACGCTTTAAGCCCCCTGTGCCAAGACATTTAAGAGCACAGCAACACATAGCGCTCTCAGGATGTCAGATGGGTGCTAGATCAGCAAGACTCTTCTGAGTCCATGGCGATAGGTGCTGCTACACACAGACAGAGCCTTTCATGTCGCGCAGCGAAACGACCCGCCTCGACACACGAGTCAGGAGTTTTGTTTGGAGGAGGTGGAGACGTAAACACGCCCCGCTTAAGAGTTTGGGAAACGCTCCCCCAAGCGAGGATGCCTAACGAGTCTTTAGGCAAAGACAAATTTATCGTCTGTCAGCTCCCTAGGTTGAATGTCTAACACATGGGCGAATTCGTGTCCTAAGCCGCTAATGATAGTGTGTCCCGGCGTTCGGGTGAGGGTGAGGTCATCATAGGTGACGCGGCGATCGCCAATTCCAATGACATCCTGATTTTCGTTGAAATCAGCAATCACGCTAGCACGAACAGGAACGCCCGTTGTAAGCAACCAAAACTGATCGGCACCGCCGCCGCCTTTGAGCAAATTGCCACCCCGCCCGCCATCGAGCAAATCATCGCCTGCATTGCCATAGAGGCGATCGCCCACCCCGGCATAGAGCGTATCATCACCCTGGCCGCCGCGCAGATGATTTGAGCCCCGACCCCGGGAGGCATCGAGGCGATCGTCTCCGAGGCCACCCAGCAGGCGATCGCCTCGGCTGGCATAGAGCCGATCGTTGCCAGTATTGCCATAGAGCTGATTGGTGCCGCCGCTTCTGACTGCGTTGATGACATCATCCCCCCCGCGCCCCAAAACTGTGATATCGCTCTGAGTGACCCGCAGCCGATCTGCCCTGGCTGTGCCTTGTAAGGGCGATCGCACGGCTGATGTCAGTTCTAAAACAAGTTCGTAAATCCCTTCGCTGATGCCGCGTCCGCTGCCTTCAACCTCAGGGTCATAGGGCACCGATTGATAGCTGCTCACGCCGATGTAGTAGGTTCCGGTTTGTACAGCTGTGAAGTCTAAATATGAATCGAAGCTCTCAGCTTCCCCCGGAGCCGCATCGTCATCACTCAGCGCCCAACCACTGCCCGCCGCATCGAAGATTTGCAATAGCCCATCTAACGACGACCCCAAGCTGGATGCGTCTAAATCGACCATCAGGCGATCGCCCGCTGTCATTGCCACTCGCACCATATCGACATCGTCGGTGGGGTAGCTATTGGGGTGATTGCCAATGGTGCCGCTGAGCGAAACGATACCCGGATTGGCTGAACTCAGGCCACTATCGAAGGCTTGGGCGATCGTGTCGTTGGGTTCATCGGATTCGACAACGCTGTCAGGGCGAATCGTCAGCGTGTAGTCGCCTGTGCGTCCGTCACCGCTACCTGACCCAGCTTGATGAAGCAGATAGTAGTCATTGGGGCGATCGCTGACGCCGACATAATAGCGACCCGTGGCAGGCGCAATAAATCGCAATGAGCCCAGATTAAGATTGGCATCATTGGCATTGCTTGCCAGTTCGATGCCTGTTTGATCAAACACCCGCAGCATCGGTTCTAGTGCTGCATTGCCTGCTGTTGTAATCACCTCAGTCTCAATGGCAATGGCATCACCGCGCTCTAGCTGGACTGCAAACACATCCACATCAAATTCAGGATAGGCCTGAGTCGAATCGCCCAGTTGCCCAGAGGCGTTAAACGGCAGCGAACTGCTCGAACTAAACCCCGTGGCGATCGCGGTTGCCACAGTATCGTTGGGTTCTCCACGCCGGTTAATTAGGCCAAAATCAAGACCTGTGGCGCGATCGCCAGATCCCAGCGTCACCCGATGCGCGTCTCGGTTGCCATCTGGAATATCTTCGGCAGTGCGGCGCGTACCATAGAGATGCAATTGCCAAGAATTCCAGATGCCGCTATCCCCATCGGCTCCATCGGCAGTCGTTAGCGTCCAGTTGCCCACAGACGATTCTCCCCAATGCCGAGCCGATGTGAACGTCCAATTGTCGATGTTGGCATTCGAGTCGCTGTGCGTCTCCGCCAAAATAGATTGGGTGCCATCAGGAGAGGAGAGGGTCAGATTCAAGTCGCCTCGATAGTCATGCTCAGCGTCGAAAACGACCTCAACCCACTCCAGGCTGATGTCATCACTGATAGTGACCGTCGAACTCAGGCCGATTGGATCCCCATCTGGAATCGCCGCATCGAGTGTAATCAATCCCGATGTGGCGGTGACTTCAGGCGCAACTGGAGCCCAAGTCAAGGCCGAATTAACCGCTGCTGCAGCATCAATAGCTCCATAGCCATAGGTGTGATTGACCCACCGATCGGCTCCATTCAGCACCCAATCAGCATGGGTAGGATCAGTCTTCTTAGCCGTATGCACGAGAATGTGCTGCACATCACGCCAGGTCAAGTTGGGATTGGCCTCTAACATCAGCGCCACAACCCCAGAGACTAGCGGCGTTGCCGATGAGGTGCCACCAAAGTCTTGGGTATAGTCTCCATCCGGGTTGATGCCATTGGCTCCCATCAGATCTGTGGTAGTGATGCCAACGGTGTCGCCATTTGAGTAAGCTGCCACTAAAATAGGAGCCCCCGGCTCACTGTAGTAGCTCTGCACTCCCGTATGGTCAATGGCCGAAACTGCGATGGTATATCGAGAGTTGGCGTAGCCGTCATAGTTGGCGTTATCGCCTTGCTGCAAGCCGTTGCCTGCTGCCCAAACGTAGATATTGCCGAGACCGCCCCGTCCTCGATTGACGCCATTTTCTAGAGCAGCGCGCGTGAGTGGGCCTGGGCCTTCGAGCCGTTGAGCATCGTCGATCGGCCCCCAGCTATTGTTGTAGATGGCGATCGCTTGATTTTTGTAGGTGAGCGCATCGGCTTCATTTAAGTCAGTGACAAATCCTGCGGTCAGCCGCAACCCTGCAAGGGATGCCTGAGGCGCAGACCCGCTGACGCCAATGCCATTTTGCCCTTTGGCAGCAGCCACACCCGCAACTGCTGTGCCATGGCTCTGAAAGGCAGTATCAGGCAACGGATCAGCATCATTGCCGTTAAAATCAAAACTCAAATCAGGACGATATTGGCTGGCCAAGTCAGGATGCGTATATTGCAAGCCATCATCGACGATGGCGATCACCACATCAGTGCCTAAGGCCAGATTCCAGGCGGGCTCTACATTGGCATCTGCGCTGGGGGTGCCGCCCGTTTGCCCTCTGTTGAGCAGATGCCACTGCTGATCAAACAGTGGGTCAGACTGGGAGGTGATGACGCGATCGAACTGGGGGCGATCGCCCATGTCGGAGCGCGACTGCGACTGGCGACTCACTAGCGGAAAGAAAAACTCAATCTCCGGAGCCATCGCCCACTCAGGCACCGCAGGCTCCTGATCGGGTTCAAAGACAGGAGCGTCATCAAACCGCCAGACATAGGTATCGGGGATATGTCCCGTTGGCCGCAGACTGGTTGCCCCCCAGGCACGAGCCAGAGAATCCGATTCGACTCCGGCTGCTAGCCCAACGACCCAGTCGGTGATCGGTGCTGGCTGTGGTGCGAGGGATGTCTTTGCTGCCGCTCTCGCCCTCGATGAGGTGTGATCTAAGGCTACATAATCTGGTGGCCCATGATCTGGCGCTACATTTTTCTGAACGGGATGAGTGAATTGAGCAGGTCTTTGAGCCGCCACAAACTCGCTGAGTCGATGGGGCATCTGCATAGTTGCGCCCATTAACGCCGTGTCACTCAACTGGGTCTGATTGCCTGTCTTCTCTAGACGGCTGGCGGGTGTGGTGCGCTCCCAGCCCGTTGGCAGCATGACGGCAACATGATATGTGCCCGGTGTCAAATCTGAAAACTGATAGTCGCCTGTGGCACTTGCAACTGTGATCAGTTCATCAGGGTCATGCTGACCATTTTGATTTTGATCGAGATAAACTGCCCAGTCTGCTAATGGATGTTCAAACTCTTCTGGCGTTGTATCAGCATTGCGATCGTGCCAGATGCTCCCGGTGATCGCGGCAGTTAAACTCTGGGATTCTGTGACGATTTCAGGCATAAACGGGATTCTCCAATCGGGATTTGATGAGTCAATCTCGGTGTCTGAAAGCGCCCTGATGGTATGAGGTTAAGAGAATACACTCCTATTCTGAGACGAGGGGGAGCCGACTCGTTGCCCTATTCATTGATGCAGGATTTAGCCTGGGGTTCCTCAATCTTCAAGTTTCTCAAAGCCTGATGTGATCGCGATCCCCTTTAGATTGGTTTCATCATGTGCCAAGAATCGATATAGTCAGTGGGCTAGGCTTGTTATATCGGACGAAATTTCTGACACGCGTAATCTTGCCAACTACTAATCACCCCTCCCAGTTTGATTGCAGCACTGTGATCGCAGGCGTATTGTCTCCTCATCTGTGGCCATTTAGTCTAGACTCGTTGCCAGAAACGACTTACCTGGTTGGAGGCAGCGTTCGCGATGCCTTGCTGGGGCGTTCTGCAGAGTATTTAGACCTGGATTTTGTGTTACCCAGCCACGCGGTCGAAACGGCAAAGGCGATCGCCCATGGCTACCAGGCTGGCTTTGTGCTGCTTGATGCTGAGCGCCAGATTGCCCGAGTGGTCTTTGAGCAGGCGACGGCAGATTTTGCTCAACAAGTTGGGCCTGATTTGGAATCAGACCTCCGCCGCCGCGACTTTACAATTAATGCGATCGCATATCATCCCCATACAGAGACGTTACTCGATCCGCTGCATGGGCACGCCGATCTCAACCGCAAGCTCATTCGCATGGTGTCTCGCGATAATCTCGAAGATGATCCGCTGCGACTGCTCAGAGCCTATCGCCAGGCTGCGCAGCTGGGGTTTGATGTGGAACCGCAAACCCGCACCACCATTCAAGCCCTCCATCAACTACTCAAGCAGGTTGCTCCTGAGCGAGTGCAGTCAGAAATCAGCTATTTGCTGAGCACCCCCGAAGGAACGCCAATGCTAACACTGGCATGGCAGGATGGGCTCCTTAATGACTGGTTGCCTCATATCACTGCGGAGCGATTGCAGCGCGTTGACCAAATTGATGGGGCGGCCAAGGCGATCGCCCACACGCTGCCTCAATTTAAGGCTACCTTCCGGGGGTGGCTGCGCGACCAGCAGAAAACATCTACTAGTGGGCGCAGTTGGCTCAAGGTGGCTAAGTTGACTCAGCTGATGTCAGCCGACTGGGAACAAGCCGAACCAGAACTGTGGCGATTGAAATATAGCCGAGCTGAGGTGCAGGCCGTCTTAACGTTGCTGCGCATCATGCCACAGCTTGAGGCCCACACGCTGCCATATCTCTCAAACCGAGAACGCTATTTCTTTTTCCAAACGCTTGGGGCTGGGTTTCCAGCTGCCGCCGTATTGGCCGTAGCTGGGGGCATCAGCATCGAGGCGATCGCCCCGCTGATCGACAGATTTCTTACCCCCAATGATCCGATTGCCCATCCCTCACCCCCGCTGAGCGGACGCGACCTAATCCGCAATCTGAAAATCACCCCTGGCCCTCAAGTAGGGCAGCTTCTAGATGCAATTTTGATTGCTCAAGCAGAAGGTCGCGTGACTACAGCAGAAGACGCACTGACCTTTGCCCGCGAACATCTGCGACTGCAAGACGCATAAGCTGGGCTGCCGATTTTAGGTCAGATTCACATGCCATCCCGTTCTCGCCAATCCCTATCCTATTGGCGACACTCAACAGGCTATCAACCTTATACCTGGCTGGGCTCAATCACTTGAATCCAGCGCCGCCAGCGGATGTGGTCATAAATACGGAACGTGGGCGTATATGACGGCTTGACCTGATGATGTAAGTCTGAAATTGTGAGCGATCGCCGTCTTAATTTCAATCGAGCCTTAACCTGGCGCTTGAACTCCAGCCAGGCTTGCCGATCAGCCCAAACCCGAGAGGCCAAAGGCTGCGCTGAGAAATTCACCGCACTCTTCAAAGCCATCACATAGAGTTGCGATCGCAGCAGATTAGCTCCATCGGCTAGGGTTGCCTGCAATAGCAGCGCCAGGGTGCTGCAATGATGCCCTGACCGCCGACTTTGGGCTGCCAGATACATTTGGAAGTTGCTGAGCGACCAGCGATAAAACTTGGCCGGAATATCAGGATGGCGTCTTTTCACAGCGGCCATCATCGCCTCGTGCGATCGCGCCATGGCCTGATAGTGGTCAGCCGAATGCCGCATCACCTGACGGTGCCCCACCAAAAACTCGGGCACCACTCGAAACTGATAGCGCTCAGCAATGCGGAGATAGAGATCGCGATCTTCACAGCCGTGAACCCCATCAGCACTGAGGCGAGAGTCATAATAGCCGACTTGTTCAAAACAGCAGCGCCGAATTAACGGCACGCTCATGCTCCCTAAAAAATTGCAGTAGAGGAGCGCATGAAAAACGTCGCCTTCTAACGTGAAATGGCGCGATCGCCCCGTCAGAGTGCTGGCTTCATTGATATCAACTGACCAGGTATAGACCACTCCCACCCGCAGATTTAAAGCCGACATGCACTGAATTTGTTTTTCAATTTTCTGCGGAAACCAGATATCAGTTGCAGTGGCAGGAGCAATGAATTCTCCCCGAGCCTGCCGAATGCCAAAGTTATAGGCAGCGGCAAACCCCTGCTGTTTTTGCTGAAGCAGCGTCACCCGGCGATCGCGCCTGATAAACGACCGCACAATCTCTGCGGTGCGATCGCTCGATCCATCATCCACCACAAACACTTCTAAATGCGGATAGGTCTGTGCCAGCACCGATGTTAGCGTTTCAGCCAGGGTCGTTTCAGCATTGTGCGCTGGGATCACCACCGAGACCAGAGGTCGATGCTGAGAATGCCAGTGCTGACTTGACCCAACGAGATCATGAGGGGGGCGGTCATCAGAACGAGCAGACGGGACAGATTGAGGCACAAGTTGAGACACGAGCGATCTCCTGACCGTTTAACCAACAAATTGGGGCACTGTGTCCCCAAACCCTGACGAAGGCAGCAGTTGTCTGCAATTCATCAAAGCTTTAAATTTTTGACGCAGCTTGTCTCTCAGGGTTCCATGTCCAGATCTAAAGAACGGCTGGGGCGATCGCCCCTACACTCTATCTGGCCTTGGTTTGGCGACTATTCAGCCGATATTGGGTCGAGATGAGATCGCCTCACCCTCACTGCAAATCAGTCGAGCATAATGCCCGCCTTGCTGCCACATGGAGTCATGGGTGCCGCGCTGCACGACTCTGCCCCGCTCAAGCACAATAATTTCATCGCAATCTCGAATGGTGCTGAGTCGGTGTGCCACAATCAAGCAGGTGCAGCCTCGCTGCCGCAAGTTTTGATCGATGATCTTTTCACTCTCTGTATCAAGCGCACTCGTGGCTTCATCCATAATTAAAATCGACGGATTGTTGACGAGTGCTCTGGCAATTTCAAGCCGCTGCCGCTGGCCACCACTCAGATTCACTGCCCCTTCTAACAGCGATGCATCATAGCCATTGGGAATTGACAGAATAATGTCTTCAATGGCGGCATCTTGACAAGCTTTTCGCAACACCGCATCCGGAATGGTTGTATCCCATAAGGTCAGGTTGTCACGAATGCTGCCTGCAAACATCAAGATGTCTTGCTCTACCACCGCAATCGAGTTGGTCAAGACCGCCCGTGGAATCTGGTGCCGAGAAATGCCGTCAAACATAATTTCTCCTGACCAGGGTTCATACAGTCCGGCAATTACCTTGGCCAACGTTGACTTGCCCGACCCACTGCCGCCAACCAGGGCAATACGCTGTCCTGGCTTAACGTCAAGACTAAAATTCTCAATCAGGGGGGCATCAAGGGGGCTATAGCCGAAGGTAATGTTTTTGAGGCCGACATAGCCATTGAGCCGAGGAGACAGAACGGGCAGTATCGGCGTCGGATGGCTTGAAATCTGTGTCCCTGGATGAGCCGCCGCAGAGTGAGGCACGATTGGAAGCAGTTGAGCATCAATGTCATTGCCTAGAACATCGTCAAGTCGCTGGAGGTCGCCTTGCAGGGTTTGCAGCGTGCTGCCAAAGCGCACCAAAGCATTCACGGGCTGTTGAAAACTCTGCATCAACAGTTGAAATGCGACGAGCATGCCGATGGTGAGGTCGCCATTGAGCACGCGCCACCCGCCAAACACCAACAGCGCCATTGTCGTCAGTGCAGACAGAAACGATGGCAACACGCCAACCAGGCGGTTAACCAGTCCCAGTTCTTGTTGGGCGTTGATGGCCTTGGTGTAATAGCCAGCCCAGCGGGCAAAAAAGTCAGATTCGACACCTGAAGCTTTGATGGTTTCGATCCCTTGCAGTCCGGCGATCGCCACCCCAGAGACTTTGCCATATTCTTGAGCCAGCCGCAAATTGGCATCGACGCGCTGACGCGCCACCCATTGCAGCACCATGATATTGACGAAGGCCAGGGCGACTACAATCAGCGTTAGCCCAATGTCGTAATACAGCATGGCGATCGCATAGAAGACTACCATCACCGTACTAATGGCCGTCGTCGTCAACCGCCCCGATAGGACTGAGGCAACACCATCATTCAGCCGCACTCGGCTGCTAATTTCTCCGGCAAAGCGCTGAGCATAAAAGCTCACGGGCAGTCGCAGCACATGCCAAACAAACTGGCTCGACATGCCGACCGATAGCTTAATCCGCAGGCTACGGAGATAGCGCAATTGGGAGACAGTGAGCAGCCCTTGCACAATAGCAATGGCAACCATGCTCGCCAGCACATAGGGCAACCAGTCAAGCCGCTGACCCACCAAGACATTGTCAATAAACACCTGACTTAGAGCCGGCAAAATCAGATTTGGGATTACCAAAAAGAATCCTGCCAACACACAAAACAGCAGTGCTCCGAGCGATCGCCTCAACCGCTTAGCTAATGCTCTCACCAGGCTAGGTTTCTCACCCCCCGGCTGAAACTCTGCACCGGGCTCAACCGCTAACACAACTCCCGTATAGCCCTCATCAAATTCTTGATAGGTCACCCGTCGAGGGCCCGCCGCCGGATCGTTGAGATAAACATACTCGCGATCAAACCCCTCGACCACTAAAAAGTGATTGAAATGCCAAAACACAATAAGTGGCAGTCGAATTTGCGGCAAACTCTCAATCTGCTTCTTAAAGCCTTTGGCCACCATGCCATACCGTCGAGCAGCCTTAAGCACATTCGCCGCAGTGACCCCATCGCGAGAGACGCCACAGTTTTGCCTGAGTTCGGCCAGAGGTACAATCTTGCCATAGTAGCTCAGCACGATGCCTAAAGCCGCTGCCCCACACTCAACTGCCTCCATCTGCAGCATGGTCGGCGTTTTGACCCGCGTTTTCTGCCCATTAAGGGTTGCACGTAGAGCCTCAAACGGGTTAACCAGCATCATGACACCAACCCCTCACATCATTGGAACAAACGCTACAATCTACACCAAATTTTGCGCTGCTTTATGCCCCAACTTAGCGCGCTCAATTGCGTTCAAAAAACGGAAAGATTATGGCGATTGGCGCTTTTTCCTCTAGCGTGACGCGGGCTGTGGCCGCAATGCCGGGAGAGAGCAACAGCCCAGAACCCCCTCTAGACGACCACTTATAGCCACTGGGGCTAGATGGGTCACGCTCTAGATCGGCTAAAACCTCAATCACATCACTGTGGGGAGCAACAGCCTCGCCTGGAGTCACCTCACGCGCCATTCCTAAGGTCATAATTGGTGGCCCCGACACACTTTCAACCTGACCCAAGATGCCCCCAATGCGTTCGGATGTGGTCGTTTCAGGGACAAAAATAATCGTCATACCCGGACGGATGCGATCGCCCTCTCCCTGATTGAAATAAGCCAGCCCAACCAGACCTTGATTAGAGTCATCAGGATAAACCAATAACCCTCGGCCTGTAGCCGTAATGGGGATGCGGCCAAAGATACCCCATAGGAGAGTAAACGCCATCACCGAACCCAGAGCAACTAATGGAAGCCAGCTTTTAGGCCGCACCACCTGCATCAGCTGGTCAAGCTGCTCAGGAGACGATAACCGTTCTAATGATTCTTTGCGAAAGATGCTAGTCTGCTGCTGATCGCGGGTCATACAAAACTACTCCCCACTCCTAAACGTTTCATCATCCAGTTAAATCGAGCGGCCCCTTGAGAAACCTGATGCAACGAGTCCATATCCAGCTCATCGTCATACTGCATGTCGCCATCCATTTCATCATGTGACGCATAGGCCTGGGCTCTGCACCCAAACTGCCCCATAGCCGATTGTAGGCTGTCAGCCAAGTGGATCGACAACACTCGATAAAACCGAGACGCAAACCCTAAATCTTGCTGCAGATGGGTGAGCATCTGGCGTTTAGGAATCGATAGCACCAGTGATTCTTGGGCGGCTCGCACCGTAATCGGAGGCATGCGCGCATCCAGGAACGAAATCATGCCCGCCATTTCACCCTTTGTCAATGTAGAAATTGGCGTCAGGGTGCTAGCTGTTTTTTCGGCGCACTCAAAACACATGGTCAGGGGGTTATAGTCGCCCTCGGTTGCGAGTACCGTAAATGCGCCATCCAGGATAATGTGCACAGCATCAACTGGCTTGCCCGCCTGAATCAGCAGATAATTGTGAGGAATCTTTTCGATCCGCCCTCTCGACACCAGCCAATCGACATCGCCGTCTTGAAGTTCGCCAAAAATCAGCAGTGCATCTTTCATCGAGTGATCAGCCGTATAGCCAATCAGCCCTGGAATCTCCAAAATGCTGCACAGGCGCTCAGCCATAATCAGGGCGATCGCCCGATAGAAGTGAGCACTAAATTGGATGTCGTCTTTGAGTTTACCCATTAATAATCGACTGGGAATCGCCAGCACCAGCGATGCTGCCGCCGCCACAACCTTTCCAAGCGATCGCACATTCAGCAGAGATGATTCTCCAACTACCTCTCCGTCTGCCAGTTGAGCCACCACCTGGTCATCACAAGCGCCGCCTACCGCAGCAACCAAACTGAGCTGCCCGCTCAGCAACACATAAATCGTCTCAGACGTCTCCCCAGAGTCTAAAAGGACGACTCCAGGTGCAATGTCACGACGTTGGCCATTCGCCACTAACCAATTGATGTCTGCGTTACTTAGTTCTCTCAATAAAACATCTGACATAAGGTTGAGCCCAATGTTGAGTCCAATAAAGGGTTTGCTCGCCAACTCAAGCCAACATCATTAAACCAAATTGATCAAAACAACAGAATAAGGACAGCTCTGACACAAGATAGACTGCTTAACACCGCATCTGGCATCACCCCCATCATCACGCCATTGAAGCAGGCGTTACCAGAGCAGATTCAGAGTGCCTATGAACCCAAATCAGGGTGTCACAGCAATATCGCATCAATCAAATACGTCATTGATAAACCATTAATTCATAATGTTCCAACTAAACCCCAAAACTGATACAAACTAAATTCAACTTAGCTAGTCAACTTACTGAACTTACTGTATTCGTTCAGTGCCTTAGTTCAGTACAACTTTAGTTCAACATACCAGAATTGACATCCTGCTCATTTATAGCCCTACTGTGAATCATTCACGACGTTACGTGCGACCTTGTTTTGCTCTCCAACATACCAGCTTTGATACATAACCATCTAAAGGTTAGCTTAATATATTCTCAGCATATTTTAATTAAGACGCGGATCAGAAGCTACATCGACAAAACGGGCTTTTATCACTCCAAAATGTAATCGTTTCCTCATCTTTAATTAAATCTTAACTCTGACTGAGTTAAATCCTGAAGCCATCTGGTTTCCTCTGGTTTCCTCAGCATGTTTTAAGAAATATATGCATGAATTTCAGCGAAGATAAAGAAATTATGCAAATTATGCCTACATCAATTGATTAGCAGTTTAATCATATCTAACACTATCTGTATATCTGGTATCTTGATCGATTTCCAATTCAAAGTGCTAGAATATTTTTGTTATCGAAAGTGCTCTCAAATTTCTGTATTGATGTTGAGTTTGAGTGCCTCTTGATTGGTGATGTGTTGTTGTTTAGAGGGAAAACCATGAGTCAAGATCCAAGCAATAAATCTGTTGAAGATGATCAGCTTTCAGATGAGCAACTCGAGGGTGTTGCCGGTGGACTGAGCGATCGCCAGCGTGATGATTTCCTGGGTGGCCAGGGTAATAAGGGCTTGTCCGATCGTCAGCGCGATGAGCTGCTCAGCGGCCAGGGCAATAAATTATCAGATGAGCAACGCGACGAATTCTTAGGCGGTCAGGGTAACCAATAAACTATCGTTTTCCTAGTCAACCGAGCATCGGCTGACTACCGCTGTTAAGTTTAATTTGAGAGCCAGCAGGTAGAATTTAGTCCATCGCTAAATTCTGTATTGTGTTGGCTCTATTTTTTTATGATTTACCAAACATCACAATACTTAGCATCAGATTCATCAAAAACCCTATTTTGCTGGCACCTTATTGCCAACTCGATACTGGAGTCCCGGTATCGACCTCAGTTAATATGGCTCCACTGAATAATACGGCTGCACCGAATAGCTCACTAATATCAGGATTCTGTTGGACGCTATTCTTACCTGTTTGCATTGAGGTTGTGATATCTGCCAAATGCGCTTACATTGCTGTAATAAACTATGATTTGAATCATAGTTTTGATTGGCTACTGAGTAATAATTTGTCTCAGATTCTCGTTCTTTTTTCTGATTTCGTTTATCGATCTTGATTTTGATGCAACTTGGGTGCTGTCAGTGGCCAAAACCGCTCCAGCCAGGTGATTCAGTTCGCGTAATTTCACCTAGTGGAGCCTTGAGAGAAGTTGGTGCCTTTTATCGCGGAATCAAAATTTGGCAAGACCAGGGCTATCGAGTTGAGTTGAGTCCTGATTTTGACCAAAAATGGGGCTATCTCGCTGGAACTGATGACCAGCGGCGATCGCAGTTTCGTGCAGCTCTGAACGACCCCGACTGTCGTGCTATCGTATGTGCTAGAGGCGGTTATGGCGGCACTCGGCTGCTCGAAGATTGGGCTTGGGGTAGCCCGGATCCCAAATGGCTCATTGGTTTTTCAGATATTACAAGTCTGCTGTGGAGCCTATGTCAAACCGGCACATTAGGAGTGCATGGGCCTCTGCTCACCACCCTGGCACAAGAACCCCCGTGGTCGATTCAGCGGTTGTTTCAGGCGGTGACGGGGCGATCGCTCGGAGTCTTAGAGGGCAATGGCTGGGGAGGAGGGCACGCCTCGGGTCTCCTGTTACCAGGTAACTTAACGGTTGCCACTCATCTGCTCAATACTGTGCATCAGCCTGCTTGCGAGGGTGTAATTCTGGCTTTAGAAGACGTGTCTGAAGCCCCATATCGTATCGATCGAATGTTGACCTATTGGCGCATGTGCGGAGCCTTATCTGCGATTGCAGGACTTGCACTAGGCCGGTTTAGCCAATGTCAGCCTCCAAGTCATCTCCCCAGTTTCACAGTCGATGAGGTATTGCGCGATCGCCTGGGTGACTTAGGCATTCCAGTGGTATCTGATCTACCCTTTGGCCATGATGGTGTCAATGCTGCTCTGCCGATGGGCATCCCGGTTCGGTTGGATGGCGATCGCGGTCGTTTAGAATTTGAACTGTGATTTGAAGCCGCACCTGACTCCAGACCTGGGGTTCTGATGATGAGAAAGCACCAGATTCAGCGCAGAAGGACGTTACCCGCAACCAGGGCGGCGATCGCGATCTGTGCAGTCATATTGGGCGCTACCAGGGTAAATGAGTTGCGACGCAGCCAGAACAGGTTGAGACTGGAATTGCGGCATCGAAGTCCCCCACCATACCGATGACCCAGCGAAGATAGCTGCAGAATAAAGCCAAATTGGTTGAAATCTCACCGTAAATCTCCTAGTTGTTGAAGCGGTCTTCATTAAGAACTCACCAATGGAAGGGGTGCAATACCTAGGAGACTAGACGCTTAGAAGAGTGCAAACATCCAATAGAGAATGAAATTACATCACTTTTGAAAATTTAGGGTGAGGAGCATGACCCCACATCATGTCTTTAATGCCGATTTAATATAAGTCTGTTGGTCGTATAAACGTCCTTATGAGCGTCTTGGAGATTGGGAACGAGCCCATTTACATTACTCTTGTAACGTTGTTTTTGAGACAATTCGAGTTTTCTTGCGATCGGCCTCGCTCAGGGTCTCTCCCGCCTGTAGGCGTGTTGCAGACGTTTGCAACACCGTTGCTGCCTTTTGGTCGCCCATCTGAAGGGCAGTCTTTGCGGCTGACTGCAGCATGGTTGCTGCCCCCAGGCGATCGCCCTGTTGGAGCTTCGCTTCTGCAATCTGAGTTTGCCGATATTTGGCCAGTGCGAGCACATGCTGCTGCACCTCTGGGTTGGCGTCTGACTGAAACGGCGTCAGCACCTGCGTCTGAACCGAAACAAGCTCAGAGAGCAAGTCTTCTTCATTGAGGGCAGGGTCATCATATCGAATCTGCAATTGGGCGATCGCCTGTTGCCCGGCTGGCAGTTGACCGATATAGAGATTGGCTAGCACAACTCTGGGTGCATCGACCATCAGATCTCCAAGCCGCACCATGTATTGACCTGATTCTTCAAACATCGCCAGCTCAATGGTGTCAGGCATCACCTGAGCGATTGGCTTTAATTCTGCTAGCCGCACGTTCGGCGCGAGCGACATCATCAGGTAAGCATTAGTCAGCCCAATCGATTGAATGCGGGCAAATAAACGACTAAAGGCACCCACCGCATCCTCAGGTTGCTGAATGTAAGACAGCGAACCACCTCCTGCATCGGCAATTCGTTCGAGAATATCTTGATTCCAGTGATCTCCAAAGCCCAGGGTGTTGAGCGTGAGATTATAGCTGGCAGCCAGCTCAGCTAGTTTCAAACAGCGTTCATTATCTCCGTGCTCATTTTCGCCATCTGTCAGCACAAACGCCTGAGAAATCGCCTCTTGCTTGCCTTTGGCCAGCTCTTCAATGCCTAAGCGCATCCCTTCGTCAATCGCAGTTCCCCCGTTGGCGCTGAGGCGATCGATAGCTGATTTGATGGATGGAATATCGCGGATTGTCTGATTGGGCACAAGCACCTTCGCCCGATGATCAAACGCAATGACCGACAGGCGATCGCCCGGCGAGAGATGATCCAATAGCTCAGTTGCCGCCTGCTTCACAGTTTTCATCGGGCTGCCATGCATTGACCCGCTGTGATCAAGAATAAGGCAGAGATTGATGGGAGCCGTTCGACTAGCCGAATCAGCGTGGGCAGAAACAGAAATTGCTAATTGCCGTTGGCTATTCGGCTGGGCAGCATCCAAATTGGCATCGTTTAATGCGGCGTGCAAACCCACTTTCATGACACAACGCTCCTACCTTGAGTAACACAGCTCATTAGACCTAACTTCAACACCAGGGTGAGACGCTACGGATGATTATCTAAATGTTCATAATCTAAATCTTCCTACTGATCCGAGTCGGCTACAGGTAAACTCCCAAGGTCAGATTTTCATCAATCAACCCCAGTTGCACCCGACATGGAGTTATGGGTCACGCTACTATGTTAAATGTACTGCCCAATCTTCAGGCATTGTTTTAGGTTATGAAGCTACCAATCCAGGCCGTCCAATCGCCTTACTATGGAGATGCCTACCATCGGACTCCCCCACCCGACTTACCCTCCCTCTTGCTCAAGGAACGGATTGTCTACCTGGGGATGCCTCTCGTCTCTGCGGTAACGGAGCTGATCATCGCTGAACTGCTCTACTTGCAGTATGAAGACCCTGATAAACCCATCAAAATTTATATCAATTCGACAGGGACGTCTCGATACGATGGCGAGCCCGTTGGGTTTGAAACCGAGGCATTTGCCATCTGTGACACGATCCAATATTTAAAGCCTCCTGTGCATACAATTTGCATTGGCTCGGCGATGGGGATGGCCGCGATGCTGCTCTCCGCAGGAACGAAAGGGTGCCGCGCTAGCTTGCCTCATGCCACCATCGTCTTGCATCAGACTAAGAGTTATGCCCGAGGTCAGGCTACTGACATTCAGATTCGAGCCAAAGAGGTGTTGGCCAATAAGCAAACAATGCTCGATATCCTGGCAAAAAATACTGGGCAATCGCCAGAGCGCATTTCTAAAGATATGGATCGAATCTTTTATATGACGCCAGAGGCAGCCAAAGAGTATGGCTTGATTGACCGCGTTCTTGAAGCGTCTGAAGAACCGGTTAAGCCGTTACCTGCTGGCATCATCTAGTCGCATATTTGTTCGGTATCTAGTCGCATATTTAGCGTTATCAACGGAGTTACCCTATGCCCATCGGCGTTCCTAAAGTTCCCTACCGCATGCCAGGGGAGCAATACACTCAGTGGATTGATATCTATAATCGCCTCTACCGTGAGCGCATCATCTTTTTGGGAAAAGATGTGGATGATGAGATTGCGAACCAGATTATTGCAGTCATGCTCTATCTCGATTCTGAAGATCCTGGCAAAGATATTGTGCTTTACATTAACTCTCCAGGGGGAGTAGTGACGTCAGGGATGGCGATTTATGACACAATGCAGCACATTAAGTCAGATGTGGTGACTATTTGTGTTGGTTTAGCTGCATCGATGGGGTCGTTTCTGCTGGCGGCTGGCACCAAAGGTAAGCGCTTAGCGTTGCCTCATTCTCGGATTATGATTCATCAGCCGTCGGGTGGCACCCGTGGGCAAGCCACAGATATTGAGATTGAGGCGCGTGAGATCATTCGTCTGCACCGTCAGCTCAATCAAATCTATGCCGACAATACCGGGCAACCCGTCGAAAAGATTGAGAAAGATATGAATCGCGACTTTTTCATGTCGGCGGAAGAAGCTAAAGAGTATGGGCTGATCGATCGCGTTATTGAAGAAAAGTCGATGTAACGCTTCATAACGCTTATATATGTTGTGCTTGTTTATCAAAAACTGTGTCAACTTGCAGGCATTAGTGGCAGAATTACTTAGGAATTCTGCCGTTTTTTATCGATGAACCTTGCCGAGTGTTACCGACTGTTGGGATTGAGAACGGGGGCTTCGTTCTCAGACATCAAGGCGTCTTATCGTCGGCTGGCTCGGATCTATCACCCTGACGTTAATCCGGGTGATCAAGACCTGGCAAGGGAAAAATTCATTCAACTCACGGATGCGTATCAGACTCTAATTAGTCTCGTGCGACGCACAGGGCTACCGGGTGGGCAGCCTTCTAACTCTAGGACTTCCGGTGGAGTATCAAGTTATACGCAGGCGGGGCGATCGCCCATTGTTGATATTTTTACAGAGCAGCCAGCAGCCCGCAAACCCACGTCTGTTCCGGCTTCCAATCCGCCTCAGCCGCCGCTGCCAACCAAACCGCCCAAAGCAGTCCATTTGTCTGTGGTCGATCAGCGCCTCAAGCAAAGCTCCTATGAGTCGCTTCAACAGTTGCTAAAAGAGAGGCGATACCCACGGGCGATCGCCCTAGTAGAAGGGTTAGCGCAGCGAATTCCTACTGATCCAGAGATTCGCCAATGGCAGGCAATCACCTATAAGCGCTGGAGCCAGCATCTGATTGATCGCCGGGAGTTTGCGAAGGCTCAACTCTACCTGAGAAAGGCTCTGCGAACTGATCCCAATAATCGCTCCCTTGGTTTAGAGATTGCTCGCGAGCTACACAGACTGGAGCAATTAGCTGTCAGACAATGATTGATAATGATGGATGAAGATGGTAATCCCCGCTTGCTCCATCTCGATAAGGAACAGTTTGCCAGAGTATCCCACTCTTCATTTTTCTAGGCGTTGAATCGCTACTTCTAATTCGTCTCGCCCCAAATCTGTTAAAACAAAGACTTCCTGGACGGTCTTGCCTTTACGAGCAATCAGCTTAAACCCACCCCGAATCGGCACAGACACCTTGATATGCAAGTGAGGGGCATGCGATCGCACTGAGCCAATTACGGCTGGGGTCACCGTGCGGATGCCGGAGACAGCGCAGAGGCGCTCTAAAATTGGAATTAATCCTGGAATGTGCGTTGAGTGATTCCAAACTAGCCGACCTTTGTTGGGAGCGTTCATGACATCACTATGCCTTCTCCAGAGGAGCCATCGTCAGCCCCGCACGGCTCAGCTGCACATGATAAAGCTCAGCCTGCTCTTGAGGGCCCACCCAAACAGTCGCCTGCCCCTCATTATGAATCTGATGGGTGAGTTCCCAGGCGCGATCGCCCGTCATGCTGGGAATGTATTTCATCAGGCAGTCGGCCACATGCTGAAAGGTGTTGAAGTCGTCGTTGAGCACAATCACCTTGTAGTTGGGATAGTGCTTAGGGGTGACTTGACTTGAACGTGCAGGAGCCACGGCAGGGGCAGCAGTGGCTACAGTGGGGATTGCTAGACAAATCATACCCATAGGACAGTGACTCGACGACTTCACAAAAGTACACTATTAGTACATCATCTTAGCAGTTTATGCTCAAGGGGCTCTAGCCCGCGCAGCTAAAATTCACCTGCGAGAGCGGGGATGCAGCGCTCACACAGCAGCGGATGGGCGCTCGACTCGCCCACATGCACCGAGTGATTCCAGCAGCGATCGCACTTCTGCCCATCCGCATCGACCACGCCCACGCCCAGCGCCTCAGACTGCGACTGATACTTCAGATCAGCCAATTGTTCAGGCGTTTTGAGTAGCTCCACCTGAGATGTCAAAAAGAGATATCGCAGCTCATCGACACAATTGCCACTGAGGCTATCCGATGGGTTCATAGCCTGCAGCCTCTGCAGCAGGTCTGCATCGGGCACATAAAGTAAAACCTTGGCTTCAGCCGAGGAGCCGATCGCCTTTTCTGCTCGTGCCTGCTCTAGCACCTTATTGACCTCAGCGCGAATCTTCCGCAATTCTTGCCAGGAGAGTGCCAGTTGGGGCTGCGTCCATTGCTGATCTACCTCCACCCACCCGGCTGCAAACACAGACTGATGGGGCGTCGAGTAGGGCAAATGGTGCCAGATATCTTCGGCCATATGGCATAGCACCGGGGCGATCGCCCGAGCCAGGTTTTCAATCGCCACCGCTAGAACGGTTTGACAGCTTCTCCGGCGGGTAGAATTTTCGGCACTGATATACAGCCGATCTTTGGCAATATCGAGATAGAAGTTAGACAAATCGACCACGCAGAAATTTTGCATGGTCTGGAAAAACCGAAAGAACTGATAGGTATCAAACGCATCGGTAACATCTGCAAAAACCTCAGTAATGCGGTGCAGCATATAGCGATCGAGCATCGGTAGCTGCTCATAGGGCACCGCGTCGGTGGCCGGATCAAAATCATGCAAGTTACCCAGCAAGAACCGCGCCGTATTGCGAATCTTACGATAGACATCTGCCATCTGCTTGAGAATCGTCTTGCCGATGGGCACATCCGATGAATAGTCAACAGAGGATACCCAGAGCCGCAGCACATCGGCACCATACGGTGGATCTTGCTTCTGGTTTTTGCCCCCCTCAATCACAATTGCCGGATCTACCACATTCCCCAGCGACTTACTCATCTTGCGTCCCTGCTCATCGAGCGCAAACCCATGAGTTAGCACCGTTTTATATGGCGCGACACCGTTCGTAGCCACACTCGTCAACAAACTCGACTGAAACCAGCCGCGATGCTGGTCTGAGCCTTCTAGATACATGTCTGCCGGGTAGTGCAATCCGTCGCGCTGCTGAACGACCGCTGCCCATGACGACCCCGAATCAAACCACACATCCATGGTGTCCAGACCTTTGCGATAGGTGCGCCCGTTGGTGCGATAGCGGGCTGGCAGCAGATCGGCAACGGGCAGCTCCCACCAGGCATCTGACCCCTTCTCGGCAATGATGGCCTGCACATGGGAAATCGTTTCTTCATTGAGCAACGCTGCTCCAGTTTCTTCGTCATAAAATACCGGAATCGGCACTCCCCAACTGCGCTGACGCGAAATGCACCAGTCAGAGCGCTCGTTCACCATTGAAGTGATGCGATTTTCACCTTGAGCCGGAATCCACTGCACAGTGGCGATCGCCTTGAGAGCCTCGTCGCGAAACCCATCCACCGACGCAAACCACTGCTCAGTGGCCCGAAAGATGGTAGGTTTCTTCGTCCGCCAGTCATAGGGATAGCGGTGAGCATAGTCTTCTTGCTTTAAGAGCGACCCAGCAGCAATGAGTGCCTCAATCACCGCTGGGTTGGCATCCTTCAGCACATTGAGACCCTCAAATGGGCCAGCCTCTTCCGTGAAGACCCCACCCTCATCGACCGGGCATAGCACAGGCAAGCCATACTGTTTCCCGACCCGAAAGTCGTCTTCACCATGCCCCGGAGCCGTATGCACTAACCCCGTCCCCGACTCCGTTGTCACATAATCGCCCCCAATCACAACCGGGCTTTCCCGATCAAACAGCGGATGGCGATAGGTCGAATGCTCCAGCAGTTTGCCAGTGATTTCGGCTTTCACCGTCAGTGACGTAGCGAATGCTTGAGACAGCCGCTCGACTAAATCCTTTGCCACCAGCAAATAGCGAAACTTGCCCGGTGCAGTCGCAGGGTCAACTTCGACCACAACATACGTCAATTCAGGATTCACGGCCACGGCCAGATTTGCCGGGATCGTCCAAGGAGTTGTCGTCCAAATCGCAATGCCGAGGTCGTCAAGATAGGGAGCCAGACCTGCCACTGAATCAGCCAGACTCACCATGGGAAATGCTGCGTAAATGCTAGGAGAGGTATGCCCTTCAGGATATTCAAGCTCGGCTTCAGCCAACGCCGTGCGAGAACTGGGGCTCCAATGCACAGACTTGAGACCGCGATAGATATAGCCTTTGAGCACCATTTTGCCAAAGACGCCAATCTGGGCGGCTTCGTAGTCGGGGGTGAGGGTCATGTAGGGGTGATCCCAGTTGCCCCAGATGCCATATCGCTTGAAGCTCTGACGCTGCTGCTCAACCTGCTGCAGGGCCCAGTCTTTGGCCCGTTGGCGCAGCTGTAGCGGGGTGAGGTCGCGCCGTTCGGCAGGTTTCATCTCTTGGAGCACTTTCAGCTCGGTGGGCAGGCCATGACAATCCCATCCGGGGACGTAGCACACCTTGCGCCCGCGCAGAATCTGATATTTGTTGATCGTATCTTTGAGAATTTTGTTGAGGGCGTGCCCCATGTGCAATGAGCCGTTGGCATAGGGTGGCCCATCATGGAGGATAAACGACTCCCCAGGATTGTTCTGCGATTGGATCTCGTAGATGTGATGGTCTTTCCAGAACTGCTGGAGTTCGGGTTCTCGCTTGATGGCATTGGCACGCATGTCAAACGAGGTTTTCGGCAAATTAACAGTGTTCTTATAGGTTCCAGATTCTGTCACGGCAGGCGTAGGAAAAAAGTGCGGCAAATCGGCAAACGTATTATCGGCCAGAAGCTTGCTTCGCTTCAACATCTTTAAACAGACTTGACCAAGACAACCACCAATTGGATATAGTCTACCTCTGTGCGGATGAAGATGACACTCAGCTATCGTCAACCAATACCTAGGTAAACAAGAGGCGATCGCGCAGCGACTCTGTCGGAGTATCGCGCAGCGACTCTGTCGGAGTATCGC
>CAZCXK010000029.1:0-43086 GCA_964502605.1 uncultured bacterium
CTCGAAACACAAATCAGTTTTCTCAACTGCCACCTGCACAACCAGACTCAATCTGCAACCTTCTTCACCGATTTAGCCAGCAACCCCGTTAGCAGCACCTCCCGATGGCGAATCGTCGTGATGGCCACCTCCCACGGAAACGTAAACGACTGAAACGATTCGGGCGAAATGCGGTCAACATCCAAATCAATCACAACCCGTTGCAAAATCCGATAAAGCTGCCGCCGCACGTCGGCTAAATGCTCCAAATCGTCGGTATTTTCAACCTGACTAATCAAGTCCAGAATCTCCAGGTTGTACATATCCGCTCGGTTTTTCTGCCGCCCCACTAGCCAGAGGCGAAACTGCCAGACACCCGAAAGGCATAAAATCGTCACCGACAGCAGCAGGCCAATCGGTTCGGCATATTCGACCCAAAAGTTGGGCTCATCCTGGTTGTAATACGCTCGGGCTCCCGGATGGAGGGGCAATCCTAAGTTTTCTCCTGACTCAGGTAGACGAATAGTCGCCGATAGAGGATGTTCGCGCACCAGCTCATTACGTAGTTCGTGTAAGGTGCGGGTGAGATCATAAATCACTTGATTATCGATGCTGTCATGAGTAACCAAAACCGCCCGCAACCCCACTCCAGAGATCGCCTCAGGGGGAATGGGCTCCACGCCGCCATACGCGCCCTGAGGAATTTCGGTGGCTTCTAGATAGGGCAATGAGAGCTGAAGGGCGATCGCCCGTTCAATGGGGATCAGCTGCGATTGAGAGGTTTGCAACAGCTGATTGACGGATTCATTGCCCAACGCGATCACCCGAAACAGCGCATCCACATCCCCAGATTGCAAGGCCGCATAAGCCGCAGAGGGTGACATTGGCATGGCCTCAAAATCGGCATCGGTCAATCCGTAGCGATCGCTCAATGCCCAAAACATCGCATATGACCCGCTCCCCTCTGGCATGAGAGCAATTCGCTTGCCGCGCAGATCCGTCACCCGATCAATGCCCGACATCGGGCTCGCCACCAAATGAAACACTTCTGGAAATAAAAACGACACCGCCTCCACCGAGGGGGCGACAGGCGTATCGCTCTGCACTAGCGCCAACTGCACGTCGCCTTCGGTTAAAAGCTGCATGTTCTGCTGAGACCCTTCTGTTTCGAGCACATTGATGCGAATTCTGGCATAATGTCGCTCGACAACAGCAGATAAGGCTTGCCCAAAGGCATAATACTCTCCGTCTCGTCCGGCAGTGGCGATCGTTAGTGTGAAAGCCTGGCGCTGTTCGCGAATCCAAAGCGTCGCAAACACAGAGCCCATCACTAAACTGAGCAAAAGAATTGGCAACGTAAATTTACTCTGCATCGCCGCTTACCCAAGCAACATGTGACCGCATCATAGGTCATTGGATTGATTCGGTGAAGGCTTAGACTGTAGGATGCAAATCGTGATGTATTTAACCCTACATTAGGTCACTGTGCGAAATACTGTGCGAAATATTGTTATTGCTGGAAACTGGAAAATGCACAAAACCCAGGCGGAGGCTCTCGAGTTTCTGCAAGGTTTTTTGCCCTTAGTGAGCGAAACCCCAGAGGCACGAGAGATTTTGCTCTGTGTCCCGTTTACAGCTCTAGGTGGTTTGTCGAAGAACTTACATGGCAGTCGAGTCAGACTTGGCGCTCAAAATCTTCACTGGGAACCGAGTGGAGCGTTCACAGGTGAAATTTCGGGCGACATGCTGAATGAGTTTGGTGTCCGCTATGTGATTGTCGGTCATAGCGAGCGGCGTCAATATTTTGGTGAAACTGATGAAACCGTTAATCTAAGGCTGAAAGCGGCTCAGATGTGCGGGTTAACCCCCATTTTATGTGTGGGCGAAACCAAACAGCAGCGCGACGTGGGTGCCACAGAAAAAATTATTAGGAGTCAGTTAGAACACGATCTCGTCGGGGTCGATCAGCAGCAGTTGGTGATTGCCTATGAACCAATTTGGGCGATCGGCACAGGTGACACCTGTGAAACTGGAGAAGCGAACCGAGTCATTGGGGTGATTCGCAGCCAACTTAGCAATCCAAACGTCTCTATTCAATATGGGGGATCGGTCAAACCCAACAACATTGATGAAATTATGGCGCAACCTGAAATTGACGGCGTGTTGGTCGGAGGAGCCAGCCTCGATGCAGACGGGTTTGCTCGTATTGCTAATTATGAGTCTCGTTAGAAATGGGATGTAAATAACGCTGGCATGTTTGCAGACAAACAAACAGGTCTCTCCCTCCGCCGAGGGTTAACGTCTCGAGATGATTAAATCTTGAATCCTGAGTTATTCCAGGTGATCCATTTCGCCTAGTTTTTCTATGGCGTCTTCGATCGCCATAAGTTCTAACTCATCAATCTCGTCATCAGAGCCATTTTTAGATTTTGTTTGAGAGAAAATTCGATAGCTGTTTAGCAATGTGCTGGCCTGGTCGGTCATCGTATCGTCGTTCATACTGACCAGGTTATATTCCACGTTTTCGGTATAGATTGCCATGGTCACATTGAAAATTTCAAAGAAGTTAACGACCCACTGACATTCGCTTTCAGCATATCTTTCGTAATATCGAATTAAGTCCGCAACCCGTGACTCAAGGTGTGTGCGAGCATATCGACACATTAAAATCACCTTCAGCAGCAAAATCACTAATGTAAGCGGACTGCCTTGGGATAGCAAAAGCGTAAAGAGATGAGAGGGATCTTTCTGATTTTCAGTGGTTAAATACTCGATGATACGGTTTGAAGTTCGGAGTAAAAGAGCGTCACTAATCGATTTTTCGTTGTAGTCAACATAGAGCATGTCGAGCCTTTCAGTCAGATGACTTCTCAGAGTCTTGACAACTTCATTGGCATCAATTGAGTAGATTAAATATTCTAAAAGACTGCGTTTGAAGTCAAAGAAACTCAGGTTTTGAGTTTGCTTAATAAAAATATTGGCCAGATTTGTATGGGTGAAGGTGCCGCGTCGGGCAACGATCGTCTTAATCAAACGTAGACTCTCGTCTCCAAGTACCGTCGGATTTTTATAGGTCTGAGCCTGCGTCACAGCCTCTGACTGACAACGAGCCGTATACAAGGCCAGATCCATCTTGAAGCGCTCTTTTAACCGCTTTGATAGAGCTCTAGCGGCTTCTCGCTGCTCAGCAGAATTTTCTAAGTTGGCATATTGAGGCACCAAAAGATATGATGCGTAGCGCTGGCTCCAGTGAATATGCTCAAAGTCTTCGTATCGAGAAGCAAACAGGCAGAGTTCACGAAAGTCTTGGCTATCGATGAAGTGCTTAAGCCAGTTTCGAAGTCGCTTTAAGGTCGGCGATGGGGTATAGCGATTGACCACAGAATCAGAAAATAGCTCAATCAGTCGATGGATAGAATCATGATTGCGGGTGATATCCCAGTTATTGATCAGGATGTAGCATGACCGCTTGAGCGTAAATCGAAACTCTTGCTCCTGGTTCGCAAATACGATCTCATAGAGCGCAGGCAGGAGCGCTGATCCAGTGGTATTGGAGTGGTAAATAAATAGATGCCGGAACTCTTCGAGCACATCTTCGGGCGGCCACGCCTTGACGATCTTGAGGAGATAGTCATAAATCGTCTCCTGCGCTCGCGGAACGTCTCGTTGAGACCAGCGTATCCCAGTTACTGGAGCTTGAGATTGTTCATCACTCATCAATCGATCGCCAACCATCGCGCGACTTTCATTAATTCTGTCTAGATCTGCTGAGAAGGCCACCATACCTCCTTAGACAAGGAATCTCTATCGGGGTTACCTGACTCATTTTGATATGAGCTGAAATAATTTAGGCTGAACGCATCATGTCGGGGCGACCTGACTAGAACCAGTCTCTAAAACCAGCCCACTTACCAGCCCACTTAATTGATCACCACTGGCCATCCTGCAAATTCCGGCAATTTCTGTATATGGCCAAATGTGACCATATGTAGCCAAAAAATTTCTAGCCGGGCGATCGCACCTGAGATTAGGGCCAACTTCATATCGAAACTCGCGTATCATGCTGCCCTCAAAATAGCTCCCCAAGTAAACTGAAGGCCGGATGGGTGAAATGGCCACATCCTATGACTCCAAATAACTCTGTAGATGCTTTATAACTGCTCTTTGCCCTTGACTGCCATTGAGAGGTACTTGCCAACCACCATACAGTGCATCAGTCCGATAGTTAGATGGTGATGTAATTTCACGAGTATAAGATGAATCTTTGTAAATTTCATCCTACCCAGGAAATTAATGTGTAAACCCTGGTATCCCGATAAAAACAGAGCTAAATTAATGCCCTACCATCAGGGATCTGAGTATTCAATAAAAAATGGGGGCGGAGGGACTTGAACCCTCACGACCGTTTAAGGTCAACGGATTTTCATCCTCCTACAGCTTTCACTGCAATCTATCAGAGCGATCTGAAAGACCTCGAGAATCGGACCCTCCCTTTACCCTCGACTTCAACGTTAGGGTAGCTCCCGTCGGGCCTCTGCACCTTCCGAACAAATTAACCCTGCCAACCCTAAATCTCCGCCTCGTTCAGAGTAGATTACTCCTACAACAGCTAAGACCTCAAGTTTTTGCGGCAACTTGCTTGGCTTGGCTCAGGATTGCCATACCCAGAAATCCATACAGAACTAGCTGATAGTGCGTTAATCACACTAGCCTCTAGCTCTGGCATTCCTGAACTTAGGTTTCCCTGAGTTTGAGAGCATCCACTTGTCAGATTTCTCCAGCAAGGCTCAGTTTTCTAAGTCCGCAGCGTCTACCATTCCGCCACGCCCCCATGTGTTCAATGCTACAGCTTAACACTGCAGATTACATATCCTATCATTTCATCACGGTTTAGTTCATCTAGGCAACGTTTAGATAACACAGACTTTTTAATTGAGCACCGCGCTTGAATGAACTCACTTAAATATCGTCAAATTTAATCGAGGTCTACTCCCGTCATCAGGAGTGAGGCGGTAAGATCAAATCATTAATAATCAGCAATTCTGACTTTGACTAGCAACCTGTCTAAGTTGCCAAATCCTGAACGAAGGAATGGGCTTTTCAATCAGGGCTACTGAGAATTGCAGATTGATAATTGTTGTAGTTGCGTTCGATCTGGGGAGCTTAATGGATATTTTGTCAATCCATCTGTCTGTTGATACGGCACTCGTTATTGGCCTTTATATTGCATTAGGTGGAGCGTATCTGGTTGTACTTCCACCACTGGTCTTCTTCTATCTAAAGCAGCGGTGGTATACGGCACGGTCAGCTGAGCGAGTGTTGATGTACTTTTTTGTATTTCTCTGTTTTCCGGGACTCGTGCTCTGGAGTCCATTCTTGAACTTCAGGCCGCAAAAGCGTCAGCTTCAAGGATAACTAGAGCGCAATAGGCGTGAGACCATGCGACGAATTGATGTAATCGGAATTGGGCTGGGCATCTTTGTGGCAGGAGGCGTCTTGTTCATAGTGCTGCAAAAGCTAGGGCTTAGTGGGATTAGTGCCGGGATTTGGACACAGGTTGTCTTGGTGGGAGGTTTGATTGGGTGGCTGTTGAGCTATGGCGTTCGGGCTGTGACGGGTACTATGACTTATCATCAGCAGCTAAGAGACTATGAGGATGCAGTATTGCAAAAGCGCCTCGATGAAATGAGCCCAGATGAGCTAGCGGCGTTGCAGCGAGAGTTGGAGCAGTCTGAATCTGCTGATTCGTCGGGTGACTGAGGCTAGAGAGATGGCTATAGCGAGACCTGTAGGGGCGATCGCCCTTGGCAAAGAATTTTGATTTTCGCTGGCTACTTTTCGATATTCTATAAGAGATAAAGACGGTCAACGTACAGGTAAACGCATGGTTTCAGTATCTGGGTGCATCGACGCCCTCAGAGATCGGGGGCAATGTGCTCTGATTCCGTTTATTACGGCGGGCGATCCAGACGTATCAACAACTGCAGAAGCGTTGCAGGTGCTAGATCGCAGTGGTGCAAGCGTCATTGAGCTAGGTGTCCCTTATTCTGATCCCCTCGCCGATGGCCCTGTGATCCAGGCAGCAGCAACGCGATCGCTCCGGCGGGGTACACGTCTTGAGCAAGTGTTAGGCATGGTGAAGGATGTGAGTCCGGGGTTGAGTGCGCCTATTATTTTGTTCACGTACTACAATCCCATCCTGAACCGAGGAGTTGAGTCATTTTTGCAGCAGATTGCCAATGCTGGAGTTAAAGGGCTGGTGGTGCCAGACTTGCCGCTCGAAGAAGTCGAAGCCATGCTGAAGCCTGCTGCCTATTGGGGCATCGAAATCACCTTGCTGGTTGCGCCCACAACACCTAAAGAGCGAATTGAGGCGATCGCCGCCCATTCTCAAGGATTTATCTATCTGGTCAGCGTCACAGGTGTCACCGGAATTCGCAGCGAAGTCGAAAGCCGCGTTCAAGATTTACTGATGGATTTGCACAGCATCACTGATAAGCCAATTGGGGTTGGGTTTGGTATTTCGCAGCCCGGTCAAGCTCGACAGGTGATGGAATGGGGAGCTGATGCGGTGATTGTCGGCAGTGCATTTGTCAAACGTCTTGCAGATGGCACCCCTACCCAGGGTCTACAGTCTATCGAAGCCTTTTGTCGCAGCTTAAAGACGGCAATTTCGCCAATATGATGTCAAGCTATCACTCAATTTCTTTGCGAATGCGATTGAGCTGAACTGCTCGACTAGAAATCATTGCTTCTCCCGGCTTCATCTGCACAAAGACGCGACCTGATAAAAATCGACCTAACATTGACCGACGATAGACCAAGACATCATCTAACTCGTCATCGGAATCCAACTCATCATCCGAGTCTATTTGGGTATATCCGAGTTTGGATAAGGCGGTGTCAAGCGCTGTCACGAACGATGCTTGATGGGTGAACGCGACAGAAAAGTGAGTCGTGCGATTAAAGTAGCCGCCCAGTGAGCCTGCCAAAATGCCAAGAACAAAGCCAAGCTGCTGGGGCAACCCAGTGCTTACTGCAAGATTGAGCCCCTTGGATGCGATAAAGGTGGTCAAAATCGCCGTGGTAGCAAAATAATATAAGAATGTAGACAAAAAACCTGGGCCAAATTGGGGCGTGCGTTCAGTCATTCGTGATGCAGAATTTAGAATAATTTGAGACTCAGTGTAATACTAGTTTCCACGATCGCCACCATAAATTCACCACCACAAATTCACGATCAGCTGACCCAGGGCTCATCCTGTAGAAATTAAACCGATAAAAGAATATCAGTTTCCACTTGGGTAAATTTGCTTTTGGGCCAGTTTATGATCGATCGAGTCGAGCGTGCGGGGCTCCTGATAGAACTGACGCAGCAGATCGACTTGCAACCCCAGTCCAAGATCCGGCAGTCTCAATACCATCTCAGGCATCGTCTCATTAGTATTACGTTCTTTAAAGTTTTTTAGCCTTCTAGAAAATCGGGCAGAACCGCTGCTGTAAACTAAGAGGCAATTCTGAACAATATCCGTTAACAGTCGATCTCCGAGTTTCTCTGAGCCCTGAGACTGACTGTTGTCATCATGACCGTTAAGATTACATCGTTTGGATAGGAGTTTCTATTCAATGTCTCATTCAGTCAAAATCTATGACACCTGCATCGGGTGCACTCAGTGTGTGCGTGCATGCCCCCTGGATGTATTAGAAATGGTTCCCTGGGATGGTTGTAAAGCTGGTCAAATCGCATCTTCTCCTCGAACAGAAGACTGCATTGGCTGTAAGCGTTGTGAAACAGCATGCCCGACCGACTTCTTGAGCATTCGAGTCTATCTTGGAGCTGAAACAACTCGTAGCATGGGTCTCGCTTACTAAGGAATGCAAACAAACATGACCTGAACATCTTTTGTAAGCAGTGTGGCGATGTCATGCTGTCTGCAATCTGATAGGTTTTGTTTAATTTTTCATATAGAATACTGTTTTCACGACTGCCTGATTTGTGTTTCTGAATATTTGGGATAGGGGCTTAACGCCCCTATTTTATTGCGCTGGTTCCTTGGGCGAGCAGTCGCTGGTAGAAGTCGCGAATGACTAAGATGATGGCACGTGGCGACTAAGGCTGCCATAGATAAGCCACCGCGACCGCGCGTGCGACCGCCTGCAATCTGCGTTTGCCCTTGTGCTTGCCGCTGTCATGGTTGCGGGGGCAACCCCAACGAAACGAGCGATGTGTTTGTCAGAGAGTGTACCCAGTTCCAGTAACTCGACCAAGCAAAGTGCAGCGGTAATCTTGCCAATGCCTATGACTGACTTTTGACTGACTGCAGAAGGTTATCTTTGCGCTGCCAATCGGCTTGCGGGTGGCCGAGGGTTTGAATCGGCTGATTCAATGCCTCAATTCGCTGCTTGAGTTGCTCTAGAGGGTCTTTGATGTCGGCTGGAATAGCGATAGAAGCACGCACGCGCCGATTCTTTTCAGCTACTTGGATGTCCGCCAACTGCTGCCGCCGATGCATCAGGTGGCTCAGTTGCTAAGCCGCGCCGGGGTGTGAGTTCCAGCCGCATCGATCCCAGTGCAATCTACACGGATATTTACCTAACCGGCGTGAATTACAGTATTATCGTCTCCAGCACGGCTCTATTGGCAGATCTCTGGGTCTTAACGAATGCATCCCTCAAGTAAGGCGTGATTAATCTGTGACGAATCTGTGTCTAATAGGTCATTGTTAACAATGAACCATTGAAGGAAGCACTGAGACAAAGTGGCTGAGTCTGGCTAGCCACATTAGACATGTGACTACTAATCTAGACCCAAGCTTCTAGATGAGCGCTTCTCCTAATACAAGGCTTCTAGAGAGAAACTTGGCTATTTTGTCTGTCATCAATCTAGTGCCCGTCTTTAACCTCTATAGGCGTTAGCGCAAGGCTAAAACGGTTCAACGTTATGATGCAGTGGTGGTGAGGAGGAAATCTATTGCAGTCTGATCGTAAAGTAAGTGCGTCACAGCCCGTAATGGTCTTGACTCCAGAGAGTCAGTTGCGCCGCCCGCATGTGTTGCTGCGAGAGATGGGGCGAGACCTGCTCAACTCTCGTGAATTGGCGTGGCAACTGTTTTATAAAGCCATCAGCATTCGCTATCGTCAGGCAGCACTAGGGCCTCTATGGGCATTTTTGCCGCCGATTGTGGTGGCGCTGACTTCAACGCTGCTCAAAAACAGCGGTGTGGTTACCATCCGGGATACGCCAGTGCCCTATCCGCTATATGTCATGTTTGCCACTGCACTCTGGGTGCTGTTTGCTCGAAGTTTTGAAATGCCTCTCAAAGGAATGCAGAGTGGCATTAATCTTTTGAGAACAATTCGGATGCCGATCGAGGGGCTGCTGCTGGCGTCTGTGGGTGAGCTGGTGTTTGATCAAGCCATTCAGTTTGTTGTGCTGGCTGCCGTGTTCCTGACCTTTAAGGTGCAACTGTCGTGGTACGTCATTTTTACGCCACTGGTGGCTTTGATGCTGATGGTGTTGGGCATTGGGTTGGGGCTCTTCTTGGTGCCGATTGGCATTTTATATACTGACGTCGGTTCGACGGTGCCCTTTCTCACGCGGTTTTGGTTTTTCTTCACTCCGGTGCTATATCCGCCACCGACTGAATGGCCCTATTCGCTGTTGGTTGAGCTAAATCCGGTGACACCTCTGCTAATGGGTGTGCTCGATCTGGCGATTTATGGCCGCATGTCAAACCCAATTGGGTTTGTGATGGTTTCAGTTTTTGCACTGGTGCTTCTATGTGTGGGATGGGTGGTATATCGCGTGGCAATTCCGATTTTGGTTGAGCGCTAGGAGAACACAAGCTGAATGTCTGGTGAAACGACTGTCCGGGTTGAGAGCGTCTCAAAAAAATATTGTAAAGACTTGAAGCGATCGCTCCGATATGGGCTTCAAGATCTGGGCGATGAGCTGTTGCTCAAGCGCAACCCAAGTGCAAAATTGCGAAAGCAAGAGTTTTGGGCGCTGCGCGATGTCAGCTTTGAGCTGAAGCGAGGCGAAGCCTTTGGCATTATCGGCGTGAATGGCTCCGGCAAGACCACGCTGCTCAAGCTCCTCCACGGCTTGCTGAAGCCAACCAAAGGGCGCATCACCATTCATGGCCAGGTGGGAGCTTTGATTACTTTGGGGGCGGGGTTTCAGCCCTTGCTCACCGGGCGCGAGAATATTTACACCAATGCTGCCATTTTGGGCATTCCTCGGCGAGATGTGGATGAGAAACTGGATGAAATTCTAGAATTTGCTGACATTGGCGACTTTATCGATGCCCCGGTCAAAACCTATAGTTCTGGTATGAAGGGGCGTTTGGGTTTTTCGGTGGCGGTCAATCTGGTTGAGCCAGATGTCTTACTGTTAGATGAGGTGATGGCAACTGGAGACTGGCGGTTTAAGGATAAATGCTTTCAGCGAATGGATGAAATTGTCAGCTCTGGGTCTACCATCGTTTTTGTGTCTCATTTGGTGCCCAAGGTCGAACAGCTTTGCCATCGGGCACTGCTGCTGCACAAGGGGGTGGTGCAAGCAGTTGGCCCAGCAGTCGAAGTGTGTGAAAAGTTTTATGAGCTGCCGGAGGCGGAGATGTCGCCGCGCATGAAGCGCCGCAAGCAGGCTGTTGCCAAGCGCCGCCGGACAAGTAAAACCTCGGCACCCATTAAAGAGCCGGACTTTTTTGAGGTGACACAAGTTGAGCTATTGGATGCCAGTGAAGCGCCGCAGGCTCAGTTTAGAACCTTAGAGGCGATGATTATTCGCATTCGATTTGAGTGCGATCGCCCGATTCGTGCCATGAAAGCGATGGTGCAGCTGTTGACCGTAGGGGATCAAATTTGCATCAGCGGTTTTGAATCGATGCTGTATCGAGATGACCCTAATGAGGTTTGGTATGGCTCAGGCTATGTGGATTGCATGGTTCCAGAGTTGCTCTTGCGCCAAGGAAAATATAAGGTCGGGGTGACGTTGATGGATCTGTCAGACTCGTCTGCACCCAGCGACTCTGCAGCCCGTGAGCCTGCATCTCGTCCATCTGAGATCATCTTATTTAAGTCTGACCAAGCGGCCTCGCTGATGATGAAATCAAATCAAGAGGCTGCACCTGCATCTGATTCTAGAAAAACTCGCGGTCTGGTTTATATGCCATCCTCTTGGCGGTTTAGCTCTGAGCGGCAGCCTGAGGCCAGCATTCATGATGTGGGGTCAGGCGTGAGCTGAGGTGACTGGGGCGATCGCCTGCTCAATTGCGGGCAGATATGGGCAGTTGTGGGCAGGTATGGGCAGTTGTGGGCGATCGCCTCTGTCTTCGTACCCAGTCAGTGACCAGGTAGGCAGTGACTCAGTGGACAGTGACTAAGTGACAGCAACGATTTGAGGTCGATATGAGTCTTAATGGTGTGGATGTTCTGGTTGATGGGTATAACCTGCAGCTCATTCAAGGAACTGGAATTAAAACCTATGGCATCAGCCTCATCAGAGCTTTGAAGCAGTTGGGTGCTGATGTAGATATTTTGTTTGGCCGAGAAATTTCCCGGACGAATGACCCCACCCTTGATGAAGTGCTGTTTTTTGATGTGTTTGAAGGTCAAAGCGGGCTAGTCAAAAAATTTACGGCGCTCAAAGCGGCAAAGTGGGCGGCTCATGCTGGGTTGGCGGCAGGTGGCATTGCCCGTCAGGCTATGCCGATCAATACGCGCGGCATTGTGCTGAAAAGCCCTGTCAGCAGCAGCTTTATTAATTCGGTGGCTAGTTTTATTGATACGGTCGATGCGTTTAATTTAGCCGGTTGCTATCAACGCTCCAATGCGCTCTTTAAGCTATTAGAGCTATCGACCAAAATTTCGCTGCCTCAAAAGGTTGATATTTTTCATGCGACGTATCCGTTGCCGATCAAAATTCGCGGCGCAAAAAAGATCACCACGATTCATGATTTAATCCCGATGCGTTTGCCTTACACGACGCTCGACAATAAAAAAATGTTTTATAAACTGATCAAGAATTCGCTGAAAGATTCAGATGCGATCGCCACCGTTTCTGAAAACTCAAAGGCCGATTTATTGACAATCTTTGATGCCGATCCTGACAAAATTCATGTCACCTATCAGCCTATTGCCTTGAACCCACTATCGGCAGATGAAGAACACGTCTTGCCTGACTATCTCAAGAAATTTAGGCTGCAATTCAAGAAATATGTTTTATTTGTGGGTGCAATTGAGCCAAAAAAAAATGTAGGCCGACTGATCGAAGCTTTTGCTGGCATCGACACGCGCATGCCACTAGTCATTGTCGGCAAACGAGGCTGGCTTTGGGAAAGTGAAATCGGCAATCTAGAGGCGGTTTTTGGTGATCAGATCGCCAGTCGCATCAAGCTGTTGCAATATATTAGCAGCGAAGATTTGCGATATCTTTACAGCGGGGCGCGCTGCTTTGTATTTCCATCGCTTTATGAGGGGTTTGGGCTGCCACCCCTTGAGGCGATGTCATTTGGCTGCCCAGTGATCACGTCTAATGTGTCATCGCTGCCTGAAATTTGCGGAGATGCCGCCCTCTATGTTGACCCCTACGATATCCGCGATATTCGCGCCAAACTTGAGAAGCTATTAGGCGATGAGGCGCTGCGTCAGTCACTGTCAGAGGCTGGCCAACAGCAAGCACAACTGTTTAGTCAGGCAAATTATTTAGAGCGGCTGTCAAACGTTTATGCTCAATGTTTGTAGAGAATAACAATCTAGAAAGCCACCGGGTTATGAGTCACGGTTTCATACGGCACTATCGACAATGAAAACCTGTCTAGCACCGATTGAATATCAGCTTAAATCTGACGATCAGCTCTGTTTTATTCACATTCCAAAAACAGCAGGCTCATCGCTGATTTCGGTGTTGGATGCCAATTTTCATGTTGATCAGATTCGGGCACCCTCGTCGCCTGATATTGTGCAGCAGCAGTGGCAGCATTTGGCACATGTCAAATTGTTTCGAGGTCATTTTACCTATGCTGAGGTGGTGCAGGCATTACCACAAACACCACTTTTTTTGACTGTGTTGCGATCGCCCCTCAACCGCACCCAGTCGCTCTATAAATATTGCAAAACTCTGCCCCCCCAGGCTAAAAACCGCGATCGCTTGATGGCTGCCGCTGCTGGATCATTTCGAGACTTTGTGTTTCATCCTGACCCGCTGATTCGAGACCTGATTTCTAACGGTCAAACGCTGCAGTTGGCATCAGATGCGCGTCATCAGCCTCCAGACCAGATACTGGCGATCGCCAAACAGCGCCTCGATCAGTGTCTTTTTGTCGGACTGACGGAGCAGTTTCAGCTGTCAATGTTGCTCTTGTGCTACATCTTGGGCTGGTATCCAAACCTGGATGCACAGTCGCTGCGCGTTTCTCCTCACCAGATTCGACAGCACGACTTAGACTGCGATTTGCAAGCGGCGATCGCCGACGTTAATCAATTGGATAACGAATTGTATTGCCATGCTCAGCGTTGGTTTGGCGATCGCATTACTCAAATGGTTGCTGCGTTGACGCAAGCGGGTTCATCGCATCAGGCAGAGCCGTCAGGCTGGGCGCAGCTAGATCTGGCTCAACTGGCCGATCAGCGCTATCAGCAGCGTCATGCTGAGAACCCCATTCAGCGGGTGCAGCACATTGATTTTGACTGTGCTCAACCCATCAGCGGGAAAGGGTGGCACCGCCGCAATGGTCGCGAAAATGGGCTGATTTTAGACTCGCCCCTGTTTCGCTGGACGGGGCCAGACCTTGTGTCTACGATCGACTGGTCGCTATCAGCCACTGCCGATTTAATCATTCGGCTACATGTGGTCAATGCAGCCGCTGACGATGTTCTCAACAGTTTGGCGCTCACTGTCAATCATTACCCCATTCCGCTAGAGAAACTTTGGCATCGCAACAAAAACGCGGTTTTCGTGGGGCATATTCCACAGGCGACGTTACCAAGATCAGGCCCATTCACGCGGCTGCGGCTGACTGTTAATCGCACGCTGCCGCTGCATCAGGTTCATGCTGACAGCACGGACTCTCGCCTGGTAGGCATTGCGTTGAGTCGCATCCAGGTTTTTCCGGCGACAGCACTTCCTGGACAGGCTCACTATTTGCCATTGCGTTTTCCAGTTGATGATTTGCACTGGGTAGAACCAGCTCAATTTATAAAACTGCATCAGCATCGCTATACCCAACTTGCGGCACCAGAAGAGTTTTTAGAAGTAATTCCTCGACAGATCTATTGCCAGGAATCAATCTCGCTAGCCGCTGTGGGCGATCGCACCCAAACAACTGGGCTGATCGTTCATAAAGGGCGACTCGATTACTTGGATGATGGAGTCTTAGACTATGCTATTCGACAGTTTGATTTAGTGTTTGCAAATGCAGTATTTCTGATATTTATATCACCCTCTGATCTACCCAAGATTCCTTATGGATCGCCCCATGTGCGATCGCTTTGGAGACGATTTTATCTCCCATGCTTTCGTCGTCAACTTAGGCAACTGCTGCATTTCAATCCTCAGATCTAGAATGAATCGTACACATGAATCTTGCACCAAATCATGGCTCTCTGAACATGTCTGTTGATTGGAATAGAGCCTTATATTTCTTACATATTCCTAAAACTGCAGGGACAACGCTTTATCATTTACTCGATGAAAAATTTGATTTGCAGGCTGTTTGTCCGGCTCGATTTTGGTTAGAGCTGCTCGATTTACCATCTGAGAAATTGCCGCACTACCAGTTTTTTCGTGGGCATTTTGGCTATCCGCTGCATCGATTTCTCAACCGTGATTTGATGCATATGACGATGCTGCGCGATCCGGTTGATCGAGCCATTTCGTATTTTGAACATGTGCGGCGACATCCGCATGATTTCTTTCATAAAACGATTGTGTCGCAGCAGATGGAATTTGCCGATTTTATTCGCAGTCCTGAGACGCAATTCACGGTGGCCAATCTGCAAACGCGCACGCTGGCCTTTGATTTAGATATTCGCTTGCCTCAGGTGCGATCGCTGAATCAATTTGCAACGAATCCATTTGGGCTAGATGGTATTACCGAAACGACTATCTTAGATATTCCAGATGACGAACTCATTGAGATGGCCAAACAGCGCCTCGCTCAGTGCGTGTGTGTTGGATTGGTCGAACAGTTCCAAGAGTCTCTGTGGCTGATGTCTTATGCGCTAGGGTGGTATCCGATGGCGCGACCAGAGCGGCTAAATCAGGCTCCAAGTCGATTGGCCAAGCATGATTTGTCTGCTGAAACGTTGAGCGATATTTTGCAGATGAATCATCTGGATCGTCAGCTTTATGGCTATGCTAAACAGCTGTTTGAGCGTCGCTATGGTCAGATGCTGAAAGACTTGAATATTGAGGCTGATTCTGAAGATAAGTCTGATGGCAAACTGGCTCTAAATTATGATTTAAACGACATAAATACTGGTATTCGGTCGGCGTTAGCCCTGCATTTCAAACAGCGGGCGATCGCCACGTTGTCACTTGTTGACGCTGTTGACTTTGAGTTTTCAAAAGCGATCCAGGGTCAAGGATGGCATCGGCGCGAAGGGATGATTGATCAGGCGATTCCGTTTCGCTGGACGGGGCCAGAGCCAGATTCGACGCTGAGTTTTTATGTCACGGTTAATGGCAGTGATTATCTGCTGCGTCTCTGGGTGGTTAATGCCATCTCTCCCCATGTGTTAAAAGGTCTAACCCTCTGGATAAATGAGCAGAAAATCGGATCGCATCGGGCTGTGTCTCGTGGGGCGATCGCCATCATTCAAGCTACGATTCCGGCGGCAATTGTGCAAGTAAGTCAAGGCTGGTTGCATCTGAGGCTGCAAGTGCCTCAGACGTTGCCTCTAGACGCACGCTATGCCGATAGTCATGATGTTCGGTGGGTGGGGTTAGCCATTCATCGCATTCAAGTGCTGCCCGATCGCCCGCTGCTACTGCATTTGTCTGAGACTTATCCGCTGGAGAAGGAGCGGCTAAATCCGACATCTACGGATATGTTTCCCTTTCCGTCTGCTGATCAAGCTTGGACGACGAGTGCAGACTTGATCCAGATGCATTTGCAGTGGGGCGATCGCCTGATTGCTCCTGCCGAGTTTATGCATCGCTTTCCTCAGGCGTTTTATGCAGATTCGTTGGCTGCTGGATTGATCGCATTTGGCGGCGCGTTGCCTCAGTGGGTTGTTTTCCATAAAGGATGGGTGCCTGACACTTCAATCAATGTCTTGATGCGTTTATTCTTGCGATTTAAGCCAGTGTTTGCTAACTCCGTATTTGTTATTTTTTCGACAGCGCCAGCGATACCGCCGATTCGCTATCAGTCACCCCATCTAAAATCGTTGATTGAGACAATCCTTCAACAAGTTGGCGATCGCCTGTGTCGCAAACTGGGATTTAGGCGCTAAATTTGGGTGTTGTGGATGGTGGTCGCAGGTGAAATGGGATAATGAGCGCATGAGCAAGTCGATTCAATACCAGTTAAGCGATCGTGATCAGCTTTATTTCCTGCACATCCAAAAGACGGCAGGAACCACACTCTACTTTACGCTTGACGAAAAATTTGACCCCGAAGCCATTTGTCCGGCTCGATTTTGGCGGCAGTTGCTGCAAATTACAAAGCAGTCTCCTGAGCTGTTTCAGCACTATCGTTTTTTTCGCGGTCACTTTGGCTATGCGATTCAGCAATTTGTCCAGCGACCGCTGGTTCATATCACGGTGCTGCGTGACCCGATTGAGCGCACGGTATCCCACTATGAGCACATTCGCCGTGAGCCGAAAGATCGGCTGCATAAGCTGGTTGCAGGACAAACCATGAGTTTTGCAGACTTCATCACCCACCCTGAAACTGGAGCGGCGATCGCCAATTTGCAAACGCGGAGTCTTGCGTTTGATTGGGGGTTGGCAGACATTCGTGGGTCAAAAAAGTTTGCCTCGCGGGGTATTTTGGGGACGCCGCCAACCCTGCCCGATGATGACCTGTTGGCGATCGCCAAACACCGCCTTGACGACTTTGCCTTTGTGGGTCTGGCTGAGCGGTTTCAAGACTCGCTGCTGCTGCTGTCTTATATCTTTGGCTGGTATCCGATTGTGCAGTCCCGCGAGATGAACAAAGCCCCTAAAAAGCTGCGGCGCTCTGATCTGTCTCCGGCGACTTTGGACGCTGTGATGGAGCGCAATCAGCTCGATCAGCAGATCTATCAGCATGGTCAGGCGATTTTCCAACGCCATCTGGCTCAAATGCTGCAGGAGCTACAGGATCGCTATGAATGTTCGCTAGGGCATGACATTAAGGTGCTGGTAGCGGGCACCCATGCTTTAGATTTGCCGCTAATGATTCGTCTGCTTGAAAAACACTATGAGCGGCGATCGCTCGATATGCCGCGCCATCTGCTGCCATCGATGGACTATGTGTTTAACCAGGCCATTTCGGGAACCGGCTGGCACCTGCGAGAAGGCGCTGGGTCGGGCTGGCACTTGCAGGAGGGGCTGACAACAGGGGGCACGCCCTTTCGCTGGACGGGGCCGGAGACGGTTTCGACGCTTGATTTTTTGCTATCGGGGTCTGTCGATGTTGTCATTCGCATCCGCATCTTGAATGCCGCCGCACCCGACATTTTGGGTAGTCTGACGCTTGAGGTCAATGAGTATGGAGTCGAGCTAGAGCCGATCATCAAACGAGGCAGTCTGGCGGTGTTGCAGGGTGTGATTCCTCAAGCTGTCTTAGCCAGAACATCTGTAACGCGACTCTGCTTTCGAGTGGGGCGCACCCTTGAGCTTGCCCCCTCGACCCACGATACTCGTAAAGTGGGGCTGGCGTTTCATCGCATTCAGATTTTCCCTGTGACGGCTCAGCAAGAAGCGGAAGAATATACCCATTATCAGTTTCCAGTGGATGATGCCAACTGGATGGATGTGGCTCACTTTATTCGCGCTCACGTACAGCCTGACGATAAGTTAGTAGCTCCGACTGAGTTTGTCAAGCAGTTTCCAGATCGCTATCGCACGCATCTGCTGCCCTTTGCTCAACGCCCTGGGTTGCGATGGGTGGTGGTGCATCAGGGGCTGCTTGACGAAGTGGATTTTCCATCACTCAAATGGACGCTGAAGACCCTGCGTCCTGTGTTTTCCAATTCGGTGTTTGTGGTGTTTTCACCCCGCACTGATTTGCCGCGCATCGTCAGTCCGTCATCACTGCTGCTAAAACTAGCGCTGAAGGTGTGGCTGCTGGGCTTAGAGCGGCATCATCTGTTGTCGGCACAGCTTAGCTTTAGAGTGGTGCGATCGCTGAAGGCACTCTATGCTTTAACCCAATTGCTCAGAGAGCGATCGCCTCAGAGATCGCGCAATGAGACGCCTCAGCGCAAAAGCAACAGTCCCGAATTGCCAAAAAAGCGATCGCCTAAAGCTTAAGCACTGCCATAAACGCTTCTTGAGGCACATCAACGGTGCCAATTGATTTCAGCCGTTTCTTTCCTTTGGCTTGCTTTTGCAGCAGCTTTTTCTTGCGGCTAATGTCGCCGCCATAGCACTTAGCCAATACGTCTTTCCGTAGAGCTGGAATGCTCTCACTGGCAATAATCCGGCTGCCGATTGCTGCTTGCACCGGAATCTTAAACTGATGGCGCGGAATAAGCTCCTTCAGCTTTTCGACTAGAGCCTTACCAACATAGTAGGCTTTGTCTCGATGGACAATAGTCGCTAAGGGGTCAACGATGTCACCATTGATCATGATATCCAACTTGGCCAGTGGGTTTTCTCGGTAGCCAATCAGGTGATATTCCATGCTGGCATAGCCGCGCGATCGCGACTTCATCTGGTCAAAAAAGTCAGTTACGACCTCAGCCAGCGGGATTTCATACATTAGCGTGGTGCGCCCTTGGGTAAGATAGCGCATATCTTTAAATAGGCCCCGTTTGCTTTGGCTAAGTTCCATCAACGGGCCAACAAACTCTTCTGGAGTAATCATCTCAACCTGCACGTAGGGCTCTTCGATGGCCTCACGCTGTTGTGGATCAGGCAGCAAACATGGATTATCAACCAAAATCACTTCGCCATCAATTTTTGTGACGCGATAGATCACTGATGGTGCCGTGGTAATCAGATCCAGGTTATATTCTCGCTCTAGACGCTCTTGCACAATTTCCATGTGCAGCAACCCCAGGAAGCCGCAGCGAAAGCCAAAACCCATCGCGCTTGATGTCTCCGGCTCATACTGGAGGGCCGCATCATTCAACCGCAAGCGCTCCAGCGCCTCTCGCAAATCTTCAAACTGGTCGGCATCGGTTGGAAACATGCCACAAAACACCATAGGCTTGGCCTCGGTATAGCCTGGAAGAGGCTCTGGAGCGGCATTTTTGGCCAACGTGATCGTATCCCCGACTCGGGCATCTTCAACCGACTTAATTGCAGCTGCAAAATAGCCCACTTCTCCAGCATGCAGCTCATTTACCTGGATCTGCGTTGGAGAAAGTACGCCCAGTTCGTCAATTTCATATTCTTTTTGCGACACCATCAGCCGGATGCGATCGCCCTTGCTGACTGTGCCATCCATAACGCGAAAATAGACAATGACGCCCCGATAGCTGTCGTAATAGCTGTCAAAAATCAGTGCCCGCAATGGCTTTTGCACCGTATCTTGTGGCGGCGGCACCAGGAAAACAATCGATTCTAAGATCTCGGCAATGCCGATGCCTTCTTTCGCTGATGCCAGAATTGCGTTGCTACAATCGAGCCCTACAATCTCTTCGATCTCGCCTTTGACGCGCTCTGGTTCAGCCCCTGGCAGATCAATTTTATTGAGCACCGGAATAATTTCGAGATTGTGTTCGAGCGCCAGATAGACGTTGGCCAATGTCTGCGCTTCCACGCCTTGAGAGGCATCGACGACCAGCAGCGCTCCTTCACAGGCTGCTAACGAGCGTGACACCTCATAGGAAAAGTCAACATGACCAGGCGTGTCGATCAGGTTCAATACATACTGATTGCCATCACGAGCTGTGTAGTTCATGCGGGCAGCCTGCAGCTTAATCGTAATCCCCCGCTCACGTTCTAGATCCATTGAATCTAGAAACTGCTGTTTCATGTCGCGATCGCTCACCGTCCCTGTCGCCATCAGCAGGCGATCGGCCAATGTAGATTTGCCATGATCAATATGAGCAATGATTGAGAAGTTGCGAATACGAGAAACAGGTACGTCAGTCATAACCTTCCAGCAATCGGACGTGTTAACCAAATGCATACCGCCGAGCGTAAGAATGCAGCATGACACATCCGAGATCTCCCATTGGCAGTCTCCCAGCCTAGAGAACAGATGCCCTAGAGAAGTCTACGAGCGTGTGCCATGGAGTTGTCAAATCGCGTCTAGCAGCGGCTGCTTAAGATATTGTAATGCCTTCTCTCCCCTCATTGATCTGGCTGCTGGATCTGGCACTGACATCTGTCTGACAATGCTGAGGTTCTGGGATGCTGATGTTGAGAGCGGTTGAGCTTAGAGCTTGACTCAGCACTGAGACGATCAGGATTCCGAGAAAATCGCTTGAACGTATTGCCTTAACTGACATAGGATAGATCGAGCATGATGAATATATAGGTTGACTTGATTAATCGTCTAATGGGCGATCGCCTGTCAGCTAGAAATCAGCTAGAAAGCTATATCCGCATTGGGGGCGTGGTCTATCCGTTCGATGACGTTATCAGGTGTCGGCAGCACATGTTAGCATCCACTTGTTGATGGCTATATAGGTTTTGTTGAAAAAGAGTGAAAGAACATCTGAGGGAGCCGCGATCGCAGCGGGGCGTCATCATCAGAAAGTGCTCTAACCCTGTCCAAATCTTGAACTAGATGTAGAGATATCGTGTCGTTATGAATGACCCTGTTGCTAGCTCAGATGTATCGTCAGACAAAGTAGAAATATCGGTGCATCTCGACCCAGAGCTGCTCGATCAGATTCGTCATTTGACTCAAGATCCCAGCAAAGTCATTGAAGTAGCGGTGCGTCAGTGGCTGCGAGGGGGTATGCGTCGAGATGATGATTTGACTCGCACACTAGAGCGAAATCCTCCTGTTCCCCCGCGCGGTGAATGGAATGATTAGGGGAGAGACTACTATCGTAACTTTTACCATTGTTTAACCTATGTGAATAGGCTAAGTTAGAGCGGGAAATCTAGAGATTAACACCTGACTAGGTTCTGTTTGTTGACGCATCACGCTATTGGGCAATCGTCGGGGCTGCATTGGGTCAGAGTATGACTGGGTGTTAATTGCTAACTGAATTCGTCGTTTCCGGTTCAATGTGGATGAACTCGTTTAGCCAATCTTCGCCTGTATTTAGTAACGCTGTTCGACCAGTTGTAGTAGAACGGGCTAATCAGCCATTGCTAGGTTCTGACACCGATTTGATTTTTGTTCATACAGAGACGGGGCAATATCTTTCGTTCCACTGGCAAGATGCCCATCAATGGGGGCTCGACCCCGGCCAAGTCGTAGGTCGCCTCATGAACGAAACCTTCAGCCCAGTTGCGCTCTCGGTCTATCTAGAGCGTATCAAGACTGTATTAGACGAAGCGGTTCCAGAACAATTTACCTACGCATTTCAGTTTGGCGATCGCCATTTTCTATTTAATCTGACGCTTAGCCCTTTGATGGTGCCCTTGGGGCGACCCTCAAATGTGGCAGTGACAGGGCATTTTATTCGCGCTTGTTCAGAGGCAGACGCCCTCAAGACCTGCAAGAATCTGCCAGATGTTGTCACGGCTCCTACCCCAAGTCGTTATCATAAGCGCCTGACGCAAGTAGCCTGGAATATTCGCCGGACGCTTGATCTAGATACCATCTGGCAACAAACGGTCAACGGATTTGGCAAAGCACTCGAAGCCTGTCAATGTGTGATTTGCCCCTATAAGCCGGGCGAATCAGCGTTGAGAGTTGTGGCCGAATATCGCAATTCGTCGTGCCTGGAGTTGCTGTCTACAACCTTTGACATCTCACATCACTTGCCCCTGCACCAAGCTCTACAAACGCTGAGCCCGATTGTCTTTGAGTCTGCTGAGTTAGCTGATTCTCATCATCAGGCTTACGCCGCACTTGCGGTGGCAACGTCGTATCAAGATCAGCCTAATGCGCTGATTATTCTCCATCTGGGCGATCGCAACCGCATCTGGACCAACACCGACCTGGAAATTATTCAAGAACTGGCTGACCAAGTAGGCACTGGTATTGCACATGCGACGCTGTTTGCAGAAAGCCGCGATCTGGCCAGTGAGCTGCAGCAGGCCAACGAGAGTTTGATTCAAAAACACCACGAGCTTGAAGAAGCTCATCAAGAAGCAGAAGAAGCCTCTCGCCTCAAAAGTGAGTTTTTGGCCAACACGTCTCATGAGCTGCGCACACCACTCAACGCCATGATCGGGTTTCTCAAGCTAATTATGGACGGCATGGCCGATGACCCTGAAGAACAAGCCGAATTTATCAAAGAAGCGCATTGTTCGGCGGTTCATTTGCTGAATATTATCAATGACATTCTCGATATTGCTCGGATCGAAGCTGGGAAGATGCAGCTGGATATGAACCCAGTGAAGTTAGACGATTTGCTGACAGGCGTCGAGAACTTTACCCGCACACAGGCTGCCCAAAAGGGGCTCAGTTACGAAATTCGCATGCCTGCAACTCTCGACCAAATCATTCTTTACGGAAACTATCAGCGGCTGCTGCAGGTGATGCTCAACCTGGCGAACAATGCTATTAAGTTTACGCATCAAGGCGGCATCACCATCACCTCAGAAGTTATCCAGAGGGGCGCTCTTGATCAAGATTCTGACGCTAGTCCAGATAAACCCAGCAACATGGTAAAAATCAGTGTGGCTGATACTGGTATTGGCGTTTCCCTTGAAAATCAGGACAAACTGTTTCAGTCGTTTAGCCAGGTAGATAGTTCTCGAACTCGCCAGTTTGGAGGCTCAGGGCTGGGGCTCGTCATTTCTCAAAAATTGGTTGAGGCAATGGGGGGAGTGGTCAACTTTTATAGTTTGGGTGAGGGGCTGGGTTCGACTGTGACCTTTACGGTTGCCCTTTATCAAGATCCGGTTATGGTTGAAGCTCAGCCAGAATCATAGGGCTTATCGTTCTAAATTGGCGTCTGCGTTTTGGGATCGAGGCCGGAGTTTTCGATTGGTGATTAGTGGTTGGTATCCTAACAGACTTGAAGAATTCCCTATTGCTGTGGGGTGTCTATTTGTGAATCATGCCTACAATCAACGATTTCGGTGCAGCCTGTCAAACATGACAGTAAGCCATAAACCGTGCGATTGCTTGATGTGTCTAGCAGGAGTTTGGTGTGTAGCGATACTTTTTTGCTGATTGAGAAAGGGTATCCAATTGACAGTTTCAAACATTACCCAATTGGACTTATGCTGGTCACTCGTCAACCGGTTCTCAAACGCTTTTGGTATCCTGTGCTTCCCAAGAGCTTCTTGTCAGACCATCCCACAGGGTTTACGCTATTGGGCCAGAAGATTGTGCTGTGGTTGGATCTAGATGGGAATCCGGTTGCAGCGGAGGATCGGTGTTGCCACCGGTCGGCTCAGCTCTCTAAGGGGCGAGTTGAGGCGGGCCATCTCATTTGCCCATATCACGGCTGGGTCTTTAATGGAGCAGGGGTGTGTTGCACAGTGCCCCAACTTGATGCTGATGACCCCATTCCAAGAACTTACAAGATTACTTCGTTTCGTTGTCAAGAGCGCTATGGCTATGTCTGGGTCTGCTTGGGGGAGCCCATTCAATCCATTCCAGACATTCCTGAAGCTGCTGATCCGGCGTTTCGCTTGCTGCCAGAATTTTATGAACCCTGGCATTGCGCTGGCTTGCGAGTCATGGAGAATGAATTTGATTTAGCCCATCCGACCTTTGTTCACACTACGACATTTGGCAGCATGGAGCACCCTATTCCTGAGGAAATGGACATCACAGAAACTGCCTATGGGCTTCAGGTGAAAGCTACTCTGGGCGTGGTCAATCCAGAATTGCAGCAGAAAAATCTCAAGATGGATCAGGCTCAAACCTTTCGCACGCTTGATATGGATTGGTTTATGCCATTTACCTGTAAGCTACGAATCAATTATCCCAATGGTTTGACTCATATTATCGTCAATACGGCAACACCCATTGATGATAGGTCGTCACAAATCGTTCAGTTTTGTTTACGGAATGATAGCGAAGCTGAAACGAAGGCCGCAGATGCGATCGCCTTTGATCGGGCTGTAACTCTAGAAGACAAGGCGATTTTAGAAACCACTGACTATGATGTGCCGCTAGAGGCCAAATTTGAACAGCATATGATGACTGACAAACCGGGCTTGCTGATGCGGCGTAGATTGGCTGCGCTACTCAAACAGCACGGAGAAACCGAGCACACGCTGAATAAAGCTTCATTGTCAGCCATGAGCTAGATCGTGAATTCTGAGGCAGAATGGGTGGAATATTATGTCTAACCTGAATAGGTGCGATCGCCCATGTCTGCTCCAACTAAACTGCGGCTATTTCTCGATACGGCTGACCCCGTACAATGGCAAACTTGGCTTCCGACCGGGCTATTTTATGGGGTCACGACCAATCCTCTGTTGTTAGAACGGGCTCACATGCCCTGTACCATTGAGCAGCTTAAAGATCTGGCGCTACAGGCGTTTGACTTGGGCGTCAGCGAGCTGCACCTGCAAACATGGGGAGCCTCCGTGGAGGCATTAGTCAGCACAGGCGCTCTATTGGCCGCGATTGACCCGCGTGTAGTTGTTAAGGTGCCAATTACCTCAATGGGCACTGAAGCCACTGCCCGACTCATGGAACAAGACATTCGAGTCACTCTGACAGGGGTGTATGCCGTCCAGCAGATGTTGATTACCGCCGCACTGGGAGCTGATTATGCGGCTCCCTATCTCGGACGCATCAGCGATCTCGGTGAAAACGGGCGAGAAGAGGTTGTGGCCATGCACTGGGCGATCGCGGGCGTAGGTAGCCAAACCCGCATTTTGGTCGCCAGCATCCGCACTGTAGACGACATTGCCTATCTTGCCACTCAAGGGTTAAATACCTTTGCCATCTCGCCCAAAATCGCCGCCGAGCTGTTTAGCGTTGCGGCAACCAATCAAGCCATGATTGACTTTGAAGATGCCGCCCGACGCATGGGCGCAGAATAATCTCACCCCTCCAGCTTTGGCTAGCGCTGCATCTGCTGATCAAGCAATCGCTTGGCCATCGGCTTATAGAGTAGATAGAACAGCATTTCAATATATCGCAGCATGTCTTCTCGGTTTTCCTTGGAGGTGTAATTCCAGAATCCGTAGATTTTGGCTAGCGACATTAGGCGAGTTGAGTGAATTTTCCAGGTATAAGTGCTGTAGACCCGATCAATGCCGCGCTGAGAAATTTGGTGCCAGTAGTCTGAGTTCTGATCACACTTGGACAAGAACTCGATAATGGTCTCGGCCATTTCTTCATGGTGAGTCGGATTGATGTAAAAGCCATTCACCTTATCCTGGATAATTTCTAGTGGCCCGCCAAATCGTGTTCCAAAGGTCGGCAGGCCAGAAATCATGGCTTCTAAAATGGTAAGACCAAAGGCTTCAAATAGGGCAGGTTGCACAAAAATGCCCTTACGGTCGGCAATGACGCGGTAGACTTCACCCGAATCACCTTTGGGCAAGCGCACCCCTAGCCAGCGCACCTTACCATGCAACTGATAATGGTCAATGATTTGGTAGAGCTTCTGAATCTCGCTAATTTCTTCGTGGTCTGTTGATTCTTCAGTTCGCAATTTGCCTGCAATTAAAATCAAGTTGCAGCGCTCTTGGAGTTTTTTACTCTTGCCAAAACATTCAGCAAGACCCGTGAGATTTTTGATGCGGTCAAGCCGTGCCATTGAGAAAAGCGGGCGTTTTGATGGATCGTCAAGCGTCCCTACTGCTATCGACGGATTGTCTAAGGTAAAGAGCATTTCTTCCAGGCGTTCTCGCACGTTCAGAAGGCGATCGCCCGTCTGAGTATAAGGAAAATAGGAGGCTTCATTGACCCCTGGCGGCACCACATTAAACTTGGGGCTAAATAGATCAATGCCATTGACGACGTGATAAAGCTCCGGCATCGTAAACCGCTTGTACGACTCATATTGCCCCACACTGTCGGTGGTGCCCACAATCTCTTGATAGGTGCTGCTGACGATAAAATTGGCTGCATTCATGGCAATCAGGTCAGCCGTAAATTGAATCGAGAAGTGATATTGATCCTCCAAATCCTGCCAGTAGAGGTTGCTAAACAGGTACTTGGATTTCTCTAAGGCGTGAGCCACGTTGCATTGCGTCACCTTGAGTCGTCGCGCCAGCAGAAACGCCACCAGATTGCCATCTGAATAGTTGCCAATGATCAGATCCGGTTTACCCTGAAACTCTGCCAACAGCTCTTTTTCAGCATCGATAGCATAGGTCTCCAGGTAGGGCCAAATCTCGAAACGGGAAATCCAATTTTGAGTAAGCTTGGGGTTAAATTCGCGCAGCGGTACGCGCAAGATCCAGGCGTTTTGAGTGCCATATACCTTTTCGAGTCGCTGGTTACACAACGTTCCGTCACTATTGGGGATCAGACGACTGAGAATGATGACCTTAGGATGAGCCGCTTGTAAATCAAGTCCTGCCAGGGTAATTTCTTCCTGCAGCTGACTTTCGATACTTCTGGCCTGATCCAAAACGTAGACGACCTGCCCCCCCGTATCAGGACGACCCAGAACCCCTTCTTGGCCAAACCACCCATGAATCGATACCAGCACCACCTTAAACATCATAGGAATGCGCGAGACAAAAGCCTCTAGTGCCTGATGGTCAGGTGAATCGTTCAGCTGATCTAGAATTTCTAGTGATTCTCGCACGCGACCTGCCGTGTTGCCCCAGCCCGGCTCAAATCCTAAATCTTGCAGCTCAAATCGAAAGCGGTTGTAAGGTTCATCAGCCGGAAGTTGGCTGACATAAGTCAGGGCTCGTTTCACCTGGTCTGAGAGCCGCTGCTGGGATTGAATCCGTTCGTTGATCATCAGCTGAGTGCCGTTATATCGGTGCAAACTCAGAAAATGAAACAGCGCTTCCAGCCACTTAGTCGGATCTTGGAATAGCTTACTCGACAGATAGCGGTTGAGAAACTCGACCCCTTTACCAATATTTTTAGGATCTCGGATATTCGGCGAATAGTCATAGAACGGCTGGAAATCAAGTTCGAGCACATCGCCTTCGTCCGGGTGAAATCGACCCACAAAGCGATCGCGAATATCTAATAATTCCTGCACCGAAATCGATTCATAGCTCAAGTCTTCATGGACACGGCATGCCTCTTCGCTGGCAATTTTGGGCCGAATAATCATACACAGGCTTTCCCGATCCAAGATAATTTCTTGGGTGTAATAAATGAATTGCCCTAGATGTGACGATGAATAAAACTGTTCAGGCTTATCGTATTCGATGCAGTATTCAGAAAATGCAGTTAGGATATCGTTTCTCAGTAAATAGCGTTGGTCACGCTTTCGTAACTCACTCATGAATTGACGCAAGTCAATTCGCTCATTTGGACTATCGAGAACAGCCTGAATCAGCTCTGACATGGCAAACCCCTCAGCAGTAGTGAATATTCGCTTAATATGTACTCAGTGTTTGATTGCTCAGCATTTGATTGACATTTCCCATCACAACGACTTCTAAGCTAGGCCGTTTTGCTCTAGACCTTGAAGGCGTATCGTCGGCCACCGAGTTTTCAAAAAATCAAGTGGATTCTACAAACTCAGATCAATGACACTTAGCGATCGCATCCAAGCGCTATGAATGCAGTCTTGCCGCATTACCCAACGATACTCATAAAAACACGTTAGAGTTTTGACCTTGAATTAAAGTTGAAAACTCTCAATTTTAGAGCCGCTTACAGGGCAATCATGCCTCATTGAAGCATTGTCTATGATGATTTAACCTCTCCCTCTAGACCCACTTAGCAGCGTAGAGCGGTGCTCTGGTGATCAAAGTGAACCGCGTGCACAGACGGCATCATGCCGGATTGAGGGATTAGCGTCAAAATAATGCTTCTGGCATTGGAAACGGTTAGGAACAAACGATCTGACATAGACCCTCTGAAGCACCTAGCCTGCTGTTGAGCATGCGACTGTGGATTTTGTAGGGTTTGGATGGTAGTTAAAGCATGCCCCCTTAGAACGCCCCTTAATAGCTTTAAATGTGTCGGCATTCGCCAACATTATTGAGCAGAACATCTGATTGAGTAGAACATCTGATTGAGCAGGATATCTGCCTCTTAAAATGAGACCCGGTCTCATGACTAAGCTCTGGACTACAATCCCATGGCTGACACAATTTCGTCAGTAACACCACTGAACAAATCGTTGAATTTTGGATGAATATGAGCGGTGAGTTAGGGGATGGCATCACTCAACCAGCCTAAACCTCCAGCCTAAACCTCCAGGGAAATCTCCTGAGTTTTGTCATAGACTCTGGCTGTTTTGCTACGTTGAGACCTTGCTCCAACGTCACTGCTCCAATGTAAGAAATAAGACAAGAACGCTGCTTTATTTACGTCACAGATGTCACCATTCCTTCAATTTGTTTACAGATTGTTTACAGACGTTAATATCTGATCAATGGTTTACACCGTTTATCTCTATGACTCTGCTGTTTTTAGGGCTGGTTAGCGTTGTTGCCTGGTTTTTGAGCATGTTAGCAGCAGGTGGTAGTCCATTTATCTTGATTCCACTGGTGACTGTGCTGCTGGATTCACAAGCAGTGGCTCCGGTGATTACGACGGGGATGCTGATTGGCAACGCGCAGCGAGTCTTTTTCTTTTGGGAGGATATTGATTGGCGGGTGACGCTGTGGTACTTACCAGGGGCGATCGCGGGTGCAATCTTAGGAGCTTACGCGTTTACCCAAATCCATATAGAGTGGCTGCAGCTCATATTGGGGATGGCATTGCTGCTCATGGTTGCCAATTATATTCTGAGCAATTGGCTGCAGCGGGTTAACCTCTCGTTTACAGTGGAAACCTGGCAGTTTTTGCCAATTGGATTTTTCTTTGCGTTTGGGTCGGGTCTAATCGGCAGTATGGGGCCCGTGCTCAACCCGATTTATCTCAACTACGGTCTTGTCAAAGAGCAAATGATCGCCACAAAATCTCTGAATGTGGCGATCGCCCATGTGATTAAAATTTTTGCTTACATTGCCTTAGGCGCATTTACAAAGCCGTATGTGATTTATGGCTTAGTGATTGGCTGTGCCGCAATTCCAGCAAATTGGTTAGACAAGCTTGTTTTAGATCGGATGAGCAGCGACCAGTTTCGCCATGTCGTGTTTGCTTTTGTGGCCATTAGTGGCCTGATCATGCTCTGGCAGCAGCGCCGTTTGGTTTGGGGAGGGTGAGGCCACTTAGCTAACCTCGCTTCTGATATTGCTGACTGCCGAACATCACCTCCCGTGCTTTGTCATCGAGCTGGGCGCTGGCGCGGTCTGATTTGAGTAGCGCCAGACCTTTCTGCACAGCCGGACGAGCATTAATTGCCTCAAACCAGCGCTGGAGATGGGGATAGTCGGCTAGATCTTGACCTTGTCGTTCGTAGGGCACAATCCACGGGAAGATGGCCATATCGGCAATCGAGTAGTCACCTGCCACATAGTCCACCTCACCTAGACGAGTATTGAGTACTCCATATAGACGAGAAGCTTCGTTCGTATAGCGACTGATGGCGTAGGGAATCTGCTCTGGCGCATATTGCCGAAAGTGGTGCGCCTGACCCAACATCGGGCCAATGCCGCCCATTTGAAACATCAACCACTGAATCACGGTGTAGCGATCGCGCAGATTGCTGGGAAAAAACTGGCCAGCTTTTTCTCCTAGATACATTAAGATGGCCCCCGACTCAAAGATCGAAATAGGTTGACCATCAGGCCCCTCGGGGTCGGTGATAGCAGGCATTTTGTTGTTGGGACTAACCTTAAGAAATTCGGGCTCAAACTGGTCGCCCGCCATAATGTTAATCGGATGCACAGTATAGGGCATTTGTACTTCTTCTAGCATGATGGAGACTTTCCATCCGTTGGGCGTAGACCAGTAATACAAATCAATAGGCTGAGTCATGATAAATCTCCTGGTGCGTAATCAAGGACAATAAACTGTAAACTTTTTAAGCTGCCGAATTAAACGTTTGCAAATCTTGGCTGGCCCATCTTAGTGGTCATATCCAGGAGCATTACGAGCCATACCGTTGTATTGGTCGAGCAGGCGATCGCGCCAGATATAAACAGGGTCGTCGGCGTCTAACAATTGGCAGGGTGACATCGAGCGAGCCAGCATGAGCCGCCCCATCACAATATGATCGGCAAAGTTGGGTTGAGTTCCCCCTAAGAAGGGTTGTGCAGCAACCGTTTCGCGCACAGGTGTTAGGGTTTTGCGGAGACTTTGAAGTCTCTCAGGGCGATCGCCACACGCATCTTCTAATGCCTTGCCAATCATGGCCTCGCGGGTGGTTCGAAAATAAGCCTGATCGCGTTCATGCAGATGCTTGAAGATATCAAACACCACGAGCGGCACGAGGGCAGCGGTCAGCACTTTTTCATCCCAATGCTTGATGAACAACGCCAGTGCCTTGGCCTCGTCAGAGGCCAATAACGGATGGTCGGGATAGGTTTCATCTAGATAGGTGGCGATCGCCCATGAATCGACCACCGTTTGTTCACCATCGACTAGCACAGGCACCCTAGCTTGACCCGAAAAAGCGATCGCCTCTTTTTCGGTAAACCGCCATGGAATCGTTTCAACCTCTAGACCTTTGTGAGCCAAAGCCAGACGAATACGCCAGCAATATGGGCTAAACTGGCGCGTATCGTCTGCCGCTGTCAATTCATAGAGTTTGCGGGTCATTGCCAGAATTTTTCCGAGAAAGCACCCTTATCCTATCGAGTGAAGCTTAAAATCACCTTGGTTTGAGGGCACTTGCCCGACTATGGGGGCATTTTGCTGCGATATGAAAGGCTCTGCCCGCGTGTAGCAAGTATCGCCGTGATCTAAAGCGCGTTGATTTTGCCTAACCCGATTTTGCCTAACCCGATTTAGATTGACCCGATTTAGATTGACCCGACCGAGAGTGGTCTTTGGCACCCTTTGGCGGTGTGCAGCGATCGCCAAAATATTTCTCGCTACGATATCGCAGCCAAACCCGCAGCACTTGAGGGATTTTCTCTTTTTGAGCCTTGGTCAAGGTGTTATAAAGTGCCAGTGCTTTCTCTCGTTCATGGCGGCAGGCTTGATTGTTGTGGGCATCCCAATAGGAACGCGCCACTCGAATACGACGGCACACCTCTTTGATCAGCGCGTCTTCAGGTAATGGCGAGTTGTTGATTTTGTTGGGAGTTGGCATTGACGGCTCAGAGTCTGGGTGTAAGGTGTGGTTCTAACTCAAAACCGGATTTAGCGTCGAGATGTCACGGGCAGATCGTTTTGCTAAATCCAAAAATGCATAAACGGGGGGTGTCAGCAAGGCGTCTTTAGCCACAGCCATCCGAATCGTGCGAAAGAGAGGCACTGGCAGACTGTAAACTTTGACATTAGCAGGAATGGGTTCAGCGGCAAGCCGAGGAATGATAGTGGCTCCCAACCCTTGCGCGACCATATTGACAATGGTTGAGTCGGCTTTGACCTGATAGGTCGCCTGCAGTGCGACGCCAAACGCCGCACAGTGTCGAACCACCTCGATATCGCAACTAGCGTCTTCTGCCACCATAATTAGCGGATATTGCGTTAAGTCTTCCCAGCGCAAACCCGAGTTTGATGGCTGAAAGGTCGGAGGAAACAGCGCCACATATTCATCCTCAAGCACATCTTGAGTGTCAAATTCTGCCTGACTGGTCTGCCAATCAACAAACCCCAAATCAGCCTGCCCCTTGCGTAAATCATCTTCAATGTAGCCATTTTCAAAATATTCTTGAATGTGAACCGCCACATGGGGAAATTGCTGCCGAAACTGCGCCATGATGCTGGGCAGAATGTGAGTCGCCACACTGCGGAAGGAGCTAATCCGAACGTCGCCACTGTCTAGGCTGCGGGCGAGCTGGGCTTCTTTGAGAATCTCATCTTGAATGTGAACCATTTTACGGGCGTGCTCAGCAATGCGATCGCCCACTGGGGTTAGTTGGGCTCCGTGCCGTCCTCGCGAAAACAAGACAATGCCCAACTCGGCTTCTAGAGTAGCGATCGCGTTGCTCACTGCTGACTGCGACATCTCAAGCTGAAGTGCGGCCTCACTAAAACTTTTGTGCTCAGCGATCGCCAGCAAAATTTGGAGTTGAGAGAGTTTTAATACCGGGTGGTGCTTGGCATTCATGGTGATTTTTGACATCTCTGAACTCAGGCAATAAAGCGAACTCAACCCATGAATGCCTCGCTGATTGGGTTGAGTTTGGATGGGATGCTAACTCTGCCAGACGAATGGTAAGCCTACACGTCAATTTTCTATATCGATTTTAGTGATGGCAGGGATAACGCAGACCTGTGGAACCAACAGAGAGCGATCGCTACAGTAAGAATATCAGCAAGAAGAATATCAGCAAGGTCTGATTTCTGGTGCTACGGCTCACGGCACCTCCGGTTATCCACTCTCCGCGTTATACAGAGTTGCTCGCGTCACAGTCTCCGAGTATGGAGCTAAACGTTAGTAGACTGCATCACCCGACGGGGTAGGTCACATCAATCAAGCTAGCTATCACGTTCATTTCATTAGCCAAATTCAAAATTGGTGAGGTATTTGCCATGAAATATTCAGCTCATCAAGCCCATCAAGCCCATCAGCTCGACTCGCAGGCTTGGAGATCACCTCCCGCTCCGGCGACCCCGGTAGCCCGCTCTCAATCACCTCTGGCGGCAGCACTGCAAACACTTTGGCAATCTACTATTCAAAGAATGACGAACCAGACTGACCTCCGAGTTTGGCAAACAAGCGATCGCCACGGCAATACAGTTTGGAATGCTCATGATCCGCAAACAAATCGAGGCACCTATGGCGTCACCGAACCCGAAGTGCGGCGCTGGATCGACCAACGCCATCACCACCAGCCTGATCAATCGCTCTAAGCAGCAGGCTAGTGGACTCGCCACGCGATGTCAACACATCACAGACCAGATACTACGTGCCCCGGCCTTTCAAGGTTGGGGCGCTTGATTTGCGCTGAGACAAACGCTGCATGTCTTCTCAGCGAACGCGTTAGCGGGTTATACCCATCAATGAGTGGCGGCAATGGGCACCTGAGAAGGCATCAAACCTATCTGTTATCCTTGCGACATGGTGCCATTTTATGGAAAAATCTTATAAAAAGTTAACGTAACACCTTTATATCTCTCATGAATGAATCACCCCTATTAATCGTCGGAGCCACTGGTACTTTAGGACGACAAATTGCCCGACGAGCCCTAGATGAGGGATACAAGGTTCGTTGCTTAGTCCGTAGCCCTCGCAAAGCATCGTTTTTAAAGGAATGGGGGTGTGATCTGGTGGTTGGCAATCTCTGTCAGCCTGAAACTCTGCCGCCCGCTTTAGAGGGGGTGTCTGCTGTGATTGATGCCGCAACCACACGCCCGACTGATTCAGCTAGCATTCGCCAGGTCGATTGGGAGGGGCAGGTTGCGCTGATTCAGGCGGCTGTTGGGGCTGGGGTGGAACGGTTTATTTTCTTCTCAATTTTAGATTCTGAGAAATATCCTGATGTGCCATTGATGAATATTAAGCGCTGCACCGAATTGTTTCTGGCAGAATCAGGCTTAAACTACACCATTCTCAAACCCTGCGGTTTTCTACAAGGGCTGATTGGGCAATATGCCATTCCTATCTTAGAAGGTCAGGCCGTCTGGGTCATGGGCACGACGTCTCCCATTGCCTATATGGATACGCAAGATATTGCTCGATTTGCGATCCAGGCGCTCAACGTACCAGAAACAGAGAAGAAAACCTTTCCGGTAGTGGGCAGTCGGGCTTGGGGCGCATATGAGATTATTCGACTGTGCGAACGCCTCTCAAAACGAGAAGCAAAGGTGTCACGCATGCCCATCAGCCTCTTGCGGGCGATTCGGCGTCTGGCGCGCTTCTTCCAATGGGGCTGGAACTTATCTGAGCGGCTAGCCTTTACCGAGGTGATTGCCTCGGGGAATCCGCTTACGGCTGATATGCGTGAAATCTATGAAGTGTTTGGCATCAACCCTGGTGAGCTGACTTCTCTAGAAGTGTATATGCAAGAGTATTTTGATCGCATTATGAAAAAGCTGCGGGAATTAGATTATGAGAAACAAAAGGCGAAGAAAAAGAAGCGATCGCCCTTTAAGTCATCGGCTCAGTAAGATCATAGGCTACTCAGAATGGTAATCGGCGAAATCAAAGTATTGCCGATTGATGAGGGTGTTTGGGTGCGCTTGGGTGACACTATCATCTCTGGAGATGCTTCAAACACAATAAGGTCATGAGTTAATCTAGTTTGCCGATGCTGGCTGCAGCTATGTGGATATTGGTATAGACGCACAAACGGCGGCGGCTAAATTTGTTAATGCAAAAAATGACGTAGAAATCGGGATTAGAAATCGGGACTACCGTCTTCTCGATTACTTCTCGATGACACCCTACGCTAATAGCATTGGAAGATGAATCGCTCGATGCTTACTGATAGCTACCTGCAAACAAGGGCTGTGCAGGGGCGCGGCGGTAGCTAATTGGATTGGCGATCGCTCCTTTGATCCTTTAGCAAAGACTGCTTTCTAAATTATGATGACTCACCCCCTCGACCCGGTTAAAGCTGAAGCATTTGCCAATCGGATGATGGATATCCTCAATAGTGGGGCGATCGCCCTGATGATGTCAATTGGGCATCGCGTCGCGCTGTTTGATACGATGGCTCAGCTTCCCCCTGCCAGTAGCCAACAGATTGCTGATGCCGCTGGCCTCAACGAACGCTACGTGCGAGAGTGGCTAGGCGCAATGGTTAGTGGGCGCATCATTGACTATGACCCTGTACATGCTGCCTATTCGCTCTCTCCTGAATATGCGTCATGGTTGACCCGAGCGGCCAGCCCCAACAACATGGCTGCGTTCACGCAATATATCCCTCTTTTGGGTTCGGTTGAAGATCTGATTATCGACTGTTTTTACCATGGGGGAGGGGTGCCCTATTCAGAATTCAAGCGCTTTCATCAGGTGATGGCAGAAGACAGTGGGCAAACGGTTGTCGCAGCACTAACTGATCATGTGTTGGCGGTGGTTCCCGGTTTGATAGAGAGGCTAAACGCTGGCATCAAGGTGTTAGATATCGGCTGTGGGAGCGGTCGTGCCCTCAACCAAATGGCCAGCATGTTTCCTAATAGCCACTTCACAGGATATGACGTCTCAGAAGAAGCGATCGCCATAGCCCAAGCAGAATCAACAGGTTGCGGTTTGGTTAACAGTCTGTTTTGTGTCAAAGATGCGGCCCAGCTGTTTGAAATTCAGCAGTATGACCTGATTACAACGTTTGATGCCATTCACGATCAGGCACGACCTGATTTGGTGCTGCAAGGTATCTATCGAGCTCTACGGTCGAACGGTGTCTACCTGATGCAAGACATTCGAGCCTCAAGCCAGGTCGATGGCAATCTTGATCACCCTTCTGCTCCCTTGCTCTATACCGTGTCTTGCTTGCACTGCATGACCGTATCGTTGGCAGTCGGTGGGATGGGGTTGGGAGCCATGTGGGGCCAAGAGAAAGCACTTGAAATGCTGGCGGCAGCTGGCTTCAATCAGATTGACATCAAACAACTTGACCATGATTTTCAAAGTAACTATTACATTGTCCTTAAATAGTCTGTCTCGCAGTCTGATCACTTTGGAGTCACTTTGGAGCAGTGTATGTGCCAGCTTTGCACAATTGTGCAGCGCTATCCTCAATCTACCCAGGGTAGTGCTCGGCTAACGTCTATCAATCAGCTATCTCAGATCATGCAATCTCAAGCGTCGAAGTCCCAGGCCGATATTCGTCAATCGGAAGTAGTCTTAACTCCCATGATTGATCAGCCCCCTAGTTGACTGACAAAAAATTCTGCATTGGATGTGGAAACCGCACCCCTACAGTATTTCATCTGATATCCTCATTATATAAACGCAAACTAGCGTCTTGAGATTTTCGGCTCTCGAATAGATTTGCCGTGATGACGATTCCTGACAAGTGATGTGCCCCGTCCAATTCACTCAAACTCAAGTAACTTGGTTAACCGTGCTCAATTTGCAGCACTGGTGCCGAGATCGCTTTGAGGATGAAACAGTTGGTGGGCATACGATACATCACCTATGATGCTGCATGCGGGCGTATTGCGATCCAAGTAACGCACTCAGGAATTCAAGTATCACAGCTGCCGATCTTTGCAATGAATTCATGAACTATGGCTCAACCTTGTGGATTCAATTTCTGGCAATAATACAAATCATTGCAAAATATTTCCACTTTGCTGCCAATCTAGTTTATGGTTTCTTTAGAATTAAGTTATGAAGTATCAAACCACTCAAAGGGTTCCCATGAAAAATTCTGCATCACTTTCACCATCTCCTGACTCTGTTTCATCTAAGTTGCTTGAAGTGGACTCAGATTTAGCTACCCAAGAAGGCCATCTCGCGGCTCAACTTGAAGCGTTGCAAGAAAAGAGAAAAAGCTTGCAAACGGTCATCCATATGTTTTCATCCGATAATGGATTGGCTCTTAGCGCTTCGGCTGCAGATCTTGCTAATGGGTTTATTTCAGCTTCATTGCCAACCACAGCACCATCATTTGCTGATGAGGTTGAGTCTGCTGATGACGCGGACGAAATGTCATCGAAGTCAAAGGCAACCCGCAAGCCCAAAGCGGCTAAGGACTCTGCTTCAGAAAAAGGGATGGCCTCATCTCGCAAGCTGGGTCGCAAATTAGGGCGTCAGCCCCGAGAGACTAGTTCTGCTACTTCTAAGAGTTCTAAAAAATCGGTTGACTGGCAGCCTTATGTGCGCCAAGAGTTTCGCGATCGCTCTTTGCCCCAAGCCGTGCTAGCTGTTTTAGAACAGCATCCGGGTGAAACGGTTGAAGTGCCCAACATCATCAGCACTATCTTTGTCGATGATATTCCCAAGCAGGCTCGACTCAGTGCTCGCGATCGCCTTTCTAATGTGCTCTCAGTTGGGCTGCGGACGCAAAAGTGGTATCGCGGTAGAACCGGCCACTACAGCGTTTCGAGAGAAGCTGCCCGAGCTAGCATGGTCTCATAAGAATACCTGTCATTCCAGATGGTCGGCTGCTCCTAGCGTCTTCAGCGCAGAAATCTGGGCAGATGTAAGTCCGACAGCGCGATGAATCACCATTCCTTCATAAGGTCTCGGAATTCTGAGGGTGTGACTATTTGGCAACGCTGCTGAATCAGACACCAAAGCCCCCCCCCAAAGTTTGATCGTTTCATCTTGACTTGAACTTGCTAATACCTGCCCATCTGGGCTATATGCGACAGATTTCACCCATCGGGTATGACCAGCAATAATGCTGCATCCTGTCGTTGAGGTCGAGTCCCAGCATTCGGCATCCCAGCATTTGATCAAAGTATCGGTGCTGCTGGTGACAAATGTTTTTCCATCTGGATGAAACATAACGGATAGTACCGGGCCATCGTGGGCTTGTAGCCCTCCTAAGGCCGTGCCATCCTGCGATCGCCACCGATGAATCATGCCATCAGCACCTCCACTAATCAGCGTTTGCTGATCAGGGCTTATAGCCACGCAGCGAATCCAAGAAGGGTGACCTTTAAGGGTTTGCAGGCATTCACCTGTGTTTAAATGCCAAAGTTTAACGGTTTGATCCTGGCTACCTGTGACCAAGAAGGTGCCATCACGGCTGAGAGCGGCACACCATACCCCCCCTGCATGCCCTAACAGTCGGTTGAGACAACGCCCCGTGCGGCTCTCCCAAATGGCGATCGCCCCATCCAGGCTGCTGCTAATCAAGCGCTGACCGTCTGCACTAAACAAGACGGTTAAAACAGCATCTTGATGACCAGAAAAGGTCTGACAGCAAACACCTTGGCGCAAATCCCAGAGGCGAATGGTGCAGTCTTCACTGCCACTGGCCAGCAGAGGTGCTGTGGGGCTAAAGGCCACTGACCAGACCCAACTGCTATGCCCGTGCAGCGATTGGCAGAGCATCCCTGTGTTAGCCTCCCACAGCCGTACCACTCGATCTTGACTGCCGCTAGCCAACTGCCGCCCATCGGGGCTAAAGGCCACCGACCACACGCCATTGCTATATCCTTGCAAGGTTTTCAGACATAGCCCCGACTGGCTATCCCAGAGCTTTACCGATTGGTCTTCGCTGCCGCTGGCCAAAATTGGACATGTGGGATTAAAGGCAAGTGATGATATCCAGCTTTTGTGCCCAGTGAAGACTTTCATGCAGTCACCGGTATGTTCATCCCAAATGCGGAGAGTGCCGTCGTCGCAGCAGCTTGCCACCGATCGCCCATCGGAGCCAAACGTCACAGAGCGAACCTGCTGCGGGTGGTCGCAGGAGTGGAGGCATTGCCCAGTGGCGACAGACCACAGTTTTAAGGTGCGATCGCTGCTGCCACTGGCTAGGGTTTGGCTATCGGGGCTAAAGGCCACCGACCAGACCCAATTTGTATGATCAAGCACTGTGAGGCAGCGCTGCGATCGCACATCCCATAGGCGGACGGTGCCATCATAGCTGCCACTCGCTAACAGATAAGGTTTAAACCGATCAGGTGAAAAGGCCACAGATCGCACTTCATGGGTATGCCCTTCAAGGGTCTGCCACAGCTGTCCGGTTTTAACGTGCCAAATTCGCACCAGATGATCTTCGCTGCCCGATGCCAAAAGCTGACCATCTGAGTTAAACGCAACCGAAAAGACACGGTCGTGATAGCCCCGCAAGGTATGTACACAAGTTCCTGTTTGGATGTCCCAAATTTTGACAGTGCGATTGGCACTCCCTGCCAGCAACCGCCCATCGGGGCTGAAGGCGACCGACCATACCCACCCTTCATCCAGATGAAACGTGACCAGGGGGCGACCATCGGCAACTTTCCAAATATGGATTTCATGATTGACATCTCCGGTGGCGAGATAGGTGCCGTCGGGGCTGAAGGCGACACATAGCACTTGGCTAAACGTTTCTTTGAAGATTGATTGGGTAAAGTCTGCATCGGCAAAGTTGACTCGATGGAGGGGCACCTCTCGCAGATAGGCATTGCGGATGGCCAGCCCCGAAAAATCCCAGTTTGTCAGGTCAATCCCGATTTGACACAGTAGGTTCAGCACATTACCAGGCAAATAGCCCATCTGTTGAAGCGACTGCTCTCGTAAGTTGACTAGCAGTTGGCGCAGCTGAGTTGCAATGGTCGCAGCCGGAACCAAGGCTAACAGGCGATCGCCCACGGGTTGCAAAATTAAGCGAGTCTGTGCCTCACGCACATAGTCTTGAGTCTGGGCTTGAATCAGTGCATGGGTGCGAAGAAAGGAGCACGGGGTAGAAACGTGATCGGGGGCGATCGCCCCTAGTTTAGTTCCAGATCCTTGAATGACGTGAGCAAGTTCATCAATGGCTCGGTCAATCAGGTGCTCGGTGATATATTCCATCACAGCGGGTTGCAGCGTAACGTGAGACTGCGATCGTTCTGGTCGAGTCAGAGTCGCCTTCTCGATCAAATATCGACGCTCCAGCGAACTCAACGCCTCCAGCAACCGACCTAAAGGAATCGCCGGGATAAAATAGCTTCGCAGTTGAGACAGCGACACGGGCTGACGAGCGATCGCCAACCAGTCGAGAATATCTCGCTCTAGTGCAGAGAGCCGGATCATCTGCTGCGTCAGCAAATCGTGAATATCGCCAAAGACAGAGGTGCCCTCGTGCAGGCAGCCTAAGAACTCAGCAATATCGCCTTCAAATAGATCTTGAATCACCGGAGCCAGAATTTTGAGCGCTAGCGGGTTGCCTGCATAGTGGTCGATCAGGGTTTGCCACTGGTGCTCCGAACCGTGAAAGTCGCCTTTGACATGAAATATTTCCTGCCCCTCATGGGGGAGTAGACCCTTCAACTGGTGCGATCGCACTAAGAGAGCTTGCCCTTCAATCATGGCAATTTCTTTGGGTTTTTCTCGACTGGTGACCACCCCAACACTTTGATGCTCAGCCTCCCCCAAACAGCGCCAAAGCTGACCATAGCCCTCATATCCTGGCAGATATCCTCCTGTGTCTCCTGGCACCATTACTGTTTCGGCATTATCCAATACGATCAGGCAGCGGTGCTGCCGCAGATAGTGCAGCAGGTGCCGCAGTTGGCCATCCAGAGTCTCGGGGAGGCAGGTTTCCTGTTGGTCGGAGAGCACATGCACTAGGTCAGTCAGCAGGTCAGTGAGTGGGGGCGCATTCCGGAGCGATCGCCAAATGATCACCTGAAAGCCATCTAAGCCTAGGGAGGGTACCTCTGCTAACTGCTGCCTTGCCAGCCTTACCGATAGCGAGGTCTTACCAATGCCCCCCATGCCAAAGAGACCAATGAGCCGACAGCGATCGCGCTGAATCCAGCCTGTCAGCAGTTGCAGCTCAGCTGTGCGACCGACAAACGCCGGAGCATCAATGGCATCACCCCAGTCAACCTTAGGCGCAAATCGAGGGGCGATCGCCTCTGGCTCAATCAGAGAGACTTGTGCTTGCCGCAACTCTAACGCCATCGACGGATGCCGCATTGACGCCGGGGCATTTGGGGAGATGACATGATCATCTGTTGTCTGAATTGTGGCTCGATCTGCCGCTGCCTCAGGTGCCCCATTCATCACATCAGCCCGTGGGTACAACGGGTCTACCAGAGACACCATTCCTCCTGCCCTCCATGAGTGGGGTAGAGGACGGCTCAGAGACTCTGATATGGTCGCTGCATTAGGCCAGAGTGTCACCGAGACTTTCTTTTTGATCACGACCTGTAGGTTATGTTTCGTCACCCGCTCATCAAACGCGCGGGACAGCAACTTCCAGAGCTGTGAGCCGGTCTGCTTGACATAGCCCAATTCATACCCCGAGGAATGGGCAATTTCTAAATACGACTTATCGTCCCAGGTGTGGCAAAAAACAGCCTTTTGGAGCGGGTTGAGCCGACTGTCTGTCAATAGCGCCTCAACAACGGTCAGAGCTTCGTGAGAATTCATAGGTTCGGCGTCTAAGGTAGGCATCGAGACGGTCGCTGCATCCTGGAACCCATCTCATCTCAGTGACTCGCGTGCTGCATGACAACCAAACTATCCCCACAATCGCTGGGTTAACCAGATGCGGTAATCATGCAGCATCCTACAGGGTCGCTCGTAGGCACTTTGTTCGCTATGTCACAATTTGCGGCCTGACGCATAACTGATTTCGCACCTAACAGCTCACTTTTTTCGCACCTTTCCCACACTTCACAGACGCTCAACCTTGATAACCTGTCTTCAACTCTTCACCCCGACGCCATTGGCAAAGGAGTCACCTACGTGAGCAATCAACGATTTTTGCATCTGTCTCGTCGTCAAGTTATTCGAGGTCTCCTGGCTACGACCGCATTCGGTGCCACGCTCAAGTTTGGCACTGGATGCAGTTCATCGTCTGATGGCAGCTCTAGTGGGGCGGCCAGCGGTGATTCGATCATGATGGGCTTTGTCTATGTTGGCCCTAAAGATGACTATGGCTACAATCAGGCTCATGCTCAGGGAGCTGCTGGCATGATAACAAATGCCGATTGGGTTGAGATTGTCGAAGAAGCCAATGTGCCCGAAACGACCGCCGTTGCTGAATCCATGCGCAGCATGATTGACATTGACGGTGCGTCAGTCTTATTTCCAACTTCATTTGGCTATTTCGATCCGCATATTCTCCAACTGGCTGAAGAATATCCCGATGTGCAGTTCTTTCACTGTGGGGGCCTCTATCAAGAGGGTGTGCACCCGCCCAATGTCGCCAGCTATTTTGGCTATATCGATGAAGCCCAATACATTGCGGGCATTGTCGCAGGCATGACCTCCAAGAGCGGCAAGCTTGGCTTTGTGGCGGCTAAGCCCATCCCTCAAGTGCTGAGAAACATCAATAGCTTTACGCTGGGTGCCCGTAGTGTGAGGCCGGAGGTCACAACTCAAGTGATCTTCACGGGCAACTGGGCTGAACCGATCAAAGAAGCTGAAGCCACTAACAGCATGGCCGATCAAGGAATCGATGTGGTCACCTGTCATGTTGATAGCCCCAAGGTGGTGATTGAGACGGCTGAGAAACGCGGCATCTTTAGCTCTGGCTATCATGCCAATCAAGCCACGCTGGCTCCCAAGGGCTATCTCACCGGAGCCGAATGGAACTGGGCCACCCTTTATTCGCAGTTGGCGACGGATATTCAAGCGGGCAAGTCACTGATGGCTGGCAGCATTCCCCATTTGCTGCGCGGCGGGTTGAAAGAAAACTTCTGTACGCTTTCTACCTATGGCACTGCCGTGAGTGAAGAGGCCAAAGCCGCTGCTGACGCCGCCAAAGCTGAATTTATGGACGGCAGCAAGGTAATTTACAAAGGTGAAATCAAAGACAACCAGGGCAATGTTGTCATTGGTGGCAGTGAAGAGCTAAAGCAGCAAGATCCCAAGCTAGAAGAAATGAACTATCTCGTAGACGGAGTGATTGGCTCGGTGGGTGGTTAGGTGAAGGTGATATGCGATCGCCTTGGTTGCATCTTGCTTCTAGCCATAGATTTCCCGTAGAGGTGTGCCATTGCCGAACCCCCACCAAACGACCTTACCAACTGACAAGACTCCTGCAACTAAACGCTACTGGATCTGAGTCAACCAACGATCTGGCGCTTTGATCAAGTAGGGCATTGATTTAGATTCAGTCAAATGTTGATCTGTCTGAGTAGCACGTTGGTTTGTTTGGGTAACGTGTTGATCTAATCGAGTTACGGGTAGATCTAATCAAGTTATGGGTAGAGC
>CAZCXK010000029.1:43186-51040 GCA_964502605.1 uncultured bacterium
AATCAAGTTACGGGTAGAGCTAATCAAGTTACGGGTAGAGCTAATCGAGACTAGAGATTAGGCGGCGGCATTGTCTGAATACATTATCCGGATACGCTATTTGATCAGGTTTCGGCACGTTGCTTGAAGTTCAACCCGATATCTAAAAGGTTTCAGCACATTATGCTACGCGATGACACGTCCTCTAAAAACAAGATGGTTCTCATGGAACATGTTGCGACGCCAGATCAGCGCACTATCTGGGAAGCCTTTGATGCTATTCGCTGAGCTTAGGTTCGTCACGCGATGCGACGACATACTCGACGAAAATTACAAGAATTAGGATTGAGATATCCATCATGATCAATTCATATGCATGGCGCAGACGTCTAGAAGGGATTTTAATACCCGTTGGGGCGTTGATTGTCTCTCTGGTTCTGTTTGGCCTATTTTGTGCGTTGGCGGGAGCTAATCCTTTGGCGGTGTATGCCTCGATTTGGAAGGCGGCATTTGGCCAATGGAGCACCTTTCAAAATAGTTTGATTCGGGCGGCACCGCTCATGCTCTCATCTCTGTGTACTGCGCTGCCTGCTCGCTTGGGGTTAGTGATTATTGGCAATGAAGGAGCCTTGGTCATTGGGGGGCTGGCGGCTGTGGCAGCAGGTCTGACGGTTGGTGCGGCTCCTCCGTTGATTGTGCAGTTGATTATGGCGATCGCCGGAATGATTGCCGGAGGGTTAATGATTGCAGCCGCAGGGGCGCTGCGTCACTATCGCGCAGTCAATGAGACGATTAGTAGCCTCTTGCTCAATTACATTGGCATCGCGGTAATGAACCATTTGGTCAATGGCTCCATGCGTGACCCCAGTTCGCTTAATAAGCCTTCGACCTATCCCTTGGCGGATGTCAACATGCTGGGGTCAATTCCAGGAACGCGGGTGCATTGGGGCTTGCTCTATGGCCTCATTGCCTGCGTGATTGCCTATGTGCTGATCCAGCGGACGACATTTGGCTTTGCGGCCCGCACGGCAGGCGGCAACATTCGGGCGGCTCGCATTGCCGGGTTGCCCGTGGGCAAGCTGACGATCATCATCTGTTTCTTGGCAGGTTCTTGTGCGGGGTTGGCGGGCATGGTCGAAGTTGCAGCGGTGCAAGGCTCTGCCAATGAATCTCTGAATGTGGGCTATGGCTACGGCGGCATTTTAGTAGCTTTTGTGGCTCGACATAACCCCATTGCGGCAGCCGTGATATCGGTCTTGCTGGGAGGCATTTTGGCGAGTGGGGGCATCTTGCAGCGATCGCACAATTTACCTGATGCCACGGTGCTGGTGTTTCAGGGGTTAGTATTTCTCGTGATCTTGTTTAGCGAGTCGCTCTACGGCAAGTTTGAGTTCTTTAAGGAGAAGCCGGTGATCCCGACGATGCCTTCAACGCCGCCGACACCCACTGCGTCTGCCTCGATGTAAGCAACCCGTAAATAAATCCTGTTCCAAATCCTGTTCCGCAATCAATAACGTCCACGGTGGGAGGAGGAAGTTGCGATCGCCCCCTACCAGAGGCACATCTCATGATCTGTTTTGTAGAAGGAGAACTCAATGGCCGCAGATGCATCTCAAGCAATTGGTTGGTGGGGCGTGCTGCTGGCCGTGGCCGCTGGCACCATGCGCGGGGGCACGCCGTTTCTGTTTGTCAGTCTGGGCGAGTGCCTCACCGAAAAAAGCGGCAAAATCAACCTGGGATTGGAAGGCACTCTGCTCACTGGAGCAATGAGTGCCTACGCCATTGCCTATCTGACCGGGTCGCCCTGGCTGGGGGTGCTGATTTCTGGTGTGGCGGGGTTGCTGCTGGGAGCCATTCATGGGTGGCTATCACAGCAGCCCAGAGTCAATGATGTTGGCGTCGGCATCGCCATGATTATCTTTGGCAGCGGCATTGCCTTTTTCTTGGGTAAGCCCTTTATTCAGCCCTCTGCGCCCCAGTTGCCGACCATCAATCTGGCGACCGCAGGCATGGCTCCCGCCCTGCAAGCCGCGTTGCAAATTAGTCCACTGTTTTTAATTGGGCTGGCGATCGCCCCAGTGATGAAATGGTTCTTTCAATCGACTCGCTGGGGGCTGTTTATTCGTGCAGTGGGCGATAACCCGGAAGCCGCACGGGCGATGGGTGTCTCCATTTTCAAAGTCCGGATGCTGAGCATCATGGCGGGCAGTTTTCTGGCTGGTATCGGCGGAGCATCGCTGTCGCTCTACTACCCCGGCGTCTGGACAGAGCGCATCTCCAGTGGACAGGGTTTGATGGCGGTGGCGCTGGTGATTTTTGCCCGCTGGAACCCGATCATGTGCCTGTGGGCGTCCCTGCTATTTGGCGGCGCGCAAGCCCTGGGGCCAGCCCTGCAATCGGTCGGCATCGAAGATGGCTATTACCTGTTTAACGCGGCTCCCTACATTCTGACGCTAGGCATCATGATTCTGACCTGCACCCCCAAACGCACCCTATCTGGGGTGCCCGGTGCCCTTGGAACCAACACATAATCAGGAGAACTTATGGGACGTTTTGTTGACGCTGAACCCTATCCCTATCCCTATAACGGGGACTTGCGCCCCGAAAATACGGCCTTGGTCATTATTGATATGCAGGTCGATTTCTGTGGCATCGGCGGCTATGTCGATAAAATGGGCTACGATCTATCGCTGACCCAGGCTCCGATTGAGCCTATTTCTAGGGTGCTATCGGTGGCCAGAGCCGAAGGCTACACCATCATCCATACGCGAGAAGGCCATCGCCCCGATTTATCTGATTTACCGGCTAACAAACAGTGGCGATCGCGCCGCATTGGGGCTGGCATTGGCGACCCTGGCCCCTGTGGCAAAATCCTGATTCGAGGCGAGTCGGGCTGGGAAATCATTCCCGAACTAGCACCCCTGCCTAACGAAATCATTATTGATAAACCAGGCAAAGGCTCTTTTTATGCCACCGATTTAGCCCTGATTCTGACTCGCAATGGCATTCAAAATATCATTCTCACAGGCATCACCACAGATGTATGCGTGCACACCACCATGCGAGATGCCAACGATCGCGGTTATGAATGCCTGTTGCTCTCAGACTGCACCGGAGCCACCGACTACGGCAACTATCTCGCTGCCTTAAAAATGATCAAAATGCAGGGCGGCGTTTTTGGTGCGGTCGCTCAGTCTGATGCCCTGATTGAAGCCATCCGCTCATAAGCCACCTGCTGATAAGGAAATCGCCCTATGAATCCTGCAACTGAACTGATTGCCTCACCCCCCCGTCAAGCTCCACCTGATTTGCAGGCAGTGAACATGACCAAACGCTTTGGCAGCCTCATCGCCCTTGACACTGTTTCTCTACACCTTAAACCTGGCACCTTTCATGCCCTGCTCGGCGAGAATGGTGCAGGAAAAAGCACGCTGGTCAAATGCATTATGGGCTTCTATGCCCCCACATCAGGCCAAGTGCTGATTGATGGTCAACCCGTCGAAATTCCTAATCCCCGTGCAGCACACCACTATGGCATTGGCATGGTATACCAGCACTTTACTTCAGTGCCTGCAATGACGGTTGCTGAAAACCTGGTTTTATCTCGGGTCGAGAGTGCGGCGGTGATCAACTGGAAGGTCGAACTGGAGCAGCTCAAGGCATTCATGGAGACGGCTCCGTTTCAAGTGCCTCTAGAGGTGCCCATTGCCCAACTTGCTGCCGGACAAAAGCAAAAGCTCGAAATTCTGAAGCAGCTTTATTTGCAAAGTCGCATCCTGATTCTTGATGAGCCGACCTCAGTGCTGACGCCCGGTGAAGCCGATGAAGTCTTAGGACTCGTGCGCGATCGCGTCACGGCTGGGGATCTGAGCGTGCTGATGATCTCTCATAAGTTTCGGGAGGTGACGGCCTTTGTCGATGAGGTCACCATCTTACGCAAGGGGAAATTTGCTGGACAAGGACAGGTCAAAGATCTCAGCGTTGCTGACATGGCCGAAATGATGATGGGTGAAAAGAAAGAACCCACCCCGGTCGCTAAAACCCATCATCCTGAAGCGGTACCTGTACTCGAAATTCGCGACCTGCATGCCAACAAAGATAGTGGCGTCGAAGCTGTGCATGGCATTAACCTCACAGTTCACAGTGGCGAAATTGTCGGCATTGCCGGAATTTCGGGCAACGGCCAGCGAGAACTAATCGAAGTGCTGGCGGGGCAGCGGGAGGCCGCTGCGGGTCAGATCGTTGTCAATGGCGAACGTTATCATGCGACCCGCGCCGAAATGACACGGCACAAAGTCTTTGCTCTGCCAGAAGAACCCCTCCGCAATGCCTGTGTAGCTCACATGAGCGTCGCTGAAAATATGGCTCTGCGAACGTTTGATCGCCCCCCCCAATCGAAAGGTTGGCTGCTTGTGCTCACGGCTATGCGGCAGATGGCTGTGGGGCTGATTCACCAGTTTTCAGTTAAGACTCCCTCTCCCGAAACCCCAGTGGGCAACCTGTCGGGCGGCAATGTGCAACGGGCTGTCTTGGCGCGGGAACTATCTGCCGACCACATTCGCCTGCTGATCGTTGCCAACCCCTGCTTTGGGCTTGACTTTGCCGCCGTGGATTTCATTCATGGTCAGATTTTGGAAGCCCGTAACCGGGGCGTGGCCGTGCTGCTGGTGAGCGAAGACCTCGACGAACTGCTGAAGCTCTCCGATCGCATTTTGGTGATCAGCGATGGCCGCTTTGTCTATGAAAGTGCGATCGCCACTGCCGACTATGCCACCATTGGCCGCAGTATGGCAGGTCATTAAACCCAAGTTTACAGTTTAGATTGACCCGGATTTGATCTAAAGTCCAAACCCCAAAATCCAAAATTCTGTTCCCATGTCACAGATTTCTGCTCAACCCTACCCTTACCTCTTACCCGCCAACTTGCAGCATCTAGCTTTAGTGATCATCGATATGCAGCGCGACTTCATGGAGCCTGGCGGGTTTGGTGATGCTTTGGGCAATGATGTTTCCCGATTGCAGGCTATTGTGCCGACGCTCCAGCAGCTATTGGCAACCTTTCGCCAGCTCCGACTCCCTGTCGTGCATACGTTAGAATGCCATCAGCCTGATTTGCTAGACTGCCCACCCGCTAAACTCAAGCGAGGGAATGGCACCCTTCACATCGGCGATGAAGGCCCTATGGGGCGCATTCTGATCTGGGGAGAGCCTGGGAATGCCATTATTCCTGAGCTGGCTCCGATCGCGGGCGAAATCGTGATTCCCAAACCGGGCAAAGGCGCTTTCTACAACACGCAGTTGACGATGGAATTGGAGCAACGCGGCATCACCCACCTGCTGTTGACTGGTGTCACCACTGAAGTTTGTGTGCAAACCACCATGCGCGAAGCCAACGACCGCGGCTATGAGTGCTTGCTGGTTGAAGATTGCACCGAAAGCTATTTCCCAGATTTTAAACAGGCCACGCTGGAGATGGTGCGGGCTCAGGGGGGCATCGTCGGCTGGACGGCACCTGCTGCACCCGTGATCGAGGCTTTACAGACTCTGGTATTGCATTCTGAGGTGATGACATAAGGCGAGACATGAAGCGAGACAGGACCAGAAATCTTTCGGGTGCCCTCTTGAAAGTTGGGACATTTGAGTTAGTTGGGGCAGCGATCGCTCTGTGCTGCGATCTTGGCCTGTAAACCAGGAGTAATGCCAAGGCTGGCACTGCGATAGAGGCGCTCAAACTCGCGCTCAAAGTGGGCGGCCACCGTTGAGTTTTGGATGATTAGCAGGTTTTCGTCATTGCTGCGATTGGCGGCATTTGACCAGTTTTGAGAGCCTGTGATCACCATCTGACCATCAATGAGGCCAAACTTGTGGTGGAGCACATCGCCGTTGGCCAGCGCGGGGATGCCGACGGTGGTAGTGGGAGTGACCCAGGGATTATTGCCGGCCTCATAGCGACAGCGATTGTCTGTTAGAGCAATGCCCAGCATGTCGAGCGCTTCGCTGTAGTTGCGATAGATAAAGCCCGCATCAATCAGCCCACGAATCGCTACCCCCCGCTGATGCTGGGTTTGTAGCACATTTGCTAAATCTTGGTCAGAGAATACAAACAGCGCTAGATCAATTGACTGATTTGCCTGACTGAGGGCCTGGCTGATGAGGCCATTGACGCTCTGCCGCCAGGGGATTGAGCTGGAGGTAGGCGAAAATTGCACCGTAATGCTCGAACCAGGGGCGATCGCCACCGTTTGTGGTGGGTGATAGGGTTTCTGCAAGCCAAATTGGCTATCAGCAGTTCTACCAGGGCCATCGCCCCACATCTGCTCAAATTCTTGTGTGAATAGCTGCGCTACCGCCACACTGTCAAGTTTAAGCATGTGGTTGACGTTACCTCTACTTTCAGCCACGGAGATATCGCCGTGGGTGTCGCTCATGGTAAAGTTGGCCGACCCTACCACCACCATACGACGATCGACGATGATGAACTTGTGATGCATGAGGTCGCTGCCTGCAGACCCATCAGCGGTGTCGTCAATCCAAGGGATGCCAGCCGCTTGCACGATCACCAGCGCATCGCTGCGACTGATTTCGGCTTCAGAGAGTTCACCGTTGCGATCGCCATCTGCAAACTCAAAAAAGTCACGATATTTGCCGGAATTATGCTCGTCAAGCTGGCTGACTTCGGCAGGCGTGAGGCGACCCAAGGGGCGGCTATAGGTGTTTTCTAAAATCAGGCGCACCGTGATCCCAGCCTGAGCCCGCTGAGCTAGCGCCTCGGCAACACGAGGCAGGCGCAGTTCTTGTACAGCAATATCAATCGATGATTGGGCGGAGGCGATCGCCTCGATCATGACTTGTTCTAAATCATCCCCCAGGCGCTCTTGGCCGCGATAGGGTTCAACATAGGATGACGCCTGCGAATAGTTGAAATAGACCTGAACTGATGGGTCTTGAGGCAATGGCTCAATTCTGGGAACATCAGCAGGACTGCGCCGACAGCCCCCTGCTGCTAGAAGTGCTACTCCACCGATAATCATCCAGGTTTGCCACTGATGCTGTCTAACTCTCATGATGAGCACCGCCGATTGGGAATGATTGCGTCAAACTGCTGAAGCAGGATGTGACGCAGGATGACTTTAAGATGCCCAGATCATCGTGGAGGTGATCTCAGTAAAATTCATCAAATGGTGCCGATAAACGGTGCCGATTGAGGGGAGGATTTGGAGGGCTTAGCCTATCTGGGCAAAAGAGAGGTTAGAAATTCAAAGGTTCTAGCTTGCCGCAAAGTTCGACCCTGCCGCAGAGATGTGTAAATTTTACAATGCCAAACGTTCAGTACTTTAACGGAGGACATTCCCAAATTTTGCTCAATGTGTTTTCAAAAAGCCATACGTTACTTACAACTAGTTCTACGTCACTTACAGCTAGTTCTACGTTACTTACAGAATGCTCTACGTCACTTACAGATTGCTCTAACTGACTTACGGCTGCTCCCCAGTCAGCAATGACTTGCGCTAGGTCACTGACGAGATAGTCACACTAACGTTCCTGCTCACCGGATACAGATAACTTTTGCACCTCAGCGGCAACTTGAACGCATTCCGGTGCAGCGGGGTTGTTATGCAGCGATCTCTACTAACCTTTTGCTGGATAAAGCAAGTGATCAGGATCTAACCAAACAATATAAAAGACTTCATCAATAAAGAAACCGTGAACCCTGCCATACTCGTTTGAAGAAAGAGAAAACTGGTAAGGGGTGTCTACTAACTGCTCCTCGTTTGGCAATCCAAAGCCATTTTCACTTGTGTCTTCCCATTTAATTGGATGACATCTAAGAGTGCTACTGCGATTCACCAGCAGTTCTTGATTAGATAAACCTGA
>CAZCXK010000030.1:0-23526 GCA_964502605.1 uncultured bacterium
CTGATGAACACCATGAATTGAGAAAAAAGGTGAAGACGCGTCGATTGCGCTTGAATTTACAATCCAGTTAGGCTGAGATCGATTGGCAGGGTCTAGCCTTTGAATCAGCTAGCTTGCTGCTGCTCCAGTTGCGGAAAGTGGAACCGACCCTAGTCGTCGCTGTTTGAGCAATTGAAGCTGATTGAGAAGAGCCTCAGTTTCTGCTTGTAAATCGAGGAACTCGGCTTGCTGATCTGCTTGATACGGTAACGTTCTAGACTCCTCCAATATAACGGAATCTGTGGGGGTAGAGCCTGTAGAGGCGATCGCACAGGTGACAGATTCAGGTCGAGAGAGAGTCGCTTGGGCGTTAGTTCGCTCAGATAGATTATTTAGCATCAGAGTCTAACGGGGCACTAATATAAAATACACTCATCACACCATTGAGCTATCTTAGCTCAACCTCAGTTAGTGATTATATTGAATCAGCCGAAGCGCGAATAGCATCAAATGTGGCGGTTTTTGAATTGTCTGGTCAACGGATCGCAAAAAAGTTGTCAAACGTGGCATATGCCTGATCCAAGATTGCTGCAATAAACTCTCGTTATAGTGATATTAAGCCGTTGGCTTAACTGATGCGCTGTTTGCCGACCTGGTAAAAGCATGGATAGAATTTCGTGTAAAGTTTTACTGCATACCCTTTATAACCATTGAGCTGTGACACTAAGCCTGTTTAATACTCCTTCTTCTACGTCGTTATATGGGCCAACCTTTAACGGATGGCGGGGGCTGATTGAGACCTATCGTTCTTATTTGCCGGTTACTCCTCAGACACCTGTGGTTACCTTGCAAGAAGGCAATACGCCGCTGGTTCCAGTGCCGTCTCTGTCTGAGCAGATTGGTCGAGATGTCAACGTCTTTGTTAAATATGACGGTCTTAACCCAACGGGTAGTTTTAAGGATCGCGGCATGACCCTAGCCGTCTCTAAAGCAAAAGAGGCTGGGTCTGAGGCGGTTATTTGCGCCAGTACAGGGAACACATCGGCAGCGGCAGCAGCTTATGCTCGCCGAGGGCATATGCGAGCATTTGTTGTTGTTCCAGATGGCTATGTTGCATTGGGCAAGCTGGCTCAAGCACTGCTGTATGGTGCTGAAGTATTAGCCATCAAGGGAAATTTTGATCAGGCCTTGTCAATCGTCAGAGAGATTGCGGATCACTATCCCGTTACGCTGGTAAATTCAGTTAATCCGTATCGATTAGAAGGGCAAAAAACAGCTGCGTTTGAAATTGTCGATACGTTAGGAAATGCGCCCGATTGGCTTTGTATTCCGGTTGGTAACGCGGGTAATATCACGGCATATTGGATGGGATTTTGCCAATATCATCAGGATGGGCACTGCGATCGCCTCCCAACCATGATGGGGTTTCAGGCTTCAGGGGCATCCCCGATTGTCACCGGGGCACCGGTTTCCCATCCAGAGACGGTGGCAACTGCGATTCGCATTGGCAATCCTGCGAGCTGGCATCATGCGTTGGCTGTGCGAGATGCCAGTCGGGGTGCGTTTCATGCGGTCACAGATGATGAAATTTTGTTGGCCTATCACTGGCTGGCATCAAATGAAGGCATCTTTTGTGAGCCTGCCAGCGCAGCTTCAGTTGCAGGTCTGCTTAAAGTCAAGGAGCAGGTGCCATCAGGGGCAACGGTGGTTTGTGTACTCACAGGTAACGGACTCAAAGACCCGCAGACGGCAATTGACTACTGTCAAGATCGGCTCAAATCTGGCATTGAACCTGAACTTGAGGCGATCGCCCGTGCTATGGGGTTTTGATCTGCCATCGAAAAAGAGATCAGGAGATATAATTTCTATTGTAAAGTGCCCAACTAAGGTGTTTTATGAAGCTGCTGAATCTTTTTCTGAACTGACGCAACTGGGCCGAGTGGTGAGGGTTCGTTCTGGAATTGAAGCTCTGCCTGACCGTTCTCTCGTCAGCCTTTCTATAGTGTCGCCGAGCGCATTGGTTAGGCTCATGCGTGTCTTTTCGTGATTGGCTTGTTCTAGTTGTAGGGCTTTAGAGAGGCGATCGCACTCAGCTAGCGCATGTATCAACTTCGCCTCAAGCGTCGAGACATCGAGCTCGTTAGCAGTCTGATAGTTTTCGGCAGCGCCAAAGGCATGAACTGAGTTATCAGATACATCATTGGGCTCCTGCCCCATTTTTGACATCAGGCTGCCCTGAGCATTGAGTTGCTCGATAGTTTGCTGTACCCGAATTGACTCTGACCGGTGGTGCCGTACTTCTTTTTCATAGAGACTGCGCCACCGAGAAGAACTGATATATGCCTCATCGCGCTCCTTTTGGACATCAGCCAGTTTCTGCTTTAGCACTCTAATTTCTGCAAGCCACTGAGTTAAATCTTGAGCCATGTCTATAACAAGTTCCACGTAAAACTCATCGCAGAAAACTTAAGTCTAGAGTCTAGAACAAAAGCTTCATCAACAGTTCAGGAGCAGGCAATACAATCATAACCAACAAGCTGAGCGCCAAGAGCCCTAATAAATCTCTCGTGTTATCCAGCTCTGTCACATCGTTTAAGGCGGGTTCGTCTACGACTGGAATAAAAAATAGCAGTATAGCCCAGAAGAAAAACTCCCGCTGTAGAAACGATAACCCAAGTACCAGAAACCGCGCAATCTGACCAATAATAGCCCCCGTTCGTTGCCCAAACATAGCATGGACAATATGCCCTCCATCGAGTTGGCCAACAGGCATAAGATTTAGTGCGGTGACAACAACCCCCAAACATCCCGCGATCGCTACTGGATGGAGATCAATAGCAGCATTTGCTGTTAATGTATTTCCCAACGCTAGCTTACTCAGGATAGCAAGCAGCAAAGATGCTCCCGGTCGAAACGATTGAAAGTTGAGAATGCTGGATTCTTCGGTGAGGGGCGTCAGAGCCGAGTGGGCCAACCCCCACATCAAAACAGGAACAGTGACGACAAACCCAGACAGCGGCCCAGCGATGCCCACGTCAAACAGCGCTTTACGGTTGGGCACAGGCGATCGCATCTGAATAAATGCACCAAACGTGCCAAATGGAAAAATTGGAGCCCAAGGCACTGGAATAAAATAGGGAAACGTTACAGCGATCCGATGTCGTCGCGCCGTCAGATAATGCCCCATTTCATGAACCCCTAAAATTGCTAACAGCGCCAGGGCATAGGGTAAACCCGTCAAAATGTTTGACCAGCCGACCTGCATCTCTTCAGTCGGAGCCTCTGCAATCAGCACACCGGCAAAGGTCGTGGTCAAAAGTGTCGCAGCCAACAAACCCAGCGCTAGACCTGGGCGCATTAAAGTAGCAGCTTTAGTAGCTTTATCCTTTACTGTGTGAGCTTGGGGATTAGGAACCAGCGCAAAGAAGGGTTTGCCATCAGTGCCTTCTTGGAAAACCACCAGAAAGCGATCGCCAAATTTAGATTCAACATTAATGCGAATCGTCTTGTAGGCATTTTCAGGCAAGGTTCTGAGATGACCTCGACAAATTAAGGCTTGAGGCCGATATTCAATTGACTTCAGGTAAAAAACTGCCCAAGGGAAACATGTTTTTAGAGCCACCTCTTCGTCTTTATCAATAGGGCGAATAATCTCTGGTGATTTCTCTGCAGCAATAGATGCTACAGGCAATTCAGGCTCGCTAACTTGAGGGCTTCCACTGGGTTTAGCAGGTCTACCCCACTGAATTAAAACCCAATATAAAATTGGGCATAGGATAAATAGCCCTATCAATAAAAGTGGCGGAAATGGCTCATTCTCTCCATTGATCACGATCCATGCTGTCCAGACGAATGCTGGCAACATAATCACAAACCACAAAATCCAAATGGGGGTTCGCGTAATGTTTGCAACACTGCGTTGAACGATAAGATATGTAATTATTCCTAAGAGAAACAGCCAAAAAATCTCCATACTTAGAATCCAGAATTTCGACGAACCTGGCTTTTAATGTCCTGAAATCGTAACGCTCACGAGTATTTAAGATGCACTTCAACCTCCAGGATACCCCGTTCAATTCTTTTGCTGGATGGCTTAAATCTGAAGCTTTCTTCAAACGTCAGCGCTAAGCGCACCTGTTACATTGTGTAGGATTGTGTCAGACTTGCAACCGACTCGCAAACTCCCCCGCTTCGTATTCGACGATATCATGGCGTTTCCGCCAAATCGAGATACGATGGGGGGCACCTCATATCTTCTGTTAGAGCCTACTGGAAACGTTTTAATCGACTGTCCGGATTGGGATCAAGATCACCAAGATTTTGTCATGCAGCACGGCCCAATCAAATGGCTGGTGATTACTCATCGTGGCGGCATCGGCAACGTTCGGAAAATTCAACACTCGTTGGGCTGTGATGTTCTCATTCAAGAACAAGAGGCTTATTTGCTACCTAACTTAGAGTGCATAACATTTCAGAAAGATTTTAGATTAAGTGATCGCAGCCATATGATTTGGACACCTGGTCATTCTCCTGGATCATCCTGTCTCTATTGCGATCGCCACGGAGGCATCTTATTTTCGGGGCGGCATCTGCTGCCTAACCGTGATGGAGACCCCATGCCATTGCGGATGAGTAAAACGTTTCACTGGCCTCGACAGTTGCAAAGCGTGCATCGAATTCTCAATGAGTTTGATTCAGCAACACTAACTGTGATCTGTCCTGGAGCAAACACCGGTTTTTTGCGCGGCAAGCGGATGATTGATCGAGCCTATGAACGGCTGACTCTGCTTGACTTAGAGCAGCTGCGACATCTCTAGCCAGGGCCATAACATGAACGCCGCACCATGAAGTTGATTGAGGCGGCGGTTGGTAAACTCCGGATGTCAGGTGGGCAGGATAGAAATAGTGTTTAGTCCTCTGTATACCTATGATGGCTGACCTTCAAGTGCCGCTTTTATCCTCGCCGTTGCTAGCTGATTCATCCCAGATGCCATATGTGGAGGCTACTCTAACTCCATCAGGCTGGGATCAAACCATCCTCAAGCTAACTGAATCAGCCCACTCGAATCTGACTCATCATGCTCAAGCTATGGCGTTTGGAGCTTCGGTGATGGCAGCCCTGACTGAGGCTGATATGAAATCGCTCTATCGCTTGATGTACGTTATTGAGCAGATGCGATCGCCCGATAGTGGCTGGCCTGAAGACGGGATCGCCACTCCAGACGCGCTTTTGCCCTATGTGGAAGATGAGGCACACGATGTGCTGGCTAGTCTACAGGGACATCAAGCTCCAACGACATTGCAACCCCTAGCGGCGATCGCTCGAGCAGAGCAGGTTTGGGATGGCTATTTCACCATTCGCCTGCTTGCACCTTGGCTGATTTGGTGCGTGGCGAGAGCGTCCTATGTGGTCATGCAGCTCATGGAAGGTCTGGTGGTTAGTGTTGCCGCCTCGGATCAGATCTGGCAAACCGGGATTTTTCGCCTGGTGCCCGTATTAGCGCTAGAAACCGCCAGTCAAACATTTCCGATTGATTTAGCCACAGGGCAATTGCTGTGGCCTCAGATGGCAGACTCGACCAAAATTCAGTCTGAAGACTGTCAACTCTGTCGAGATGCTGTGTCTTTGAGTGATTTGATGCAAGGCTTGATCGATCAAATTCTGCGGACGACACCTGGGTTGGTGCCGCTGGTTCAAAGGCTGCCCGTCGATGCGCTCATCCCAGGACAGGGCTGGCAAGCAGGACACATCCGGCTATGTCTGACGGCTGAATTTGTTGTGGATGCTGACGATATGGTTATCGATCGGATGCTGGCCTCTGAAGTGCTGAATACGATGGCGGACGTGGGGCTAATGACGCCTGATTTCTCCGTGGGTTCTTCATTGCCAACGACCATGCGTCAGCCCCTTGTTCGACTCACCGATGACCGATGGCTAGAGCGCTATACCCCAACTCTAATTCGAGAATCTTTAATTCGAGAGCCTTCAGAAAATAGGGCATCGTTGATCGCATCGCTAGTTGAATCCTCTGACGCATCTTCGAGCATATCTTCTGAGGCGATCGCCCAACCTGACCTGTCACAATCGACTCAAACACTGGTCTCTGTGGTGTCTGATGCTTGGCTGCTAAATGATATCTTGCGCGATTCTCTCACCTCTAGTAGCTACAACAGTTTGCATCAAACGTTGCGGCTAAATGAGCTAGTGATGCGCCTAATGTGGTGTGTCAGCCGCAGTGCATTTGATGTAATGGAGCTCATGGGTGGTGTCAGTGCTAACGTGTTGCAGCCGAAACTGCCGTGGATGTCAGGCACCTTGCGCCTTTTGATGACGTTAGAACTCCAGACTCCAGAACTCAGCTGGCAGGTTGATTTAGCCACAGGGCGATCGCCCAATTTAGACATGACAGCGTTAGAGGAGATGGCAATCGTTCAGTCTGCGCAGAGCCAATGGTGCCAGCAGGCTACGCTAGTTAAAGATTTACAAGATACGCTCCTTAAATATGTGTGGCATCATCACCCTGAGCTAACGCTGCTATTTGAGGGCGCTACCGCAGATGTCTTAATCTCTGGCCACGACTGGCAGCCATGCTCTATTCGACTAAAGCCCAGCCTTGAACTCATGCCCGACTTACGGGGTTCAGCATCGTGACCGCTGCTCCACTCCAGCAGTCACGTAAAAAGTTAGATTGGGATTGAACAGGCTGCTTGGTACTCTCCTAGCCCCAAAGCACGAACCCCAAACCCATACTTTCTAACATCCCGCGCATCTGAGTTTATGAGAAGGCCAGCGCCAATCATCTCAAATTGTAAAGATGCCACCTTACAAGCGCTCTAAATACTCCAACAAGTCTGCCATTTCTTGTGGACTCGGCTGAAACTGAGGCATTGGCGGTGTCTTACCACTTGTTACTTGCTGAATCAACCCCAAACGAGACTTTCGGTCAGCGATGTTGTGTAAACTCGGGCCGACTTGCCCATCTCCATAAATTCCGTGACATCCTGAGCAATTCAGTGTGAAGATAGCATGACCCCGCTCTGAGTCTCCCACTGCTGATAAGACCTCTTGAACATAAGGGTCAGAATGCTGAAATTGGTAAGCACCAAATGCCACTAAGAATACAGCTGCCCCAATCACAACGAGTGACAGCAAAATCTTTAGCATTGGAGTATCAGTTTCTGTAAGCTGATCTTTCAAAAGTTCTTTGGTCAAGAGTGCTTTACAAACCGTTTTTATTCAATAACATACTTTAATACTTTATCCTTCTTCACGCTACTCTCAGAGACGCTGGAATCTTAAGAAATCTCATAATCTTTGAGTGTTCCAGTTTAAGCCCCAATCTAGAGACCAGATTTCGCTGGCTTGCCATCGAAGCGATAGGCTGATTTCAGCCTCTAATTTGACAACGACCCATGATGAGTAGATTCGGATTGTCCTGTCATAATTAATCCATGACAGAATCTCTGATAAATACTCGCTATGATGAGAGGATAGTAAGTATCTGTAACACACTAGCAAGTGGCTGTTAACTATTGAGGAGCTTTAACTGTGGTTGAACCATTAGTTGCTGGTATTGTTTTGGGGCTGGTGCCTGTAACACTGGCAGGTTTGTTTGTTGCCGCATATTTTCAGTATCGTCGGGGCAATCAGTTTAACCTGTAAGCTCATTTTGAACCTGAAATTGCTTGAAGGCACCAGATCAAGAGTGCTTAAGAGCGTATTCAAAAAAGCCGCTCCCCTGAAATGACTTCATGGGGAGCTTTTTACTATTAGACAAATTCTCGGCTGTTTTTTGCCGCAGCCTCCTCTTCGAGAAGTTTGAGTGGTTCCCTGAGCTTAAATGCAGTTGAAGATTTAGTCATAGGTGGGTAGGGCATAGAAGGTCAGCGCTGTGCTCCCGTATCGTTTTTCGCGGGATATGTGTAGACCTGCTTGCTCAGGCTCGCCATGAGACAAGCACTGGGGCAGCAAGCGATCGGGGCTATGTTCGACCGCAAGCTCACCGCCTTCTCTTAGCAGCTTGTAGTAGGCGATCGCCTCTAAGACTGGCTGATATAGAGCACTCGCGTAAGGAGGATCAAAATAAATATGGTCAAACTGCCGACCAGCGAGTTTAGGCAGACGATGTAGGATATCGCCTCGAATAACCTCAACCGTTTGTTTTGGGGTTGCGACCGTTTCCCAGTTGATATGAATCACTGCGCAAGCTCGACTAGATCGCTCAATCCCTACGACAGCTTGGGCTCCTCGGCAGAGCGCTTCGGCTCCCATCGCTCCACTGCCAGCACAGAGGTCAAGCCAGCGACACCCTAGCACTGTGTTTTGCCAGATATTAAATAGTGCCTCACGAACCCGCGCTGGGGTTGGACGAGTTTCAAGACCGGGCAGAGTTTTAAGCTGTCGATTGCCGTAGATGCGTAAGCTCATGCCATCAATGTCATGCGCTGAGCATAAGCCGTTGCTGATTGACCATCTGGACAAAATTTGCCAGGATTTGCAACCCAGCTGAGGATGACTTTTCTGGATGAAACTGAACGGCCATCAAATTGTCACGGGCGATCGCCGCTGTAACAGTTTGGCTCCCATGGGTGACTGTGGCCGCATTCACGTTGAAATCGGTTGGATTTGCATAAAACGAATGAACAAAATAAACCCAGGGCTCATCTGACAGACCGTTCCACAAGGGTAGGTGAGGTTGCGTAAAGGTCAGTTGGTTCCAGCCCATCTGCGGAATTGTAATTCCAGGCTCGTAGCGAAATCGGCGCACCATTCCTGGAATAATCCCCAACCCCGGCTCATGGCCTTCTTCACTGCCATCGAGCAAAATCTGCAAGCCTAGACAAATCCCTAGAAAAGGCTTGCCACTGGCAATCACATCTCGAATAGGTTGAATCAAATCACGCGATCGCAGCTGCTGAATTGCCGGATCAAAGGCCCCAACTCCTGGCAAAATAACGGCATCAGCTGCTGCAAAATCAGCTGCAACATCTGTGACCACTGGCACAGCGCCTGCATTTTCTAGACCTTTGCATGCGGAGTGAAGATTTCCCATGTCGTAATCAATTACGGCAATTTTTGTCATATCTTCACCTCCAGGTTGAGTAGTTTCACAATCCTAATTTCACTCTTACTTTATCCTTAATTTCACTGCGGCTGTGGTCGTCTAGCCTGATTATTCCCAATCTATCCCAGTATGTTGATGAGCTTTAGGCACCCATGCGACCCGTACCTAGCGTTCTGCTGACCTCATTCCAAACCTGGATGGCAGAGCAGTCATCTAATTCATCAGACGATCTCTTAATCGAGATCCAAAAACTGGCTCCGCAAGAGTATCGGGCTCATTTTCTCAGGCAACTGCCCGTTGATTTTGAAATTGCGCCTCAGAGGGTGATTGCAGCGATCGCCGCAATCAAGCCCGACATTATCATGTGCTGCGGGATGGCCGCTGCTCGAACACAGCTGACTGTCGAATCGCAGGCTGTTATTGAGGGGCATGTATTGCAAACATCTGTTGCTTTGGATGCCTTGATCGAAGGGCTAACCTGCACGCTGATTAGTTATGATGCTGGACAATTTGTCTGTAACCGCGTCTACTACGATTTGCTCAAGCATAGTGGCGATCGCCGCCTCAATAGCCACTGCATTTTTCTGCATGTGCCCGTTTTGACATCTGCAAACCAGATAGCGATTGTGGCAGATACGCAAGTGATGCTAAATCGGCTAGCTCGTGTCTGGGCACTTTCACAGAGATAAACCGGTATTGATTGAAAGAACTGACATGATGATGATGATGAAACGGATGGATGGGGCGTCTCCTCTCGCATCTGGGGTACGGGGGCATCTGGGAAAGAGATACAGCCTGCCTGCCTGACATTCGACAATGGGTGGCTTTTGGAAGAGGCTCACCATAAATCCAGTGAAAGAATCTGGTCGATGATAGATGCTTCAGATGTTTCATGGGAGGGAGTTTCAGCTGCAATTGAGTCCTCAACGGCCAGACTGTCGGCCCTTTCAAATTGGAGGGGGTCGTCAGTGGTAGTTATGTGAGGCTGCGCGTCAATTGCACGGGCGATCGCCTGCTGCCGCCTTTCCTGGTCTGCCGAGATACGATCAACTGTATTGCCCAGTCCAGGGGCGTTCCAACGTTGCGTGTCTGGATCTAGAAATGAGCGGGTTCGAGCCCAAAGCACGGCTTCAGAGCCTGTAAGCCCCATATCATAGGCCTGCTTCAGCCGCTCGACATAGCCTCCGGTGTTGAGCGCAGCCGCAGGGGACTGATTTGCTAGATCAATGCCATTGAGGGTTGCTTCTAGATCAAGAATAAGCCCCTGATCTTTGGCTTGTTGCTCAATGAGATAGGTCTGCTGGCGCAGGCGATTGATCTGTCGCTGATCGGCCTCTTGCGGAGAGCTAGCCCCATGCTGATATGAGAAGGTACCCAAGTTCCACACTCCATTACCGGGGTCAGTGTGCCCTGCATAGGCACTGGTTTTGTCTCCAGTTGGGGTGCGTGTTCCTTCTGCACTGCCGACAGCTCTGGCCACAAGCGAATCAACCCCTCCTCGAAACAGCGCCTCCAGATTGGGTGGCAATGGCGGTGACGGTTCAGGTGAAATGGCTGTCAGACTTGAGCGATTGGCCGAGTTGGAGACCTGCGATCGCGCCTCAGATGGTTCCTGAGTAGAGACGCGCTGCACATCTCCTGGAAGAGAAAAATCGAGGATGCCATCTGCTGATGCTGGTGGCTGCAATAGCCGCTGTGCACCTAGCTCAAGGGCTGACTGAGACGGCATCATGGCTTGAATTGTTACCTCAGATGACCGAGGAGCTTCTAAAACATCTGGGAAGGTGTCTGTCGGAGAAGAAGGGGGCAAGGGAGATGGCTCCGGCAATGGGGCGATCACGCCATGGCCTGCCTCCATTGACACATCATTTGCAGGGGGTGGAGGTAAGTCGGAGGGGCTATTGGAGCCTGCAGATCGCGGAGTCTGATCCGAGCGACCGACGGGCGGCTCTAGCCCCTTAGTTGGCACCCTTAGCCTTATAACATCATCACTCTCAGTGATCTGCTCATTAGCAGTGGTCTCTGAGGTCATGCTTTTTTGATCAAGCTCAAAGCTTAGCCCCAGCGCCTCCAGTGAGCCGAGATCATGATTAGCGGCTTGAGCTAGAGGGACGGAGCCTAAAATGCAGGCAATCAGGCTAATTACAAACAGGGAAAAGTTTCTAAACTCGTAGTTCATGGCGGGTTCAGTGCTGAAAGCTAAAGGCATAGCCAGCGTATTCATCGCCCTCATATAAGACGACAAACCAGGTTTGCGGATCAAATTCAAGCGGGTAGGCCTCTCGTTCTGCAGTCACCCCTGCCCGAATTTCGATGCTGGGCATGACGCAGTAGGGGGCACTGACAATGCTGCGCACAGAGTCTTTAGAGCCTCTTTCTGAAATCGTCAGAAGTTGAGACAGCTCGCTGCGAGATAAGACAGACTCTGGCTGCACAATTTCTGTGCAGATGTCACGAGTGGCGGCTGGCGTGAAGAGGCCACCCAAATCGACTAGTAACCCCAAAACGGCTAACATTGAGCCGCCTGCCACCCAATACTTTATGCTGTTGGGCGGCGAAGACTGGCGATCGCCCCGCTGAGACAAACGCCTTTGGGGAGAAGGCGATCGCCGGGGCAGGCTATGGGGTTTCATCGTGCTTTCCTCCGCCAACTAACAACAGGCAATACAGCGCAACTACTAGCCATGCGGCTCCTAATAAAACGCTTGTCATAGTCGTCCTCCAAGTAGTAGTCCAAACATCAATAGCAGCGATCGATATCCCAAAATGGGGCTCAGTTGAGGAAATAGCCGCGAGAGCCAAATCGCTATAAGCGCAGGCGCAACCAATGATCCTAAGATCAGCGGCCACAGCGATGGCCACAGCGTTAATCCATAATCCGCCAGCAGTCGCACAACAATGGCTAGCCCCAACCAGGCGATCGCATCCCCAATTCCGGCTGATAGCTGAGCGGGGGGGCGCATGGCATACAAGAGCTGGCTCCAGAATTTAAGGGGCTGAGATGGAGGTGATGGCGATCTCGAATTGCGACGCGAGACAGAACGAGACGCAGATCGAGAGAGAGAATTTGACTTGTTGGGTACTTGCATGACAATGCGATCCTTAAATCGACGATCTAAAAGCCGATCCATCGAATGGAGATTTAATTAATACAAACGTACTATAAAACAAAACCGATAAATTAGCACACCAAAATCTCAAAATGTTGAGCCACTGCTCGGTCGAAACAACGTATAGACCATCTGACTAAACAGGGCGATCGCCCTGTTTAAAATCCCTGCTAACGATCTGTGCTCAGCGCCAGCAGGTAGAACGTGATAAATTGACCCATACTCAACAGCAGACTCGATATTGATTTAGAGCGATGACAACTCATACACCTGCCACTCCCTCTGGCCGAGCATTTTGGCTGTCAATGGTGCAGATGGCCACTCCCTATGCGTTTCTGCTGCCCGCCTTAGTGGTGCTGGGGCTAACAGTTTTTTATCCGGCGGTGCAGGCATTTTATCTGAGCTTCACTCAATATGAGTTTGATATCACTCAGCCCCCGATTTGGATTGGGTTAGAAAACTTTCGGCGACTTTTGGGCGATCGCGTTTTTTGGCAAACCTTGTGGAATACGGTGGTGTATTTAGTTGGAGTGGTTCCAATCTTGGTCGGGGTGCCGCTGGGGCTGGCGATTATGGTAAATCAGACCTTACCTGGCATGCATTGGTTTCGCACCGCGTACTATACCCCGGTGGTAATTTCAATGGTGGTTGCAGGCATTGCCTGGCGCTGGCTATATGCCGAAAATGGGTTGCTCAATCAGCTCCTGCAAGGGTTGACGGGAGCCGCATCTGGCATTCCCTGGTTGACTAGCCCAAACTGGGCGCTGTTTAGCGTTATGGCCGTCACCATCTGGAAGGGGTTGGGCTATTACATGGTGATTTACTTGGCGGGGTTACAGGCAATTCCGGCTGAGTTGTATGAAGCGGCAGCGATTGATGGCTCAGATGGCTGGCTCAAACATTGGGACATAACCCTACCGCTGATGAAGCCCTACTTATATTTGGTGGCAGTTGTTTCAGCAATTTCTGCTACCAAGGTATTTGAAGAGGTCTATATCATGACGCAGGGTGGACCGCTTAATAGTTCTAAAACGATTGTCTATTATGTTTATGAGCGGGCATTTCAAGATTTAGAAATGAGCTATGCCTGCACGATTGGATTGGTGTTATTTTTGATGATTTTGACGTTGTCTATACTCCGATTAGCAGTGAATCATCAACAGATATCTACCTTTTAATCATGACACCAAAAGATAATATGAGATGAAGTTTCCTGCCTCAAAGGCTAATCAAAAACTATGGATTTTAATTGCAACTAGTGCATTGTTTGCAGGTAGCTTTATCGCTGGAAAATATACGACTAGCGATTTGGGGCCGCTGACTACTTCGCTATTAAGGTATGCGATCGCCCTGATGTTTTTAAGCCTTCTACTAATTCGATATAAGCTGGTTTCCCTGCAGATTCAATATTGTGATCTGATCTGGTTTTTCCTACTGGGCTTGTTTGGCATTGTCGGTTATCACTTCTTCTTTTTTTCTAGCCTGAGCCATACGGCTGTTGCCAACACTGCCATTATCAACGCAACAAATCCAATCTTAACTGGGCTGTTTGCTGCATTGTTTATTCGAGAACGGCTTGCGCTTAAAAACTATCTAGGTGTTGTCATATCGTTTGTCGGAGTGATGGTGCTGTTATCGGATGGCCAACTCGCTAATCTTATTCACTTAAATATCAATATTGGTGATGTCTTTATGCTATTGGCTGTGCTCAGCTGGATTGTTTACGCATTGTTGATTAAAGCCCTTTCTCAACGCTATTCGGGGTTTACGATTACCTATTACGCAGCCGTATTTGGTGTCTTACTATTGGTGGTGCTGGCACCGACTCAAGAACCGTTTGTCGAACAAGTCCGTGCAATTTCGGCGCTATCGATCGGCTCCGTGATTTATATGGGCGTCGGAGCATCGGGACTGGGCTATTTTCTCTACAATCTCAGCATCCAAGACATTGGGCCGACCAAAACAGCTAGCTTTATCTACGGCTGTGTCCCCTTTTTCGTCGCGATTCTGGCGTTTCTGTTTTTTCGTCAGGCTATTACCATCCCGATGATAGTAAGTTCAGGATTGGTGATGTTAGGGTTACGGTTTCTGCTTGCCGAGGGGCGATCGCCGCATTCTTAGACGTGAGGGTGTCTGCCGATCGGCACCCTATCAACATTAGAACTACCTGGAGCCTCTAATCAGAACGAGTTTAGAGCCCTGTTGAGGTTATTATTCTTCCTCATCTGTCGAGTCAAAATCATAAACCACTTCATACACACCGATTTGAGGACTATCGGTAAATAGCGGAGCCATTTTCTTGAGAATGGCATGATGCACCTCGTTTTGGCTGGCCTCCAAATCGTCTACATCATTCCAAAAGATGACCGAAATGCCGCGATCAGTGCCCGGTTCTCGCAGCAGGTAGGCACCTTTAAAGCCATCAGCATAGGTCGAAACGGCAGCTTCGTAGAGCTGTCGAGCCTCTGCAAATTTACCAGGCTTGAATTCTCCGATCGCCACATGGGCAATCTGACGGGTTAAGAAATCTTGAAAATCGCTCATTACTGTTTATCCTAGGGCTAACGCAAACGGAGCCAGACGTGCATCATGAGTCAACCACGGTCAGGCTCTGTCGCAACTACAGGTGCAGCCACCATGCGACTCTGCTGCCAGGGCCTATATTGGGTGTGCGAGGATGATCTCGCTGACAATGCCAGCAGGCATTAATCTTGAGAGCCTGCTGACGGCCTGATTTCAGTAAATCACAAATCTATTTCAAATCTATTTCAAATCTACAGGGCGATCGCTATTTTAGCTGTGCAACTTATCGCCATTTTAGCTGTGCAACTCGATGACAGTGTCATGCCTGTTCCAGGATTTGCGGATGCCTGCGCTACAGTCAGTTAATGCATCTTACGAGTGCTATGAGTCTTAGCTCAGACGAGTTGTACATTCTAGAATCAGCTTCTGATTGACTAATGCGTGGGGTTGAATATCAAGTGCTCGACGAAATGCTTGAATCGCAGCCCGATAGTCACCCATTGCGGCATAGCACAGCCCCATGCCGTGCAATGCTCCAAAATGAATCGGGTTGAGGGCAACGGTTTGTTGGCAGTCGGCAAGCGATCGCTGATAGTTGCCTTGAATGTAGTGCAACACAGCTCGACGATTCCAGGCTTCGGCAAAATCAGGCTGATGGGTAATCACATCGACTAACACGGCTTCAGCTTGTTCATAATCGCCTGCTTCTAGAGCCAGCTGACTGCGTCGCAGTAGCTCTAGGCCATACATGCCCTTCTGATGAAACCAGAGTCGCCACAGTTCTTGAGTAGAACGGTCTCGAACCTCCTCGTTGGGGCTTTTTAAATCTTCGAGTAATTCGTTAACGAGAGATTCGTCCATGAATTGAGTGCTCTCTAAGCTGCTGTCATGTAAGCAAAGTGCTTGAGGATTATTTTCTTATTGTGGATGCTTCTGTGCGGGTCTGCCATGACAGGGCTTTGGCCTGCACGCTGACTCCTATCTCCTCATTCTGAGTTGCGATCGCCAATCCTGATTCTCTGACCTAGGTTGATTTAAATTTGGTTTAAAGTTTTGCATCATCGTTTGCAGGCAACGCCGCGAGTTTCTGCAGTGCAAGTTCAATGGCGAGTTCAATGGCGGCTTCCATGCTGGTCGAGTCAGCACGGCCTTGGCCTGCGATGTCAAAGGCAGTGCCATGATCGGGGGAGGTGCGAATGAACGGTAACCCCAGGGTTGTGTTCACGGCACGGTCAAATGCCATCAGTTTCACAGGAATCAATCCCTGATCGTGGTAAAGCGCCAGGTAAGCATCGTGGGCCTGGGGCGATCGCGCTGTGCCATACCAAGCCTGACCCGGGCGCACCCACAGAGTATCCGGTGGGATGGCTCCATCGAGCTGCACTGTCGGGAAGCGATCGCCCATTGAGGCAATCCAGGGATGCAGCCACTCGAGTTCTTCGTGACCCAGTTGCCCCTGTTCGCCGCTGTGGGGGTTAAGTCCAGCGATCGCTACCCGTGGGTGAGAAATGCCAAAGTCGGTTTGCAGCGCATCAACCAGCACCGATAGTTTGAGAGTCATCAAGTCGGGGCAAAGCACATCAGCCACCTGGCGCAGCGGAATGTGGGTCGTCGCCAGCAGCGTTCTCAGTACCCACTGGGTATAGGGCGATCGCGCGACAAATAACATGCCCACGCGATCCGTGCCTGCTTTTTCCGCGAGTAACTCGGTTTGCCCCGGATAGAAGTGCCCAGCTGCGGCCCAGGCTGATTTCGCAATCGGAGCCGTGACAATCGCCTGAAATTCTCCAGCTAGTGTGTGGGCGATCGCCACCTCCAAACTCTGAAAACTTACAGATCCACTGGCAGCATTGCCCACCCCCCAACAAATTTGCTCCTGGCTGGCTGGCTCAATGGGGATGTCAATCAGTTCGAATTCGTTTGGGTCAGCCAACGCTATCTGGTTTGACGCGGCCAAATGGTCAACGGTGCGCTGGAGAATCGCCTGATTTCCTACAAGAGTGATCTCAGCCCGTTGGGCGATCGCATTCTGGTTTAGCGCCTTTAAAACTACTTCAGCGCCAATTCCTGCTGGATCACCCAGGGCGATCGCAATCTTAGGTCTAGAACGGAGTAAATCATTCATCTTTAAGGCACAATATTGAACGCAACGGTATTTAATACGATTGGTTTGATTACGACTTGGAGGAGAATCTGATTACATGGCTAGTGAAATATTTAATGCAGGGATTTTATCGTTTTCACTGATATTGGTGGGGCTGGCGATTGGCTTTTTGCTGCTGAGAATTCAAGGAGGCGAAGAATAGGCGGTTGCATAGCGATCGCCCCCTTGGTGCCAGATTGCCCCAACAAGCAAAAAGTGGCGATCGTTCGATAGTGATGACCTCAATGCTTAGCTGCAATCGGCGTCTTGCAACGTTCTGATAAAGCAGTGTGAAGATTGTGACGAGCAAGCCTAGGATTTTACCAGATTTATTTCTAGAGCAAGAAATGCTGTACAGAATTGTTACCCCCGCGTGATATGATCGCCTGTGGTTCGCAGCCGCCTTTAACGGTTAGGCAGTTAGTTTTTTTGGACGAGTTGCCAAAGTACGTGAGTTTGCCAAATCAACCTGAGATTATCCCTCAACCCGACTCTACTGGAGAAGTCGTCATACAGGAAGTTGCCCAACTTCCTCTAGAGCCTGACTCTTCAATGGGAGACTATCATCGACTGCAGCGCGAGTTGCTGCTGGTCACACTAGGGTTAGCAGGAATTATCTTTATTTCTGTGTGGCTTGCCTACTCATTAAACACTGCCCTCAACTATGTGATCGGAGCGTGCACAGGTGTGGTTTACTTGAGGTTGTTAGCCAAAAATGTTGAACAGCTTGGCAGGCAGCGCAAGAGTGTGGGCAGTGCTCGTCTTGCTTTACTGGTCGGGTTAATCCTGGTGGCATCTCGATTAGATCAGTTAGAGATTTTGCCTATTTTTCTAGGTTTTTTAACCTATAAGGCAGCTCTAATTGTGTATGTGCTGCGAACGGCTGTTATTCCTGGCTCAAATTAGTCAGGTTTTTTAGCGCTCCTGAAGCTTTGCTGGGGAAACCGTAGGAATGGAAATGCTGAACTCGCTTACGATCATTAATCCCTTCCCCCTCGCCGAACTAGATGTGGGATCACATCTTTACTGGCAAGTCGGGAGTTTGAGACTTCATGGTCAGGTGTTCATGGCATCCTGGATTGTGATTGCCATCTTAGTGGTAGTCTCGGTTCTGGCAACTCGAAAGGTTGAGATGGTGCCATCAGGCTTTCAAAACCTGATGGAATATGCTCTAGAATTCATTCGAGATCTGGCTAAGAATCAGATTGGCGAAAAAGAGTATCGTCCGTGGGTGCCATTTGTGGGCACTCTGTTCTTATTTATTTTCGTTTGCAATTGGACGGGCGCACTTGTCCCACTCAAGTTAATTGAGCTACCTGAGGGAGAGCTAGCTGCTCCAACAAACGATATTAATACAACCATCGCGTTAGCCTTACTCACGTCTTTGGCCTACTTTTATGCAGGCTTCAGCAAAAAAGGGCTTGGGTACTTTGGCAATTATGTCCAGCCTGTTCCCTTTATGCTGCCATTTAAAATCATTGAAGATTTCACGAAGCCCCTCTCCCTAAGTTTTCGTTTATTTGGCAACATCTTAGCGGATGAGTTGGTTGTAGGGGTGTTGGTCTTCTTGGTTCCATTATTTGTGCCTCTGCCTCTGATGGCGCTTGGGTTGTTTACCAGTGCTATTCAGGCTCTCATTTTTGCGACGTTGGCGGCGGCCTATATTGGAGAGGCGATGGAAGACCATGGGGAACATTAGCTCGTTTCCTAAGTGCGGCAAGTGGTCTAACCGGGGTTGTGCTATCTGCTAGAGCTATAGACTGAATTGTTTGTTGAATGAGCTTAATCAGCAATTCAACTGTTCAACTGTCTATCTAGCGTTGTTGAGCGCTGTTCGCTCAATGGTTAATCTGATTGTTCATCTAGTTTCCTGAGGTAACAAAACGATATGGATCCAATTATTGCTGCTGCTTCCGTAATTGCTGCTGCGCTTGCAGTGGGTTTAGCTGCGATTGGCCCTGGAATTGGTCAGGGTAATGCGGCAGGTCAGGCTGTTGAAGGAATTGCTCGCCAGCCCGAGGCAGAAGGCAAAATTCGCGGTACTCTTCTTCTAAGTTTGGCGTTCATGGAAGCGCTAACCATCTACGGATTGGTTGTTTCCTTGGTGCTTTTGTTCGCAAATCCGTTCTCATAAGTTTCTTTAGCTAAGGTGGGCAGGGGTTAATGACCTCTACCTGCCTTGTTAATGGAAGGCATCGCTAGTGTAATGATGGTCATTTCGGCACAATCACAATGTGTTTGACCCACGAAGGCATAGGCAGTTCATATGATTCATTCGATACTCTTGCTTGCCGTTGAAGCGAGTGCTGAAGAGGTAGAAGTCAGTGGTGGGTTGTTTGACATTAATGCAACATTGCCGTTAATGGCAATTCAATTTTTGATCTTGGTTGCTATTCTAAACGCTGTTTTTTACAAGCCTCTCAGCAAGGCGATCGATGATCGCGACGGCTATATTCGCAAAAATTTCGCAGAGGCGGAAGAGCGTTTAGAGAAGGCCAAGCGGCTAGCTGATCAATACGAGAGTGAGTTGGCATCCACTCGACGACAGGCTCAAGACATTATTGCTGCTGCTCAAGCTGAGGCTCAGGCTCTTGCCGCTCAGCAAATCGCTGCGGCTCAAAAGGAAGCGCAGGCCCAGCGTGAACAGACGCAGCGTGAGCTTGATCAGCAAAAACAGGCTGCTTTGACTACGCTTGAGCAGCAGGTCGATTCGTTAAGCCGTCAGATCTTAAACAAGTTGATGGGTTCCCAACTCGTCAAGTGATCAGGATGAGTAGCGTAGAGCTGATTGATTGAGCGCTCGTTTATCAGACTAAGCAGACAAGCAGACTAAGCACTATGGGCATTTCATTATTACTCGCCTCTGCGTCCGAAGCTGCAGAGCATGGGTATGGTATTAATCTCGACATTCTAGACACGAATCTGATCAATCTGACCATCATTATTTTGGTTCTGGTTTATTTTGGTAAAGGCTTTTTGGGTAAGACTCTGAGTGAACGGCGATCGCAGATTGAAGTTGCAATTAGCGAAGCCGAAGAGCGTAAGAAGAAAGCAGCGGTTGCTCTTGCCGAAAAACAGCAACTGTTAGCTCAAGCTCAGACAGAAGCAGGTCGGATTCGCGCTAGTGCAGAAGAAAGTGCGAACGTGGCTCGAGAGTCTATTTTGGCTCAGGCTCAGAAGGATGTCGAGCGGGTTAGAAATGCTGCAGCTCAAGACTTAACGTCTCAGCAAGAGCGCATTATTGCAGAACTCAGGCAGCGTGTGGCGGCTCTTGCCATACAGCAGGTTGAGACGCGTCTCAAGTCAGAACTTAATGACCAAGCTCAGCAAGAATTGATTGATCGCAGTATTGCGATGCTAGGGGGGCGCTCATGAAAGAGGGTGGAGTTTCATCTCAAGTGGCTGCTCCGTATGCCCAAGCGTTGATGTCTTTGGCAGAATCCCATGATCTAACCGATCGGTTTGGTGAAGATTTTGGAGCGGTGCTGGCACTACTCAACGAGTCAAGTGATTTGCAGAGCTTCTTGGCAAATCCGTTGGTGAAAGGCAGTGATAAAAAGGCAGTTTTGCAGCAGCTCTTAACTGATAAGGTTCATCCCTATGCGTTTAACTTCCTGATGCTTTTGGTGGATAAAGGGCGGATTCTATTTTTGGCAGACGTATGCAGCCAATATCAGGCTCTGCTTCGAGAACTAAGGCAGACAGTTTTAGCTGAGGTGACGTCGGCTATTAAGCTGACAGATGCCCAGCAAGAATCAGTGCGTCAAAAGGTAGTCAATATCACAGGTGCTCGCCAAGTTGATTTAGAAACGTCGATTGATCCGGATTTAATTGGAGGCGTCATCATCAAGGTGGGTTCTCAAGTTATTGATGCCAGCATGAGAGGTCAGCTCCGCCGGATTGGAGTTCGTTTGACGTCTGATTCTTAGTAGTGTCAGCAATTGTGTCTGAGATGAGGTTGCATTGAGCTACTTTGGGCTGAACGAGAATAGTTCCTTACAGGAACAAAGTTGATAAATGCATATTCGCTGTTTTCGAATTGAGAGAGATTCTTATGGTAAGCATCAGGCCTGACGAAATTAGCAGCATTATTCAGAAGCAAATTGAACAATATGACCAAGATGTAAAGGTTTCGAATGTGGGGACTGTGCTCCAGAATGGAGATGGTATCGCCCGCATTTATGGCCTTGATCAGGTCATGTCTTCTGAGTTGATTGAGTTTGAAGACGGCACCGTTGGAATTGCCCTTAACCTCGAGGAGGACAATGTTGGGGCGGTGCTGATGGGGGATGGTCGCAGTGTCCAGGAAGGGAGCTCTGTGACAGCTACGGGTAAGATTGCCAGCGTGCCCGTTGGGGATGCGATGATTGGTCGTGTCGTAGACGCGTTGGGGCGTCCGATTGATGGCAAGGGTGACATTAATACAACTGAAACCCGTCTACTCGAGTCCCCAGCACCTGGAATTATTGCTCGGAAATCTGTTTATGAGCCTCTCCAGACTGGAATCACAGCCATCGACTCGATGATTCCCATTGGGCGAGGGCAACGGGAACTGATTATTGGCGATCGCCAAACAGGTAAAACGGCGATCGCTGTGGATACAATTCTGAACCAAAGCGGAGAGGACGTGGTTTGCGTCTATGTGGCGATTGGGCAGAAGGCGTCTACCGTAGCTCAGGTGATCGACGTGCTTGAAGAACGCGGTGCGCTTGACTACACTGTCGTGGTTGCGGCAAATGCCAGTGATCCAGCGGCATTGCAGTGGTTGGCTCCATATACAGGAGCTTCAATTGCTGAATACTTTATGTATAAAGGCAAGGCTACGCTGGTGGTCTATGATGACTTGACAAAGCAAGCTCAAGCCTATCGCCAATTATCGCTGCTGCTGCGTCGTCCTCCCGGGCGCGAAGCCTATCCGGGCGACGTATTCTATTTGCACTCTCGTCTACTCGAACGGGCAGCTAAGCTCAGCCCTGAGCTAGGCGAAGGTAGCATGACAGCTCTGCCGATCATTGAAACTCAAGCAGGTGACGTGTCTGCCTACATTCCGACTAATGTAATTTCGATTACAGATGGTCAGATTTTCTTGTCGTCTGACTTGTTTAACTCAGGCTTGCGCCCAGCAGTTAACGCCGGTATCTCTGTATCACGGGTAGGGTCTGCGGCGCAAACCAAGCTAATGAAAAAGGTGGCCGGAAAGCTAAAGCTAGAGTTGGCTCAGTTTGATGAGCTGCAAGCGTTTGCTCAGTTTGCTTCAGATCTAGATAAGGCGACTCAGAACCAGATTGCTCGGGGTCAGCGTTTGCGAGAGCTCTTGAAGCAGCCCCAATATTCGCCGCTTTCTGTAGCTGAGCAAGGCATTCTTATCTATGCCGGAATCAACGGCTACTTAGATGACATTCCAGTAGATAAGGTGGCTGAGTTCGCGTTAGGTCTGAGAGATTACCTGAAAACCAGTTCTGATTATCCGCAGTTGGTGGAGCAGGAGAAGAAAGGCTTTAACGATGCCATTGTCAATAAAATGAAGGACACTTTGGCTGAGTTCAAGAAGACCTTCATGGCCAGCTTGTCATAACGATGGGAGGCTAGGTTCAAGGATTGGGCAATTCTGATGCCTGCCTTTACTTCTTGATGCCTAGCCCCGCATACTTTCTCCAATTCTGAATGCGAATCAAGAATTATGCCTAATCTCAAAGCAATTCGAGATCGAATCAAATCAGTCAAAAATACTCGTAAGATTACAGAAGCGATGCGGCTTGTGGCAGCGGCCAAGGTTAGGCGTGCCCAAGAGCAGGTAATTGCAACCCGTCCGTTTGCCGATCGGCTGGCGCAGGTGCTGTATGGGTTGCAGGCTCGGCTGAAGTTTGAAGATGCTAATTTGCCGCTACTCAAGCAGCGTGATGTTCAAACAGTTGGTATTTTAGTTGTGTCGGGCGATCGCGGTCTTTGCGGGGGCTACAACTCTAGTGTCATCCGTCGGGCTGAGTTGCGCGCCAAAGAGCTGGAAGCAGAAGGGATTGACTACAAACTGATTTTGGTTGGTCGTAAGGCTGTTACCTACTTTCGCCGCCGAGAACAGCCTGCCACAGCTACATTTGCTAACTTGGAGCAAATCCCAACAGCAGAAGAAGCCTCCCAAATTGCGGATGAACTGCTCTCGCTATTTTTGTCTGAAAGCGTAGATCGAATTGAGCTAGTCTATACCAAGTTTGTGTCATTGGTTAGTTCTCGGCCTGTAGTACAGACGTTGTTGCCTCTTGATCCTCAGGGTCTAGAGGCTTCAGATGATGAGATCTTCCGGTTGACAACGCGTGGTGGTGAATTTGAGGTTGAGCGTCAGAAGATGCAAGCTTCTACGCCGCCAGCACTTCCTCAAGACATGATCTTTGAGCAAGATCCGGTTCAGATTCTGGATGCTCTGCTGCCTCTCTATTTGAATAACCAACTGCTGCGAGCCCTACAGGAATCTGCTGCAAGTGAGCTAGCTGCGCGGATGACTGCAATGAATAATGCCAGTGACAACGCCACAGAGCTAATTGGTACCCTATCACAGGTTTATAATAAGGCTCGACAGGCATCCATTACTCAGCAATTGTTAGAGGTGGTTGCTGGAGCCGATGCATCAGGCTAGCCATTTGTCAGACTTGGACATTTTAGGGCGCTGCACTGTAGCGCCTTTTTTATTGGCCTGCTTGTAGCGATATGG
>CAZCXK010000030.1:23626-50526 GCA_964502605.1 uncultured bacterium
TTTTAGGGCGCTGCACTGTAGCGCCTTTTTTATTGGCCTGCTTGTAGCGATATGGCGATCGCCCCCACAAACTCTACCGGCTCAGTGATGCCAAGCCAGATTGGAAACCGAGTAGTTATTACCTGTGGCCGCAAATTTTCTAGCTACTTCTAGCTGCGAATTTCATTCCACACTTGCACCCACTTGTCGTAGTTTTTTACGCTTTGCCACATATTAATGTCAGCATGCAGCGACAAATCGTCCATATAGAGTTCTTTAGCTCGTTCGGCACCAACCGCTTCAACCCCTAACTCTGTCGCGCCTGAATAGCCCGTCACATCCATAACCCCTTTCTGTCCGGCACCACTGAGGATATAGTCAATCCACTCATAGGCCGCGTCAACGTTGCGAGAATTCTTGGAAATCATCCAGGAGTCCGTCCATCCGGTCAGTTTTCCTGCCGGGCTTACAGAGCCAACCGGGAACCCCGCTTCCTCGAGCTGAGTGTAGGTGAGAGGCCAAGCATGGGCTAGCACCACCTCCCCAGACTGGAACAGATTTGCCAGCTCGCCAGCAGTTGTCCAAAACTTGCGAATGTTAGGCCGCAGCTCCAGCAGCTTGTCTTTCACCTGTGCTAAATCAGCATCGGTCAAATCATAGGGATCGTCCATACCGAGCCACAAGGCCACATCGGCAATTGTGATTGGGTTGTCAGGAATGGTGATCTTGCCTGCATAGGCTGGCTCAAACAAGATATCCCATGATTTGGGAGCGGGAGATACATCCTCAGTGTTATAAACCAACACATTTGGCCCCCAGGCAAAGGTGACGCCATAGGGTTGCCCATCAAATGTGTTCCATTTTCCAATTTGGAATGGCTCAAAGATAGCGTCGTAATTCTCAAGCTTGCTGGTATCAATCGGGCTCACTAGTCCTGCTTCGTAGAGCCGTTCGGTGATATCTCCTGAGGCTGAAATCAAATCGTAGGTGCGACCGCGTCCGGCTCGAAATTTCGCAAACATTTCATCACTCGATCCGGCATAGGTTGCTTTGACCGCGCAGCCTGTCTGCGCTTCAAAAGCTTCAGTAAATGATGGATCTGTATATCCTTCCCAAACAATTGCGGTGAGGGTGCAGCCTGCCGCTTGAGCAGGAGCAGATGGAACGAAGGCCGATGTCAAACTAAACAGACCCACCAACAATGCTATTACTGCACGATGCCACATAACTCGCTCTCTCCCATGTTGCGAATGCGGTGCAATCATTGAATCATACATCCCGATTAGGGTAGACACTTCCTCACCACATAAATGTGTCAAACCGTACAGAATCTATCATCGCTACAGACCTCCAATAAATCTCCAGACATCTCTAGGTGGCTCTAAGCGGCTCGCCTAGGTATCTGAACGCTCAGATGCGTTTGAGTTTGTCACCATAGGAGACAGCTGAACGACTGCAGACCGATTTGCAGAATGACGGCTGGGTGGCTTAAACGGAGTTGATGTTTGCCCCATGCCATAGGTAAGAGCATAACTTTGAGCCAACAGCCAAAACCATAGCGCGGGGAAGCGGGGCTCTAGCCAGGGCTGGACGGCTTGCGCCAATCTGGGCACCCAGCGAAAAACCGAGCTGACAAATGCGTTGAACGTGAAATTGGCATAGCTGCCCAGCCAGCGGATTAAGTCAGTCGGGCCTGCCAGTTCCCAGATCCAAACGAGCAGCACTGGGTTATAGAGTGCTGCTTTAATAGCCATGCGGTTAAATAGCAGCCATCCGGCACGATCTTTGATAAAGCGATCTGCTGCCTCAGGTGATTCACGGCCCAAAATGCCAAAAAAGGTATTGAGCATAGAGTTAATGCGCTCTGGTGAGGCAAATGTCCCCGTGGGAACCATCATGCCCTTTGAAAACAGCCACGTAACTGCTACGTTGCTCTGAAACGCTCGAATTTTCTCTAGGTAATGAGCCCTAAGCAGATCATGACGCAAGGCGGTATCAAGCAGATGAGTGAGCCGAGACAGATTGCGAACTAGCGACCCAAACCCGGTAAAGATAAGGGGAGACTGTAGCGAGGCCGCGTCTCCGATCGAGATGAGGCGATCAAACGCAATGTGGCGATCGCCCCCTTGAACACTGAAATGCCCTGGAATATAACCAAACGTTGGCTTTTTCCAATTCAACTGCTCCGGATCACAGCGCCGATATTCGGGCAAAATCGAGAAGAAATCTTCATACATTTCCAACAGCGACCCAGGGTTTTCGGCACATATCTGATGGTAGTGAAACAGATAAAACGTCAGCTCATCCCCTGATCCAGGAAACAGCTCCCAAATAAGCTGCCGTCCTCGTGAGATATCACCATGACTATTAAGCACATCGCCATACTGAGAATCCCAAACGCCTGCCTCAAACCCACCTTCAATCACTGCGCCCACGGTCGGGCAGACGCTATCAAAGGCATTCCCTCCATTAATTTGCCATGCAATCGGAGAGGCCGTGCCCATGGCATCGACCAACAGCCTGCCTTCGGCAAGTTTGGCGGTTTGTGTGGGCAAATAATTCGCATAGACCGTCACCTCGTTAGGGCTGACGTCTGCCTTGATAAACTCTGTTTCATCCCAAATGTCTCCCCCAGCGGCAGTGAGTTTCTCTCCACATAGCCGCAGCAGTTTTTCAGCATTCAACGCAACATTAAGGACGGTTGGCGTGTGCAAAATTGGCGCTTTGGCCTGCTGAGGATTATTAGCATCAAAGAATTTGTGAAACCCGTCACAATATTCTCGACTGATCAAGCTCTCAAACTCGTCAGGCGTAAACAGGCCCAGCTCAATTAGACTTTGAAACTCAGCTCGTGAGATATTCCATTCCCGGTTCATACGGCCAAATGGCAGCCGTTCAAGGAGCAGCACCCGATAGCCCAGCCGTGCCATCACCGCTGCATGAATAACACCCAGCGCGCCCCCCACATAAATCACATCATAGGAAACTGTCTCCACCTCCGCCTGAGCCGACTGCGACTGCTCAACTGAGGCAATCACCTGCTTGGGCTGCTGAGGCGCACGAACCCCCTCGCGCCAGCGCTGCTCCCACCAATAGACTCGGGTTAGGTCATAGTCGCCCTGCGGCATTTTACGAAAATAATGCACCGTTTTAGGATAGTAGGGCTCTAGCGCTGCAAAAATTGACTGTTGAGAGAGGTCAATACGCGGCGGCTCTGGATAATGAAGGGGAAAGGCTCGTCGAACCTCGGCCACCAGATGTTCGATAATACGCCCCTCATTAGGGAATGCCTGGTCTGCCCAGCGAAATATCTTTAAGTAAGTTGTTCGCTGCAGAGACCAGACGAAAATTGACAGTTCGGGTGGCGAACTCCCGGCAGATGCAGCCGTGCTCCCGGTTTTACCCGCAGCCAAATTCCCTGGCACAGACTGCTCAGACGCAACGCCGACACGAATGCCATCAGGAGTTGCATGTTTGAGCCCGCCTTTAGGCTCAAAGATCTGTTGCAGCCAGTCTCGAACCTGATTGGTATTGGGTGTAGGAACTTCTATATAGAGAATTTCTCTCATCGCAATGGGTTTAAAACGTCAATAAAAATTCTTGGCAAGGTAGTGTGACCGATTCAAAAATTGCGCTACACTTCCCTTCAAGCATAAAGCGCTTACCAAACTTTACAGAATTCTCATTTTTTTCTAGGGCCTGCATCTGTTGGTGATCCGTTATGAATTATCCCATTCCATTGAGTTCACAAGAAATAGCCGCTCTGTGTCAGCACCCTGTCAATGAAGAGTCTGTGGCGATCGCGATCGCCGGAGTGGTGACATTGGCACGAGACAATGGGCAGTCGCTCGATGAGCTGATGGCCGAAGTGTTGGCCGACGATCGCGTGCTCAATTTAGAAGTGCGCCGCTGGCTCAGCGAGATTGTGGCTCAAGCGTGGACGATGCTGCCGTAAGATTTTGAATCCAACGATTGCTCTGTTTTAGAGTTGAATCAATTTTTAACCTTTTGTTGCAAGTTAACCTGAACAATTCATGGATAAGCAATGTATAGCTCGTGCCCATCTTTGCTGATGTGCTGGGCACGCAGTGCTTTGACCATCCTACGGGATTACTAACCTGAACAATTAGATGATGGCGATCGCCTAGGTATCTAAAACCGCACCTCAAATCACGGATGCACCCAATGCTAAAAACCTAGCCGTGATGAATCTGATTATTCCCCTTATTCCCCCAAGTCTGATTAGCCCGAGGCGGCACTCGACCTTCATCCCTAGCGGCCCTTGAGAATGCCTAGTTTTACTGGTTGAGACTCGATGGCGATGATTGGGAATCATAACGTTGTCCCAATCCAACCCGGTAAAAACCGTATGCTTTATAGTCAAATCAGTGCTGTGCTATCTATCGATGAGCGACAAGCTGTCATGGACGCGATCGCCACCATTCGTGAAAAGCTGCCGTTCTTGATTGATCTGTCGCCAGAGGAGGTGCGGCTGTTGCCCAAGATGGGCGATCGCAACCAAACCTTCACCCGCAAAGCCCTCGAACTGGCTCTGCATGACCCCGACTTTTTGCCCCGCTCGTTTAAGCTGGATGAGATGCAGCGTGACCTAGAGCTATATGATGCGCTGCGACCGATTATCGTGGCGATCGCCCAACTGCAAGAGCTGCTGAATGACACCTCGATCAAGTTGGGCAGTGAAGCCTATGCGGCGGCGCTGGATATTTATCGCTATGCCAAGGGGAATGGCGCGGTGGGCGGCTTAGATAAGCTGGTGGGCGATATGGGTGAGCGATTTGCCCAAGCCCCAAAAGGCGATCGCCCCCCTCAAGACTCTGTGAATGATCCAGCCTCAGCCGATCCGCAAGCAGCATCGATGTCTTAAATCATCTACGCAAACTCTTCATATCGGGACATGGGATGCCATGTCCTTTTTTTGTGCGAATGAACATTGCCAATGCAGCATCTCCAATGCAGCATCTATAGAGAGAGTTTAAAATTAAGTGGATTAACATCAATCCCCGCTGACAAGTGTGATGAATGACTCTAAAGAACTCTTTGACTACTGGCATCGTCAAGTTCAACTTAAAAATTTAGGCATTGTGTCTGCTCCAGAACATGTCGAAACTCAGAGACTTCGACATGAATGCACAAACTATGACGATCTCAGAACCAGTCGGGACGTTCGACAGCTAGATGAGCTAGAGCGTAGTCGAGTTATCGCCGTAATCAAGTATGAATGTACAGCTCAAGTCTTGCAGCGGCGAGCTGGGATTCTCAAAGATCGCGTGGCAAAGCTTCAGACCGCGACCGATGATCTTGAACAAGAACAAACCCGGTTCAAAAAAATAATCCAGGCACTTCAAGCAATCATCTTCGGTAAAGATCAAGATATCAACACGCTGCACACTCGAATTTCGATTCTTGAAGCTGAAAACGAGACCCTCAGAACTGAATCTGAAAGCAATAAGGCTTATGCCGAACTACTTCAAGCGTTCGAGAAGCTCAAGAAAGAATTTGAAAAAGTCGCTACGCGTCGGCGAGAACTTGCAACCAATAACCAGCGACTGGGCGGTCAAGTGGCTCATGCAAAGCGCTTCCGACACGAGCGCGATGCAGCCCGCGTCGAAGTTCAAGAACTGCGCCAACAGCTTATCCAGGCTGAAACAGATAATCAGCGCCTTCGCAAGGAAAATGAAACATTACGAGTAGAACTGTCTCAACACAGTCAACATTCAAAACTAGATACTGTAGAAATTCGTCGTGATGGGCATCAAAGAACTAAAAGCTAAAGCGTATGAGTTAGCAGGTGTCAGCAACACTCAGCAACTCAAAGCTCGGTATCAGACGATCAACAAACTCAATCTTCGTCTCAAATCCTCTTGGCAGGATGTTGTAGACTTCCTGCGAACACATCCTGTTGCAGAACAAATTCCTACCCAAACGATTCATGAGCTTAAGGTTGAAGTCTACATATTGGCTCAGGTCTCAACAACTCAGGAGCTTAAAACCAGGTATAAAGCCTTAAGAACCCTCAATTTTAGCTTCAGATCCTCTTGGACAACGGCTCTTGAATTTCTTAATGCGAACCAGCAAGACTTCCAAACCTGGCTTGCAAATCCTCCTGAAGACTATAAAGCATTATTTGCAGAAATTGACTCTACCTCAAACGACTTTAGTGTAAAGCTTGAACAGGCCAAGATCTTAGGTAAAGACGCTCGTAAAATGGCTGAAAGCCTCGAACAACTTGCTCAAGAGGCACAAGAGGATGTGGAAAACCTGCGAGGAGAAGCCGAGATAGCTTATCAAGTTGCTCAACAAGCAGAGCTTAACTAGGGGCTGTCATCAATTAGCCTCTAATGACCAAGAGTCAACGGTTACAGCCCCTAGCCTGTTTTTTGGGTCGGGCGTGGCAAGGCTCTGACCATAAGGGGTTCAGCTGCAATTGATGACACGCCCTAGATAACCTCTTCACAGGCACTGATTTCTAAGATCCGTCATCAGCTGGAATCCTATACCAACCACCCTGAGGCGTGGATTTGCCCAACTGTCGCAGCAACCACTTGCCGCTCACGATCAATCTCTTCGCAATTCTCGCCGCTCTCTGCCATAGGTTGGCCTGTAAAAATCATAGGCTGGCCTGTAAAAATCATAGGTTAGCCTGTAAAAATCATAGGCTGGCCTATAAAAATCATAGGCTGGCCTATAGTGGCACATAGGCTGGCCTGTAAAAATCATGGCTGCGCCTGTCTCCAAGATGGGTTCGCCTATCAAAATCATGGCCGCGCCTGTGGTGGCACATGGGTCAGCCTATAGTGGCACATGAGCCAGCCTGTAGAAATCACAGGCTAGCCTGTAAAAATCAGTCCAAGAAATGACTTTCCTGCTATCGACGCAACAGGCATCAACCTCAACTTAACTAGAGTGTCAATCAACGTAGAGCGTCAATCAACGTAGAGTGTCAATCAAATATTTCGCTTTAACCAGTTCCAGGCTTTATCCATCAGGGTTTCTATCCACAACATGCCGTGATCAAGCCATTCTAAGACCTGCTCCAGCGGATGTTTGACATAGCCGACCAGCGTGGCTTTGGTTTCAATCCAAATCGGCAAGGCGTCGGCCTCTGACGGCTGCACCTCGGCAGTCATGAGGTCGTGGGGCTGCAGGTTTTGAGAGGGCGATGCGCTAAAGCTGGAGGCACCATCACCCCTGACAAGCCGAGGCGATGATGCCCAGTCTTGGGCTAACACTGGCGGCAGAGATCTCGCGTCAGGCTGTTGCTGCATTCTCTCTGGCCTCATCAACCCGGAGTCTTGCTCGGTCATGGATAATGCTGCATCTCTAGGGATTGCCTCTGGGCTGGCCGCAAATTGCAAGGCGGCATAATCGAGCTGATGCAAATCAGGATCAAACCATTGCCCTTCTCCAGCGCTTTGTGAGTTGGGGCGAGTGCTGCTACGCTGCCGCGATCGCCCCATTGAGGGCAACGAGAATCGCCCCAGTTGAGTTGGAAATAGAGCCAAGCGGCTCTGCGACAGCGTCTCAGGCAGCGCCAACGGATGCGCCAACGGATGCGATAGCTGATCGGATACCCGATTTGACACCGAGCCTAAATGAGTTGCTTCTTGAAACAAATTAACGGCGATCGCCACCTGACAGGTTTGCATCCAGCCCATGACCCGATAAAACACCTGAATGGGCCAGAGCTGATGTTTGCGATCGCTCGGCAGGGGTAATCGCCCAACCGACGATGACCGAGCCAACGCGGCGTGGTTAGCCCGCAGCAGTTTTTGGTGCCGATAAAACCCTGCCACCTCCCAGGCGATGGTCTGAGTCAAGCGATCGCGCTGGTGTGGGGTTAACCCGTCGAAAATCTGTTGATTATCAGTCACTAAGACCAACTGCCGATCGGCAAGCTGAGTTGCAATCCCAAGAATTTGGGGCGCATCAGCATGATCAGCATCAGCCCGATCGGTCGCCTCTAAGCTCGCTGGTCTAATTTGGGGCGATCGCGGCAGGGCAAACGTCTGCACAGTTTGCAGCGATCGCCGCAGAGGACGGTCAACCGATGGCGGCATCTGCGATGATCCTCGATTCATCAGTGCCTGCATTCCCTGAGAAGCTGCTTGCAACCGCAGAGTTGCTCGGCGCAGGCGCTGACCAATTTGTCGCCCGGTCAGCCGCACCGACTGAAACACGACATAGATGGGGTAAAGTGCAATTTGCACCCCCCAGCTCATGAGCAGTGAGAAAGAACGGATGCTGCGCTCATATCGGTCTTTGAGTCGTAAACGCTGCTGCGATAAGAACTTGAAAACCTGGCTTTGATAGTGACCTGAAGACGACATAGTATTCACACAGCGCGGTTTGCTACGCTCACTCCATGAGGCCGCATCTGACACCGCCTCGAATGACCTGATTTTATCGAACTATGCCCTCAGCCAATCCGTTAATCTCTGAATTGGATCACTCTATTGCCGATCTCTCTAGTCAAATCTCAGCGATCATTACTCGGTTGCGTCAATTGTCATGGGTTGATTTGCAGGCGCATTGGCAGATGTGTCCAGTGGATGTAGCGGCTGATATCTCTGTTGACATGGCCAACCAGGCTCAATCATGGGCCGACTGGGCGATCGCCCCTCTCAACGCTCGGCAGCACATTGCCTGGAGCCGAGGCAAGCAGGTCGTCTGGCTGGGGCAGCGGCTGGTGATTCCTGATGAGATTAAGGGCTACCCAACGGCCTCTCTGCGCCTCAGGCTAGCGCTCACTTGGTGGGCCCATCACGCCGAGGTGTATATCAACGGCCAACTCGTGCAGACAGGTGACATTTTTGACTGCTCGACGCGCCTTCTGCTGACCCCATCGGCGCAACCCGGTGAGGTCATCGAGATTGCCCTCCGGCTGCTGAGCCCCGGCCATGACGAGGGAGCCCTGGTGCAGTCGTCTCTGGTGTTTGAATCCATGTGTGAATCGGCGTCAGACCTGCTCCCCGAACCGGGCTTCGTAGCCGACGAGATGGCAGTACTCCAGCGCTATCTGACTGCGTTTGCCCCAGACCAAATCCCGGTGCTGAGAGACGCGCTCGACTCCATTCGCTGGGATGTATTGCCCGATCGACAGGCGTTTGATGCGACACTAGCTGAGGTGCGATCGCAGCTACACTCCTTTAGCCCCTGGCTGAAACAGCGACAAATCAAGCTCTTGGGACATGCCCATCTTGATCTGGCGTGGCTCTGGCCAATTCACGAAACTTGGGAGGCCGCCGAGCGCACCTTTCAATCGGTCTTAGCGCTCCAAACTGAGTTTCCAGAGCTAATCTTTTGCCATTCGACCCCGGCGCTGTATGCATGGGTCGAGCAGCACCGTCCTGAATTATTTGCCGCTATCCGCGAGAAAATTGCAGCAGGCACCTGGGAAGTTGTCGCTGGGCTATGGGTTGAGCCTGAGTTTAACTTGGTGAGCGGTGAATCGATCGTGCGGCAAATTCTCTATGGCCAGCGCTATGTCCAAGAGCGGTTTGGACATATCAACCAGATTGCGTGGCTACCCGACAGTTTTGGGTTTTGCTGGCAATTGCCCCAGTTGCTCAAGCAAGGGGGTGTGAAGTATTTCGTCACGCAAAAGCTGCGCTGGAACGACACCACGCCGTTTCCCCATGATGTGTTTGAATGGCGATCGCCCGACGGTAGCGCTATCGTGGGCGTCACAGCTCCCCCTATTGGCACCGACATCAACCCGATTAAAATGGCAGACTATGCCTGTCAATGGGAGACTAATACGGGGTTGCAGACCTCTCTCTGGCTGCCGGGTGTGGGCGATCATGGCGGTGGCCCCACCCGCGATATGCTCGAAGTGGCTCGACGCTGGCAGAGGTCGCCCTTCTTCCCCCAGCTTGAGTTTTCAACGGCAGTTGATTTTCTGCACAGGCTTTCGCAGACTCTAACTCTAGACCCCAACCCATCGAAAGGAGATGGACATCAAGACGCATCACCTCCGCTCTCGTCAACGTTTTCTGCTGAACTTAAACCTTCGACCTCCGGACTTAGAAGTTCAAGATCTGGACTCGAATTATCAGGCTCGGAACTTGAACCTTTGACCTCCGGACTCCAACGATCGCCTTCTGAACTCGAACCTTCGACCTCCGGACTCCAACGATCGCCTTCTGAACTTGAACCATCGGGCTCAAACCTCGAATCTCCTGCTGCTGCGCCCCGAATTCCCATCTGGGACGACGAACTCTATCTGGAATTTCATCGGGGTTGCTACACCAGCCATGCCGACCAAAAAACCTGGAATCGGCAGTGCGAAATTTTGCTCTATCAGGCAGAACTCTATGCGTCGCTGGCAACCCTGGTCAAGGGGACGGCCTATCCTAAGAACGACATTGAAGCCGCCTGGAAGGTCGTTTTATTTAATCAGTTTCACGACATTCTGCCAGGGTCGTCGATTCCAGAGGTGTATGCCGAGGTGAATCTGACTTGGCAGCAGGTGCAGCACACCGCGACCACCCTGCGTAATCAGTCTCTGCGGGCGATCGCCCAATGTCTGATATATCCGGCACGGCCTCATCCAGCGGCGCAGCCCGTTGTCGTTTTCAACTCCCTCAATTGGGGGCGATCGCAGCTAGTTGAGGTGCCTCTGCCGCTTGGTGCCGATGCTGAATCGGTGGATTGGCAAATTTATGATGCTGATGGTGCGATGGTTCCGTCGCAGGTCAGCCGTCTCCCCGCTCTGCCTACGTCGCCTGACCAGCAGCCCGCTGCCACGATTTTATTTTCAGCGGCAGTTGCCAGTGTGGGCTATCGCCTCTTCTGGTGTTGTCCGGTTCGGTCTACAGCCATCTCGATATTTGCTGCTGCTGCTGCTTCGACCGTTAGCCCAGGCTGGGTGCTAGAAAATCAGCATCTCCAGGTCACAATCGACTCGACCACGGGAGACATTGCTCGTGTCGTCGATCGCCACAATCAGCGGGACGTGCTGCGGGCACCGGGCAACCAACTCGTTGCCTTTACTGACCAAGGTCAATATTGGGATGCCTGGAATATTGATCCTGAGTATGAGGCTCATCCTCTGCCTGCCCCTCATTTGGTTGATATTCAGTGGGTAGAGCACGGCTCGTTGCGAAGCCGGATTCGAGTGATTCGCACCCTGGGGGCGTCAACAGTTTGTCAAGACTATGTGCTGGATGATGCGGCTCCGCTGCTCAAGATTTTTACCGAGGTTGACTGGCGCGAACGGCAGGTGCTGGTCAAAACTGCGTTTCCGCTGACTGTCGAAGCAGACATGGCCACCCATGATATTCCGTTTGGTCACATTCAACGCCCTACAAGACCTGAGGGCGATCGCGCCAGAGCCAAATGGGAAGTGCCCGCGCTCCAGTGGGCTGACCTCAGCACTCCCGACTATGGCGTTAGTCTGCTCAGCAGCCACAAACATGGCGTTGATGTGCAACCGTCTCAGCTGCGCCTGACGCTGCTGCGTGGGTCGATTTGGCCTGATCCGCAGGCAGATTTGGGGCTGCACCAGTTTGGCTACGCCCTCTATCCCCATGCTGGCAATCCAATGCAGGCTCGCACCACACACCATGCCTATGAATTTAATCAGCCGTTGATTCCGCTGGCATTACCGCTGCCATTAGAAGATGCTGATGATCAAGGGGGGCGATCGCAGCCGTGGCTATCACACGCAGGCGCATTTCTAAACGAACTGGCTCCCTCGTTGGTTCTGAGTGCCTTCAAGCAGTCGGAAGATGACGCCAATCAATGGATCATTCGTGCCTATGAGTGTGCAGGAATGGCTATTAAATGCGATCGCGGTGATTGCTTTAAAGGCAGCGTATTGGAGAGTTGTCTGCCTGCCAATCTTGATTCAGACTCTATTAATTCAAACTTTGCTGATCCGAAATCATTTCATCCTGTGACGCTGCTAGAAACGGCCACAGCACCTTCCACACTAGCCTCGATCTCCGATCATCAGAGTGTTCCTGCTTGGTCTATCTATTCTATGTCTGTGTCACTCTATACCTGTGTTGATTTAGGTAGTGTCTAGACTCAGTAGATCACAAAAGACTTTGGTAGCAAACAAATCAGTGGAAGAAAAAGAGGGAGAGTCAGGCTATCCACCAATCAAAGCACAGCCATGTTCCCATGCCCTTCTTTAATATCTCCCACTCTAACTATGACGGATGAAACGACTAGCCATCACTTGCATCTGATTCGCTACTCCGGCAAAGCGAATGATGCAGAAGCATCCTAAATCTATCGCAGTGCCGCTAAATCAGGGACAACTCGCTTCTACGCCTATGCCACAGTGATGTCATCCGACACCATCAACGGGTGACCTTAGCCGTCCATATCGTTCCCCGAGGGGAGACGTTGTTAGCGACCAGCAACCACTTGTTAGATAAGTTGAGCGCATTGCGAGTCAAGATTAGACGCTTGTACTTGGGAGGGCGGCACGTCTATCAGGAATACTTTCGACTGAGAACGATGCTTGAGTTCTTGCGCCATGCTATCGAGTGCCGTTTCCCTCTCATCCGGCAAATCCATATTATCTTTTCCTTGAAAATTTTTGTGATCTACTGATATTAATTTGTGATCTACTGATATTAAATAGGCTGCTATATGCTCGCCAGTGTATGGAGCAATACATGAGATTTTAATGCCATCACCAATATTTGAAAGCTCCTTTCCTCGATACACTACTCACAATAATCTGACAAGAACCTTATGGTACATTCCGACGTGAAATAATCTTTTTCATCAATTTTGCAACCGATTTCATCATGTCTTCGTACTAAGAGTGTGGCAGGAAAAAACAAGCTTCTGTCAACAATTTGTTCTATAAATCTGCTGCATGAATCTGTTTTACATATCAGGTTTATGACTCGGGTTAGTGGAACAAAACCTATTTCAAATCCTGAAACAGATTTGAATGTTTAACCATTCACTAAAAGTTAGAAGAAGGACACCAATGGAACGTCTTATTGCTCTGACTGACAACAATACGCTCATCTCGTTTGATTCTGGCAATCCTGAACAGGTGACATCTACACCAGTTATAGGCATAAACGGTAACCTTCTCGGCATTGATACTCGCCCCGCCAATGGCTTAATCTATGGAATTACGACAGCAAACAATATCTACACCCTTGACCCCAATGGATTTGATTCTGGTAGCTTCGATGGCTCATTTACGCTGACTGAAGAGGAAGAATCCTTTCTGCTTGATGATGCCCTTTATCTCAACCTGCACACAGATAACTTCAATGGGGGTGAACTGCGTGGTCAACTTGAGGTTGAACTAGAAAATGACATCGTTGCATTTGATATACCCATCGAAGAATCTCAAGAAGTTGGGGATATGTCACCTCCTGATGGGCCAGCAATGGGAGCTTTCGACGTTATCTATGACGACGCTACCAATACGTTAAGAATTAGCGGTAGGTTTAGTGATTTGACCAGTTCTCTGTTGCCTGTCGGTGAGGCCGATGCTGAAGGCAATCCCCAGAGCGCTATCCACCTACATAACGGTGTGGCAGGTGAGAATGGCCCCATCATCCGCAACTTTACAGTTGATGACAGTGGCAGCTTTGAGGGTGAGTTTACCCTGACTGATGATGAAGAAGCCCTTTTGCTTGATAATGCCCTCTACGTTAACCTGCATACGGATAACTTCGGCGGCGGAGAATTGCGTGGGCAGGTGACTGTTCAAGTAGAGGATGACGTTGTTGTTCTGGGCACTCCGATCGAGGAATCTCAAGAGGCTGGGGATACAGTGCCTCCAGATGGGCCAGCCAATGGAATGTTCGATCTGATTTACGACAATTCTTCCAATCGTTTAACTGTTGATGGTGGGTTTGACGCACTAACTAGCCCCCTCTTTCCAGTGGGTGCACCTGATGCGGAGGGTAACCCTCAGAGTGCTGTTCACCTTCATAACGGTGTGGCAGGTGAGAATGGCCCTATCATCCGCAATTTGACCACTAATGATGATGTTGCCACACTGGTGAGCACTCTTTCTCAGCCCTTTGAAGGAGGAGTCGTTTCGGGTTTTGATTTTAATCCAGTGGCCGACAGGCTGCGGTTAGTGGGAGACAACGACCAAAACTTCCGTATCAACGTCGATACGGGTGAAGTGCTTGTGGATGGCAATCTAGCGTTCGCGGAGGATGACGTCAATGCAGGCGTGAATCCTAATATCACTGCCTCTGCTTACACCAACTCATTTGCAGGCACGATCAGTACAGCACTATACAACATCGATACGCTGCTGGATACTCTAGTGCTGCAAAATCCGCCCAATGATGGCACTCTAGTCACGGTCGGAGATTTGGGTATCGACTTTGATGTTGTAGGAGGCTTTGATATTGTTTCATCGCCTGATGGTAGCAATACTGCATTAGCAGTGTCTGACGCGACGCTCTATTCCATCAATCTTGAGACGGGTGCAGCAACTAGCCTAGTCACGATTGAGGGACTATCTGAAGCCAATTTGCTTGGCTTTGTGGCTTTGTCAAATCCGATGTCTGAAGAGATGTCAGGCTCCGATGGTAGAGGAAATACCAACGGTAGGCGAAACACTCGGAGACGGAATGCAAATCCTAGACCAAATAGGGAAGATAATCTGGTTGGACGCGCTGAAGTGGGTTCATTCGACGATATTACCGAACCTAGAAACTCTAGTGTTCAATCTGAGACAAGGGTAAATAGTCGCCTACCAAATCAGATGAGCGATTTTCTTGAAATAACTGATTTTGCAACCCTTGACGATGGCTCCTTGCAACAGCTCGGCCTCAATGGTGCCGATATCGCTCGCATTGATGCCTTGTTACCCAGTGTTGATAGTGTCGCAATGGGTGATTTACTGCAAACTGATTTCTCTGGTGCGATCGCCTAATTGAACACTAGTTAGGGGCGATCGCTCCTTTGAATTATCGGTCTCCTAAGATTTGCCCGGTTAAAATTCTCAGTCATATAATGCCAGAGGAATTAACCGGGCTTTCTTCTCAGGTTTTTTTTATATCATTAGATATAATCAGACGCTTAGCCATGACTTGCATCTGGTTCCCTATTCCGATGAAGCGAATGATGCAGAAGCATCCTAAACCTGTCGCAGTGCCGCTAAATCAGGGACAACTCGTTTCTACGTCTATGCCACAGTGATGTTATCCGACACCATCAACGGGTAACCTTAGCCGTCCATGTCGTTCCCCGAGGGGAGACGTTGTTAGCGACTAGCAACCACTTGTTAGATAAGGTGAGCATTATGGAGTCAAGATTAGACGCTTATACTTGGGAGGACGGCACGTCTATCAGGAATACTTTCGACTGAGAACGATGCTTGAGTTCTTGCGCCATGCTATCGAATGCCGTTTCCCTCTCATCCGGCAGATCTACTTATCTTTTCCGTGAAAATTTTTGTGATCTATTGAGACTAACAAAACTCTAGTCTTCATGATCTTCAAACGGATCATCCAACTCGCCAGATGGGGGTCCAAATGAGGTGTAAATTGCCATACCAGTGATTGCAACCAGGGCAACACCAATCGAAATACTAAAAACTGTTGCAGTGTCCATTGTGGTTATCAATTTTGTGATCCTCTTCCTCTATAATATTACAGAACGTTAAAATATAGCGATTTACGTAGGTCACTCATGGCACAACGGACTCGGTTGGGAGATCTCCTCAAGCCTCTAAATTCAGAGTACGGCAAGGTTGCACCAGGCTGGGGAACCACTCCTTTAATGGCTGTTTTCATGCTCTTGTTCTTTGTCTTCTTGTTGATTATTTTGCAAATCTATAACTCGTCTCTCATTCTTGAAAATCTCAACGTAGATTGGTCAAGCTTGGGGAGTTAGGCTACTTGGCTACGGAGCCGGACGGATGGTGCCCCGGCCAGTCCGGGGTTTTTTAGTGAGTTCGGAGGAATTAATCATGAACTTCTTTGGCATTGGCCTACCCGAAATGATTCTGATATTCGTGGTTGCTTTGCTAATCTTTGGCCCTAAGAAGCTGCCCGAAATCGGTCGGAGCATTGGCAAGGCCATGCGTAGCTTCCAAGATGCCTCCAAGGAGTTCGAGAGCGAGTTTAAGCGAGAAGCTGAACAGCTGGAAAAGAGCATGAAAACCAGCATGGAGGCTACGCTTGAGCCGCCACAGTCCAAGGCATTGGCAGCCTCAAAGTCTGCAAATGGCGCGGCTGCAACGCCCTCTGAACCCAGTACTGAATCAAGTGCCGAGCAGGCTAACGAATCGAGTGTCGAACCTGAGACAGCGGCTGCTGAGGCGACTGAGACGGCTGAGACGACGACTGCATCTAGTCCATCTGACGCTGAAAATCACGGCTCAGAACCAGGAGCAGAGCCAGAACCAGAACTAGAACCCGACAATACTGTCGCCGAAACAGCATCAGAGGAAGTGGTGAGCTAAAGCGCGCAGAGTTGGCTTAGCGGCAATCATCATTAGAATCTCGGATTGAGTATCTGCACCATTTGTAGAGATTTGTGCAGTGCCGGACTCCTGGTCAACGTTTTACAGGATGAATTTTCTATTCGCATGTGTCGCTCATTGCTTGTTAGACCGATACCCCAAACCCTCCGTACATTTGAGCTACCTTGATTCTGGTTCAAGAGTTAGTTGAGAGTTGGGCAATAATAGTTCAGTTCGATCGGCAATCTTTTGAGCTAAATCCTTGAAATCCCAATACACTAGCTTTACAGCAGCAATGTGAGCACCGATCGCTCCATCGGCAGGTTTAAGATGAAAAATAGGTTTATGAGACTCCTGAGCCATGGGCATTAGGCTTTGATAGTGTTTAAGTAACGCTAAACAATTTGGGTCGCTTGATGGCGTTAAGGTGGGCTCATTTTGTTCTTGAAGAGCCTCAGTACTGTAAATGTGTGGAATTCGTTCAATCCATCTTTGAAACGCTTTTACAGGACGGTCAAATCGAACACCGTGTTGGAGAATAACATAACCAACAGGCTGCATTTTCCCTTGTGGCAAGGCGAGATCTGAGGCCGGGTTTTTGGGGATACGTTCTTGCCATTCTTCTCTCCAGCGTCTTACGGTCGGCCCAAGGTTTTTGAGCCCCTGTAATGAGAAGAGATCTGGTGAGAGAGGCACGACAACGTAGTCTGAGGCAATAAGAGCCGCTCGGTTAATTGCCCCTAAGTTGGGGCCTAAATCAACCAAAACAACATCAGCACTATTAATGGCTGCTGCTTGACTCAATACGCGCCAAAACGCTGAGATAACTCTGAATGCTCGTTCTTTGCGATCAAGGCAATCAGACCATTGGGAAGACAATTCATCTTCAAACCCAGAAAGCTGTAAATCGCCAATTAAAAGGCTTAACCCATCTTCTATTTTTTCTAGATTTGGAGTTGCAATATCACCGATACCACTTAATAAGGGTTTGACACATTGAAAGACGGTATTGAAACTATCGATACTGCCACCTTCCCATACTTCTTCCAAGCGATCTTCATCCAGAAAAGCCGCTGTTAAATTAGCTTGAGGATCTAGATCTGCTGCTATCACGTTTAGCCCTAAATCAAAGTACATCCAAGCTAAATGATAGACAAGAGATGTTTTTCCAACTCCTCCTTTATTGTTGAAGAAGGCAATGATTGGTGCGGTCATGTTTGCCTCCTAATAACTACTAATGTATGAGTGTCATTGAAAGAAAATTCAGGTGGAGGATTACCATTTTTCACCAATGAACGTTTTGCTGTGGGGATACCATAACCAAAACGTTGCACATACCCCAAATCTTTCATCACTCCTGCCAAGTGTGGATTACGGTAGTCTGTAACGCCATGACCAAAATTTTCCTGATTAACCTGTCCGAATAACCCACCCGGATTGGAAATCTCAATGCGATCGCTAAACCAGTACACCTTCACTGGAGCATTGGTTTGTTCATAGGAGCGATGCATTATCGCGTTTCTAACAAGCTGCCGTAGGGCTTCAATGGGATAATCTGGATGCTGTAGTTCAAGGCTTTGACTTGTAATATCTGAAGCAATTGAAATATTGACTTGTAGAGTTTCATCCAGCATGCGAAGAATGTCGAGGAATGATCCACTAATTTCTTTCTGATCTTTAATGGGATCGCCCAATTCAGTGCCGTCTATTCTCAAAAATTGAACATAATGTCCTGGAACAAATTGCCTTGCATTTTTGCCAATAATCAGGATTCCTAAAACTGTTGGATAAGACTCTGGTGGGGGAGTTGTAAATCGAACTGAAGCTAATTGTTGATGGAGCGATCGCTGATTTTCAGCTAACACTTCTGGTGCTAATGCTGATGTCAAATATTCACGTTGAAAAACATCTAGATTTAAATCATCAATAGAAGCGGAAATAAAAGGACGCAAATCAAAGGGTAAGTCTCTTGCGCGTCTTTTCTCATTAAGACGGCGTTCTTCTTCAGGTGTAGCGGTTGCACGTCTAGGTCCAACTCGAATATATGTCCGCCCGTCGAATCTAACTGGAGGAGCATCTGACGGTTCCACAATCACAACTACTAACTCACAGCTATCTAAAATACGTTTGTTAACTTGCAGCACCGGAAACGGCAGAATCTTTCCTTCAGAGCGTATATTGGAAAGGCTTAAGAGAAGCTCGTCTGTAATAGACAAGTTGGCGCAGGTGCCGTCATCATTAACTCCTACAAAAAGAACCCCAGGCTTTTTGTGGTTTGGTAGATCGTTAGCAAAAGCACAAATTGCCTGTCTTATTTTTTTTCCGTCTGAAATTGATGCTTTACGCTCAGCTCTATCAGATTCAAGATCACTTAGAAGTGCCGCCAGCTCTCGATCATCCATGCATCAGTCTCTAAAGCCCTCCTTATTAATCATAATCATTAAGGGTAGAGTTACAGTACATCGGTCTAACAGCCCCGCTGCACTAGAACGCTGTAAGGCGTTGGTTAAGTTAAGTTGCAAAGGGTGTCTACATCTGGTGAGCGCGACCGACTATGAAGCCGTGGAGGTGTCAGATTTGATGTCAGAGTCAAGCTTATCGCCTGAGTCGCAGACGCCTCATCTGATTGTAGGGCTGGGCAACCCTGGGGCAAAATATAGCAAAACGCGCCACAACATTGGGTTTGATGTGGTCGATGAGATTGCGCGCCGATGGCGGATTGAGCTGGTGGAACATCGAAAGTTTCAGGGGCTTTTTGGCGAGGGGCGTGGCCCTCATGCCGATAAGATCCGGTTGCTCAAGCCTCACACTTACATGAATCGTTCGGGGCAGTCTGTGCGGTCAGTAGTCGATTGGTTTAAGTTGCCCCCCGAATCAGTACTGATTATTTATGACGATATGGATCTGCCGCTTGGAAAGCTGCGGCTGCGGTTATCAGGGTCGGCGGGCGGTCACAATGGGATGAAATCGGCGATCGCCCACTTGGGCACCCAAACCTTTCCCCGCCTGCGGATTGGCATTGGCAACCCCAGAATGGCCGCTGATGCAGATGAGCCTGTGATTTCTCATGTGTTGGGCAAATTTGCCCCCAATGATGTACCGATTGTTATGGAGGTGCTGCAGATGGCAGCTGATGCAGTCGATCTTGGGCTGCGACAGGGAATTCCGAAAGCAATGAGTATTTATAACAGCCGTACTGTTGAGTCTGCGAATTTGTGATCGATTGCATGGATTTATAGCTTGGCTAGAAGCGTTTAATTTGATGGGTTTGACCCCGTTTCGGGAATGTTAAGCTCAACACTCAACTGATCGTTTCTGTGCCCAAAGGAGCTGTCTTCATGTCAAATGGTCTTCCGACTCATTCTGGTTCTGGTTCAGGGACTTACGAACCCACCCCAATTTTTGTGCAAAAGCTGGTTGAACGCTGTCACGTTGTGCTTCCAGGCGTTTCTAGCCCCGTTAGTGCGATCGCCTATGAGAACACATACTATGCTTTTGTTAAATTCTTTAAGACGGTTGACGCGGCGCAGCGCGGCGCAACACGCTTACGCCAAAAAGGTAACAAAGTCCTCTTGACGAGAGTTCCCAAGGGTCTGGTATTGTGGGTATTCGAACCAGATGCATACCGGGCTCGCCGATAGTGGTACATTGGGGCGATCGCTGCCAGTTACTAACGATGTTTAACCCTTTTACTTGAGACTGTTGAGCCGCATACCCTCCGTCGAATACCATCCAGTGTTGTTTACACATATGCTAATCCTGTGAGTTCCAAGCGCCTGCCTGAAACCACAGCTTATGTTCGGATTACGCATCAATCTTGGCCCCAAGGCAAAATTGAAGGTGAGGTCAGAGCAAGCGATTATGAGTGGAGTTTCCAGTGGCGGTTTAGCCAGGGAGAACTGCTTGTCCAGCCATCGCTGGGGCGCGCCCTGATCAAGGAACCGTTAGGGCGTTTCTTAGAGCAGTGTGACTACCAGCTTGAGCCAGGAGGCGATTATTCTTTTAAGATCCGGGCGCAGCTTTAGCTCTACCAGCTTTAACCTCAGAGGATTGACGCTGTTCTAAGTTCTTGCAATGACATGCCAATGACCCAAAAAATGGAGAGGTGCCGTTGTAGCAATACCTCTCCATTTTTAATAGAGCGTTCTTTAATAAAGCACTAGATTGCGATCGCCTGCTAGATATTAGTTTCGCTTAACTCGCGGGTCATATAATCAAAGGGCTGGTCAATGAAGGTTGTATTGCCAACACCCGCCTCTTCAACCTGCCCCTTGACAATGGCTTTCAAAATCTGAATCCCGTTTACAGTGGGGCCAATGGGCACGCTGAGAGAATTGTAGGTTTCTCGCAACCCCTGCAACACACGCTCATCTAAAACATCCATGCTGCCCGCAACCAGAGCGTAGCTGGCATAGCGAAGATAATAGTCCATGTCGCGCAGGCAGGCAGCATAGCGACGAGTCGTGTAGGCATTGCCTCCCGGACGAATCAGCTCGGGCAGGTCTTGAAATAGCTGTGATGCGGCCTGCTTGACAATCGAGGCTGCATTGCCGTTGATGACAGCGGCTGCTTGCACGCGAGCCATTCCTGTACCGAAATAGGTCTTGAGTTGGTCGAGGGCGTCTCGGTCAAGATATCGACCCGTTGCGTCGTAGTTTTGGATCAGGCTTGTCACTGCGTCCCGCATTTAATCAATCTCCCGATTCGTCTTCTTAACACGTTGTCTTCTTAACACTGGTTTGTTAACACTGGCTTTTCAGCCAAGTGATACCTGACTTGGAGCGATACTTCGGAGCGATCGCCCCGCACCTACCGCATAAATGAGCGTTAAAACTAAAATTCTCATGAACTCGTCGCTGGTTCTCATTATTGAGAGTCCGTTGATTAGCTTAAAAGCTGACATTCAGTTTATCACGCAGGGATTTCTCAAATTCGCCCACAAATGGCCAGGAGTCGGCATTTCGTCATTAAGTTTTGTAAATTACTTCAAGCCCCAATCCGCAGCTCCAGTCAGGTTGGTCGCAGCTCAAGCACATCACAGCCAGGGTTAACCCAATAATGTAGCTTGCTATACAAAAAACCACCTATTCCTATTCCTAGGATGAGCCATGTGTAGCAAAATCTGCTCAGTCTATTGAAGCTGATGTGCAGTGTCTAATTTACAGTAGCGGTGAGTTTCGACTTGATAGCTCATAATCCTCCTAACGACGGGTTGTGTGGTTTTGATCAAACTTTCTTAACCGTCTATGCGTTAGTCGAAAACACACAAGATTTGCTCGATATAGGTTTGAAGCAGCTCAGAAGTAAGGAGTAGTTCATGACAACCCCAGACGAAATCCTGAAGAAAATTCGGGATGAAGATATCAAAATGATCGATTTGAAATTTATCGATATGCCAGGGACATGGCAGCACCTGACGGTGTATTACGATCAAATTGATGCCGATAGCTTTACAGATGGCGTGCCATTTGACGGGTCTAGTATCCGGGGTTGGAAAGCCATTAACGAATCAGACATGACAATGGTTCCTGATCCGGATAGTGCCTGGATTGACCCATTCATGGCAGAACCAACCCTCAGTCTGATTTGCACGATTCAGGAGCCTCGAACCGGGCAGTTGTATGATCGGTGCCCTCGGGCGATCGCCTACAAAGCCGTAGATTATCTCAAGAGCACTGGGATCGGTAACACCGCCTATTTTGGGCCGGAAGCTGAGTTCTTTGTGTTTGAAGACGTTCGGTTTGACCAGACCGAAAACAAGAGTTTCTACTACGTTGACACGGTGGAAGGTCGCTGGAACTCAGGGGCAGAAGAAGCAGGCGGCAACAAAGGCTATAAGCCACGTTATAAAGAGGGCTATTTCCCGGTTGCACCAACCGACACCCTGCAAGACCTGCGGACTGAGATGCTGCTGACAATGGCCGATTGCGGAGTGCCGATTGAAAAGCATCACCATGAAGTTGCTACAGGCGGGCAGTGCGAGCTGGGCTTCCGATTTGCTGAGCTAGTCAAGGCCGCTGACTACTTGATGACCTACAAATACTGCATCAAGAACGTCGGTAAGAAATACGGCAAAACCATTACCTTTATGCCCAAGCCGCTGTTTAATGACAACGGGTCTGGGATGCATACTCATCAGTCGATTTGGAATGATGGACAGCCTCTATTTGGGGGCGATCTATATGCGGGCTTGAGCCAGATGGCACTTCACTATATCGGAGGCATCTTAAAGCATGCACCTGCATTGCTGGCATTTACCAACCCGACAACCAACTCTTATAAGCGCTTGGTTCCTGGGTTTGAAGCCCCTGTCAACCTGGCCTATTCTCAAGGCAACCGCTCGGCATCAGTGCGGATTCCCCTTTCTGGCGCGAGCCCGAAAGCCAAGCGTCTAGAATTCCGCTGTCCAGATGCGACCTCTAACCCCTATCTGGCTTTTGCCGCGATGCTGTGCGCGGGCATTGACGGAATCAAGAACCAGATTGATCCCGGTGATCCGTTGGATGTGGATATCTATGATCTCAGCCCAGAAGAACTGGCTAAGATTCCGTCAACGCCGGGATCGTTGATGGATGCACTCAAGGCGCTCGAAGCCGATCATGATTTCTTAACCGTAGGAGGAGTCTTTACCGAAGACTTCATTGACAACTGGATTACCTACAAACTCGATACAGAAGTTAATCCTATGCGCCTCCGTCCTCATCCTTATGAGTTTGCGCTCTATTACGATGTGTAGATTTAGCAGACATTGTGGATTGGGAGATTTCTGAAGTTAACCACTGCTGTTGATTTAATTCGTTGATCGATTCCGATCGATCCTGCGGGGCACCGATAGAGTGCCCCTTTTTGTTTGATGGGCAATGACAGGTTTGGGTCAGGATGCAGACCGCAAAGGTTAAGAAAATCCTGAGGATAGTTACAGATCGCTGTAATGTGTGTCAAATTAGCAAAGACCTATTGCGAACTATGAATAGGGTAGGTGAAGCGATCGCCAATGCCGTAAGCTAATTTGAAAATCAACGGTTTGAGCTGACCCTAGCCAGGTGTTTTAGCCTCGATTTACTTTAAAACCGGATGTGAGTTCTAGCATCGGCACTGCTGATTGATAGCCGCCCACCCAGTTGCCGATTAGTTTGAATGAAGTCGTCACACTGCATTATTTTTTCCATTTGATGACTAGATTCACGTCGTGTTTATCCAGGATTTTATAAATTTGATTTTGCAGTCTTATTCGTAGCCTTGATTGAGCATGAATGAGATTGAGCATGAACGAGTGCCCTGCAGGGCAATGGGCTCAAGTTATTTTAGAGGCGGGTTCTACTCTCGAACGCAGGTAAGAGTAGACATAGTTAGCTCTTGTATTTCTTGGTTATTCTCCAGATTGCTTACATAGTGAATGATCTCCAAGGCATAACAGCTATTCCCCAGATATTGATCCATTCCCCAGATATTGATCCCCAGATGTCGCTGATTGCATAGGCTGACGCCTTTCAGTTTGCATTGCCTAGTCAAAGACCTCCTGATCCCTATATCCTCAAATTCTTATGATCCAAGCTCAGCCTCTCTCTTCGGTCGGCGATCGCAGCATTGATTCTCAGACTGATCCCCTCAGTGTGGCATCAGGGGTTTATGTGACCGTGCATGGCCATTTTTATCAGCCACCCCGCGAAAACCCCTATCTAGACGCGATTGAGCGGCAGCCTAGTGCGAGTCCGTTTCACGACTGGAATGAGCGCGTGCATCATGAGTGCTATCGCCCCAATGCCTTTGCCCGCATCTTAAATGATCGCGGCGAACTGATCGAAATTGTCAACAACTTTGAATATCTCAGCTTCAACATTGGCCCAACGCTGATGAGTTGGCTAGAGCGCTATGACGTAGAAGTCTATCAGCGCATCTTAGACGCAGACCGTAAGAGTTGCGATCGCCTCAATGGGCACGGGAATGCGATCGCCCAAGTCTACAACCACATCATCATGCCCCTTGCCAATGAACATGATAAGAAAACCCAAATCCACTGGGGGATTGAAGATTTTCGGTCTCGCTTTGGCCGTGATCCTGAAGGCATATGGCTGGCCGAAACCGCTGTAGACTATCCCACGTTAGCGGCTCTAGTCGATGCCGGAATTCGCTTCATCATCCTGGCACCCTCTCAGGCGCAGCGTTGCCGCCCCACTCCGTCTCACGAGCACCCCAATAGCAGTTGGATTGAGGTCGGCGGCGGCCAAATTGATCCGATCCAGCCTTATCGGTGCTTTCTTCCAGACGGCAACCCGCAGCAAGACTTCATCGACATCTTTTTCTATGACGGTCCCATTTCTCGGGACATGGGCTTTAACGATGTGATGGCCAGTTCTCAACACTTTGCTGGACGCATCGGTCAAGCTGTCCGTGGGGATCACCGCCCCGCTCAGCTGATCTCGGTTGCTACCGATGGGGAAACTTTTGGGCATCACAAAAGTGGCTCCGAAAAGGCATTGGCCTATGCATTAACCCGCGAATTTGCTCAGCAAGGCTGGGTTGTCACCAATTATGCCCATTATCTCAGCCTCAACCCACCCACTTGGGAAGTTGAACTCAAGCCCGTCACGGCTTGGAGTTGCTCTCACGGAGTCGATCGCTGGCAAGATGACTGTGGCTGCGGCGGCGGTGGCCTGTGGCATCAGCAATGGCGACGCCCGCTGCGAAATGCGCTCGACTGGCTGCGGGAGCACTTAGCTCAAATCTTTACAGACTCCGGACAGGATTTATTCTGCGATCCCTGGGCAGCTCGCAATGATTATATCCATGTCATCCGCGATCGCAGCCCCGAAAACCTGAACCAGTTTTGGCACCATCATCAGGCTCATCCACTATCACCGAGCGAAAAAGTTGATAGCCTGCGTCTATTAGAAATGCAGCGCCATGCGTTGTTAATGTATACCAGTTGCGGCTGGTTTTTTGAGGAACTTTCTCGACCCGAAGGGGTGCAGATTTTGCGCTATGCCTCGCGAGCGATGGAGCTAGCAGGTGATGTGGCAGGGGTGCAGCTTAAATCAGCATTCATTGATAAGTTGGCGGACGCGCCCAGCAACGTAGACTGTTTTAAGCATGGGGCTGAGATCTATCGGCAGCTCGTTGCACCGTCTCAAATCAGCATTGGACAAGTGGCTGCTCACTACGCCATGAGCTCTCTGTTTACGACCTATGGGAGTGAGCAGCGGGTCTATTGCTATGTGATGCATCAGCTCGATTATCAAATCCAGCGGATTGGCGCACTCAAATTGGCAGTTGGCCAGATTGAGCTGACATCAGAACTGACACGAGAGCGATCGCACCTCGTCTTTGCGGTCTTGCATCTCGGCGGCTGGGATTTTCACTGCTGCATCCAACCCTTCTCGGGTCGGAGCGCTTATGCCCAAGCCAAAGAGCAGCTATTTCAGGCGCTCAATCAGGCCAGTGCAGCCCATATGATTTTGACCATGAGCCAGACCCTTGGGGATCAGTCCTATGGGTTACAAGATCTGTTTGCTGAAGAACGGCATCGCATCATGCGATCGCTTAGTCGAGAAACCCTTAACCGCCTCGATCAGCTATATACACAGGTCTATCGAGATAATTATGGGGTGTTGATGGCCTTCCATCGAGATCACCTGGATGTGCCTCAAGAACTGCAAGTTGCGGCTGAGGTTGCTATTAGTCATCGAGCGACATTATCTCTGCGATCGCTCGAACGAGAAACCAGCGATCTGAGTGCAGCCAATTTTGATAGCTGTCTGACCTATCTAAAAGAGCTTGACGCGATCGCCAGTGAGTCTGACTCCTTGCACTCTCAGCTCAAGTTACCCCAAGCAAAACCCACCCTAGAACGGCTAATTTTGCGATCGCTTTGGCATCTGCTGCATGAGTTTGATCCAGAACGTTCTGAGCAACAAATCCGCTGGATTAGCCGCTTGATCACGGTGGGCGATCGGCTGCATTTAGGAGTATCTCTCGACCGGGCTCAAGAGCTGTATGTCAAGCACTTCTACGAGAACACCCTGCCGCAAATTTTAGACTGGAAATCGTGTCAGGTAGATGCAAACTTTGAACCCGAAGAATCAGCTGAACTGAACCAAATTCGCCAGATTCTTGAACTGGGTCAAATCTTGGTGATTGATATCAATCACTGGCTAGAGCATCTATCGTACTAATGTCATCCCTGCTCGTGTGGGTCTGATCTCTGCTCCTAGTTGGTTACCCCTGATTCATTAGGGCGATCGCTGTTCGCCCCTACTCTGTATACACAACTGCTACAGCTCCAAACAATGCTGCATGTGCCTTCTCTGAATGGCGATCGTGTCCAGGCATTCCCGCTTAGGGGAATGTCCAACAAACCCCCAATTGAGGGATGGTTGCATCCCCCAAACCCCCTCCCAACGAAATGGCTGACTTGCGTTTCGAGGCTGGGGGGCAAGAGCCGTGAATGGGAGTCATCTTTATCTATATCCTGGACGCGTTATGTGTCGCT
>CAZCXK010000031.1:0-48469 GCA_964502605.1 uncultured bacterium
CGACATTCAGCTTGGGAAGCTGACGTTCTACCACTGAACTACACCCGCACCTTATTAAGAATAGCATCTAACTCCTGATATATAAGTGTTTAGCCTGTGTCTGACTCAAAGCGTTAGTTTCTAGCGATTTTGGAATTTACATGAAACTTGTTGAAATTGCGAGATTTCGTTTTCTGTCTGAGCATTTTAGGAACAGTCCAGTGAGCAGCTACAGTGTTCTGTTCCTTAGACTGATTAGAAAACTCACGCATTTCAACCTCATGATCACGCTGAGCCAGCAACCAGGCGATCGCCAGTTGAACCGGGATGATTACTTTCTCATATGCGATTCCCTTGACAGACTACGCAGTTGTGTATGATCGACAGCTACTACTACTATGCCTGGTTAGCACATAAGCCAATCAATGGGCTCTACCCTCTGAAGCACCGCATCAGCAGGGTATCGGCAGTGGGCGTAATGTATTTCTAGTGTGAATATGACTGAAAAGTTTATTTTCAAACTGACAAAATATATTACAAGACCAGACGTTAAGGCCGTCAGTCAGCCATCACTTGAGAAAATAAAGATAGCAAGCAACGGGCTAGCAGCGTGTAGTTTTTTCATGGAGAAACGACCTATGAACCCCCGTCTAGTTGTCTTCTCAGGGATGATCACGGCAATTGTTGGCACAATTTTGGGGCTAGGAGTTGCCGAGGTAGCACAGCCCCAATATCAGAGCCAGATTTATCAAAATGTACAGCAGAAGTACGCGATCGCCGGGGCAGTGATTGGCCTAACCGTAGGCATGGGTCAAGAATGTGTCCGCCAGCTCAAACAGCAGCAACAAAAAGAAGAAGGGCAATAATCGACATCTGTCAGGTGTCGGGTCGAGCCTGGGGATAGAGTGGCGATCGCCAAGTAGCGCACCATCAAAGAGAACGTGGTCGTAAGCACACCCAGACACACCCTAGAGAGCTTCAGTCGAATAGACTCCATAGTCATCATCTTGATAAATCTCAACCAGCCGACGGCAGCGGGATTGCACAGTCTCGTGGGGCAGCACGACATGGGTAATGCCGTAGCCTACCAAATCTGTCCGCAACATGCGACAGCTGGCATTGCGTCGTGTTTCATAAAAGTCCTTCCCCAGCTCTAGACGATGATTCCACTCAATGACCTCCACATCTTTATAGGGGTGGGTCTTGCGGTTTACAAAAATGGGTGCCCCTGTATAAAGCCGAAACTTGCGGAGATCTTTAGAATCAGGCGGAATCAAATAGGTCTGCCCCGCTTGGAGATTGTCTCGCACAAATCTCATCATAGGAAAGGTTTCATCTTCTGCTTGGAGCCGCTGCCCTTGGTGATATCCCCCAATGATCGCAAGTGTCAGAACAACCGCCAAACTAGCACGGGTAATAAAAATTCGATGTTGACGGGTGGCGTTTGGAAATTGGTAGAACAGCCAGGCAACCAGTTGACCCAAAACCACTCCCGTTGCCACAGGCACAAGGAATGCTGAAATGCGCCACGGGGCAATGAAAGCCAGAGCATCACTGCCGGTCATGACTTGAGCAACCGTCAGCAAAACCGCAACTGCATACGGCACTACCAGGATTAAAAATAACCGAGTTCGCCGGACAAAAAAGAGCGCGATCGCCACCCAAACTGCTTGAAAATAGGCTCCTTCGCCATCGAGCCAGACCGCTGGAATGGAGTGATGGGGAATGCGTTCATTCACAATGATGTCAGTGGCTTGCTGTGTCAGCTCGGGGGTAGTATCTGAGAAGGTGAAATACATGTAACTAAACACAGGCAGAATCAGAATGCTAGATAAAACACCCAAGCCCAGTGCTTTCAGCCAATTTTTTTCCTCTAAAACTGTGCTCCCCATGTAGGCCAGCGTCAGCACGCCCACACTTGGGAAATAGGCCGGATGCATCGTTCCGGCGAGGGCTAACAGGGCGATCGCCCACCCTGGTTTGCGGTGTAAAAACAGCAAAATTGACAGCAGCATGAATGCCCCAAAGTTGCAGGGCTGAAATACTGGACCCAAGATATATTGCTGCGCCACCCCAGCTTGCAGCACCCAGTCGGTTCTGACATCAAACACTTCGATCTCGACTGTGTGTGTTAACACCAGCAGTGCCAGAACTACCAAATATTGCACCCGCGCCTGGTCAAACTGAAACAGGTAGGCGGCAATGCCCATCAGGCTATAGGCATACACTCCAAAAATTAGAAAGTAATAGAAATAGAAAGCATATTCTGCATGAATGAATTGATAAGTAAACTGCACCAAGGCCGTAAAAACAGGGAGCGGGTCAATGGTGTTAGCCGTCCAGTCATCGCGGAGAAACCCATGTCCAGCGTTAGCCAACCCTTGCAGATATTTAGTATTTTGGTTTTCGGGCGAATGATAAATCGGATCTTGGACATAGGCCAGCCCAAACAAGCTTCCTACGGCCAAAAACTGGGCGATCGCCATCATAGCCGCCACCCACGACGTCAAACTCAGCCACTTGCGCAGACCTATAGATGTCACAGCCACTCCTCGACACAAATCGCAATCCCGATCCTACAGTCAAATTTGGGATAACGGAGCAAGCCAGGGCTCGTTAAAGTTTCGTTGGGGCTCATGTTGCTGCTACGCTTTCTAGGTAAATGTAAATTCACTGACACAAGTTCCTCCGCAGGTTTCTGAAGGGTGTTGTTCATGTTGAAAGCGTCACTGTAAAGCGTCATTATGCTGTCTAAACAGCGGTCGTTAGACTCGATCTGGTTGCGTAACTTTGTTTTGATCCTCATCGTTACAGGGATATTTTTCCGGTTTTACAACATTGATCGAAAGGTTTATTGGTACGACGAGACGATGACCTCCCTGCGAATTTCGGGACATACTCAGCCGGAGCTGGTGTCCGAGGTCTACGATGGCAGCATGATCAGCGTTGAGAACCTGTTGCAAACCTATCAAGCTCCTAATTCAGAAACGCTGGGTTCTACGATGGCGGCTCTGGCCGATCATCCTGAGCATTCACCGCTGTATTACCTTTCAGCTCGTTTTTGGATGCAGGCGTTTGGCAGCTCGGTATTATCAGTGCGGCTTTGGTCGGCGTTGCTGAGTTTGCTGGTGCTGCCCGCTGCCTATTGGCTGTGCTTAGAGTTGTTTCAGTCATCGGCGGTGGCTTGGGTGGCTACGGCGCTGATGGCGATTTCGCCGTTTCATGTGCTCTATGCCCAGGAAGCCCGCGAATATGCGCTATGGACGGTGACGATTTTGGTGTCGAGTGCGACGTTGCTGTGGGCTCAGCGCCAGCATGGGAAAGCGCTATGGATGGGGCATGGGCTGTATGGAGTCACAGCGGCACTAGGGCTCTATGTGCATCCATTTTCGGGATTTGTCTCGATCAGCCATGCCATGTATGTCTTGGGCATGGAAAAATTTCGCTGGAGTCAGCAAGTTGCAGGCTATCTCATGGGGGCAGCACTCAGTGTAGTGCTGTTTATGCCGTGGCTCATCGTGGTAGTGCAAAATTTTGACATGTTTCTGGGCAACACTGAATCGGTGAATGCCAGCCGTTCTGGCAGTTTGCCGCTCTTTTGGCTGTTGAATCTGAGCCGGGTCTTCTTTGACTTGAATCAGGGGCCGAGTGCGATTAATCCATTGCACTATCTGATTACCCTGCTGGCGATCGCCGCTCTGGTCGGGGTGTGTCGCCAGACTACCGCACCGACTTGGGCCTTTATCATCATGCTAATTGGTGTGACGGGGTTGGCCATCATTGGCCCTGACCTCATTTTAGGCGGACGCCGATCCAGCATTACTCGGTATGCGATTCCCTGTTATTTGGGGATTCAAATGGCGATCGCCTACTTGCTTACCATCAAGCTCATGGCCCGACCCTACAATCTGCGGCAACGCCATCGGGTGCGCAGACGCTGGCGCTATCTGGCGATCGCCCTGGCTTTTTGTGGCATCATTTCTTGTGCTGTGAGCGCCCAAATTCCGGTATGGTGGCACAAGAGCTACGCCAAAAGCCGCCGCCTTCCCGATGTGGCAGCAGTGATCAACCAGGCCAGTCAGCCGTTGGTGGTGAGCGATTTTCTGCCTGCAGGCAGTATGCTTTCCCTGAGTCATCTACTGCGGGACGAGGTGCAGTTGCAGTTGGCCGAACGGGCTGGCATGATCACTGTGCCTGATGCTGCCGAAACCGTGTTTCTCTATTTGCCGTCTGACCGATTACGCCAGCGCCTAGAGCGCCGACAAAACTTCACCATTGAGCCGATTGAGCAAAACGAGGACGTTTGGCTGTGGCGAGTATTGCGATCAGGCTCAATTGAAGAGAATGCGAACTCGGGATAGACATTTCTTGGCTCTACGGGTTATCCATTGCTGATGTTATGCTGCTAGCTCATGTTCACAAGCTCATTACCACCCCGACGCGATCGCTCACTGATCCCCGCTGTATCATCTGGCTGAGTCTGAGCCTCACTGTTGCGGCAATTTATAGCAGTCTGGCACTGCAAATCGCCTTTGGCGGCGACTATGTGGTGCAAGATGATGCGCGGCAATATGTCTTTTGGATGCAGCGTTTCCTGCAGCCGGATCTTTTCCCTAACGATGTGATAGCTGACTATTTTCAGTCGGTGAGCCCGATTGGGTATGTGAGTCTTTATCGGGCTGCTGCTGCCATTGGCATTCATCCATTTCTGCTAAATAAGCTGCTGCCGCTAGCGCTCAGCCTCTCCACTGCAGGGCTATGTTTTGTGCTGACGCTTCAAATGATTCCGCTGCCAGCAACGGGTTTTGTGGCATCGCTGCTGCTAAGCCAAACCCTGTGGATGAAAGATGATTTAGTGTCGGCAAGTCCGCGATCGTTTGTCTACCCATTTTTTCTGGCGTTTTTGGTGGTGCTCTGTCGCTATCGAGTGTGGTCTGTGGCTTCTACCCAGCAGCACGATGCAAGGCGATCGCCCCTAGGGCGTCATCTGCTGTTAGGGTTGGGGGCGATCGCCCTGTTGGGGACGTTTTATCCCCAATATCTGCTAATGGCGGCAGGTTTGTTGGTGCTGTCGCTGGTGCACTGGAACCGTGGAAAAATCCAGGTTTCGCAGCTAGCGAGTGACTACTGGTTTGCGGGCAGTCAGCTGGTGTTGATTGGGCTTTTGTTGGCCTATTTTGCGCTCGACAGCTCAGCCTATGGCCCCATTGTAACGGCTGCCCAAGCTCGCATGATGCCGGAGTTTTGGCCCAAGGGTCGCAATTTTTTCTTTAACGAAAATCTGGCCTGGTTTTATGGCGTGGGCGATCGCAGCGGCTATTTGCATGTCGGGCTGGTGCGTCCGGCAACGCTGGCGCTGAGCGTGTTTTTTCCGCTGCTGTGGCTGCGCCCGACGGGGTTTCCGGTGCTGCGGCAGCTTACTCCCCATAGCTGGCTACTGCTGCGGCTATGGATAACGGCCACCGTGCTGTTTGGGCTGGCTCATGCGCTACTATTTCAGCTGCATTTGCCTGCTCGCTATACCGATCACAGCTTGCGGCTGATTACGGCGATCGCTGCCGCCATTTTCTTGACGGCTGTGTTTGACGCGGTAATGCGTATAAGTTGGCGATCGCCCACTCCTAATTACCCGCCGAGTCTGCGTCATCCATGGCTAGCCTGGGGCACAACACTCTTAATCACTGCTCTCTTGATTGCCTACCCGGCAGTCGTCAACGATTTTCCTCTTACTAAATACAAAACAGGAAATACCCCGAAAATCTACGAATTCTTTCAACAACAGCCCCGTGGAACCCTCGTTGCCTCAGTTGTCGAAGAAGTCAATAATCTGCCCGTGTTTGCTCAGACATCAATTTTGATCGGTCGAGAATATGGCATTCCCTATCACGTAGGCTATTACTCCGAGTTTAGACACCGGGCTTTGGCTCTAATTTCAGCTCAATATACGCCCAGCCTGACTCAACTACAAGGGTTTATTCAAGCCTATGGGATCGATTTTTGGCTGGTGGATCAAGACGCCTTTAGCGCTGACTACATCACTGACATTTGGATTCGACAATATCAAGCTGATCTGACAACCCCACTGGCTACGCTCAAAGCTGGGAGAACGCCTGCTCTCAAACGCGTGCTCAAAGACTGCTCGGTGCTCAACGAAAACCGTCTTCAGGTCGTAGAAGCTCAGTGCATCCTCAATCGATCCTGAACTGATCAAGACCTGCTGAACTAGTCTTGCTCCTGGCTGACTGACAAAACTCGTAAAAGGCTAATTTTCCCGTGCCGTAGGCTTCAACTGTGCTCCGCCTATGGCACTCACAAAGACGTGGATTGAGCGCAGCCGAAATCCCCACTCCGAAGATCTGTCAGGCAGCCAGGTCTTGATCTAGAGTCTGACTCTTCTGGCGACTTTTGAACGCAGGTTCTGGCCAGAGACGGATGGCTGAATGCGTCAAACTCGCGTAATCTTATGGCTTGGGAAGTTAGTGGCGTGTTTGTGAACTAGTTTAACGGCGTGTCGTCAAGGGACACCTCTTGCGGAGAGGGTTTGATCGTTCACGAGTTTTGCACGAACTGTACATGACGTTTTAAGCAACGCTACTATCTGAGTCTTCAACCTGTTATGACTACATCTGCCACGTTAAATCGAGGGTCGCGTGATGCCCATGCTCTGACTGCACATGAGCTAGCCCAGGCGCTTGATAGCAGCCTAGACCAGGGGTTAACCCCAGCAGCCGTCATCTACCGTCGAGAACAATCAGGCTGGAACGAACTCCATGTCAAATCGGGAAAACCTGCTTGGCTGAGGTTTTTGCTGCAGTTTAATCAGGCGTTGCTCTACATTTTGCTGGTTGCCGGAGCCATTAAGGCAATTTTGGGCTCGTGGACAAATGCAACGGTCATTTGGGGCGTCACAGTGCTCAATGCAGTGATTGGCTTTATGCAGGAGTCTAAAGCGGAAGGTGCGATCGCCTCCTTGTCAGCGGCTGTTACCACTGAGGCGCTGGTCGTGCGCGATGGGCAAAAGCTGCGGATGCCTTCCCGAGAGCTAGTCCCGGGGGACATTGTCATGCTGGCATCTGGCGATAAAGTGCCTGCTGATTTGCGGCTGATCACAGTTAAGAATTTACAAATTGACGAATCGGCACTCACAGGCGAATCTGTGCCCGTCACGAAGCAAACCCAGCCGCTAGAGCTTGCAACCTTGCTGGCAGAAAGAAGCAACATGGCCTACGCCAGCAGCTTCGTGACGTTGGGGCAAGGTCAAGGGCTCGTCGTGGCGATCGCCAACGCCACAGAAGTCGGGAAAATTTCGCAATCAATTGAAACCCGAGCGAACTTGAGCACTCCTCTAACGCGCAAGTTTGCCAAGTTTAGTCACACACTGCTCTACATTATTCTGGCGATCGCCACCCTCACCTTTGTCGTTGGTTTAGGCCAGGGCCAGTCATGGGCCAACATGTTTGAGGCCGCAGTAGCACTCGCCGTGAGCGCCATTCCAGAGGGGTTACCTGCGGTTGTGACTGTGACTCTGGCGATTGGCGTCAATCGGATGGCCAGACATCATGCCATCATTCGCAAACTGCCTGCGGTTGAAACTCTCGGGGGCGCAACGGTCATCTGTTCTGACAAAACGGGGACGCTGACTGAAAATCAGATGACAGTACAAGCTATTTATGCAGGGCAGCCCTATCGGGTATCTGGAACCGGGTATGCGCCCACGGGGCACGTTCTCGACGAGGTCTTAGCCGTTGAAGTGCAGTGGCCGTCAGCCTCAGCCGCCTTAAAAGAATGCTTGATTGCTGGGATGCTCTGCAATGATTCGTCAGTCGAACTCAAGGGCGATCGCTGGGTCGTTGTCGGGGATCCTACAGAAGGAGCCCTAGTCGTAGCTGGGAAGAAGCTCGCTCTGACTCAAGCTGATCTGATGACTCGGCTGCCACGCCTCGATGTGATTCCGTTTGAGTCTGAGTTTCAATATATGGCTACCCTGCATCAGGTTAATGATGCGCCGTCACCGCTGAGCGTTGAGGCCACACGGCTAATGTATGTCAAAGGCTCGGTAGAGGCTCTGCTATTGCGGTGTGAGGCTATGTTGGAGGACGCACAGCCGGTAGCGCTCGATCGCCCATTGATCGAGCGGCAAGCCGACATGATGGCCGAACAGGGCCTGCGCGTGCTGGCACTGGCCTATAAGGTCGGGGCAATTGGGCAGTCGTCAATCGACCCTGATGATCTTGACTCAGGCTTAGTGCTGATTGGTCTGCAAGGCATGATTGACCCACCCCGGCGTGAGGCGATCGCCTCAATCGCAGCCTGCCAGTCAGCTGGCATTCAGGTGAAAATGATCACTGGAGATCACATCACTACTGCACGGGCGATCGCCCAACAAATGGGACTACAAAAACAGGCCAAGATTGCCGCGTTTTCAGGACAGCAGCTAGAAACCATGGACGCATTGGCACTCAAGCAGTCCGTTGAGGCGGGATCTGTTTTTGCCAGAGTTGCACCTGCTCAAAAGCTACGCCTGGTCGAAGCGCTCCAGGCTAACGGCGAAATTGTTGCCATGACGGGGGATGGGGTCAACGACGCCCCCGCTCTCAAACAGGCCGACATTGGCATTGCCATGGGCACGGGCACTGATGTGGCGCGTGATGCCTCTGATATGTTGTTGACCGACGATAACTTTGCATCCATCGAAGCCGCTATCGAAGAAGGCCGCACAGTATATCAAAATTTGAGAAAGGCGATCGCCTTCTTGCTGCCGGTCAATGGGGGGGAGTCGATGACAATCTTAATTAGTGCTCTACTAGCCAGAGACTTGCCCATTTTGTCGCTGCAAGTGTTGTGGCTCAATATGGTGAACTCAGTGACCATGACGGTGCCACTGGCGTTTGAGCCGCGATCGCCTCATGTGATGCAGAGACCGCCGCGCAACCCCTCTGAGCCGCTGCTTTCCCGCAGTCTGCTTAAGCGCATTCTTACCGTCTCCCTATTCAACTGGATTTTGATCTTTGGCATGTTTGAATGGATGCGGCGCACAACAGGCGACATTGATCTCGCCCGCACGATGGCAATTCAAGCGCTGGTTGCCGGACGCATCATCTATCTGCTGAGCATTAGCTATCTGGGCACCGCCTTGGTGCTGGCACTCAGACGACGCGCGGCTTTATTTAATGATGCGATCGCTATTGGGCTGGGTCTCATCAGCACGGTTGTCTTGCAGATTGTCTTCAGCCAATGGAGCGTGATGAATACCTTATTTGAGACCGCCCCGCTGACTCTAAATCAGTGGCTAATTTGCCTTGCTGCGGGCTTGCCGATGCTCCCTCTTGTCGTGATCGCCAATCGGTTTGATCCTCCCAATTAAGTATGAGACGTTGCTATGATCAGCGCCTCTATGGATGGAGCAATTGTCCATCACAACACAAGCCCCTGGCCATAGCTTAGGTACAAGCCGACAGGTGATGAAGGCTTCAAAGGTCAACCCATCGGTTGCCCCGATTAAACTTACCTGCGTTAGCAGTCCTTTCAGTCCAATCGCTCCGATGAGCGAGACATTTTTACCTCGTTTTTGAGGACGCTTGCTATGCGCTCGTTTACCCTTCGGGGCACGGGCTCGTAAGCGAATCATCGCTAGGTTAACCCCAGATTTATCAATGAAAATGAGGTCTTTCGCTAATATGCGTTGCACCAGTTGCCAGAACTGCACGCGTTCCTGCTGCACTCGCGCACTCTCGTTTTCACGGGCGTGGAGTGTTTTTTTTGACGGTGAGATTGAGCTTTTTCAGCATCCTATCGACCGTAGAGCGCCCAATTCTCACCCCCGTTGAGGCCTCTAGCTGGTCGCGCAGTTCTTCTAAGGTGGCATCATTGTGGTCTTCTGCCAGTTGCTTGAGCATTGCCAGTTGCTTGAGCACTGCCAGTTGCTCAGCATTAAGTTTAGTCGGGGTTTGCTGATTGCGCACCTTGGGAGCAATAAAACCAGTTTGTCGGCGCTGTTTGAGCAGTTTCTCGATAAAACTTAGCGTCACTCTAAATCGGGTAGCAAGTTGTCGTTGTGAGATCGCCTCGCTCTCATAGATATCAATAATCTTCTGGCGAAAGTCGAGAGAATATGGTTTCTTGCTCACCCAAGAGGTTACAAATCAATCCCCTATTTGTACTTCACTTGAGCAGGAAACGCTATACTTGCAGCTGCCGTTTAAGTGCTGATTTATAAAGAGAAGCTAAAGAGGTACTGGCTCAATGTTGAGCCGACTCTAGACTATAACGAGTTGAGTGATGATGCTCCTGATGCCTCGTCTGCCTGAAAGCTAATTTATAAAGTAAATCTTAAGATCTGAAACATTTGTCATGTCTTGATCTCCCCTAGTCCCTCTTCAAAAGAGGGGAATTCAACTCCGAAGCTCAAGTCACCTTTTTTAAGGGAGATTTAGGAGGATCGAAACTTTTGTTTACAAATCAGCTCTTAATCAAAGCTTTTCGAGATCATCTCGATCAACATTTCATTGAAAGAGAAGAAATCTTTTATTCCTTAAAATTTCTCGTGCTCGTTTTCCTTATGCTCGTGCGGTGAGCAACCCATGCTGAGCCTCAATCGCCTTCAGCCAACTTTTTGTAATGAGTGCAAATATCATTCATTCATTGCTAAGTTTAAAGTCCCTGGTCATTCTAAATTTAGGATCGCCCCTAAAATTTGCCAAAATCAAATTGGGACGCTGTCTGACAACGCCCCCATCCTTATCCCTATCAACAATGGCTAAACCTTGCATCTCAGGGTGTTTCATTTCATCTGCTGAACTTAGAAGTTGTAGCCTACGCCGAGTAAAATACCAACGTTAATATCATCTAGAAATGCTAGATTGATGCCGCCTGTTCCGGTAAAGCGACCGCCAAAGGGGACATCGACACCTGCCGAAAGCATGGGGCCGACATCACTATCACTGCCAGTGGCGATCGCCAATCCACCGCCAAAGTAGGGGCCAATGGCAAACTCACCCACCCCTTGCGGATTCAGATCCAGGGTGATCGGCAAAAGCACGCTAACATCATCTCGAATAATCACTGCAGGACGAAGCGACACTTCAGGAGTGAGGCCAATTTTGGCAAAGGTGGCAAAGCTAAACTCACTCAAGGCATTATCCCCGTCGCCAAAGCCAATGTTCGCGCCAATGCCGATATAGCTAGAACTGGTTCGGGTGGCACGACCTGGCTCGATCGCCTGAGCCGTTTCGATCGCACCTGATGTGACGTCATCCGATGCAGCATCTGCAGCCGCATTAGGAGCCTGAACATCTTCCATCAATGCCGAGGCAGAGGTCGAAACATCAGCCGGGATCGGTTCTACATCAGGCTCGGCACTGAGCGGTTGAGCCTCACTAGTTGCAGAAGATGGCGAGGTGACCTGTCGGACAAGGTCAATGTCAAGCTGCTGCGACACCTGCGTATTGACCGATGCAGCTGTCATCTGCTCTGTGAATGCATTCGGCTGACTGGCTAAATTGAGACCTTGAAACGGTTCAAGCCGAGCCCTATCATCCTCTACGGTTGGCTCAATCGTTGGCTCGATCGATATAATATCGGCTTGACTGACCGCCTGGGATGGCTCCTGAGGCAGGTCGGATGCCAACATCGACTCGTCTGATGCAACTGGATAGATGTCTACTGAATGAACGGTATCAGCGTGAGCGGTGACACCGTTAAGCAATCCAGCACACAATGAAATACCAAACGCTAACGGAAGATGCCTGATTAAAACGAGTTGCACGATGTCTCCTCCATGCCTAATCCATACTAAATAAACTCTTGGACGAGCCCAGATGCAAAGCCCTACTTGTAAACAACGCCTAGATCTGAAATCTCAACTAGGGTATGACTGCTAATTACAAGCCCTAAGCGACCCGCAATTAGGCCAATTCAACCTGTTTCATCACAGGCGATCGCCCATCGACTATGACCGACATTTGGCCGACAGATCGGTGTTGAGGTCACTACAAACTAACCTTTACAGCACACTAGGCAGGTCATGCATCCGTTCAGAGAACAATGAAAGACCTGCCAAACCGGCTATCCTTGATGTCAGAATACGGTGAATGACTGAAAATCAGCTCTTTCTAGGGGAAGAGATTGTTTGATTTAAATAATGAAACATTCCAATACATCTAAAAGAGCCTGATTTTTGTAAATAGCGTAGCGAGGGGGGTGTAAAGTCGTGTCGAGGCAGCCCCGATCAGCGGCAATAAAGAATCATCCTGAAATGCGATAGTGTAAAAATGAAATGATTATGAAATAAACAGACATGCATATCACAATTCGGCATCTGGGATATTGTCGCCGCATTCCCTATTTTCTATCAGCTATCCTACTGCTCTGGAGTGGCGCTGGGCTAGGTGGGTGTGAGTCGCCATCGCTTCAGGTTGACTCGAATCAGATCCCCAATGTCGTTTCTACCAGCACCATCATCACCGACTGGACAACGAACATCGGTGGCGACACCATCCAGGTCGTCGGCATTCTTGAGCCCGGAGCCGATCCGCACATTTATGAACCCGTTCCGGCTGACAGTGCTGCAATGGAAGATGCCGACCTCATTCTCTACAATGGCTATAACCTCGAGCCTAATCTTGTCCGCATCATCACCGCTACAGGAGTCAATGCCCGCAAAGTAGCTGTCGGTGAAATTGTGACGCCTCTTGACTTTGACTATGAAGGGCAATCGGTGCCTGATCCTCACGTTTGGGGCAATGTCAAAAATGTCATTCAGATGGTGGAGCTAATTCGGGATGAGCTGATTCAACTGCGTCCTGATGAGGTCGCCGACTTAACAGCAAACGCAGCGACGTTGATTGCAGAATTAGAGCAGCTAGATCATTGGATTGCCACCCAAATTGCCACGATCCCACCCGATCAGCGCCAACTGGTGACGACCCACGACGCCTTTCAATATTACACTCATGCCTATGGGTTAGAAGTAGCGGGCACTCTAATTGGCATCAGCACCGAAGAACAGCCCAGTGCCCAAACGGTGCAGCGCCTGGCTGATACGATTCGAGAGTTGGGTGTGCCGACAATTTTTGCAGAGACGACGATTAATCCGCGTTTGATTCGCACCGTTGCTACAGAAGCTGGCGTTGATTTGGCTTCGACAGAACTCTATTCTGACTCGATTGGCGCACCTGAAAGCCGTGCCAACACCTACATCAATATGATGGTGGTAAATACGCAGACCATTGTTGAAAACTTGGGTGGTCAATATAGACCCTTTGACGGTGTAGATGAGCCCTAAATAATCGGTCTTGATGTTTCGTTGGATGCGTATAGCCTTTGCATGACCTCGCTAGAGCAACAGTAACGCATCTAATTCCTGGCAACGGGTCATTACGGCTGCGCCTGACGGCACCCTACATAGCACTCCCGGCTTGGCTATAGGGCGGATAGGATGGCTCTGCATCATGCAGTCCGGTAAATATAGCGGTAGAGTAGAACAGCTATAATTTTCAGGTTTCCATGACTGATTCTGCGGACGAGAGCCGAGCCCGGCCAGCCCAAGATCGCAAGCCTAATCCATCCCCATCGGCTTCTGGTTCTCTGCCTGAGAGCGATGAAGCTGCATGGGCCGATGTGGATCAGGTTTTAGGCGATGATGCGGCTGCCAACCCTCAAGATGCTCGTTTAATCGTGCCGACAGCTCCTGCTATTCAGATGGAGAATTCGCCGCTTAGTCTGGTTGAGACGGCATTTTTGGCAAGCACAGCCAGTTTGATTTGGCTGGTGAGCTATTACCTCAGCATTAGCCCATGGATGCGGATCTTATTCCCGTTGCCGATTGCTCTGGTCTATCTCCGCTGGGGAAACCGCGCTGCATGGATGTCGGCTCTGGTGACGGGGTTATTGCTTTCAGTGTTGATGGGGCCTTATCTGAGCCTGCTGTTCTTCATTCCCTATGGGCTGTTGGGCGTGCATCTAGGGGCATTGTGGACGCGAGGAGCCGGATGGAGTTTCTCAATTGTCACTGGCACAATTGTTGCGACCCTTAGCTTTTTCTTTCGGATTTGGCTGCTCTCTACCTTCTTGGGCGAAGACTTGTGGATCTATCTGACCAACCGCATTACTGACCTGCTGGAATGGGTCATCCTGCGCCTCGTCGATTTGGGAGTGTTAGGAATTGGGATGTTGGGTCAGCCTGATCTGACTCTGATTCAGGTGGCGACCGTTGTGATGTTGATTGTTAGTGATTTGGTCTATCTGTTTACGGTGCATCTGGCGGCTTGGCTATTGCTAGAGCGACTGGGTAATCCGATTCCGATGCCGCCTCAGTGGGTGCAGGTGCTACTCGATGAAGACGGGTAGGCTGAAACCCCTAGTAGGTAAACCGGGGACATGATTCAAGTTCATACGCAGCCAAATCTAGCTCACGCCTGGATAGAGCGATTTCGCGGGCAGCGCCCTATCTTTGCCTGTGTTTTGGGGTTTACCGAAACTGGGCTGATTCCAGGGATATCTGCTGCGGGGGCGACTCCGGCACACCGTAAGCATACAGCGATCGCCGATGCTGAATTTCTCTATGATGGGCCGCGTGCTCATCCGATGTATCCGTTACCGCCGCTACAGGCGGGGGCGTCTCCGGTGCTAATCTCACGCGCTGTCGTTGCGGCACAGCAGATTCCGGTGTGGGTGTTGAATGCGGGGTTGCCATATCCGCCTTCAGTTCCTTGTGTTGACTTGGGCGGTCGGCCCGCTCGATGTGTCAGACATGGGCAGGCCATGGATCGGGCTAGGGTAGAGCATCTGTTTCAGCAGGGGCTCAATTGGGGCGATCGCCTTGCTCAGACGGTCGGGGCTGGATATTTGATTGTGGGTGAATGTGTTGTTGGCGGCACGACCACAGCGCTGGCGGTGTTGACTGGCCTCGGCTGGGATGCGGCTGGCAAAGTCAACAGCAGCCACCCCACCTGCAATCATCGACAGAAATGGGAGATTGTCACAGCGGGGCTGCAGCAGATGCATCAGCGTCTCAGCTCTGATGGGTATGGCTTTGATCTGTCCCAGATGAGCTCGTCCCAGATTGACCCATTTGAGATCGTCGCGGCAGTGGGCGACCCCATGCAGATCGTGGTGGCTGGCATGGCGATCGCTGCGAGTCAGACCTGTGGAGTCTTACTTGCAGGTGGCACCCAGATGCTAGCTGTGCATGCATTGGCTCAGGCGATCGCCCAAGCCCATCAGCTGAGTTGGCATCCTGATGCTGTGGTCGTTGGCACCACGCGCTGGGTCGCTGATGACCCCACTGGAGACACCATCGGGCTAGCCCAAACCATTGGGGCTCCCCTATTGGCAAGCCAACTCTGCTTTACCGAATCCCAGCATCAATGCCTGCGAGCCTATGAGCATGGCTATGTCAAAGAAGGCGTTGGGGCAGGTGGATGTGCGATCGCTGCATCCCTCTATCGCGACTGGCCTATGACTCGATTCCTCCTGGAAATCGATGCGTTGGCACTGCATCACGACCAGCTCCTCAACTCATCAGCGGCTGAGTCTTAAAAGCTCTGCCAGTCTGCCATTGGTCTTCAATGGTTCATGCCAATTGCTCACGCCCGCTCATCTGATTGCCGAGCAATGTGATTGTCTTCGTGCTAATGAATCCGTCGAGCCATTAATTGTTCTTCGAGGGCGGCGATGCGATTGTAGGCCGCTGTCAGCTGAGCCGTCAGCCGCTGAATTTGAATCTCCGATGAGAGCGACGCTTCAGCCGTGTGGCTGTCGGCATCCCGATAGTCATGATCGGCCAAAATATCTTTATGCTCGATCGTCTCACTTCCCCCAACCAAGTCATATGAAGTGGAGCGCCGCATGGGAGCGCCTGATTGAGAATATGCTACCCGATGTGATGCATTTGGCTTGAGGTCGGCGATCGCCTCATGGGTCTGGTTGCCTAACTGCTCAATAGCGCTGTGCAATGCGTCAACTTTGGTATGTAGACTTTCAACTTGTTCGTGGAGTAGATCCATGTGACGCCTTTATAGTGTTTCGACTAATTCATCTTTAACCATTCCATACTAAAGACGTCAATCTTAGTCTGGCTGTTATTTCTGAATCATTTAACGTTTGCTCAAGCTTAGGTGACGTTAAGTATCAACTGCTTAACAATAGAGCCATTGATTTTGATGATCTATTGGGTTGAGTTGATCCTGCAATCATGCCACTTACGCGAATATCCAACAATGGGCTCAAAGTTGGGCTCAAATTGATGAACATGTTCTTTAGCAAAGAGTTTGGAGCTTGAGCCTATTTGAGATGAGTTTCTGAGAACTGACCCGATTTAGCGTGACACTTCTTCATCAAATTGCTTGTAGCAGACCCATCATATTCTCTGTCAATAATTAAGTGATCAAACCAGGGCTCAAACCTTGATCAGATGTGAATCGGCAATTCGGCATGGAGACATGCTTTAACCTCGCCATAGATCTGACATTTAACAATTTTGATGATGAGGAATCTTTAATAGCAATTTCATCTGATGAATAAAACCGCTACCTGGTTAACTGCTGCTTTAAATTCAGCACTGATTTCTGTCAGCTGACGAATCACCTTTCTGTCAACTCCTCTGGCAAACTACTAAATGAACCCCCATTCATTTCATTAACAGGCTGATCTGCTAAATATGTTAAGTTTTCAAGACTTCTTTTCTGCCTGCTCAGGTCTTTGGAAAACTGAGCGCATTTATCATTCGGTTGGAGAGGGCGATATTGAGCGCTCATATACTGAATTTCGGGTGAGAACACTGGATGCAGGAGAAATTCAGCACATGCTCTCTCAGCCGGAGGCATCTGACGGGTTTACAGGGCTCTCGATTCGTAGAGCGGCAGGGGCTGACGATGCTATGACCTGTCCTGGGTTCGCGATCGCCTTTGAGACCCGTTCCGAAACAGGAGAAGAGGTGTCGATGCAGCTTAAGGCGCTCTTTGTGCCCGATGTTTATGTGATAGCTGATCCGTCGTACCAGGATTTTGCACTGTTGCCCAGTGTTGCCCAGGTAAACCAATCATCTGATAGTGAGCTGATTCAGGGGGTGTACCTCCGGGATCAGGGCTATTCAGAATCGGGGGCGATCGCCGGACGCTTTACCTATCAACCAATTCGGCAAACACTCGAAATGACCACCTACTACAGGCGATCGGTCGCGGTTGATCAGATGCGGCTGGTCGCCCCCAACTTGCGTTTGCGAACAATTGTTACCTATGAGAAACCCCCTGCAGGGGAGCCGCCAACTGTGATAAGTTTGGTGGGCTTTGGCCTTGAACGCAGAACCCCGGAGGATGCTATCTCAGCATGAACAGGTTTGATATTGGAGACCTGACCTCTAGCCCCCCAATGCGCGGGCTCAGTAGGCGATCGCTCCTCAAGGGAGCCAGCCTGACGGCGCTCAGTTTGGCATTATCGGGCTGTAGTCGTCAGCAAGACGCCATGTTGCGAGTGCAGTTTTTGGCTAACTCCATTCCCCCGCAGCTGCTCAAACAGTTTCAGGCCCAAGTCAGCGATCGCCCAGTGCTCGACTTTGCCCCAGTCACACAGCTAGAAGATCTCTACGATCGCTTGCAGCAATGGCACGACGGTCTAGCTGAGCAGGTGCAGCAACCGCCCCGCCGAGCCATTTCGCTGCCGTTCGGGGCTCCCCAGACGCCCCGCATTGCCGATCTTGTCACCTTGGGCGACTATTGGCTGGCTCCTGCGATTCGCAATCAGCTGATTCAGCCGCTGGATGTGGAGGGGCTATCGGGTTGGGATCAGCTTCCTGATCCCTGGAAAAGACTTGTTCGGCGCGATCGCCAGGGGGTATTGGCGGACGATGGCCAAGTGTGGGCAGCTCCCTATCGCTGGGGGCACCTGATGATCGCCTATCGCATTGACGAATTTAAAGCATTAGGCTGGGAACCAACCGACTGGAGCGATTTGTGGCGAGATGACCTGGAACGGGTGATTTCGTTACCCGATAGCCCACGCACGGTGATCGGGATTGGGCTCAAGCACATGGGGCGATCGGTTAACACATCTGAGGTGCAGGCAGTCGCTGGGTTAGATGAGGCTCTCAGTGCTCTGCAGCAGCGGGTCAAGGTGTATAGCTCAGATGCTTACTTGCAATCGCTGATTTTGGGAGATACGGCACTCGCGGTGGGCTGGTCTACTGATGTGCTGCCTGTTTTACGTCGCAATCCGAGAATTGCGGCGGTGGTGCCTGCCTCTGGAACGCTACTCACCGCTGATCTGTGGGTGCGTCCGGCGGCGGTAGCATCTCATTCCCAGCCTGATCTAGCTGACTCTGAGGCACAAGCCCTGTCATCATCGCTGCTCGCGCAATGGATTGATTTTTGTTGGCAACCTGCAATCGCCACTGAGCTATCGTTGCTCAGTTCAGCAGCGTCTCCTATTTTAGCGGATGACGAGCCATCGGAGCGCCCAGCAGGCTTGCGCGATCGCCCCCTCCTCATTCCTGAGATTGAGCAGCTGCAAGCCAGCGAGTTTTTGCTGCCGTTAGCCGATGCTGCTCGTGAGCAGTATCAGCAGCTCTGGACTAAAATTCGCCAAATGAACTAGAGCGCCCCCGAAACGCACCTGCGCCCGATGAGTCCAGATCGACCGAGCAATTGGGCAATCGGGCCAGGCGATCGCGCTGCTGGGTGATCTCACTGGATGGCTCTGCAACCAGATTTGCAGCCATTTCTGCAGTGGGAGCGGTTGCAGCGGTCTGATCAGTGGGGATGCCCGATGGGAGACGGGATTCTGCATCTGCATCTGCATCTGAGGACGGGATGGCTGAGATAGCCGGAGTGATTTCATCGCCGCCTCCGGCTGCGCCATGCCCATGAAAGCCTGCAACAGAGTCTGATGCCAAAGCCTCTCGCTCCTCGGGCTCAGCGGCAGCAGCAGTAACAGTTGGAAACGTGCAAATATAGGCAGCTAACGGTTCGCCCTGCTGATTAAATAGGCGAGTGCTGTAGCCAAAATCGCGAGCGGCAGTACCAAACTGGCTCAAAAACGTATATCGCTCTAGATAAGACAGCAGGCTCCAAATTTGCCGATTCACCACGAGGTCAACGCGGGGGCGATCGCCCCCTTGCTCAGGATATGCGACCCAGTTTTGCACCAGCTTACCGCCAAATTGCTGTTGTGCCCACCAAAGGCTGGGACGGGTGAGGCGGCCTTGATGAATGGTGTCAGCTGTGATGGTAGCCGGGTTATTTGGAATTGAGTTTGAGGCATTGAGCAGTTGCATATCAGGTGGCGGATCAACCACTGTCAGGGCGATCGCCATCGACGGATTAACACCAGTGCCAAGCACCAGACTGACAATACTGCTAGCTAAGACTTTACAACACAGCCAGTTTGAGACGCGCCATCTAGATTGCTGAGACATTTTTTAGTTTTCGACGTCAAGGGCTAGACGCCAACTCCTGCCGAGTGTGCCTTTACTCATTCTAGATAGAGCAAATGGTCATCGTGTTCCAGGCTGGCTAGTGCAATTCGCTCAAAAACAGCTTGCGCTCGGCTTGCCGACGGCGCACCAACCCCGGTAGTTTACGGCCTCCAGCCCTGACCCAGCGCAAGAACTGGTCAGCGGCACCTTTGTAGTCACCCCGATTCAGGTGTTTCAATAAGGTCGAGCGAGCCAGGGCTCCGGTGCCAACATTAAAGGCAAAGCTTACCAGAGCCGAAAATTGGTTATCTGAGAGCGAAACCTTGACCAAGTCTTCGACACCAGATTCAGCGATTTGCAGATCGTCTAGCAACAATGCCTCAGCTTTTTTCACATCGATCATATGCCCAAGCTGAACGTCTTGGGTATGCCCGTACCCAATGGTGGGAATACCGACTGCATCGAGGTAAGCCGCAATTCTGCCATCTGGCAACCGTTTGGCTAAACCTTCAAATTCTTTGACGAGCTGCAACCCAGCTTGATTGATGTGTCTGCTGCCCGCCCTGGCCGCAGGTGTAATCTTGGCCAAAATTTCGTCATAGTAAATGTCTGCTGTTTGTGGCCCAATGACGCCGCGCAAGGGGCCGTCGTTGCCCAAACTATGTGCATCTTTGAATGCGTTGACGCCTGTATCAGTCAGCACAAAGCCGCAGTCGTGAGCAAGTTCGATGAATTTGGTCAGCGTTGTAGGCCCAACAACGCTCGGAATATCCAATTCCATTAATTCTTTAAGATAGTTGAATTTATCCTCAGGCAGGCTTTGTAAGATGTCGAGGGCATGGGCTTCTTGCTCAGAGAGAGCCTCAATTTGAATATTGTCGCTAGTTACCACGGGCATAGGGGGTTATACTCCTGATTGCAAATCATAATTATGCATGTCGAAGACAGGTTTTTCTCAATCACATCTCTCAATCGCATCTTCAAGGCTCGTACCCGATAATCAGCCTATCGAGCGCCGGATTAATCAGGCATAAAGAAAAGACAGGCTCATCTCGTATGGACGGTCTAATCGGTTGATTAGATTGAGTTCAATAGGTAGGCAATGCCGACTCTACCAATAAAGGCTTTGCTTTTGATCTCCATGCTGGTTCTATCAAATTACGGATCGAGATGGTCATTGCTTCATCGCTTCATGGATCAACGGACGGGGCCGCGACCGAAAATCCACGTCGAGGAGAACGAGGTGCTGCTAGATGCACCTCAAATTGAACGCGATCGCGACTTTCTCCTTGTCTGACTTCTAACACCCACTGTCCTGGAGTGGGGCTCCAAAACAGCGATCGCCCCAGTTGAGAGGTCAGCCGTTCGCCGTTGAGCCACCATTCGACCGGCTCATCCGGATCGCGCGCCAGCTTAAACTCTATCTTCTGCACCGCTTGTAACCCAGGATTGGCAGTTGTATCAGCAATGATGAAATAGGCTCCAGGTTGGGGGGCAACCAGCCGCATCGCTTCAACGGTTGCCCCCAGAGCATCAGACGACTGCATGGCCAACCATTCGTTGTAATCAGCAGGTAAGTGCTGTGAGGCCGCATCAGATTGACCTGTTGGTATTGTCGTCAGAGACCCAGGCGTTGCAGCGATGATGGCATCTGAAGCCAGGAATTCTGTCACTATGGCTGGGCAATTGGGGGTAGGGGGCTGCCCTGTCATCGCACAAATTGGACGCTTTACAAGCCCTTCTGGTGGCGGAAACGATTGTGGAGTATGGTGCTGATGCAGGTGCAGCATGATCCGGTTCCAGAGGGGGGCTGCCCCTGTCACACCAGAAATTTGCTGCATCGGTGTGCCGTCAAAATTGCCGACCCAGGTCGCTACGGTATAGTCAGTTGTGAATCCGACTGTCCAGGTATCTCGAAAGTCTGACGAGGTGCCTGTTTTCACGGCGGCGGCAAACGGCAAACTCAGCACCGAATCGACTCCAAAAGAGCGGGCGCGAGCATGGCGATCGCCCAGCATGTCGGTAATCAGGGCCCAAGTAGGAGACTCAGGTGCAACTGAGAGAGCCGACAACTGATATTCCGGCTCGCACGCCTCCCCCGACGGTTGACAAATCAGGGCGATCGCCTGCCCATGGCGAGCCAGCGTCACATAGGCGTGAGCCAATTCCCAGAGGCTAACTTCACCGCTGCCTAACGAGAGCCCTAGGCCATAGTGGTCAGCCGATTGATCCAGATGATCAAAGCCAAGCTGGTGCAGATAGTCTAAAAATACAGAAACGCCTAGTTTTTCCAGCACTCTGACTGCGGGCACATTCAAGGAATTGGCCAATGCCAGCCGCACCCGCACCGGGCCTTGAAAGGTTTCGCTATAGTCAGTAGGCTGATAGATCTGGGCTCCTGGAATGGGATAGTAGGTGGGCACATCAGCCAGGATGGTGTTGGGCTGAATGACCTGTCGTGCGAGCGCGAGCTGATAGAGAAATGGCTTGAGCGTTGATCCGGGCTGGCGCAGCGCCTGAACGCCGTCATTGCGCCCTAGTTGCGCTGCATTGAAATAGTCTGGAGAGCCGACATAGGCCAATATTTCTCCAGAATGGTTGTCAATCACTAGGGCTGCGGCATGACGCACCTGCTGGGTGGCTAGAGCCCGAACGATCTGCTTCACCTGAGCTTCAACAAACTGTTGCAAGGGGCGATCAAGGGTGGTGCGTAGGCTAGGAGGATGATCAGGAGGCAATTGGTTGGCCAACCAAAATAGGAAATGAGGAGCCGCGATGATGCCCTGTTGGGGAGGTTGGAGGGCGATCGCCTCTTGACTGGCTCGTTGGGCATCGACAAGTGAAATATAGCCATCAGCTACCATGCGTTCTAGCACATAGCGTTGCCTTTCTTTGAGCGGCAGCCATCGGCTATAGGGGTTCAAATCGGTCGGATCATTCGGCAATGCAGCCAGTAGACTGGCCTGAGCCAGATTTAGCTCCTGAGCTGAGATGCCATAGTAGACCCGTGCGGCAGCTTCGACGCCGTAGATGTTGCCACCCATCGGCAACCGATTGATATAGGCCGCCAGAATTTGATCTCGACTCATGCCTGCAACCAACCGCCACGACAGCCAGATCTCCTGCAGTTTACCGGCCAGGGTGCGTGGGTGAGGATCTAGCATCCGAGCAAGCTGCATCGTAATTGTCGAAGCACCGCTAACAATTTCTTGGGCTTGCCCAGCTTCTAATACAGCGCGAATGATGGCACGTCCATCTAAGGCACCATGCTGATAGAAGCGCTGGTCTTCAGCCGCCAAAATTGCCTGAATAAAATAGGGAGACATTTCATCTAAGCTGACGATTGCGGTGCGTTCTTGATCAAGGGTGAGCAGAGTGCCGAGAGAGAAACCGTTGCGATCGCTCAATTCGATGGCAGAATCGTGCTGCTGCAAATCTGCCGCCTGGATCGGCGCAAAATAGGGAAGCGATCGCCCCACAACTACAACGAGCAATAACCCGCAAGCCCATTTCAGACCTGAATGCCATCGGGGCGATCGCTCCCACAGGTGTCGGCGCTGCTGGTGTATCGTGACAAGGCCATCAAAAACGCTTTGACATGGATGTCTCAGCCCAGTTGCCCATCGTTTGACGCGTGGGGTTAGTTGGTTCTGTTGTCGGGTCATTGCCTGTTTCCATCTCAGTATCGCTCCCGATGCTCATCCGTGTCGGGTGTAATTTCAGAATTGATCGGATCAGCACCCGGTTATTTTGATACAAATAGTTGGCCTTTTATCAGCGAAAATAACTAAATTTAGATCAACACTCTGACAGTCTGGATCGATGCAGTGTATTCTAGTGTCAATATCGCGTCACTTAAGAAATTTGGATCCAAAAATTGACTATGACATTTAGCGATTAGCATGATCCTACATGATCTGTATTTGTACTATTTTTGTACTAAACTTGCTGACTACTCACTGAATAATAGAGGGGCTACTAAGTGCGCGATCGCCATCCTTAACTAAGGTGAATGTCGATTGAATGCATGGATTTAACATGGATTTAACATAGTTTGATCTGATGATGCCTATCTGTAGAGCGATTGAAATTTGTTTGAGTTATTTTTACTTTAAAATAAGAGTCAACTTGGCCGTGATCAATCGCAGTACTCCCATTCTTCAGGCATCTTCCGGATCTGACACCCCTGATTTGGATGAATAAAAGAAGAGGGCGATCGCCCATCTGCTCCGTTGGATCAACCCCATCTACACTAGTAATTCACTTAATTCACTCAACCCACTACTAAATTGTTCAGCCTGATTCAAGCCGATCTTCGAGATGATTCATAATGATCCAAACGATTGCAAAATTTGCTTGTGACATTGGCTCAATCACGGATTACTTCGGTAGAATGCAATTCTGAATTGATACACAACTGTAAATTGACTGATACTGTAAATTGACTGATATAGAGGTATTCACATGGCAACGTCAAAATCGTCCAATATGGCACCTGACCCTATGGCCTCCAAACTTTTGGAAGCCGACTCTGAACTCGCGGTTCAAGAAGCTCAACTAGCAGCTCAGATTGAAGCCCTTCAAGAAAAACGCAAGAGTCTACAAACTGTAATCCATCTGTTTGGCTCGACCAATGGACAGATGGCTGTTAGTGCGCCGTCAGTGTCTGCCCAGCCTTCTGCTAACGGGTTTGTTGCTGAACCTCCTACGCTGCCAAGCTCAAAGGCCACGAGCACAGATGTAACTTCAGATCCAAAACGCAAAGGGCGTCAACCTTCAACAACCAATGGCAACGCTGCAAAGGCATCATCTAAGTCGGCAGTGACCCAGACCGCCACCCAGCCAGGAAGAAAGTCGTCTTCAACAAAGGCTGACGTGTCGGCAACGGCGAGTAAAAAGGCAAGCAAACCAGTCAAAGAATCTACAGATTGGCAACCCTACGTCCGCAAGGAGTATCAAGATCGCTCCCTACCCAAGGCTGTATTGGCTGTTTTACAAGATCATCCCAATCAAGTGGTTGAAGTTCCTAAGATCATTGACTCTATTTTTGTAGATACGATTCCCAAACCTGCTCGCACGAATGCGCGCGATCGCCTCTCAAATGTGTTGTCGGTGGGCCTAAAGAATAAGAAATGGTTCCGAGGTAAGACAGGTGAATATAGCGTATCTAAAGAAGCAGCAGCCATGAGCATTGCCTCATAGCATGATGCAAAGATGAAGACGCCTTTTCGCCCACTGAATTTGCCATCAAAATTCAGGTATTTCTGTGTTGCGCATTGTTTTTCTCTGTTCCAGTACACTGATGAAATCTGAAATCCCACGGGCTTACCCCCCCTGAGTTAGTCAGGGCGATCGCCTTACGCGCAATCGGGTCAGCGCCAATAGGGTGAACTATCATCATCAGGAACTGCAATTCTTTATGAAGCTATCTGTCGTTATTCCATGTTTCAACGAACTAGGGACAATTGGCAAGGTAATTGAGGCCATCAAAAACTCACCGATTACCGATCAAGAAATTATCGTTGTCGATGATGGCTCAACGGATGGCACCCGTCAATTTTTAGAATCGATGATTGAGCCATGTGTGGATCAGGTAATCTACCATCCACAAAATTGCGGCAAAGGCGCGGCGTTGCGCTCTGGGTTTGCGGCTGCTACCGGCGACATTGTCATTGTTCAAGATGCAGATTTAGAATACGACCCACAAGAGTATCCTCTGATGATAGAGCCGATTCTCACAGGGCGAGCTGATGTTGTGTTTGGTTCACGATTTACAAGTGGCCGCCCCCATCGCGTCGTCTATTACTGGCATATGGTCGGCAATCGGTTTTTAACGACGCTATCGAATATGTTGACCAATATCAATCTCACTGACATGGAAACCTGCTACAAAGCATTTCGCCGTGAGGTGATTCAGTCAATTCACATTCAAGAAAACCGGTTTGGATTTGAGCCTGAAATTACCGCCAAAGTTGCCAAGATGGAGTGCCGCATTTACGAAGTCGGCATTTCTTACTATGGGCGCACATATAAAGAAGGCAAAAAAATTGGCTGGAAAGACGGAGTCAGAGCCATCATTTGTATTCTCAAGTACAATTTACTGGCTTAATATCACTCAGGGCTATTTATCATGGGTTCTGAGTCTGAGGGTGAACTGGAATTTTGATTGTGATGCGATCGCCATGTGATATGACCAGTTGGCTGACCGAGAAACAGTATAGTCAGATACCTGAAGCGCGCCCTTCATCCATCAATTAAATCAAGTTCATAGAACGGATGTAAATTGAAAATCATGCATTCGAGCTCTAGGACTATAGATAATAGATGTCTTTTACTAGACTTGACAAATCAGTTTTTTTTGAAATGATTAAATTAAACTAAATAGACTTTGGTAATAGCGCATGGCACGAGTAGGTATCAACGGCTTTGGTAGAATTGGACGATTGGCCTTGCGAGCCGCTTGGGATCGTGCAGATCTGGCATCAGATCTAGAATTTGTACATATCAATGAGATTAAAGGAGGAGCTGCTGCTGCGGCTCACTTGCTCAAGTTTGATTCGGTGCATGGTCGATGGCAGCCAGATGTGGTGGCAGAATCGGGTCGCATTTTAATTGACCATCAGCCGATTACCTTCAGCGATTATGCAGCTCCTGGCGACGTACCCTGGGATGTGTTGGGTGTAGATTTGGTGCTGGAATGTTCTGGCAAATTTCGAACGCCAGAACTCCTTGATCCTTATTTTAAGCAAGGCGTTCAGAAAGTAATTGTCGCGGCTCCAGTCAAGCAAGGTGCGTTAAATGTTGTCTACGGCATCAATGACCACCTCTACCAACCCGATCAGCATCACCTGCTCACGGCAGCCTCCTGTACGACCAACTGCCTTGCACCTTTGGTCAAAGTGATTCATGAAGGCTTGGGAATCAAACATGGCGTCATTACTACCATTCACGACAATACCAATACCCAGACGATTGTCGATGCGCCGCATAAAGATTTGCGTCGGGCACGGGCAACCAGTCTATCCCTGATTCCAACAACCACGGGATCGGCGACAGCCATTGGCCTGATCTATCCTGAACTGAATGGCAAGCTCAACGGCATTGCGGTTCGAGTCCCGTTGCTCAATGCGTCGCTCACAGACTGCGTGTTCGAAGTCGAGCGGTTTACTACGGTGGAGGAGGTCAATCAACTCCTAAAGGCTGCATCTGAGGGGCCGCTCAAAGACATTCTGGGCTACGAAGAACGTCCGTTGGTGTCGGTTGACTACAAAGATGATCCGCGCTCATCAATTGTTGATGCCTTGTCTACGATGGTAATCGATCAAACCCAGGTTAAAATTCTGGCTTGGTATGACAACGAGTGGGGCTATTCAAACCGAATGGTGGAGCTGGCCAGAACGGTGGCACTATCTTTGCAATAGTTTGCAACTGCGAGAAACTTGCCACCCTTGTATCACCCTCCAAACATCATCGGTATCGTTACTCAACTATCCCCCAATCCCAGGTCTCTCTATGGAATCTTTAACACCCTTTGACAACAAAGGTGTTCGTGATTATGCCCTGATAACTGCTGCTTACTGGGGCTTCACGATCACGGATGGTGCAATGCGAATGCTGGTATTGCTCTACTTTTTCACGTTGGGCTATACGCCGTTTGAAGTGGCAATGCTGTTTTTGTTCTATGAAATCTTTGGCATCATTACAAATCTGCTGGGCGGATGGATCGGTTCCCAATTTGGGGTCAAGCTCACTCTCTATGGGGGGATTGCCTTCCAGGTCGTGGCTCTTTTGATGATGACGCCAGTAGATGAATCATGGGCGATCGCCTTGGCAGTCCCCTATGTGATGGTGGCGCAGGCCATTTCAGGTGTTGCAAAAGATCTCACCAAAATGAGTTCTAAAAGTGCAATTCGCTTGGTGATCCCTCAAGAGGCGCAATCCTCATTGTTTAAGTGGGTCGCAATCCTGACTGGGTCAAAGAATGCCCTCAAAGGGGTGGGGTTCTTTGTCGGGAGTATTCTGTTAACGGCGTTTGGCTATGTTAACGCGTTGCTGATCCTTGCAGGGACGCTGGCCTTAATTCTATTGTCAAGCCGCTGGCTGCCGCCGAGCATGGGGCGAATTAATGCCAAGGTTACGTTCCGTCAACTTTTTTCTAAAAGTCGAGAGATTAATATTCTGTCAGCGGCTCGCTTTTTCTTGTTTGGCGCACGAGATGTTTGGTTTGTTGTCGCATTACCCGTTTTTCTCTACGACGCCCTAGGCTGGACGTTTTGGCAAGTGGGGGGCTTCCTTGCAGTCTGGGTGATTGGCTATGGTATCGTACAGTCGCTTGCGCCTACGCTGCTGGGACGGTTTAACTCGGGACGTCCTCCCCAGGCAAATACGATCCGGTTTTGGACAGGGTTTTTGACTGCGATTCCTGCAACAATTGCGATCGCCCTTCAGTTGGGGCGTCCTGCTGGGCAGACTATTGTCATTGGCTTGATGGTGTTTGGCATCGTGTTTGCGTTTAACTCAGCAGTGCATTCCTATTTGGTGCTGGCCTACACCGAAGATGACAAAGTGGCGCTCAATGTCGGCTTTTATTACATGGCGAATTCAGGCGGACGCCTGATCGGCACTGTCTTGTCAGGATTGATCTTTCAACTTGCAAGTCTCACGGGCTGTTTATGGGTTTCTAGTCTATTTGTCTTGATAGCGGCGCTAATCACTCTGAAGTTACCAAATCCTAAAGCGGTGGCAGTCGATTGGAATGCAGGCAGCGGAGATTAGGGCTTTGCTTGGGTCGCTGGCTTATCTTATGGCCTAGAGTATGCTGGCAGAACTCCCTATCTGAGCTAGGCTGCGGTTTAGATGTCAGGCCCTCAATACCAGCCTCACAAAACCGTTTTGCTGGGTTGAGGTATATTCTTGGCGGATTATTGGCCCCACGGATCGCTGAGAAGTCATGCTATTGAGAAATGATATGGCTAACTGGGCGATCGCCAGAAACAATCGCCTGACATGTCGTCTCCTATGACAATTCTTGAGCAGTCATCCTCAGAAAAGTTATCCTCAGAAACTTAGCTCAGTATGGGGTCCTCTTTAATGGCAAAATCGGTATGACCTGTCAATTTGGTAAATCAATCTCAAAATCGGTGCCGACTCACTTCCTGAAAGCATTTCATAAAACTTGACAATGTATTTCGTTTTATGGAACGCTTCTCTATACACTCTTGTTTTTTATAAGCGGATCGCCAAGCAGTTTACAAGTTTAGTTTTGTGCTGAAATGTATGCTGTGTGGCTCAGTTTTTGAATCCGGGCGATCGCTTAGCTGATAGGCTTGTCAGTGTCAGGCACCTTAATAAAAGACTGAATAAGCATTGAAACATTAATTTTAGAGGAGGAGCGTAGTCGATGGGACTACCCTGGTATCGCGTACACACAGTCGTCCTGAATGACCCTGGGCGGCTGATTTCTGTACATCTAATGCACACTGCTCTGGTTGCTGGGTGGGCTGGCTCAATGGCGCTATATGAGTTAGCCATTTTTGACCCAAGTGACCCTGTCTTAAACCCGATGTGGCGTCAGGGCATGTTTGTTCTGCCCTTCATGACTCGCTTGGGCGTTACTCAATCATGGGGCGGTTGGAATGTCACAGGCGGCCCTGCGGTCGATCCTGGCTTCTGGTCATTTGAAGGCGTTGCCATCGCTCACATTGTGCTTTCGGGGCTGTTGTTTCTGGCAGCTTGTTGGCACTGGGTTTACTGGGATCTAGAATTATTCCGCGATCCTCGCACCGGCGAGCCTACTCTTGACTTGCCGAAAATGTTCGGGATTCATTTGTTCTTGTCTGGCTTGCTTTGCTTTGGGTTTGGAGCCTTCCATCTGACTGGGCTCTTTGGCCCTGGAATGTGGGTCTCTGATCCATATGGCCTGACAGGAAGCGTCCAACCTGTTGCGCCAGCTTGGGGGCCAGAAGGGTTTGATCCATTTAATCCGGGGGGTATTGTCGCTCACCACATCGCTGCAGGTGTTGTAGGAATTATTGCGGGTCTCTTTCACCTGACGGTGCGCCCACCTGAGCGGTTGTACAGAGCCCTGAGAATGGGGAATATTGAAACGGTGCTATCCAGCAGCATTGCAGCTGTATTTTTTGCAGCCTTTGTTGTTGCAGGTACCATGTGGTACGGTAGCGCAGCAACCCCGATTGAGCTGTTTGGCCCGACTCGCTATCAATGGGATAGCGGCTACTTCCAGCAGGAAATTGATCGACGCATTCAGTTTGCGATCGCCAATGGCGAAAGCTCGGATGAAGCTTGGTCTACAATTCCTGAGAAGCTGGCATTTTATGACTATGTGGGCAATAGCCCTGCTAAAGGAGGCCTGTTCCGAACTGGCCCCATGAACCAGGGAGATGGTATCGCAGTCAGCTGGTTAGGTCATCCAGAGTTTAGAGATGGTGAGGGTCGTTTGCTTTCGGTGCGCCGTTTGCCTAACTTCTTTGAAACCTTTCCAGTGATCTTGACGGATAAAGATGGAGTCGTTCGGGCTGATATTCCGTTCCGTCGAGCGGAGTCTAAATATAGCTTTGAGCAGGTTGGCGTTACGGCAACCTTCTACGGAGGTGACCTGAATGGCAAAACCATTACAGAGCCTGCCTTAGTCAAGCAGTATGCCCGCAAGGCGCAACTGGGAGAACCGTTTGCGTTTGACCGAGAAACGTTGGGATCTGATGGTGTGTTTCGGACAAGCCCTAGAGGCTGGTTCACATTCGGTCATGCCGTTTTTGCTCTACTCTTTTTCTTTGGTCATATTTGGCATGGGTCTCGAACTCTGTTCCGCGACGTCTTTGCTGGAGTTGATCCCGATCTGTCGCCAGAGCAAGTTGAATGGGGCTTCTTCCAGAAAGTAGGTGACAAGTCTACCCGTCGTGAAGAACCAATCTAAATCTGGCTATTGAGTGGCTATTGAAGTCGTGATGAGTTGGTCTCATCAGACAGAATGGTCTGACGCAGCTTAGCTAGAGCGTGTTAGACCATTCATTCGTTTGCTAGTAGACTATGGATAGGTGATTTAGTAGCTCATTTTTGGGAGTCGATACCGATGGAAAGCGTTGCTTATATTCTTGTTCTAGCGGGTGCAATTGGTGTCCTGTTTTTTGCGATCGCCTTTCGTGAACCCCCCAGAATTAACAAGTAGTGATGACACGAGTGGAGTGGCGCTGTGCTCTCCACTTGTCCTGTTTTGTCTTGCGATTGACCTCTAGTTGGCCACATGTCATGAGTTATGCATGGCTAACATGCATGATAAGTCATGTAGCTTCTGGTTATGCCTCTTCAAAAGCCCAGTCATTTTATTTGCATTTTTTATACTGAAGTGCTAATTTAGCGAATCGTATCCCATACATTTGCAACCTAATCGTTATTACTTTATCCATTAGCCCTGAGGGCGTTCACCATGCGATGTCCGTTTTGCCAATTTCCAGATAATCGGGTTCTGGAGTCACGTTCAGCCGAGTCTGGCCAAAGTGTAAGGCGTCGCCGGGAGTGCCTGGAGTGTAAGCGACGGTTTACTACTTACGAGCGCATCGAATTTGTTCCGATTACGGTTATTAAGCGCAATGGTGAGCGCGAGTCGTTTGATCGATCAAAGCTGCTGCGTGGGATTGCACGCGCCTGTGAAAAAACGGGTGTTCCGTCTCTTCAGCAAGAAAACTTGGTTGAAGAGATTGAAGCTGAAATCCAGCAGCGCTTGTTACGTGAAGTTCCAACTAATGAGATTGGTGAGTTGGTGCTTCACTACCTTGAAGGGCTTAATGAGGTCGCTTATATCCGGTTTGCGTCCGTTTATCGTCAGTTTCAGGGAATTCGCGATTTTGTGGATGCTCTCAATCACCTGCAAGAAGGTGTTGAGCATGAGTCATCATCTCAACAGTACTCATCTATAACAGACCCCTCAAGTCCGCCAGATAGTGCATCAGCTTATGACGACCGCCAGCCCTCTTCAATCCGATAGAAGCTATCTGCCAATGAAAGTTGATGGCGATCGCAGAAAAAGGTGACTTGAAGTCATAACTGTTGATACAATAATGATCCTCTGATCCTCAGATGCGGATTTACGATATCATAATCAGTTTGGGAGGCTAATCGTTAAACGTAAGCTTCCTGTTCAGACGTTCGCCATTCAATCTCTTAGAATGAGAGTGGTCAAAATTGCGGGCGCGTGCGTATGTTATTGAGCGGCTCGATCTCAAAACTATCGTTCACCATAACGGAGATAACTCAGTAGGTATTACTTAGCATGGTCAATCAGGAAAAGGAAAAGCCAGACATCGGTTTTACACATGACGATTTTGCCGCCTTGCTCGACAAGTACGACTATCACTTCAGTCCTGGTGATGTTGTCGCAGGGACGGTATTTAGCCTTGAGCCGAGGGGGGCGCTGATTGACATTGGTGCTAAGACAGCTGCATACATCCCGATTCAGGAAATGTCGATCAATCGGATTGACGGCCCTGAGGAGGTTCTGCAGTCAAACGAGACCCGCGAGTTTTTTATTCTAACCGATGAAAATGAAGACGGTCAGCTGACCCTCTCAATTCGACGCATCGAATACATGAGAGCTTGGGAGCGGGTTCGGCAATTGCAAGCTGAAGATGCGACTGTTCGCTCGGCTGTGTTTGCGACTAATCGAGGTGGTGCTCTTGTTCGCATCGAAGGTCTTAGAGGCTTCATCCCTGGTTCTCACATCAGTACTCGGAAGCCTAAAGAAGAATTAGTTGCAGAAGAGCTGCCTCTAAAGTTTTTGGAAGTTGATGAAGATCGCAACCGTCTGGTTTTGAGTCACCGACGAGCACTTGTCGAGCGCAAGATGAATCGTCTTGAAGTTGGTGAGGTCGTAATCGGCACTGTCCGTGGGCTCAAGCCATATGGTGCCTTTATCGACATTGGTGGCGTCAGCGGCTTGCTCCATATTTCCGAAATTTCCCATGACCACATTGACACCCCTCACAGCGTATTTAACGTCAATGATGAAGTTAAGGTCATGATTATTGATCTAGACGCAGAAAGAGGTCGAATCTCACTATCAACTAAGCAGCTTGAGCCTGAGCCTGGAGACATGGTGAAAAATCCTGGCTTAGTTTATGACAAAGCCGAAGAAATGGCTGAACGGTATCGTGAGCGAATGATGCAGCAGCAGCAAGCTCAAATGGCTGACGCTAACGGTGCAGTATCTGCTTCCTCTGAAATCGAACCTGCACCCGAGGATGTCGAGCCTCCTGCTCCAATATCTGACAGCGAATAGTACTGACAGCAAATAGCACCCATAGTTTGGATTGGCTAAGTCAATACTTGGGTCAAAGAAATGATCATTAAAGAGACTTGAGCTAAGCTAGTCTTCTACCAATCTCTAACTAATTGGCTAGGGAGATTTAATATAGAGGGAGTCTTACTCCGAACGTGATTTGTTGCAGCTATAGGTTGACAGAACAGGTGGAAAGAAAATTTTCTTTCTACCTTTTTTTTGGAGGAGTGATGTTGACTCGACAGGCAGACTAGGAGGAATGAAGTTTGGCAACCATTCGATGTGGCAACTTAGAATTTCGCGATCTCGAAGCAATTTTGTTCGACAAAGACGGGACGCTCGCCAACTCTGAGGTCTTCCTACGCAATCTGGGACAAAAGCGATCGCGCCTAATTGATGCTCAGGTGCCAGGGGTTCAAGAGCCCTTGCTGATGTCATTTGGCATCGAGAACAACCATATGAATCCAGATGGCTTACTCGCGGTCGGGAGTCGATACGAAAATGAAATTGCCGCTGCCGCCTATGTTGCCGAAACCGGGCGACCCTGGCTAGATGCGCTCAAGATCGTTCGCACTGCCTTTCAGGAAACAGATACCTATATGGGTCGTAAAGCAGAGCAAACGCCTCCATTTAAGGGAGTACGCGAACTGCTCCAGCAGTTGTCAGAGGCAAATCTCAAGGTTGGCATTGTTTCATCTGACACGACTGCAAATGTCAACGACTTTGTTGAGTGCTATCAGCTCACCCCTTTTTTGCATCTGCAACTGGGGGCAGAGCGAGGTCTGGAAAAGCCCGATCCGGCATTGATGCATCTTGCCTGCCAGTCGTTAGATGTCAGCGTTGGTACGACCTTACTCATCGGAGACTCTCAAGCCGATATTCGGCTTGCCCGCGCAGCCGATGCTGCTGGATGCATCGCGATCGCTTGGGGATCTATGAGACCACAGACGTTGGGTGAAGCAGACGGTCTGATTCAAACATTTGCAGAGATTGAAATTGATTTAGCGCACTAGCTTATATCAGATCAAGCTCTGATTGCGATCGACATGTTCTGAACCATCTCATTAGACGGGCAACAATACCCCAAGTTGCCGCCCAAAATCACACCCATGTTACAGAATGCCTCAGAAGTGTGATAATCTCCTTCCTAATGTCATGTATTCATCTCAGAATTCCATTCGCAGGATAGGAGAAAACGATTCCTTGGCTCGTCGTTATCTTTTTACATCTGAATCAGTTACTGAAGGTCATCCTGACAAAATTTGCGATCAAATTTCTGACACGATTGTTGATTCGTTGTTGGCTCAAGATCCAAATAGTCGGGTTGCAGCAGAGGTCGTCGTCAATACTGGGCTTGTATTGATTACGGGTGAGATTTCCTCTAAGGCTCAAGTCAACTATGTTGAACTGGCTCGGCGAAAAATTGCTGAAATTGGTTATACCGATGCAGTCAATGGTTTCTCGGCCAATAGCTGTTCGGTGATGATTGCTCTGGATGAGCAATCTCCTGATATCGCCCAAGGGGTTAATCAAGCGCACGAGACCCGAGAGCAATCTAGCGATGAAGTCTTAGATGCAATCGGTGCAGGGGATCAGGGAATTATGTTTGGGTTTGCTTGCAATGAGACGCCAGAGCTGATGCCAATGCCGATTAGCTTGGCGCATCGCGTTGCCCGTAAACTCTCGGCAGTCCGCAAGATGGGTTTGTTGCCCTACTTGCGCCCCGATGGAAAGACTCAGGTCACTGTCCTCTATGAAGAGGGTCGCCCAATTGGAATTGATACTGTCTTGATTTCAACGCAGCATGCTCCCACGATTGGTAATATTACTGACGATGCTGCTGTTCAGGCCAAGATTAGACAGGACTTATGGGTGCATGTAGTCGAGCCTGTTTTTGGTGATATCGATGTCAAGCCTGATCAAAATACTCGGTTTTTGGTTAATCCAACGGGTAAGTTTGTCGTGGGTGGTCCTCAAGGTGATTCAGGTCTCACCGGACGGAAAATTATTGTAGACACTTATGGTGGCTATTCTCGGCATGGTGGCGGAGCCTTTTCAGGGAAAGATCCGACCAAGGTAGATCGGAGTGCTGCCTATGCCTGTCGCTATGTGGCCAAAAATATTGTGGCCGCAGGTTTAGCAGAAAAGTGCGAAGTTCAGCTAAGCTATGCGATTGGTGTCGCTCGCCCCGTGAGTATTTTGGTCGAAACATTTGGCACAGGGGCTGTTGATGATCAGCGTCTTCTAGAACTGGTGCAGCAGCATTTTGAGCTGCGTCCGGCTGGAATCATCCAGACGTTTGGCTTGTCAAATCTGTCTAGCGAACGAGGTGGACGATTTTACCAAGATGTCGCTGCCTATGGCCATTTTGGGCGACCTGATTTAGATCTCCCTTGGGAGCAAACTGATAAGGCAGCCATACTTCGCGAGGCTTCGACACAATCTCTATCTCGCACCTCTGTGTAATCGAGCTTGCTGGACGACAACCTGAAACTGGAACCTGAAGCTGGGATATTATGAGCTCATAACCTGCTGGTCAATCCAACGAAGATAGGGCTGTGAACCTCTTAAAATGGGGAGAGCGATGATTTCGGGGACGTCATAGGAATGATGTTCCCGTATTGTTTTCTCCAGAGCTGCAAGTTGAGCCAAGTGGGTCTTGATCAGGAGTTGCCATTCTTGCTCATGCTGGAGTTCATCGTTCCAACGGTAAATTGATTGCACAGGGGTAATGTTGACACAGGCGGCTAGCTGTCCCTGGACTAGAACATGGGCGATCGCTTCTGCCTCTTTTTGAGATGATGCCGTAACTAACACGACGCCATAGGCCGTTTCGCTGCATCCGATTGCTTGTCCAATGGCTGGATCAGGGGTTTCTAGATCACTAGACATGCGGTTTACCTTGATGCTTGCTTGCAGTGGAGCTTATTCGCTATCGTCTAATGCAGCATATTCTTCAGAGGCAACGCTGACGACGAAAACGAGGAACGTGTCGGTTGGGCGTTGAGGATGTGTAAGTAGTGCCGAGTAGGCTCAGAAATGAAAGCCTGATTAAACTCCGCCCCGTCAACGTTAACACCCAATAGCCTTGTATTGCTTAAGTCAGCATCTGTTAGATTGGTCTGACTCAAATTGCTCCAGTCTAGGTTGGCATGGTTTAGTGAAGCATGAGACAAATCAGCCCCAGTCAGATCAGCTCCAGTCATTGTGACTCCTCTGAGTTTGGCTTCGCTCAGGTTTGTCATGGTTAAGTTCGCGCCCTCAAGATTTGCGCCATTGAGCTTGGCATGGCTCAAATTGACGCCGTTTAAATCGATGCCTTTAAGATCCAGGCCGTTTAGATACGCTCCTTTCAAGTTGATATCGCTTAGAAATGCGCCTCTAAGCAGGGCTCCGCTCAGCCGTGCTTGGCTCAAGTTTGCCCAACTCAAATTAGCCCGACGTAGATTGGCATTTCTAAGATTACTGCCCGATAAATTGGCTCCACAGAGGTTAGTCCGTTCGAGGCTACTACATCGTAAATTTGCATTGCTGAGATTGGCACCACTGAGCTTAGCCCGGTGAAAATCAGATTTCACCAAAAATGCGCCTGTCAAATCGGCTTTGGTCAAATCGACATCTTCAAAGTTGCCATCACTCAACTTAGTAAAGCGTAAGTTGGCCCAGTTGAGAAATGCCTCAGATAAGTTAGATCCAGTCAAAAATGCCCGACTCAAATCGGCACCCATAAGATTGGCACCGCTCAAGTTTACGCCAATTAGTGTTGCCCCACTGAGGTTGGCTCCTCTGAGGTCAACCCCTACAAATTCTCGCTGTCCTACTTCGTATTGCTTCAGTAGAAAACTAGCATCCATACGTGATGACCGTCCTCAAGTCCTCGTATTGTGGCTATGTCGGTATGGCGTCCAAAATCTTTTGATTATCTTTATTTTCTAAGTTAGAGCAAGTTTGGCTGCCACGGGTAAGTCTTAAGATTGCTTGATGTATTGGCAAGAAACGATAGGTTAAAAGATGTTTGGACATGTTGTTAACATCAAAGGAATGGGATAAAACCGCATGGTCAGAGCGCTAGGATTCTGGATATTGTGGGTTGGGTTGATTGGCTACGCGTTTTTACTGGCACCTCCTGACCAGCCTGACACTGTAACGTTGATTCAAAGCCTGTCAACCGGAGCTTGGGACGGGATTGATCCGCTTGTGATTGCCTTGTTTAATCTAATGGGCATTTTCCCTATGATGTATGGGGCTCTGCTGTATGCAGATGGTCGAATGCAGCGGGTGCCAGCATGGCCGTTTGCAGTTGGCTCGTTTGCGCTGGGGGCATTTGCTCTGTTGCCATATCTGGCCTTGAGGCAGCGATCGCCCAGGTTTGAGGGGTCTAAAACTCTCTGGATTAAGCTGTTTGATTCGCGCTGGCTGGGAGGGGCGATCGCCTTGGGTGTGACAATTTTATTGAGTTATGGGTTGACCCAAGGCAACTGGGCGACCTTCCTCCAACTTTGGCAAACCCATCGGTTTATCCATGTCATGAGCCTCGACTTTTGCTTACTGTGTCTCTTGTTCCCAGCGCTTTTAGGCGATGATATGGCACGACGCGGCTGGCATCATAGTGCCATTTTTTCGGTCGTTGCGCTGATTCCACTACTTGGGCCAGCGTTTTACCTGATGGTGCGTCCGCCCCTGGGAAATAAGTGGATAGAGCCAGACCCGCATGCTTCAGCATCGGTTAGACCGACCTCGTGACCCAAAGTGAGGTAAAGTTAGAGTCTGCTTGCCTGACCTGTCCCGTACATGCAGCCTACTCCCTCCCTATGTTGACTATCCTCGTTTGATCTCTCTCTATTTTGCTCTCTCTATATAGATCTACCTATGGCAACAGATCTACCGATGGCAACACCGACTCATCCTAAGCTGTATGAAGGTAAGGCCAAAATCCTTTACCCGACTGATGATCCTGATATTTTGCTGACTGTCTTTAAGGACGATGCCACGGCCTTTAACGCTCAAAAACGAGGCAGCATCCAGGGGAAAGGGGCGGCCAACTGTGCAATTTCTAGCCATTTGTTTCAATACCTGGAAAAGGGGGGCATCGCAACTCATTGGATTGATCAGCCGTCTTCTAATACGATGCGGGTCAAAGCCGTCAAAATTTTGCCACTAGAGGTCGTGGTTAGAAATATTGCAGCAGGTAGTTTATGTCGGCAAACCGGGCTAGCTACCGGCACAGTTTTACAGCCTCCTTTGGTTGAGTATTACTACAAGAATGATGAGCTTGGCGATCCACTGCTGACGCGCGATCGCCTCTTGCTACTCAGCTTAGCAACCCCCGAACAGCTTGATCAGCTGCATCACAAGGCCCTACAGATTAACCAGAGTTTGATCACCTTCTTTGAGCAATGTGGAATTATATTGGTCGATTTTAAGCTCGAATTTGGGTGCGATCGCCATCATCAGGTGCTTCTCGCTGACGAAATTAGCCCCGACACCTGTCGGCTATGGAATCAAGCTGAATCTGATCCTAATCAGAGAGTGTTAGACAAAGACCGATTTCGTCATGACTTGGGCAATGTCGAAGCTGCTTATCAGCAGGTGATGATACGAGTTCTTGCCCAAACAATTTAACGCATTAACAGGCAGCTCGACCAAGTTAAGTATTCCTAGTCCACTTATGTCCATGTCACATTCATTCGGAGGGTGGGTCAGCAATGCTGTAAAATTTGTCCGTTTGATGCTAATTGTATACAGCTCAAAACCGGAGATTTTTGACAAAAAAACAACGGGTTTTGACATGGGTGAGGCAATCAAACAGGTCTGATATAATCATTGACTTGCGGTTTGTGGGTTTCTGTATTGTGTTGTCTGTTTAAGACAGGTTGTGGTGTGTGGACGTGACAGAAAAATTTACCCCTATGCGGTTTTCCCCGGTATTGCTGGCAGCCTTTACGGTATCCACTGGCGTTGGCCTTTCAATTCCTGTGCAAGCGCAAACGTTGGAACCTGCTGCGTATAGTGTTGAAAACGTCAATCTCAGCGTGGCATCTGGCGATCGCCCAATTTCCTTCTCCTCGATCGAGGGTATCGCCACAGAAGCTATCAGCCAGCCCGAATTTCTCATTGCGACAGCGCTAAACTCGGGTGAGCATCACGCCACAAATGGCGAGCCTGTCAAGTTGGCCGCCTCGTCAGCAGGCTCTGTTCTAGCCAGTGCAGATGCAGGCATTGGGGCAGCGACCAAACAGGATTCTGACGCAGGTTTAGAGGATAGTGAGGACAGCCCAGATGATGATGAATCGGCTGTCGAAGACAACGTTGACGCTGAAGACGTTGACACCCAACCTCCCGCAGGTGCCCCGCCTGCACCCGCACCGACCGAGTTACCCAACCAACCGACGCCACCTGGTGCGGAAACTGAGCCTGAGCCTCGCGTTTTGATTGCTGAGGTCGCAGTCGTCGGGGTTGACAACCAGCCAGAGCTTGAAACCATTGTTTATGATGCGATTCAAACTCGTCCTGGCCGCACGACAACGCGATCGCAACTGCAAGAAGACATCAACTCTATCTTTGCAACGGGGTTTTTCTCAAATGTGAGAGCCGTCCCAGAGGATACGCCCTTGGGGGTTAGAGTCACCTTTGAGGTCGATCCCAATCCAGTATTGCAAACCGTTCAGATTTCGGGAAGCACCCTGCAAGACCAAGGAGAAGCTCTTGATTTTGCAGGGCAGCAGCTAACGATACAGCAAATCGTTGATCAGATTTTTTCGCCTCAGTATGGCCAAACCTTAAACCTACGCGACTTTCAAGTGGGCGTTGAACGCCTCAACCAGGTCTATCAGGAAAATGGGTATGTGCTAGCTCAGGTGATTGACGCCCCCCAAGTCTCTCCCAATGGCATGGTTACTCTAGATGTAACCGAAGGCGTCATTGAAAATATTCAGGTCAGGTTCTTGGATGACGATGGGCAAGCCGTTGATGAAGATGGCGAACCCATCCGAGGTCGAACTCGAGATTTCATCATCACCCGAGAGTTTGAATCTGAGCCGGGGGACGTATTTAACCAGCAGCAGATTCAGCAGGATCTAGAACGGGTGTTTGCGCTTGGCATTTTTGATGATGTGCGAATCTCGCTTGATCCGGGTGAAGACCCGCGCCAGGTTGATGTTGTTGTTAATGTCATTGAAGGTAATACGGGATCGCTCGCCGCTGGGGTCGGATTTAGCTCGGCCAGTGGTTTGTTTGGTAGCGTTAGCTATCAGCAGCAAAACCTGGGTGGAAATAACCAGCGATTGGGGGCTGAAGTTCAAGTCGGGGAACGGGAACTGCTGTTTGATGTGCGATTTACCGATCCCTGGATTGCGGGTGATCCCTATCGCACGTCTTATACCGTCAATGCCTTTAGCCGACGTTCAATTTCGCTGATTTTTGACGGGGGCGAACGAGATGTTGATTTAGACAATGGGGATAGCCCCAGGGTCAACCGTCTGGGTGGAGCGGTCAGCTTTAGCCGCCCGTTGGATGAGTGGCTGGGTTGGGAAGGCTGGCGCGGGTCGGCTGGCGTCCAATATCAGCGGGTGCGCGTCACTGATTCAGACGGAGATCTTGCTCCCGAAGATGAGGAAGGCAATGATCTGAGCTTTAGCGGCACGGGGCGAGATGACTTGTTTACCCTACAGCTAGGCTTAGTGCGCGATCGCCGCAATAGTGCGACTCAGCCCACAAGTGGAACCCTATTGCGAGTTGGCAGTGAGCAGTCTGTGCCTATCGGTGCGGGCAGCATTCTGTTTAATCGGTTGCGGGCGAGCTATAGCCGCTATGTCCCAGTGAGCTTCACTAACTTTACCGATGGCCCTGAAGCCCTGGCCTTCAATGTCCAGGGTGGTACGATCGTGGGCGATTTGCCCCCCTATGAAGCTTTCTCCCTTGGCGGCACGGATTCGGTACGGGGCTATCAGGCCGGAGACTTGGGCAGCGGGCGCAGCTTTTTGCAGGCCACCGCTGAATATCGATTCCCAATTTTCTCGATTGTGGGGGGGGCCCTGTTCTTCGACTTTGGCAGCGATTTAGGCACCGCAGGCAGCGTGCCAGGTGAGCCTGCCAACGTTCGGGATAAGCCAGGAACTGGATTTGGCTATGGCCTGGGTGTCCGGATTCAGTCGCCACTCGGCCCAATTCGAGTTGACTATGGTATTAATGACGATGGAGGCAGTCAGATTCATTTTGGGGTGGGTGAGCGATTCTAATCAGTGTGGGGTTCGCAGGGAAAACCAATTATGGGCAGTATGCAGGGAGACTATAGTCTTCCATTGGATTTAATTCAGCAGGCACCCTCTCCCGATTTGCCACCAGAGTTTAGGAGTGAGAGCGGTCAGCAATATACTCTTGCTTCTGATGTGGTGCGCTCAGGGGTTGGGCTGCACTCAGGCATGTCTACACAGGTGCGAATTCTGCCAGAACAGCCTGATGTAGGTCGGTATTTCGTACGGACGGATCTAGCGGAGTGGCCGACCATCCCTGCCTCGGTTGACTCAGTGCATCAAACCCTACTCTCAACAGAACTGGCAGCCAACGGTGCTGCCGTGCGGACGGTTGAACATCTATTGGCGGCGTTGGTGGGCACTGGCATTGATAATGCTCGCATCGAAATTGACGGGCCAGAAGTACCCTTGCTGGACGGCTCGGCTCAGGGATGGGTTGAGGCGATCGCCCAAGTGGGTCGGCTAGCCCAGGCAGCCCCCCGGCGTGGTCAGATCATTACGGCTCCAATTTGGGTGCGCCAGGATGATGCATTCGTTGCCGCCTTGCCAGCTCAAGAGCTGCGGTTGACCTACGGCATTGATTTTGACGTGGCGGCAATTGGCAACCAGTGGTTTAGCTGGTCACCAGAGCATGACCCCTTTCAAAGGGCGATCGCCCCAGCCCGCACTTTTGGTCTGGCATCCCAAATCAAACACCTGCAGCAGCAAGGGCTGATCAAAGGCGGCAGTCTAGAGAATGCGCTTGTCTGTGGAGATGAGGGTTGGCTTAATCCTCCGTTGAGATTTTCAAATGAGCCAGTGCGCCATAAACTTTTAGACTTAGTAGGAGATTTAAGTTTGTTGGGAGTCATCCCAACGGCTCACATTCTTGCCTACAAAGCTAGCCATAGCCTTCACATTCAGCTTGCTCAGTCCCTATCTCACGACTGTGTTGATACTGGGAATTCGATTTCGATGTTTTGATTTTTGTAGCCCTATTTACGTTGACCCATGTCCATATTGACTGACGTTCATACCTCAACACCGCAATCAAAGACCGACACCCAGACTGATCGGGTCGATCGGTCTACTCACAAAGCTATTCTGACTGTTGAAGAGATTCAGCAGTTGCTCCCGCATCGCTACCCTTTCTCGCTGGTCGATCGAATTATTGATTATGTTCCAGGTGAGCGCGCCGTTGGCATCAAAAATGTCACCTTTAACGAGCCTCACTTTCAAGGACATTTCCCTGGGCGACCGATTATGCCGGGTGTGCTGATTGTGGAGGCCATGGCTCAAGTGGGAGGGGTGGTGTTGACTCAGCTGCCTGATGTGCCAGAAGGATTACTGATGTTTGCAGGCATCGATAAAGTGCGCTTTCGCCGCCCAGTCGTGCCTGGAGATCAGCTGATTATGACGGTCGAACTCATTTCTGTAAAACGCCGCCGCTTTGGTAAGATGCAAGGCCGTGCCACAGTTGACGGACAGCTTGCTGCTGAAGGTGAGTTAATGTTTTCTCTGGTAGATTAATCGGTGAATGATTAATCGCTAAACGCATCTAGCACCAGTCAGCCCGATGACAGATTGCTACAGGTTCGTTGCAGATAGGAGCGAATCAACTCCGTGACCCGGTATAGATTACCCCACTATCTGAATCGATTCTGTCACCTCAATTAGGCTGGCTGCTCCATGGGAAGGGAGATTCGTCGTTGACTACTCTGATTCATCCGACCGCTGTTATTCATGCCGATGCCCAACTTCATCCGACGGTGAGAGTCGGAGCCTATGCTGTTGTCGGTGCACGGGTTAAGGTCGGAGCAGGCACTGTAATTGGGCCTCACGCCGTATTAGATGGATGGACAGAAATCGGAGAACGTAACCAGATCTTTCCGGGAGCGGCAATCGGCTTAGCGCCCCAAGACCTGAAGTATGCAGGCGATCTGACTCTGGTTAAAATTGGCAACGACAACCTGATTCGAGAATATGTCACCATCAATCGGGCAACCCGTGCGGGAGAGGCGACGACAATTGGTAATGGCAACCTGCTGATGGCCTATGTGCATGTCGGCCACAATTGTATGATCGACAATCGCGTCGTCATTGCCAACAGCACTGCGCTGGCGGGGCATGTCCATATTGAGTCGAGAGCTACGGTCAGCGGCATTTTAGGAATCCATCAGTTTGTGCATATTGGCCGCTTGGCGATGGTGGGCGGCATGAGCCGTATTACCCGAGATGTGCCTCCCTATATGCTAGTAGAAGGCAACCCAGCACGGGTGCGATCGCTCAACCAGGTGGGCATCAAACGTGCCGGAATTGCGACTCTCAACAGTGGCGAAACCCTGCAGGCTCTCAAAAAAGCCTTTCGCCTCTTATATCGTTCTGGGTTGAGCCTTCATAATGCTCTTGAACAGCTAGAACTGCTGCCGGATAGCGAACCCATGCAACATTTACGGCAGTTTTTACGAATGAGCCAGACCCCTGGACGGCGAGGTCTCATTCCTGGGCTGCGGAGCAAGAACCAATAGCTAGAATTGATCGCCCGTTGGCTCCTTAGCCATGCTTGGGCAGATTCGATGGGCAAAGATGGACTGATGTTCTAGGATATAAAGCCGTGAACCGAACGGGGCGCATTTTTATCAGCACTGGAGAAGTATCTGGAGACCTACAGGGATCGCTGTTGATCGCCGCGCTGAATCGGCAGGCAGCACAGCAAGACCTGTCGATAGAAATTTTGGCTTTAGGGGGCGATCGCATGGCGAGAGCAGGCGCAACCCTCTTGGGCCACACGAGCGCGATTGGTTCAGTAGGGTTGGTCGAGTCATTGCCCTATATTATTCCTACAGTGAAGCTGCAGCGGCGAGTGCGTCAGGCCATGCGATCGCACCCACCTGATCTGGTGATTATGATTGACTATGTCAGCCCCAATATTGGCCTGGGTCGCTATCTCAGAGCCCATTGGCCCGCGATTCCTGTGGTTTACTATATTGCGCCGCAAGAATGGGTCTGGTCATTTGGCTCCCGCAACACCAGCCAGATTGTCTCAATGACCGATCGCATTCTGGCTATTTTTCCGGGAGAGGCCAAACACTATCAGCAGTCGGGCGCTGCCGTCACCTGGGTTGGGCATCCGCTAGTTGACCACATGCAGACTGCTCCCACGCGCGAGCAGGCACGTCAGGCTCTAGGCATTGCCCCCGATGAGCTGGCGATCGCCCTGTTTCCGGCGTCGCGTCCGCAAGAAATTCGCGGGTTGCTCCCGGTGATCGCGGAGACCGCTCGTAGACTCCAGGCCCAACTGCCAACCGTGCGCTTCTGGATTCCGCTGGCGCTCCCGGCATATCGCTCCGCCATTGAGCAAATCATGCACCACTACGGCTTAAATGCCACATTAGTCGAAGACCAGAGCCAAACCGTCATTGCGGCAGCTGATCTGGCGATCGCCAAATCAGGCACCGTTAATCTTGAGCTCGCTCTAGCCAACGTGCCTCAACTTGTCCTTTACCGCGTACATCCGGTGACCGCATGGGTGGCTCGCCATGTCCTGCGGTTTTCGATTCCCTTCATGTCTCCGGCCAACTTAGTGCTGATGGAGCCAGTCGTACCCGAGTTTCTGCAAGAGGCTGCTAATCCTCAGCAGTTGACCCTCGCAGCCCTGAGTCTGCTACAAGATCCCCAACAACGCCAGCAGATGCTGAGGGGTTACGACCGCATGCGGCAGGCGATCGGCAAACCGGGTGTGTGCGATCGCGCCGCCCAGGAGATTTTGCAACTGCTGGTTGCAGCTCAAGACTCTGCCTCGCCATCCAGTGTTTAAAGGTCGCCATCAAACCTGGCCATGATGAATCCTCAGATAAATCCTCATCTGGGCAGTCCAGTTAATTGGAAGAAGATTTTGCTAAGCTGATTTGAGTCTATCGGTTTGGCTGACGTGCTGATTCCGCGCAATAGGCATGATAGACATGGTGACCAAACGCATGACTCAGACGAACGTGCCGCTGAGCCAGCGACACAAAATCTAACGTTGAGTAGTCTATACCGTTGGGCAGTCTATGGCTATGGGCCAGCCATAGACGAGAGCATGAGCTGCTCAGCTCGACACATCCTAAGGGAGCATGTCACTTTCGTGCCCTCACCCTAAATCTCTCTCCCAGAGCGGGAGAGGCAATTCAAGCCCCTCTTGCTCCCCATCCTGAGGGCTTCTGAATTTTTCCATTGACCGATCGACCTGATGCAAGTACTAGATTAACAATGATTGAAACGACTACATCCAAACGAGTTAACGTCAAACTGTTGAGCCCGATGATAGCTGCGTTCGGTCGAGGGAGCGCTGCTCGGTTCCATCCTGCTCATCGTCAGCCGCTTGCCGTGCGATCGACGCCAGCAGTCGCTGCCGCTAAGCCGATGATGACATCTTTAGCACTCATGTCTGGCCGCAATCTCGACCTATGCCTGCTTTTTGTCTGCTCGTGCTTGCTGAGCTTACTGTGTCATCAGATGTCGAGCCTACACACGACGGCGATCGCCACAGGTAGCCAACTTCCCGGCTCCACGGCTCCCACCTCAACTCTGGCTCAGCTCGATTTTCTAATCAAAGCAGGCTTAAAGACATCAAACTCGGAAGAACCCCTTAGCGACCGTGAGTAGGGCAGGGCGGAGCCGAAATAGACTGATCAAGCCAACCTGCGGCCTGCTGCAAGCGGGGTAAGGCTTCTTCAGCCTGATCGTTGAGCAAATAAACAAGGGCGATCGCCACCTGCTCACGGGCTCGGGCGGCCCGATTGCCTTTGAGACGATGCCAGTCATTAGGGGCGATCGCCAATCGTTCGGCTAAAGCTTGAGCCAGCGTCAATGTATCAACAGCGGCCAATTGCGTCGAAGCCGGATTGACAAGCTGATCGGAGATGAGCGGGTGAGCGTGAGTAGATTTAGGCATAGCGGCGGCTCACGGGATAACCAATACTGCAATAGAAATTTATGTTGAAACTCTACACAACCGAAAACGGTTGAGATAGCCTTAGTTCTGTCTCTACTTTACACTGTTGCATGAGTTCTCCCCACGAGTCGCACCCGTCGTCTTTGCCGCCTGACCCTGACCCGCTCGAAATTGAGCAAGCCCTGCGCGATGCAGAAGCTGCACTGCACCACATTAAAGAGCGCTATACCCAGGTGCAGGCGGCTCAACTGCAGCAGCAAGAACTCAAGGTGCAGATTAATCGCACCCAAAGCGAACTGCGTCGCCATCGCACCGCAGAACTCAGAGCCGAGTTGAAAACTCTGCACCAACGTCTCGATGAAACCGAGCTAGTGCTCGAAAGTCAGCTCTTTTCATGGAGCAGCTTTAGAGAACCCTTTTGGCAGGCCGTTCGATTTGGTGGAGCTGGCATCGTGATTGGCTGGCTGCTCAAATCTCTGGCTGGGTCGTGAAATTTCTATCGCAACTCCCATGCTTGCAGCCGTTTTGATGAATGGTGCAGTCGTGCGATCGCCCTATCTACCAGTTTGAAGGGTCACACAAGAGACTTAGCCATATTCGTAACGAGTTAGCGGTGCAGACCCTAGACTATCTGGGCACTGGAGACTGATTAGATCTGCATCACCCATGTTCAGAACCTGATTGACTGACAAAAGTTCTGATGTAGGTTGGTGTTGAGCAAAGCAAAACCCAATGCCAGCAACAGTTTCGATGGGTTGCGCTAACGCCAACCCGTCCTACTAGGCTGACTTTTGATGGTTTCTACGGTGCCATCTCGGCAAGCATTGTTGGACTGGTCGCGCTATCAATCCAGAGGAGTTCTGAGCTGGAGCTGGAAGGAATCTTGTCTCACTTGAAATGCGACGAACCTCATTCTGAATGGGGTAAATTTCGTTTGGAACGAGGTCAACCTCGTTTTGAATCCGAATAGACTCACTTAAACTGAAGTCAGGCTCATTTAAAGTCACACTATCTTCGGTTCAAGTGAGACCAGCCTCACTCAACATGAAGCCAGCCTGGGTTGAAGTGAGGTCAATCTCTCTTAGACTGAAGCCAGTCTCGGTTCAGATGAGGATAGCCTAGGTTGACGCCACTTCAGGCTATAGTCACACAAAGGTCGCCTCATGTGAGACAAAGCAATGAAACACCAACAAGACGCAAGCCTCGATTCAGACGAGCAGCATTTCGTTCGTTGTTAGGTTGTGGTAGACAGGAGTGAGCAAGCTTCAAAAATAACCTCCATCATCCTTTCACGACTCGGTTTCTTCTTCCTGCTTTCCAATGCCCAACTGCTGCCTCAACTTGTCTGGCATCCTCTTTGCTGTCTCCAGTCCCCTCACTCCTTCCCAATCAGTATCGTTATTCTATGCAATGTTCTTAAGGTCGGCTTTGGAGAGGTTGGCGCTGGAGAGGTTGGCGCTGGAGAGGTGCGATCCGACCATTCTAGTAAACGTTCCCTGGCTAAGTGAGTCGGCATAGTGAATCACGTTTAGGCGCCGATCGTCTTCAAACTCGTCTGAATCAGGTTTACCGCAAGGATGAAAGGAAATGTCTGGAGTCGGTGCGTCATCTGGTACGTGAGGATAATCAGGATGCTGGGCAGCCGCGTGGAGCTTGACTAGAATGATCAGCACATTTAGCCCAGCATAGACATCTACGGCACGCAGCTTAGCAGGAATCCCCAGTCCCTGAAGCTGCAGCATTTTTTTCTGAGGCAGATTGTCGGTCGGGGCACAGTCCATAAACTCGTGGTTGCACCACCGCAGATAAAAGTCATGAAGGCGGCGGAAAAGGTCAACAGACTGAAAAGCCTCACTGTCTTGCAACAGTTCAAACAGATATTCCACAATCTCTTCCGTAAGCACGGGTGCACCCAGCAGGTCATAGATTTCCCGGTGCAGCTCGTCGTCCGATACCTCAAAAGTTTTGCTGCGCCCCCGCTTTTCTATTTTGCGAGTCCAGTCTTCGATGGCCTGCTTGATGCGTTCCGCACAGAGAAACTCACTAAAGCTCTTGTGGGCAAACTCCACCGAGCCTTCCCCTTTGCGCCCCGGTTGCAAATAAAAGGCCGCCAGGGCATTTCGCAAGGGATTTTCGTTCAAGCGGCGTTGTGCAGCATCCAAAAACTCCTTTGCTTTATCATCCGTTCTCAGCCGCTCCTCAATCATGCCAATGGAGGCACATTCCCCTCCAGACTGGCGGTAAAACATGCTGTAGCTGAGACTGTCAACACCCTCGGTCGTCTCGACATTCTCGTCAACAACGCAGGCGTTGCCATCGTCGCACCGATTGACCAATTCTCGATTGATGAGTTTGACCGACTCGTCGCGGTGAATGTCAGGGGCGTTTTTGTGGCAACTCAGGAAGCCCTTCGCCACATGGGTGAAGGTGGACGGATCATCATGATTGGCAGCGTCAACAGTGATTTACGCCTTTTATTGGCGGCTCTATTAAATAAAATAAATAAAACGCTAATGTTTTCCAGTCGGCAGATGAACTGGAATGGCGTTTTGGTTGAGCAGTGTCAAACCTGACTGCCTGACAAATCTTCCTTAATTGCTGATAGGACAAGGGTGACAAACAAG
>CAZCXK010000032.1:0-46369 GCA_964502605.1 uncultured bacterium
AGGCTGGTCGTCGCAGCACCAATCTAGACAGTAGTGATAGCCAGCTTCATGAAGCAAATCTAGCGTCACCCAGCTCTGAGAAATCCAGGGGCCTAGCCATCCGCGTGGGAGAATGCCCTCACGCTGATGAATTGCTGTCGTCACCGATTGAATCAGCGTGGCCTCATCTGCTTCTGCCATGACACTTTGACGTTCAGAGTTAGTGCGCCCGTGGGCGACAATCTCATCCTGACGATTACGAAACGCTGCAATGACTTCAGGGCAATAGTCATAGATGCTTGAATTTACCAGCAGGGCGACAGGCAACTCAAGCTGGTCAAACATCTCAAGCAACCGCCATACCCCCACCCGATTGCCATAGTCTCGCCATGAATAATTGAGAACATCTGGCTGAGGCCCACCAGGCGTTAGCGTTGCTCCTAGTCCTTCTCCGAATGAAAAATGCTCGACATTAAGCGCTAGATAAACGGCTAGTCGTTGGCCATGAGGCCAATAATAATCAGGACGATCAACAATTGCGGAATACGAATACCGATCGTGGCTTACCAACATAGGGAACAGTTCAGGATCACACTTCGCACAAATTAGAGCAGGCTCCATCTCTGAAGCCTGCTCTAATTTCAAAACAATACTTTAATTATTCAATCCTAATCTGCACCCGTTGATCAACGGAAATTCAGAGTCATGCAAATTACCACAGTCCTCGGATTGTCTCAGGCGATTCTGTAGTAGATGTGGTCTCTGGCGCAGGTGCAGGCGCAGGCGCAGGTGTCGCGACGTCTGGTTCTAGTTCTGAATCTTGCAGCAGTGCTTCCAACTCTGGCAACACAGACGGTGGAATCAACACTTGATCAATGACATGGATGATCCCGTTACTGGCTTCAACATCAGGCTGAATCACGCTGGCATCGTTAACAGATACACCCTCGGGGGTAACATTCACGGCTAGATCACCATTTAATGACGGAACTGCTCCAGGTGCTAAATCTTCTGACATTACCGCATCTGGAACAACGTGATAGGTCAGAATCTCAGTCAACAAATCTTGGTTTTCAGGTAGAAGCAGCGCGTCTAGCGCGCCATCAGGCAAGTTTGCAAACGCTTCATCTGTGGGGGCAAATACTGTGAATGGCCCCTCACTTGACAAGGTATCGACTAAGCCAGCCGCTTGAACAGCCTGAACGAGGGTATCAAATGACCCGTTTTCGGCAGCAACATCGACGATCGTGCCAGTGCTAGTTGTTTGAGCTAAACGAATCGTCCCTAAATCAGAGGTTTGGGCTGACGACCTGAGTGCGTCGCGAGACGTATTGGCGTAGCTTGCAGCAGGCACATTCAAAACAATTGCAGCACTCAGGAGCGCCGAAATTGTTAAGAGATAGCCACCAGAATTTTGACGCAGAAACATCTTAGAGAGCATGATAATTCGAAGAAATAGTTCACTAGCGTTCAGACACACTTATTTTAGGTCACCTCTTTCCTAAACCTCTAGAAAATATGTCTTTGGGCATAGCCAGCTTTCACAGCTAAACATTCAAGATTGGCTGCTTCAAAATATTTTGGAAAACGTAAATTATCTGCTAGCTCCGTATTTTCACGGGCTTAATTTTATTTTTTAACGAAAATTGTCAATTTATAGGTGGAATTGGTGATGTGAAATTTATCACTCAACGTAAAGTTTAAACGTGGCGGCTATCCCATATTTACTGTCTACTATGTACTTGGTTGTTGTTGTCTTAATGATGGTCTCATCGATAATTTCTGAAAATCGCTTGCCAGTGCCACTCAAAAATCCAGGCTGTAATCCATCCATTCATCAATGCTGATTGCCCATATTGATTTGTGGTGGGTTGAAGCCAATGCAGGCTGCTAGCCACAATGAACGGGAGCTAGACTAAACGATGGCGGCACCGTTACTCGCTTTTTGACTTAGCTAGACCTCTCTATTTGGAGTTAAAAGAATCAGCTGGCGCTCAAGTAGCGATCGCACATCGGCTAAGCTTAGCGGCACCTGGGTCAAAAGTTGTTCAACGGAGTGAGACTCATTGCCATCACAGACCTTGAGAAACTGCCATTCACTCTCGCTCAAGTTAATAATTTGGTAGTCATAGTTAAACAAACAGTGGCTGTCCCACCCATCCATGCAGGGGCTGCGTTCTGGAATCGCGGCCAACAGCGCCGAATCAGACGTCCAGTCGTATCGAAGGAGTGGAGGTTTGGCCAGGAAAAATTCGTAATGGGTAATGGCCTCAGGGTCGAGCAGCTCAATCAATCGATAGCGCTGGCGATCGCTCATTTGAGCTGCTCGTTCCATTAACTCTGGCGACTGACCAATGAGGCGATCTAAGGCCCAAATGCGGGGATTAGAAAAGCCCAGGAACTCTAGCCCAGAGGCATCAATTAACTCAAACAAAGTGTGGATAGTGTAGTCAATTTCTTGGGGATGCACATACATATCGGCAAAGTTTTCATCCCGCTGATTTTCAAGCGACCAGCGTTCTTGTTCGCGCAGCCGCAGCCGATTAGTATCGGGTAGCGCTGCAAAGAGTTGCCGGCCAACAGCGACTCCGTCGATATAGTTACTGTGGCGATCGCCCTGTAATAAAGCGATCGCCTCTTGCATCAGCCGAATCTCCCAACGACCGAGTTCGCCGTAGACAAAGATGTGCATCAACCCACCCGGTGCCAGCTTTGCTGCCAGGGATTGAATGCCGCGAATTGGGTCAGGCAGATGATGCAGCACACCGACACAGTTGATCAAATCAAACTGCCCAGGGACTTGGTCGGCGTCGTAGAGGCTGAGATGGTGAAACTCAACTCGATCGGCTCCGGATTTTTGACACCGTTCTCGGGCCACCGCCAGCGCCCCGGCACTGAGGTCAATGCCGACAACCTGAGCCTGCGGGTTGAGGTGGACAAGATATTCGGTGCCGACACCCGTGCCACATCCAGCATCGAGAATGCGAATTGCCTGCTGTTGGGGTTTGCGCCCAGTGCAAACGCTGTAAGCAGAAAGCCAGTTCCAACGCCAGTTATATCCGGGGGGTGGTTCATCGAGCAGCGGATCGGGCGGGAAGGGATAGGTGTCGTAGAGTTTTGCTACCGCTGCACTGATCGCTGCGTTCTGATGTGAAGAGTCGGCCATTAGAATTTGTCGTCACGGCATCCCTGAGTGTACCGAAAAGTGGGCATGGCTGATCAAATAAGCCTCTCAGATATGAGAGGCATCACAATAAACTTGTCTGGCGCGGGAAGTAACAGAGCAGATGTTTTCGGGAGAGTTCGAGGTTACCCTCTTACATATAACTTCATCGGGACTGGCTAACCTAAGCAGGCAGCGCAGCGCCTTGGTGGCTTGCAGTGATGCGTTAGCCCGGACGGGTTGATGGGTTATTCTGCTTCAGTTTCGTCTTGAAGCTCAATCGAACCCTCAACGACAACATCATCTTCTGCAGTCGAGTCTAGTAAGGGCAAAATCCAGGGTTTTGGCGCGAGTGTTCGGCGTTCGGCAGCAAGATTGACTATTGGGTCAACCAAAGGCTGCGGATCACGGCCATTGAGCGACATCATCACATTAGCTCGCACTTCAACTGTTTGATAGCCTTGCTTCCATGCCTCATCGGCCAAAAAATGAGCAAACTGTAGGATCAAATCCGGACGACTGCCAATCTTGCGAGCTTGCCAGCGCGACAGATAGTCTTCGGGGGTGACTGTCCAGGTTGTCTGCGTGTGGGGGTCATGCAACACATACTCAACGGTGGTTCGTTTGCTGAGCAACTTCATATGCCACGAATATTGATGACCTTCATATGTCCAGTTGACATTGCCAGGATATAGAAAATGTCGTAGCGGAAACAGCAGTTGCCAGGTTAGATAGAACCCCAACCCAGCGAGAATGGCCCATCGCTTGAGATGCAACGGAGACACTCTAGAAATTTTGGGTGGGGTGCTTGTCGTGTGAGGCTTGCCAATCACCCATCGAGGGAAATCAGGTGGGAAAAACAGTGCTGTCGCAGCAATCATAAACCAGGGGAAAATGCCGATAGAAAATAGTCCGACATTCATCAGATGAAAGGTGACCACCAACCCAAAGGCGATTGGGCGCGTGCGTCGCCACAGGAGAAACGGCACTACAAACAAGTCGAGCAGCAATCCGCCATAGCTGAGCAGATAGACCATCCATTCGTCATTAAATAATGCACCAATCACCGGAAAATCGGTGCGTACTGCTAGCCAGCTCCGCAGGGGTTCGGCTCGAAACCAATCTTCGTTGAGCTTGGCAACACCCGCATAAAAATAGACGAGACCTATCTGCGCCCGTAGGAGCCAGAGAGTCCATGTGGGGGCTACTTGCGAGGCGATCGCCGGACGACGCAGAGCATCCACTGACCCAGCCCGGTGAGCTGGCATCAAAATCATCAAAAAGCTGATCAGGCAGACTAAATAGAAATGATTGAGATAGCGTGCCTGCTCTAGCAAAAACGCATAGGTAAACCCAATGAAAAAGAGGAAGGCGCTGAGGCGATACCAGGCTCCGACGATGATGAATATCGACAGTAAGCCCAGCAGGGCAAATATCAGATACATGCCGATACCAGGTAACGGCTGAACCCAATCGAAGCCGTAATAGGTAAAGTTTAAGATTGGATCAATCCAGTAGCGACTGATCCAACCGTTGCTGAAATAGCGATACACTTCCCAGAGCATGATCGCGCCAAAGGCGACGCGGAAATAAACTAGGGAGGCGATGTCAATTGTCTCAAACAGCTTTTGCTGTAGGCGTCTGAGTGAAAACCAATTAGACGCGCTTTTAAGCCACGGTCGATAAGCTGACGAATAGTTTAGGGGCGATCGCATGGCAAAGCCATTGACTTAACTCAATCACCCATCGTAACCAATCGTTTGCTCGTTGACGAGGCGATCGCTATCCCTGAGGTGACGGAATCGTGATGTCAATTTGGGTGACGCGCGTCTCCGGGTTCAGCGAACTCAGAGGCGGCTGGATTTCGGCCTCATTGCCCACGACAAGTGTGACCACATTTTCGGGCGCAAGATAGGTTTGGGCAGCCCGTTGTACATCTTCAGCCGTCGTGGCCTCAATGCCCCGCTGATACTGAAAGATGAAATCTTCTGGGTAGTCGTAGTAGGCGTAGCGCATCACCCGCGACAGGGTTTGCCCTGGATCTTGGAAATTAAAGACAAACGAATTGAGAACTCCATCTTTTGCCTGCTGGAGCTCGGCTTCAGTGACCAGATCAGTTCTCAGTTTCTTAATCTCATTCAGTGTCGATGACACAAATGGTACGGTTGCATCGGTGCGAGTCTGCCCGCCTCCGATAAACATTCCAGGATAGTCGTAGCGCGGAGACCAGTATGCATATACGCTGTAGGCGAGCCCCTGCCGAGATCGCACTTCGTTGACCAGTCGCCCACCCAGGCCATTCATGACTTCGTTCATCACCGATAGAGCCGCATAGTCGGGGTCATTGAGGCGACCGCCCAGATGCCCCAACTGCACCGAGCTTTGAGTTAGCTGAGGCTGGCTGACAACAAAGATGCCGCCTTGAGTGGCTTGTGAGACGGGTGCCAGAGTTTCCCGGCCATCGACATCAGCCCCAGGTGCCCAATCACCAAATTCTTGCTCGACGAGCGATCGCATTTCAACGGGGTCAAAGTCGCCCACAATCCCCAGCAACATGTTGTTGGGGTGAAAATAGGTGCCATAGAACTGAGCCAGGTCATCCTGTGAAATGTTGTCGAGGGTCGCATATTCTACGGTACGGGCATAGGGGCTATCGCTGCCGTAGATCAGCTTTTGAAACTCACGACGCGCAATTTCATCGGGGTCATCGTTGCGACGGGCGATCGCCCCTCGACGCTGAGTTTTAGCCAGCTCAAGTTTGTCTTGAGGAAATGCGGGCTGGCGCAGCACCTCGGCAAATAAGCTAAACACCTCTGGTAAGTCTTCGGTCAATGAACTAAAACTGCCGCTGCCAGAGTCAGTGCCAATCCCTGTCTCAATCGAAGCAGCTCGCTGTTCCAGGAGCCGATTGAGGTCATCCGCAGAGTGGCTCAAGGTGCCTCCGCTGCGCATCACTTCGCCAGTGATACCTGCTAGGCCGACTTTGTCAGCAGGTTCTAGGCGATCGCCCGTATAGATCATCGCTGTTCCGCCCACAAGTGGCAGTTCGTGATCTTCCATTAAGTAAACCTGCAGCCCATTGTCTAGCTCAAACTGCGTATAGTCAGGAATCTCAATTTCAGGTAACGATGGAAACTCCAGCTCTGTATAGTGGCGTGGCGTGACGGCTAGAGCGGGCGATCGCCCCAACCCAACGACCACCACACCGATCATCAAAATCGCTATTACGGCGTAGCCTGTCAATTTCTTTGCTTGCTGGCTGCGCCAAACCTTAAACCGTTGCATGATCACGCTCAACTTCTACTTGGGGATTGTTCTAAATGAGAGACTCGTGGAGTCAGTGGCTGATCGCTATTCCAAGAGGCAGGCCGATCGTCGCTAGTCGGGCATGTCTTATCAGTCATAACGCTTCCCTATCGAGGGTGATGGCGTCTGACGACTGCATCTTACTCGGCGGGCAAAATTCGTCCGATCGTCCGATTTTCGGGTCTAAATGTCGATTGCGCTACGCGCTGGACATCTTCAGCCGTGACAGCATCAATCGCTTTAAGCTCCTCAAACAGATTGACCCAACTGCCTGTTTTCGCGTCATATTCGGGTAGCAAGCTGGCCATACCCTGATTTGACTCTAACGTTCTCAGTAAACCTGCTCGTGCTTGGGTTTTAACCCGTTCAAGATCTTCAGGAGCGACCGGCTGCGATCGCAAATTTTCGAGTTCTGCGTCGAGGGCTTGTGCAACTTCATCCACCGTATGTCCCGGTGCCGTCAGCGCATAAAACAGCATGATATTTTCAAAGCGATCGCCCGGAAACCCATTCGAGCTTTGAGCCGTCAGCGCCAACTGCTGCTCGTCTACCAAAGACTTATAGAGCCGCGATGTGCGACCATCCGACAAAATCGAGCTGATCAGCTGATACACCACATGATCTGGATGAGTGATCGCCGGACGGTGAAAGCCCTCTAAGTACCACGGCTGCGAGGGTAGCTGCAGCGTAATTTCTCTGGTTTCAGTTTGTGGAGGTTCTTCAAAGGTGAGCGGCGGCGGGGCAGGGCGAGCTGGAAAACGACCAAAATATGCCTCAGCCAACCGCTTCACCTCACGCGGGTCAACATCCCCTACTACAGCCGAAATCATCTCGCTTGGCACATAATAGGTCTCAAAAAAGGTTCGAATATCAGCACTGGTCAGGTTTTCAATATCTTCAGCAGAGCCAATAATCGGACGCCCATAAGGATGAACGGTAAACGCCGTTTCCAAAAATTCTTCGACCATTTTGCCGATCGGCGAATTGTCAGTCCGCATGCGGCGCTCTTCTAAAATGACAGCCTTCTCTTCATAGAATTCTCGAAACACCGGATCTAAGAACCGCTCTGACTCCAACGACATCCAAAGTTCGAGCTTGTTCGATGGAAAACTATAGAAATAGCGTGTGGCATCTGCTGAGGTTGTGGCATTGAGGCCGACGCCGCCTGCTTGCTGCACAATCTGCGGAAATTGATTTTGCACCACATACTGTGACGCTTGGGCTCTCAGGTCTTCAAGCTCAGTTTGAAGCCGCTCGACCTGTTCTGCATCATCTGCGGCTTTAGCTGTCTGCAGATCGTCAAAGACTTCATCCATCTCGGCTAATAGAGGCTGTTCAGCTGCATAATCAGTCGTGCCGATGCGAGTCGTGCCCTTAAAGGCAAGATGTTCTAAATAGTGAGCTGCGCCTGTTTTACCCATTTCTTCTTCAGCGGCACCCACATTTACATAGGTCATAAACGACACAACAGGTGCCTGGTGTCGCTCTAGCACGATGAACTTCATGCCATTGTCAAGCGTAAACTCTGTTACCTGATCGATCACGCGATCAATGTAAGGCTGAATGGAGTCGGATTGCTCAGATTCAACAGCCTGAGTCAAATTCTGTGCCAAAGCCACCATTGATGGCAGGCTCCAACAGGCAAAGGCCGTTAGTAAAAGAGCTAAGACTCTCCGTGGCCAAGCATTCGACATAGAGAAGAGTGTGGCGATCGCTCCCCAACGACAACGAAGCGTCGTAACGAAGCCAGTGTAGATATGCATGGAGACTCACATAAAACGGCTGCAGATTCCAGGATAGAAACTTTTTGGACATTTGGGTTGAGTGGATCGTCCTCAATGAACGATGGTGCCCAAGTTGCCCCAATTAACGAATTTAATTATGCCAATTTTTTGTCTTTGTAGGCTCGTCATCTCGGCGCATCCGCAGAGCTTAGATCTCAATTTTAGTAATTGAGGTGAAGGGCGATCGCCATTAATGGCAGGCTAGCGGGTGAAAATTCTGGATGGCAGTCATTTGGCGGCAACATAACGACGGTTAACGCCGTTATGCTCTGTAATAAAATCACGCTGACAATCGTAATGTCGGCGCTACATTAACGTCAGGGCACATGAATATGCCAATGTCTCAAGATTCAGACAACCAAATGACCCGGACGGGCAGAATGGATAACCACTAGTTGATGAAATCATCAATTCTAGGTTGCACTTGCCTGATTAGTGGAGTCTTAATTCCTGGACATCTGCTTAGACCTTAGACCCAAGCTGAACTATAAATTAGAGTAATTCTCGTCCTCAATCTCGAATGCTGCTAACCAGGTGGCAGAAATTAAATGTGATGCGATCGCTAATTATTCCGCAAGTTCTGCTGTCGATAAAATGTGTAGCTATCAAAGAGCGTCCCCACGAGGCTACAAACAAGGCCAATGAGCAGCACCCCATGAAAAGGATTACCACTGCCAAATACAGAGAGAAACTGGAGAATCTGTTCAATGCCAAGGTGGCAGATGGATTCGATTTGGGGAACGTAGCCCATTAATAAAAGCCCGATCAAGATGCCACCAATCAGCAAAACAGGAAACGCAAAGCTGAAAATACTCGCGATTAAAAGGGAACGAAGAAGGCTCGAAAAGATGCTCATAAGCAAAAGCCAGGGTCTTTAATGAGGCAATTGACCGATGACCGCAGAGGTCTTCATCTAAAAGAGATCTCTATCTAAATCTGATGTCATAGCCTATAGGTGGGGAGCCTATCACGTTTGCCAATCTCCAAATTTGCCCTCATCCCCCACCCCCTTCTTCCAAGCAGGGAGAAGGGGAGCAAGAGGGGCTTGAAGTCTCTCTCCCACTCTGGGAGAGGGATTTAGGGTGAGGGCACGAAAGTGACATGCTCCCTATAGGTGTGAACCAGAGTCACGACCTATGTTACGGCTTGGAGTCACGAGCAGATCGGGGGTGACATTAGATTAATGTGCGATAGATCTACAATAGAAGCGATCGCATTCAAACGGTAGGGATGTCAGAAATCTTAAATTTCTATTAAAAACCTTGTTGAAGATCTATGAAGAATTTTTTGAATCAGGTATCGGCAGGGGCAAGTGCTGCTTATACGCTTATTCTTTGGTTGTATCGCTTATTTGAAGGATATTAGAAACCTTGAAAGGAGCCGTTAAGGATTCTAGTTTAGGAAAGTGGAGTCAGCGGTTGCTAGCAGCCATCTTCCTTGCTGGCCAGGTCATTGTCCACATCACCCGATTCAAGATTCATCGCCGTAACACGCTAGATCAAATGGCGATTGTAGGGCCAGAGTCACTGTTGATTTCGGTATTGACCGCAGCAACCGTAGGCATGGTGTTTACGATTCAAGTGTCTCGTGAATTCATTAGCTTTGGGGCCACATCTGCTGTGGGAGGTGTTTTAGCACTGGCTTTAATTCGAGAGTTGGCTCCCGTTTTAACGGCAATTGTGCTTGCTGGGCGGGTAGGTTCGGCATTTGCCGCTGAAATCGGCACGATGGTTGTAACTGAGCAAATCGATGCATTACAAATGCTCAAGACCGACCCGATTGATTATTTGGTGATTCCTCGTGTGATTGCCTGTGCTCTGATGTTGCCGTTGCTAGCGATTTTATCGTTCATGACTGGTATGACTGGGGGAATGCTGATTGCAGAAGGGGTCTATAGCATTTCACATACTGTGTTTCTCGACTCTGCTCGGAATTTTCTCGATGCTTGGGATTTGATTAGTGCGGTGATCAAATCGGTCGTCTTCGGTGGAATCATCGCCATTGTTGGCTCTAGTTGGGGCATGACCACCACTGGAGGAGCAAAGGGGGTGGGCCAGTCAACCACGACTGCGGTCGTAACAGCAATCTTAATGATCTTTATTAGTAATTTCTTCTTGTCGTGGGTGATGTTCCAGGGCACAGGCAATGCCAGTCTATAGTGGGCTGGCTTCTCATGCGCCTAACCCTCTAGAATAATGGTGAGTAAGCGCATGTGTATCATTTCCCCAAAAGGATTAGTACGGTGACAACATCCCCATTCCAGCCGAATGAGCTAGGGACAACTCGGTTGTCTCCTAGATTTAATGTCCCGATTGCCATTGTTATCGCTGCAATTTTTATCGTTTGGGTGCAGCCGTGGGTGGCTGGAGCGATCGCCCTGTTTGGGCTTTTTTTAATAGTTCAAGCTGCGACACTGCGTTTAGAGTTTACAGATGTGGCTCTTGATATCTATCGAGGCGACACTCTGATCCGGCATTTTCCTTTCAGCGATTGGCAAAGCTGGAAAATTTTCTGGCCGCCCATTCCGATCTTGTTTTACTTCAAAGAGATTAATAGCATTCATTTTCTGCCCGTTTTGTTTGATCCCAAAGCTCTGAAAGCGTGCTTGGTACGTCATGGCTTAACTGAAGGGTAAGAGCACGAGGCTCGCGCTTTTGTAGGCAATGGGTTAGTGAATGCCATACTCAATGCCACACTAGTCGAGGACACAATCAATGCAATTTTTGGACGGAGAGATTAACTGACCCGTGTCTACCCAAGACCTAAACACTCATGAAACCCGCACTCAAGAGGTCAAAGAGTTAGACCAGCGGGTTGCTGATTTACAGCAGCAGGAAGCGATGCTGAGGCAGGAAATTTCTAAGCTGCAAGCTTCCTACAGCAACATGTTGAAAGAGCATATGTCGGATGCCCAGATGATGGTTGGGCGATTGGTACAAGAGGGGCTGCGGGAATTAGAGCAGCGGAAACAAACGCTACAAATTTCAATTGAGCAGTTAGAGCGCCGCCAAGAAAGAATTCGCGCTGAGATGCGTTCTTCATTTGCAGGTGCTTCACAAGATTTGGCCGTGCGTGTACAGGGCTTTAAAGACTATCTGGTTGGCAGCCTACAAGATTTGGCCACTGCCGCTGAGCAGTTGGAGCTTATGCCTCAGCAGGGTGAGCCGCTTTCAGCAAGACCGACCATTGAGAAACCTTCGGCAAGACCAATGCCACCTTCTCGACCTGAGTCTGTGGGGGTAGATGCGGCGATGCCGAAATTTGCCCAGCAAAGTTTTGATGAGGAAGCAGCTCAAATTCGCCGCATCATTGATCAATATCGGACGATGCCTGATTATTATGGGCCTCCGTGGCAGTTACGACGAACATTTGAGCCCATTCATGCTGATCGAGTAGCGGCTTGGTTCTTTACTCTAGGGGGTAGAGGAGCACTCAAAACGATGGGCTCTCGATTGCAGAATATTTTAGTGGCATCTGCAACGATTTCTGTGTTGAGGAAGATGCATGGCGATCGCCTGCGAACTCTGGTATTGGGCAACTCACCTGAGCGATTGGGCGAATGGCGACGAGGTCTGCAAGATTGCCTTGGCATCTCACGTAGCGATTTTGGTGCTCAACAAGGCATCGTTTTATTTGAAGCACCCGAAGCCCTGGCTCAACGGGCCGAGCGTCTGGTAAATCAGGGTGAACTACCGCTGATTTTGATCGATGAGGCTGAAGAACAAGTTAGCTTATCACTGCTTCAGTTCCCGCTGTGGCTTGCCTTTGCTCCTGACCCATCAGAACCGTCGGTGATGTTTTGATAGAAGTCCCTAAATTCGGATGCAGCTCATCCGAAAACCCGAAAAATTGAAATCGCAACAGTGTAAACTGATACTGCTTCCAGAAACGAGTTAAGTATAGACATGGCAGACGCTCAGTGGGCTGTTGGAGTTGTGTGCATCTTGGTTGCGTCCTATCTGCTTGGTTCACTGCCAACCGGGTATTTTATGGGGCGGGTGATAAAGGGCATCGACATTCGACAGTTTGGTTCTGGATCAACTGGAGCCACCAATGTCTTACGAACGCTTGGCAAAGGGCCTGCCATGGTGGTCTTGCTGGTCGATGTCTTTAAAGGAATTGGGGCGATCGCCTTAGTCCGTTGGGTTTATGGCATTCCCACGATTGATAGCCCTCCGGGGATCGCCATTTCGAGTTGGCTTCCATGGGCCGTTACCCTGGCTGGCTTAGCGGCTCTTGTGGGGCACAGTCGCTCAATTTGGCTACGATTTGGCGGTGGCAAGTCGGTCGCGACTGGGTTAGGCATACTACTAGCAATGCATTGGCCGACAGCAATTGTCGCTATTCTTGTCTTCGGCGTTTCGATTGCAGTATCTCGAATCGTGTCGCTTAGCTCTATCACAACGGCGATCGCTGTTCCAATTTTGATGTTGGCGATGAAGCAACCGCCTCCTTTTTTATTGTTTAGCATTGCTGCTGCTGCCTACATCGTGATGAGGCATCGCGCTAACATACAGCGAATCATATCAGGCACCGAACCTCGACTGGGGCAGAAATTAGACCATCAACCGACAGAAACAGGAAGCTAACGACCATGTCCCAATTGCGAGGGTTGCTGACTGCCAGCCTCATTGTTTTGCTGATGGGTTTAACCTCTCCAGTATCTGCTCTAGCGTCTTTAGCCTCGGATTCAGGTTGGGTGGCTGATGTCGCCATAGATTCTGCGCCTGGTTCTGCAACTGGGGCTGAAATTTTTGCCGTCCACTGTGTCGGATGTCATCCCAATGGCAGCAACATTATTCGTCGCGGCAAAGGGTTGCATCGGGGCGCACTCCATCGCAATCAGGTTGACACAATAGAGGCGATCGCCTCCATTGTGAGTCAAGGCAAAGGGCTAATGTCTGCTTATGCCGATCAATTGACTGCCGACGAAATTCAAACCGTTGCTGCCTATGTTTTTGACCAGGCTGAAACCGATTGGAAATAAGCTGGCAAATCGGCGCTGTTGCCGTCTATCTCAACGTCAATATAGCAACCCTGGCGATCGCCGCATTGCTCGATTATTTGATCGGCGATCCATGGAATTGGTTGCATCCGGTTCAAGTGATCGGTTGGGGTATTAAAATCTCTGCCCAGGTCAGTCTAAACTTAACCCGGACTCCATTAATCCAACGCGTTTGCGGCATTCTTCTCGGAGTCGTTATCGTCAGTAGCACAGCATTTATGGGCTGGCTTATTGTCTGGGCATGCCAGCAGATTCATCCCCTACTAAGTCTAGTAAGTGGCAGTATTTTACTCGCTAGCTGCTTTGCCGGACGAAGCCTCCGACATGCTGCAGATGATGTTTTGCAGCCGCTCACTGCAAATAATTTAGAAGCTGCCCGCACGGCATTAAATCGCTATGTTGGGCGAGATACGGCAAATCTCAATCGACCTGATCTTTTCAGAGCAGTACTAGAAACTGTCAGTGAGAATGCTACAGATGGCGTCATGGCTCCTCTCTTTTATGCCATCCTCGGTGCAGCGCTGCCCATCGGCAGTGTTCCACTGGCATTGGCCTACAAAGCTGCCAGCACACTTGATTCGATGATTGGCTATCGAGATGCCCCTTACATGCATCTAGGTTGGTTTAGTGCTCGCTTCGAGGACGGGCTTACTTGGCTACCTTGCCGTTTGACCGTGCTCACCATCGCTCTGTTATCAGGGCAACCTATGCAGGTGATTGGCATCTGCAGGAGAGATGCCCCTCATGATCCTAGCCCTAATGCCGGATGGAGCGAATGTGCCTATGCTGCGGCGCTGGGCGTACAGTTGGGTGGCACCAATTGGTATCATGGCATCGCTAAACACAAACCACTGCTAGGAGACCCGATCGTTCCTATTACTGCAACTCATATTCAGCAGGCAACTCAGCTGACTCGGCTCAGCATTTTAATCTGGCTAGGCTTGGCTCTAATCGTATTTTCCATCCGACTAGGATAATGGGCTGGAGATTCTAAAGAGAATGTTACGCAAATCTTCGATACAATATCTGTACTAATGAGAGCGATCGCTTAGTCGGTCATTCTCAACTAGATCTCTACTAATAAATTTAGAATGGTAAAGACAAAGCTAAAAATCCATTGGTTGAGGTGGGTCGCTTCTGTATCGTCTATGCATTTATGATTCCTATATTTAGGGTCAGTACATATTTATGATCACTATTCACATCTTGGCTGAATGACAAAACTCGTAAAAGGCTGATTCCCCCGTGCCTTAGACTTCGACTGTGATCCGCCTACGGCACTCACAAATAACGTGGATTGAGCGCAGCCGAAATCCACACTCCGAAGATCTGTCAGGCAGCTAGATTCACATCAATCACATTAGCTTTAAGAAAAAAGCTTCAAGACGAATTGAACTCTGCTCAGACCAGATTTTTGATGTTTAATAATTCAAAACTACCTGTCATGAAAAGTTTGATATTTGAAGCGCGATATTGACATGAAAATGATTGACATGAAAATGTAAAGTTTAGATACATCAAGTTAGACATAGCCAAAACTGAGCATAGCTAAGTCAACCTGTCCTAGAGTAATAGGGCTGGCTGGCTGACAAAACTCGTGAAAGGCTGATTCCCCCGTACCTTAGACTTCGACTGCGCTTTGCCTAAGGTATCTACAACGACGTGGATTGAGCGCAGCCAGAATCCACACTCCGAAGATCTGTCAGGCAACCAAATAATAGGGTTCAGTTAGCAGTCTCACTATTCTTGGTCGGTCTTCAATCATCTCTTAATCCATCCTCAAACAATGAGTTAAGCGATTCACGGAAAACCTATGCGGGAGAGTTCCTGGCAATTTGATCAATCTTCTGACGACCTCGATCATTATGCATCAGACGAGAATTTAACTCAGCGACACATGACCCAAGTAAGTTTAATTGAGCAGCCATTTCTGCGTGGATTGGTTGGCCGTCGCCGCAAAGCAGCCGTAACGCTGACGTTAGTTTGGAGTAGCACTATCGCGCTGCATCTGTTTTCAGGAGGCTACTGGCTCATCTGGGGGTTGACAACTCTGATGGGCATCCATGTCCTGCGTGTATTTTTGGCTCGTCCGATCCCGGTGCCACCTCCATTATCTAGCAATAGTCTTGAAGACTATCCCTACATTTCGCTGCTAGTTGCCGCTAAAAATGAGGCAGCCGTGATTCGCTCTCTAGTTCGAGATCTCTGCCAACTTGACTATCCGTCAAACCGCTACGAACTTTGGCTAATCGATGACTATAGCACTGATCAAACGCCTATTCTGCTAGATCAACTAGCAAAAGAATATGAGCAACTCCATGTGATTCATCGCTCTATGGATGCTGGCGGCGGCAAATCTGGAGCACTAAACGATGTTTGGCCACTCACCAATGGAGATGTTATTGCGGTATTTGACGCAGATGCCCAAGTTCCTAGAGATTTGCTGCGGCATGTTATTCCTTTATTCCAGCGGCAGCAGGTGGGTGCAGTTCAGGTGCGTAAAGCAATTTCCAATGCCGATACCAATTGGCTCACCCATTGCCAGTTAGGAGAAATGGCGGTTGACAGCTATTGCCAGCAGCAGCGAATCGCGATTGGTGGAATTGGTGAATTACGAGGCAATGGACAATTTGTGCGTCGTTCAGCACTCGAACAGTGTGGCGGCTGGAATGAAGAAACTATTACTGATGATTTAGACTTAACTCTGCGGTTACACCTAAATCAGTGGGATATTGATTTTCTGACCTTTCCTGCGGTAGGCGAAGAAGGTGTCGCTCGCTTAGTTGGGCTGTGGCATCAGCGCAATCGCTGGGCAGAAGGAGGATATCAGCGCTATCTCGACTATTGGAGACTGATTCGGCGCGGGCGGCTTGGCACTCAAAAAATGGTTGATCTCATTGTTTTTTACATCATCCATTATCTGATTCCAACCGCAACGATTCCCGACTTCTTAATGTCAATTATCCGGAGTCACCCGCCCATGCTAATGCCCCTTACGAGTCTTAATCTGACTCTATCAGTTGTAGGCATGTTTATTGGCTTGCGACGAGTGCAGCATCAGGCTGATTTAAAATCAAAATCTCCGTTAATGCCAGCTCAGTTGAGAACCTTGTTTCAGAGCATTTATGGCACACTCTATATGCTGCATTGGTTGCTTGTTATTGCCAGCACAACTCTACGAATTTCGATTCGCCCAAAGCAACTCAAATGGGTTAAGACGATTCACCAAGGCAGTGAAGATGTCTGGATTGATGTTTCTGAGCCATCGGCTTAGCAGACAAACTCAGGAAGAATCCAGAATTTAGATATTTCAGGCCAACGAGCTTGTAAATAGGTTTAAATATGAATAGCTTCTTTATAGCGTTAAGACATGGGACAGAGTGACTCTCTATCGCAGAGCTTTATGCTTCTCAGCTTTGCTGCTGCTGCCTTACTGGTATCCGTTCAGTTGCAAGCAAAGCGATCTGAGCCTTTTAGAGAGAGATCTGCAGAGCAGCGTGACGCTTCCGAAACAGCTAAATTGGATTCTTTCGATCGCTTGCGAGCGGACATCCGTTCGAAAATGATGCAGCAGGCTGAAGCAATTCCGTCACCGTCGTCAGATGCGTCTTCGGTCTCTGCTACTTCTCATCTGACGTTGGTATCTGAGCAGCCTCAGTCTGTGGTGGATGTGCCCTCAACTCAAGTGGCATCGGCTCCATTGGTATCTGCTGCATCGCAATCATCCGTTACGGCAACTGAGACGATTGGGCCTTTGATTACAGCCCCTGTGCAGCAAACGTGGTCAGCACTTAACCCGTTCTTTACAGCATTGACTACACCTACGTCCGATCCTGTGGCAGAGGTTGACCATATTCGCGTTGTGATTGATTTAAGCGATCGCCTCGTATACGCCTATAGTGGCAACCAATTGCGCCATAGCTTTCCGATTGCAGTCGGTAAAGCAGGCTGGGAAACGCCAACTGGAGAATTTAGCGTCATTGAAAAGCGACTGAACCCCAGTTGGCAGCACCCGATCACCCAAGAAATTTTTGGGCCAGGGCCTGATAACCCGCTGGGATCGCATTGGATTGCCTTTTGGACTAACGGTCGCAACAAAATCGGATTTCATGGAACCAACGACATCAGACTGATTGGGCAAGCTGTATCCCATGGATGCGTCCGGATGAACAATGATGATATTCAGGCGCTATATGAAACGGTTGATATTGGGACGACCGTCATCGTGCAGCCGTAGTCAGCGGTTGATGATCAGTTAGCAGTTGGTTCAACTTGGGCCGCATTTGAGCCCACTTCAAACTTATGAGCATAGGTTTGCAGCAGAGCGCTCACCTGGTCTAGGACGTCATCGCCCTTACCCTTATGGATGGCCTGTCTTTCTGGGAAAAATTCTGGTTGGTCAAGACTTCGGGCGATCGCTTCTGATACTTTCTGAGTAATCAGGGATTGGAGTTCATCTTTAGCACGACCCCGTTGGTAGTCAGCCCCTTCTTCTGTTGTGGCGTAAAGAGGTGGGAGACGGTTGAGCGCGTAGGCGGCAATGTCTCCTAAGTCAAGCGTGCAATCACTGGCCGCTTCAATTTCTGCGACGCGAGCGATCGATTCTGTCAAAATCAGCTCTTCCATTACGTTGATGAACTGTTTGCGTGGAACTGCAACAACTTCTCCAGTCAGCAACGCGCCCATCAAACGGTCAAGCGCCATATATTCTTCGATAGATAATTCAGAAGCCGTATCGCAGATGCGTCCAACTTCCGCTTCCATCGCTGGAGTTAGATAGCCATCTTGGAGAGCTTGTTCAACAATTTTTTCAATGCTCATAACATATCCTCAGATGTTGGGGCACCAGATTTGCCATTAAAAATCTCATAGCTTTAAACCAACACGTTGTGCGTGTCTGGATTTAGTTTGCCCAAGAATCTCGAAATTACACGGTATTCGCTGCAAATTTTGTCAAACTTTGCAAGAACTTGACGACGATCTACTCAATGCTGGTATAACGCCACGGAACGGGATCAATCGCGATGCCATGAACATAGAGACCCCAATGTAAATGTGCGCCTGTCGAAATGCCCGTTGAACCGACAGCTCCAATCTGCTGCCCAGCCTGAACAAACTGCCCTTCTTCGACGTCGATACGGCTCAAATGCAGAAAGATGCTGGCCACGCCTTGACCATGGTCAATACCAATCGTGTTGCCGTGAATTCGAAAGCCCTGAGATTCTAAACCCACGAGCGCCACACGCCCTCCTGCCGGTGCCACCACAGGGGATCCTTGACCGATCGCATAATCAACCCCTCGATGATAGTAGTCTTGAGCAAATTCGCCATTGTAATATCGGCGGACGCCATAGACCGTACTGATTCGTCCATTACTGGGGCGCAAGAAAGCACCAGTCCAGAATCGCTGAGGCGTAACGAGGCTTTTGAAGGCTGCTACCCGTTCAAATTCCTGGTCTGTTCCTTCTAAGCCTGCTCGGTCGGGTGGAAGCCAAATGCGCTGAGTAGGAAATGAGCGATCGCGCAGCCAGACGGCCAGATGGCGTGTATCGCCTTCTCCTATGACGTTAATCTCGACTCGCCCTGATTGATTGAGCGGTGACGTCGGCAATAAGGCTCGAAAGCGGTTGCCGCCTAGTGAAAACGTGGGATAGGTTTGCTGATGCATCACCACAACTGGGGGATCGGCATCAGGAGATTCAGTCTGGACGTGGACAGAGATTGTATCTCCCAATTGGGGATTGTCTGGAATAATTTGGACTTCGATTGCGGTTGCTGACGACCCGACACCGGATAACCCCGTCAATAGGGCGATCGCGGCTAAGCGAGGATTGAGGATTGACCGGGTGACCTGACCCAGTTGAGATGCTGTTGCTAACAGGTCTGCAAGAAGGCGATCGCCCATCAAGCTAGGCAAATTAAAACGTTTGAGAACAGTCATAGTGACCCCACCATGGAACAAGAGACGAAACGAAATAAGAGCCAATAGGCTGCGATTTTGTACCCACTCAATCAATAAATTATGCATAGAATTAGCCCCACTGCCTACAGCGCCTCAGATCACGAGACGGTGGGGAGGGATTTAGATCAAATACTATGCATCTTCAAAAATTGGGGTTGGGCGATGGGGTCTTTAAAATGGCTAAAACTTAGGTTTTAAGTAGACAATGGCCTGCCTCCAAACCATCGTAGGCTGGTCATATTGGTCAACAAGGCAGAGGCAGTGCGGGTCTTGCCAGCTCACCTTTCCGACCAGCAAATCATCTGTGATGAGTTTCAGTTCGACTTCGTGACCTTCGCGAATGAGTGTTTGAATTTGCCGCACGCTCGGCAGTCCGGTTTCTAGTTCAACGGTCATTGTTTCATTATCCTTTGGTGATGTCTTAACCCAATTGACAAACTCAGCATACAAACTAAATAAAAATGATCCGGTTTTATTTAATCCTCAATCCTTAGTCTAGTCATATCCTGTAATTCTCAAGCTCAAGGCCAATCTAATTTAAAGTCAGCCTGTTTTTAGGATGACACTCCTTCATGGTTTATGATTTTGGGCAGCACTCGGGCTGATCAGCTATTCCATCATTGATTCAGCTATTCCATCATTGATAATGAATTTACGCATATTTTATACCTGGCAACACGCTTCTTCTGGAAGGGGATGCATAATGTCGTGGAATCAAGGAGGTCAGTATGGGCATCGAGTTTGCGAAATATCACGGATTAGGCAATGATTTCATTCTGGTTGACAATCGTCACCAGTCTAGCCCGCTGCTCACCTCTGAACAGGCTATCAGATGGTGCGATCGCCATTTTGGGATTGGTGCAGATGGCGTCATTTTTGCCTTGCCGGGTCAAGACGGAACCGATTACACCATGCGGATCTTTAATTCAGATGGTTCAGAACCGGAAATGTGTGGTAATGGCATTCGCTGTTTAGCGAAGTTCTTAGCTGCTCTAGAGCAGCGTAAAACAGGCACTTTGACTCAAACAACCTATCGAATTCATACCTTGGCAGGGGTAATGATGCCAACCATCCAAGCAAATGGGCTCGTCACCGTAGATATGGGGCTACCGAGACTACTTGCAGCTGAAATCCCTACGGATCTTGCTTCTCCAGATCAGAAGGTTGTCAATATGCCTCTAGAAATTGCGGCTAAGGTATGGCCTGTGACTTGTGTCAGCATGGGTAACCCGCACTGCATTACCTTTGTTGATGATGTTGATTTAATTGTGCTAGCAGAACTTGGGCCTCAATTTGAGCACCATCCTATGTTTCCCCAGCGCACTAATACTGAGTTTATCCAAGTTATTCGTCGAGATTACTTAAAGATGCGAGTCTGGGAACGCGGGGCAGGGGCAACATTGGCTTGTGGGACGGGAGCCTGTGCGGCCTTGGTGGCTGGGGTGCTAACTCAACGGTGCGATCGCCATGTGACAATTGAACTTCCGGGCGGGTGTCTGCAAATTGAATGGTCAGAATCCGATCAGCATCTCTACATGACAGGCCCCGCTGAGCAGGTGTTTACAGGAATAGCCTGGCTGTGAATTGTGACAATCCCACCTCGAATTCAACTATTGCCAACTCATCCCTCTCAAAGCACAAAGCAGGTGGGAGGGAAGTATTTTGTCGATACTCAAGGTATCCGACTTCCGAGTGTGACGACAATTCTCAATGCCACTAGACCTCAGGCAGCTAGAGACGCGCTGGCTCGGTGGCGATCTCGAGTTGGCTCAGCAGAAGCTGCACGGATCTCAGGGGCGGCAAGCCGTCGTGGCACCCAAACCCATCGCCACCTCAAGCACTATTTGCTGGGAGATATAAAGCCATGTCCCGAATCGGTGCAGCCCTATTGGAAGAGCTTAACGTACATATTAGCTGACGTCCAAGATGTGCGCCTCGTTGAGGGTACAGTCTTCCACTATGATTTGGGCTATGCGGGCAAGGTTGACTGTGTTGCTAGCTATCAGGGAGTTCCTTGTGTCTTTGACTGGAAAACAAGCGATCGCCCCAAAGGGTCGCTTGAGCGGCTATATGACGGCCCTTTGCAATTAGCTGCTTATTGCGGGGCGATCAATCACTACTATGGAGAGCATCAGCTTAAGCTTACTCATGCTCTTCTGAGTGTCGCTATTCCTGGAGAACCAGCCGAAATCTTTTGGTTTGAACCAGATTTGCTAAAGCAATATTGGGCTCAGTGGCAAGAGCGAGTGCAACAGTTTTATGAGCGTCAAAGACGTAGTGTGATCAAGAATTAGACATGCTGATGCTTGAATTGAGATATTGACGCACTGCGCATACCTGCTCAAAATGCATCTCCACAATCAAAACAAAAAATAATCAAAACAAAAAAGAAGGAGACGCGATGCTCTCCCCCTTTTCGTTAGGTTGCTATTGTCATCCCGTATGGATATTAAAAAGACTGATCTGATTCGAGTAGCTTGGGTGCTTTCATCGGCTCTAGACTACTGCCCAGCCCACTCAAATTTGCCGTCTCTTGAGCAGCAGCCAGTGATGGAACAACACTCCTCATCTGCGCGGTTAGCTGCACCGTCTTCGCGTCATAAATTTGAGTGACGAGTTTGGGATATAACCCAATGCCGATAATTGGAATTAACAGCGAAGCGATGATAAACACTTCACGCGGTTCTGCATCAACCAGCACTTCATGAGAAGTTAGTTCCTTATTTTCAGGGCCGTAGAAAATTTCTCTCAGCATTGACAACAGATAAATCGGCGTTAAGATCACGCCTACAGCAGCCAAAAAGACAATCAAAATTCTAAAAGTGAGGCTGTAGGCATCACTCGTAGCAAAGCCTACAAAAATCATCACCTCAGCCACAAATCCGCTCATACCCGGTAACGCTAACGATGCCAGTGAACAGGTTGTAAACATCGCAAAGATTTTGGGCATCTTTTTGCCGACGCCTCCCATCTCATCCAGGATGAGGGTATGCGTTCGGTCATATGTAGCGCCTACCAAAAAGAATAGGCTAGCGCCAATCAGTCCGTGAGAAACCATTTGGAGAACGGCACCACTCAAGCCCAAATCCGTAAACGACGCAATCCCAATCAAGACAAAGCCCATATGGGAAATGGAAGAATAAGCGATCTTGCGTTTCAAATTTCGCTGGGCAAATGAGGTGAGAGCCGCATAGATGATATTCACAACCCCTAGGACAAGTAAGACGGGCGCGAAATAGGTATGAGCATCATCTAAGATCTCGATATTCATGCGGATGAGGGCATATCCCCCCATTTTTAGCAGGATACCAGCTAGCAGCATATGAACCGGAGCCGTCGCCTCCCCGTGAGCATCAGGTAGCCAGGTATGTAGGGGAAAAATTGGTAACTTGACAGCATAGGCCACTAAAAGCCCAGCGTAGACTAACAACTGGAAGCGAATGGGAAAATCCTTATCCATCAGCGATCGCATGTCAAAGGTTACTGTATCGCCATAGAATGCCATCGCCAGAGCCGCAACCAAAATGAAGAGAGAGCCGCCAGCCGTATACAAAATAAACTTGGTTGCAGCATACAGACGCTTTTTCCCACCCCAGATCGACAGCAGTAGATAAACCGGGATCAGCTCCAATTCCCAAACGAGGAAGAAGAGCAGCATATCTTGAACGGCAAAGACCGCAATCTGCCCGCCATACATGGCCAAGATTAGGAAGTAAAACAGCTTCGGCTTGAGGGTAACTGGCCAGGATGCCAGAATAGCTAGCGTTGAGATAAAGCCCGTCAAGATGATGAGAGGCATTGAAAGCCCGTCTGCACCGACTGACCAGTTTAAGTCGAGTGACGGCACCCACGCATAGCTCTCAACGAGTTGCATCCCTGAGCTAGAGAGATCGTACTCACTATAAAAGGCATAGGAGATGACGCAAAAATCAAGCAGCCCAACGATGAGGGCATACCATCTAACCGTCTTGCCGTCTTTATCTGGAATAAAAGGAATCAGTAGGGATGCTGCGATTGGAAACAGGATCGAGATAGTTAACCAGGGGAAATCTGCCGTATTCATAACAGGTTGTCTTAAGCGACAGAAGATTATAAGAGCAAGAACAAAGAGCAGGGATTAGGCAGAGATTCTAAATTGAATTGGACTAAAGTGCCAATCCCTATGAGGGCAGAATTGCTAAGACGATGAGAATACAGCAACAATTCAACTATGACAGGCTGACAGGCTGTAAATCTCACTCAGCATAATCGGGCGAGCGTCACTCAACTCAACTTAGGTAATACCCGAGATCAGCACCAGACCTAAAACTGCTCCAAACACAATCAGAGCATAGAACTGAGCCCGACCATTTTCCAGATATTTCAGCCCTTCGCCCGTAACAAGCGTCACGAACCCAGCCAAATTAACGATGCCATCAACAATGCGAATATCGACCTCAAGCACTTGTCGTGCCAGTCGGCGGCTACCCTTAACGAAGACAGCATCATAGATTTCATCAAAGTACCACTTATTCAGTGAGAGCTTGTAGAGCGGCTCAACCTGCTTGGCGATCGCCGCAGGATTGATACTCTTGCTCAGGTACATCAACGAGGCTAGTGTAATGCCTATCAGAGCAATACCGACAGAACTGCCCGCCATCGCAATGAACTCACCCCATTCAAAATCAGCTGAAATTTCTAAGGGCGGAAAGCCGTGAATCTCATCACCAGGAGGATGAATAAACGCCTCAAAATAATTGGCGAATGGCGTCCCAACCAACCCGATCAGCAAAGACGGAACTGCCAAAATCGCCAGCGGTAGCACCATACTGATAGGAGACTCATGCGGAAGTCCGCCATGATGATCATCATAATGGGCACTGTCGTGACCATCAGTGGCATGATCAGTCGCTAGCTCTTGAGGATTCATCGCTCCTGGGCCAATGGCTAGCCCCATACGACGAAGCCTTTCGACTTTAAGCACCTGCCTGACATCATCATCATTGCCACGAAACTCGCCTTCAAACGTCATGAAATACATGCGGAACATGTAAAACGCCGTGATGCCAGCGGTCAACCAGCCCACAGCCCAGAGGATCGGGCTAACCTCAAATGTTGCGCCTAAAATTTCATCCTTAGACCAGAACCCAGCAAACGGCGGAATCCCGGAGATTGCTAACGTCCCGATTAAAAATGTTATGGCGGTCACAGGCATATACTTTCGCAGACCACCCATCAAGCGCATGTCTTGGGCATAGGTGGGGTCATGACCGACAGCCTCTTCCATGCCATGAATAACTGAGCCTGAGTCTAAAAACAACATGGCCTTAAAGTAGGCATGAGTCATGAGGTGAAACAGTCCTGCTCCATAGGCTCCAACCCCCATTGCCATTACCATGTATCCCAATTGTGACATTGTGGAATAGGCTAACCCTTTCTTAATGTCATTTTGGGTGACGGCAATTGTAGCTCCTAGAAACGCAGTAATGCCTCCAGTAAAAGCAATAACGGCCATCGTGGTTGGCGACCCCTCAAACACAGGAAACATTCGCGCAATTAGGAAAACTCCTGCGGCCACCATTGTTGCCGCATGAATCAGAGCTGAAATGGGCGTTGGGCCTTCCATGGCGTCGGGTAGCCAAACATGAAGAGGAAACTGAGCAGACTTGGCGACTGGCCCCAAGAAGATCAAAATGGCAAAAAGTGATACCAGACCGGCACTGAGCGCACCAGAACTAACTAAAGCTTCGAGGCGATCGCCAATAACATCAAACTCAAAACTTCCAGTTGCCCAATAGAGTGCCAGAATACCTAGCAGCAGACCAAAATCGCCGACGCGATTAGTTACAAAGGCTTTTTGGCAAGCATCCGCTGCGCCTTGACGGTCATACCAAAACCCGATTAGCAAGTATGAACACATGCCAACGAGTTCCCAAAAGACATATACCTGAACCAAATTAATGCTCACCACCAGCCCTAGCATCGAAGAGCTAAACAGGCTGAGATAAGCATAAAACCTTACATAGCCGCGATCGTGAGCCATATAGCCATCGGTGTAGATCATGACCAAAAAGGCTACAGTCGTTACGATAACCAGCATCAGTGCCGTCAGGTGGTCGATGGTGTATCCCATCGTGAGGCTAAAATCACCCGCCGAAGCCCACTCAATGACTTGCTGATGCGGTTCATGACCTTGAATCTGGCTCCATAACAAAGCGAACGAAAATACCATCCCTGTCCCGATTAACGAGACAATCAATGCAGCACTCACTCTACGTAACTTGCTGACCGTTTCACCATATGAGATCAGACCGACACCAACGATCATGGCTCCTATCAAAGGTAGAACCGGAATCAGCCAGGCATATTCATAAATCAATTCCATGACCCACGCCTACTTTACATTTCTTCATTAAGTTGGCGAAACCGCCTCCATTGTGACACACCGTCTGCCGTAAACGCTCTCAATACGATGACTTTTAGAAAGTTAATATTTTGCAATGATTAAATTATGAGCTAAAACTCATAACTTCACACCTCACCGCCATCTAAACCATTTAAGACATTTCTTTACAAACGGAGTTCAACAGCAAGTATGGATCCCCAAACGCCATTGTTCTTGCAGAATTGGTTGAGTGGCTCACTAGTCTATGGCGGTTGTAGTATGCCACGGAGTCACGATTCTAAAAATCATTGACACTTCTTCCTAGTAATAGGTTCGACGATTGATCGGGAGTTTTTCACAGAGCTTTAGGTCTATGCTAAGACGAGGTTTGAGCGGCATTCAGAGGGATGGGCTGATTTTTTAACTGGTTTCTGTAAAAAATTGTCGTGGCTGCAATCTCCGCTGACATCGTTCTTATGGAGGAGAAAACCATGTGGACACGATCATGATCCTCTCAAGGCTATTTCATGCAGACGCTTAAACCTTTAGCTGAAATTGATCAATGCGATCGCCTTTCAACTGAATCTGCCTATGACAATAGTCAAGCCAAATATCACTTTGAATAAACTTGTAGATGTTGTCTGTTCGCTTACAACATCTAAACTTAAAATTCATTCCTTATAAAATTCATTCCTTAATTGTCCTATGTTTAATTAATTCAGGTTGTTTGGCGAGAATCTGCTTTTGGAATGGTTGTGTTGAGAGTATCTAATCTGCCCTGATGTTCGCACTTAAATCCGTCGGCTTGCCAACGATTCATATCGACCTCAGAAAGTGGCACAACGCGATCGCACCTCGGCTGAACCAACTGACTCACCCCTGCCCAAATCAGGCTACGACCCACATCGACCGTTGTTTTGAGCCATGATTCTTGATTGCCAGGCACTCCTTGTTCGGGAGCTAGCTCGAGTTCGACCCACAGTCCGTGGGCTCCCAGAATAATCTGGGCCAGCCACAGTGCGCGAGGAAGATGCGTCTGCGATGTAATCAGCTTGACATGGCGAGCCTGCCAGCGCTGCAAAATTGGCATACCAAAATAGAAATTTTCAAACGTAGACTGAGCGCATTTTTCCAGCCAGATATTTCCCATAGGGCTTTGTGCCCTCTGAAAGATCAGCCAGATACATGGATCAGGTGAGCCAGACGAAATCAGCACGGGGATATCGGGAGTCGATTTGACCTGCTCAGCCACATAGATTTCGCGACGAATACTGCCACCTAGCACCAAGATGGCGTCCGTCGGGAGCGCAGAGGCTTGATGTAAGGTAACTCCCATGACGATCAGCCAGCTAGCCACCAGCAGCAACATTCCTAAGACTACAAGCCGCCTAGAGATCATCCGGAGCGATCGCCACATCCTGGGAACAATTGAACAAATTAGGGACAACTTAAAAAAACTTTGCAGTCTAATAAATACCGTTGCTTGCCTGTTTGACGACGAGTTAGGTTAGATTAGCAGGAAAGCTCATGAAACTTAGTTCTCGTCTCATATCTAGCTATTGAGTTTAGAGGTTTTGGTTGAAATGTCTAGATCCTCAGGACACATGCAAAAACTGGCATAGTGCGATGCCCCTGCTAATGAGTCAGCCGAGCTATTGTGAAGCAGACCATAATATTGGGAGCAAAGCCCAACCTTTTGAGACAGTTTATCTGATGAGGATGTGTGCCCTAGATGCAGAAACTAAGTATAGATTCATGGGTACGAGTGTTCTTTGAATAGGGACTGAGTGCATTTTAGGTGATGTATCAGTGTCTGCATCTCAGTGATGATACTCAGTAGTGATGATACTCAGTGAAACGACTTGTTGTTGATCTTGGCGGCGTTGGTGTTTGTAACTCAACTCTCTCTATTGCGAAATCGGCGGACATTGAACTCGATGAAATCTTCTCCCAAACTGGCTCAAATGGCTTATAAGGTTTTGCTCGGCGGGGCGATCGCCACGACTGGTACGTTTTTGTCTCTACTCCTTCCAGTTTCTAACTTTTCGGCATTGGCCTCACTTGAGAACAGCCCCAAAGCAGTGCTAGACGAAGCGTGGCAGATTGTTCATCGAGAGTATGTTGATGGCACCTTTAACCAGCAAGATTGGCTAGCCGTTCGTCGAGAGCTGCTAAGCCAAGAATACGCCACGCGCGAGGATGCCTATGAAGCTCTAAGGAACGCATTAGATGAGTTAGATGATCCATACACACGCTTTATGGATCCTGAGCAATATGAGCAGTTGACGAACCAAACCTCAGGAGAGATTTCAGGCGTGGGTCTGAGATTACAGATTGGGGAGTCGAGCGGCATCTTGACGGTTGTTGAGCCTCTTGCCAATTCACCAGCGATTCGAGCCGGATTGAGAGAGGGCGATCGCATTTTGCAAATTGAGGGTCAGTCAACCGATGGCATGAGTGTCAGAGATGCATCGAACCTCATTCGCGGCGAAGTGGGGACGCGCCTCACATTGCGAGTTGATCGAGATGGGGAGGGGGTATTTGATGTACCACTAACCCGCGATCGCATCGAAATCCCAGCAGTTCGCTACACGCTACGCCAAGACCCAAATGCCAAGATTGGCTACATTTCCATCTCAGAATTTAGTGCTCATGCTTCGGAACAAATGCGAGATGCCATTCTCCATTTGACGGAGCAGGGGGCTGAAGCCTTTGTGCTCGATTTGCGCGGCAATCCGGGAGGGCTGTTGTCAGCCAGCATTGAGATTTCTCGCATGTGGATTGATCATGGGGCGATCGTGCGAACGGTCAATCGTACAGGAGATAGCCAAGAAACAGTTGCCAACGATTCGGCGCTAACGACCTTGCCGCTTGCTGTTTTAGTAGACAACAACTCAGCCAGCTCTAGCGAAATTTTGACCGGGGCGCTGATGGATAATCATCGAGCGACTGTGATTGGCACGCAAACCTTTGGAAAGGCACTTGTACAAGCCGTTCATTCGTTATCAGATGGGTCGGGTATGGCTGTGACGGTGGCACACTATTACACACCGAATGGCACAGATATTAGCCAACGAGGCATTACTCCAGACGTTGAAGCTAACCTCACACCCTTGCAACGGCAGCAACTTTCAGCGTTTCCAAATTTGCGAGGAACTCCGGCTGATCCGCATTATCGCGAAGCCATAGCGGTGTTGAGCCCAGGGATTATTGCTAATCGTTCGAATGATGAACTGACTCGCTTGCTGCCCTCTCTCTCGACCTCCACATCCGCCCCAACGGATACATCAACGGAGCAATAGGTCAGAGACTCGATAGCTAACCAGTGGGGGCATGGTGTGGGAGATGACGCAACCATGCCCCGGTAATGTGCCAGCTCGTCAGGTGTCATAGGAAGACGAGCATAAACTATGACTTGGTAAATCCAAGCCCATGTTCGTTGGCATAGCGCTCCATAAAGCGCATGAAGCGATCCCATTCGCTAACGCTTTTGATGGGGTAAAACGCCTCAATAGCCTCTGGCTTGCCATTGACAAATTTTGCTTTGACTTCCCGCGTATTCAGTTCTCCTTCTTCGTCAATTAAATACATGCCAGTAATGTCTTCCATTCCCTCGCCTAATGCTTTGGGATTTTGAAAATAGAAAGTGGCGGTGCCGTTGGTGCCGTCTTTAGAACGAGTCAAACGAATATCAGGAATAACGTCTTCGGTTACCCCTCGGGAAAATTGAATTTCAGCCATAAGTCTTTCCTTTGTGATTCCTTATCGTTGACTTAAACTTACGATTTTCTCATCTTCCCACCATATAGAACCGTTAGTTTCCCGAATTTTCTATGATCCCCACAGGGTGCTCACTACTCCAGAGTTTGGCCGCAGTTGGCGCTAAGCACTGACAATGTAAGGGGAAGCAACGGGTTGCAGTTCTCTGGCGATCGTCAATGCTTGGTAAAGCATCGCTATGACTTCTGCACGGGTTGCTCCTTGAGTGGGATTAAGGTGCCGGAGATTGGGATGATTGACCACGATGCCATGCTGGGTGGCGCTGGCGATCGCCCCACGAGCATAACGAGGAATTAAATGGGCATCATCATAGCGGCGAAGATCGCGTTCGTCTCCGTTGGGCAACGTGAGACCAATCACCAACGAAATCAGCACGTGCAAGCGCCAAACATCCTGTTGGGGTTGAAATGAGCCATCCCCAAAGCCTGATAACAGCCCTCCTCGATCGACCTGCCGAATTGCTGCAAACGCCCAATGGTGCGTAGGTACGTCGATGAATAATTGGGGCGATCGCTGGGGTAATGGGTTCAGCGCATTCGCCAGCAGCACCGCATATTGAGCCCGACTCATGGCAGTATCTGGCTTAAACGTGCCATCACTGAAGCCAGTAACAATTCCAGAAGGCGTCAGCCCTGCAATGAAATCTGCAGCCCAGTGCTGTTGCACATCTGCAAACGCCGTGCGCGATGATTCTGGATTGACAATAAAGGCAGACGGAATGGCAGGAGCTTGCCCTGTGACCACGAGCGCCTGATATAAGATGGCAGAGATTTCGGCCCTCGTAATCTCACTCAGAGGTTCGAGATTGTCTAGACGAGGATGGTTAACCACCATGCGTTTTTGGGTGGCTGTGGTCAACGGTTGAATCGCATACGTCGGAATCTGGGCGCGATCGCGATAGCGATTGAGTAGAGTGGGTGTGCCACCCGTCAATCCTAAGCCATTAACCAGAGAGACAATCGCCTGCACGCGTGTCAAATTTTCATTTGGGCGAAATGAGCCATCTGGGAATCCGACAATAAATCCCATGCGTTCGGCGCGGCGAATCGCATCAGTAGCCCAAAAATTTGCAGGAACGTCCCAGAAATTTCGACCGGTTTGTCTCATGGGTAAATTAAAGGCTTGGGAAATCAGCGCTGCATATTGGGCACGGGTCAAGCGTGCAGTGGGTCGAAATGTTTGATCGGGAAACCCCCGAATGATGTTGCGTTCGACCAGGCGTTCGATGAAGGGTTGAGCCCAGTATCCAACAACATCAGAAAAATTGACCTGACTAGGGGCAGGCGCGGAGGGCGGGGTTGGTGTCGGTGTCGGCGCAGGTGCCGGTGTGGGGGCAGGGGTTGGCATTGGGTTTGTCTGCACCACAGGTTTAACCATTGGTAACCGACTCGCAAGAAACGTAATCTCTCCCTGTACGCGCAGTGGATTAAGCTGATTGCCCACAGACTGAATCGGGAGCGAAGACTCGTTACGCACATCCCATTGGCCATTGTTGATCAATCGATTATTTCCGGGGTCTTGGCTATTGCCCAAGTCAGGAATGGCTTGGTTAAGCACGGCTAGCCCATCACTGGTATTGCGCTCGATCTGATTGTTGCGGAGCACGGGGCGAGCCGCACGTGACAATACAATGCCAGACCGATTCTCAACTAGCTGATTGTCGATTAACAATGGAGCTGCCTCATCACTGATCGCCATACCATAGCCTGTGCGCTGGCAGCGATTGTTTCGCACCTCTCCTTTGGCGTTGCGGGCAAAAAAAATGCCACTGGCAGCATTATTCTGCAAGATATTATTTAGAATTAGCGGACGAGCGTTGCCGCTGACAAAGATACCTTCTCGGGTACAGTTGATGAAGGTATTATTGGCGATCGTCGGGTTGGTAGACTCAACCCACACCCCAGTTCCACGCTCTGCAAGATTAGTCACAGTCACGCCGCGCAGCCCAGACTGCTCAGACAACAGAAGCGTAACATTTTGTTGAGCAAAGGTTGGGCTCTGATAAATCCCACTTCCTGCAATTGAGATTGTTTGACCCTGGGTAGCTTCATTGCCAATCAGCGTCACCTGACGAGGGATATTTAAAGGAAAGGTCTCTCCCGTTGAGACTTGATACGTGCCCACAGCCAGTCGAATTGTTGTGCCAGGTTGAGCCTGTCGTAATGCCTGGGTAATCGTCTGGAATGGATCAGATACGGTGCCTGCCGCCTGATCACTGCCCGTTTTAGGGTTAACATGCAATTCATTGGCAGACGCAGACCGAACCATAACCTTGCCTTCTGATCAAACAACAGTCATTCTACGAGTAAGTTGGTTCTAAATTTATGGCGTTTTGTCAGGGGCAACTCTGTTGACTCAATCCTCAAACTAGTTAACCAGGATTGAAAACGATTGAGGGTGAAGAAGGCAGAATCCTCAATATGATCGAGCCAACTCTATACTCTCGTTCCGGGTATTGTTGCGAATCTGGGTATTGTTTCGAATCATTGATAGAGAGGATGAGTTGAGTATGTTAACAGTTGTCATTACCGTTAACGTGTTGATTGCGGGGTTTTGCTTCTTTGTCGCGTGGAAAGTTTGGCAGCTAAGGCGAGTTTTAGTCAAAGTGACAACTGCATTAGACCGCGCAGAGCGTAGCACTCACCGGGTTTTATATGGAGCACCTGATGCAATTCGTCGGGGCGAACTGGGAATTCACCAACTCCGGCAACGATATCGCCAGCTTGAACCGCAACTTGCTCAAGCGCAACAAGCCCTTTCAATTTTAAGTCTGGGACGCTTTGTTTGGCAGCAGCGATCGCGGTTTTCATCCAAACGCTTTAACTCTTGATGACGAGGAATACTGTGTCTCGCTCTCGATCGCCTTTAACAGATTGTTATTCTATTTAAGATAGCGATCGCATTGGCGACGACCCCGTGTGTTGAAATTAGAGTCCGTTGGCAGGCGCGATCGCCCCGGTTGCATCAACGGTTAACTGCCAACTTAGCAAAACAGATTCAGCAAAGCAGGCTATCCCTTCGTTAGTGATATTGATGTAGTATCTCGACTGTAGTATCTCGTGACTCATTATCGTCAAATTAGGAATCAGAACTATGTCAGATCAACGCTCTGGATCATCTGGAGCCTTTATGGGAGGGCTAATTTTAGGAGCTGCAGCAGGTGCAATTGCCGGCTTGCTGTTCGCACCTAAAACCGGTCGAGAAACTCGACAAATTTTGAAGAAGTCAGCCGATGCGTTACCCGAATTAGCTGAAGATCTGTCCTCCAGCGTCCAGTTTCAAGCCGATCGCCTCTCCACTAGAGCCCTAAACAATTGGGACGGCACCCTCACTCGACTAAAAGAGGCGATCGCCGCTGGAGTAGACGCGAGTCAACGGGAGCGCCAACGCTTGTCACAACCCAAATCAGAGGTTGACTCCTTTGAGACTCGTTCTACATCCCAAGACTCTGGTTTGAGGTAACGGACAGGTTGTGATGGATCCAGCGTTCTGGCTAGGGCTCTCGATTCTGTTGGTTGCAGTTAGCTTGACTGCGGTCTTGATCACTCTATTGCCTGCCGTCCGTGAGCTAGCACGAGCCGCTCGCAGTGCCGAAAAACTCTTTGACACGCTCAGCCGTGAACTTCCTCCCACTCTAGAGGCGATTCGTCTAACTGGGCTGGAAATCACCGACCTAACCGATGATGTCAGTGAGGGCGTTCAAAGTGCAGGGCAATTAGTCAAACAAGTTGATCAAAGCCTAGACGTTGCAAGGCAGCAAATACAGCAGGCTCATGTAAATACACGCAGTGCTGTTTCAGGTTTCCGCACTGCCTGGAGCGTTTTCTTCAAGACTTCATCAGATGTTAACAATCAAACCTCGTCCTACCGTTCGTCAGAATCATTAGATTCAGTGACGTCTTCTACCTCTGCTAAAGACTCAGAATCATTGCCATCCGAGTATTCAAACGTTGAATCTTACACTGTTCAACCGTCAGAGCAGGCATCTCTCCCAGAAACATTTGCACCAAATGTATCAAGAAAGCAAGCCGACTATACCGACTACTAGAGTTTTCTGCAGTCAGACAGTCGTCAGGCAGACTATTTGAGCGAGTACGAGCATCTTGCTCGCAATTAAATTCATCCTTCAGGTCGGCAATGCCGAAATTGTGTGCCAAGCTAGCCTTAAAGCACATGTCAATGTACTCCAGTTAATATGCACACACTCGATAGATAATTCATTACACAGATTTTTCTTAGTTTAATAGATACCCTAAGCAAAATAGAGGTGCCTAGTTAGGCACCTCTATAGCAAATCAGTCTATTCATCAAACCATAGACAACTTGGGCTCTTGCCTGCCACTAGTAAGTTTCAACGTGCCAACGCCCTGCCTTTTTCATAGCTCGTTGATAGTCTGACCAGTTGATGCCATCTTTAGCAGCTTGAGCAGAGAGAGCCTCATCAATGCCATCTTCCATACCCTTCAAGCCGCAAATGTAGGTGTGAGTCTTTTGATCTTGGATCAGTTTCCACAACTCTTCAGCGTGCTCAGCAACGCGATGCTGAATATACATTCTGCCGCCTTCACTGTTCTTTTGCTCTCGACTAATGGCATAGGTCAAGCGAAAATTGTCAGGATATTTTTCCTGAATCTCTTCTAGCTCTTCCTTATAGAGGATATTGGGCGTTGTCGGGATACCAAAGATCAGCCATGAAAACCCTTTGTACTGGTTATAGTCGGGGTTTAACTTTTTTTCCTCATCTTTAAACATGCGCCACAGATACGCTCGAAACGGGGCAATCCCAGTTCCGGTAGCCATCATGATGACATTTGCATCTTCGTCATCAGGCAGCAGCATTTCCTTACCGACCGGGCCAGTAATCTTGACATCTGACCCAGCAGACATGTTGCATAGATAGGTTGAGCAAACGCCGTAGACGGTCTCTCCCGACTCAGGATGCTTGTATTCGAGCTGGCGAACACACAGTGATACGGTTTTATCGTCTAGGTGATCTCCATGACGAGTTGACGCAATTGAGTAAAGCCGCAGCTTGTGAGGCTTGCCGTTTTCGTCAGTCCCTGCTGGGATAATGCCAATACTTTGTCCTTCGAGATACCGCAGATCGCCTTCAGACAAATCAAAGGTGATGTGTTTTACAGTGCCAATTCCATCTTCACCGACCAGCTCTTCGTTAGAGAGACACTTGCCGATAAATGGATCTTTCGGGCGATAGAGATTGACGGGGACATCAGTTTTGTGTGCTTTCGCTTGAGTCATGGGCTTGATCTCTTGTGCTGACTTGGGTGCTTCAGTACTCGATGAAACGTGACCATTTGCTCCGTTGTCACTCGTTACAGGGCGAATGCTAACAATTTTTCCCCCCATTCGAATGATGCGCTGCATCTCTTGATTCATACGGTTGTAGGGCACGGTAATAAACACAGTGCCACTCCGGCGAATCGGATAGTCCATCTTGTCAGTTACAGGGCTTTGGCGGAGGCCTTCTACCTCGTAGATAAAAAGGCGACTGCTGTATGTTGATTGGGAGGCTCCACCCGCTGCGCTTGGATTGTACATTGCTAATTCAGTAATTATTGAACCTATCAAAACCGGGGCTAATGCATTTCATTGAGACAACCCTATCGCATAGAGGCTACCCTGCTATGCTCGAACTCTCAGTCTCAATCACAATGCCAGCCTGTTCTAGACTAGCATCGCATTGATATGCAGATGTATCCTGATGTGCTGTGGGTAGATGATCACTAAGCAGGTGGTCACTGATCCGTTGAGCGTTGATGGCTCTCCCTAGCTTAAATGTAACGGGCGATCGCCCATTAGACTGTCAGGATTGAATCACTTTCATCTTTTTTTAAAGTCACCCTTACCCTTACGATCAGGATAGTGCTGCATAAACCAGCAACATAATCTTGTGGCAGGGATCACGTTCTGATAGGATCTAGTTAGTTGGATAGTATTAAATACCTAGTGAACAGTTTCAATGAAGCCTGAGATTTAGGTCTCGCGTTTCACAAATCGCTAATAGCTCCACGCCAATCAGAGGTGAGAGAGTTGTGCGGTAATACTGTTAGGCTCAAGCCTTTGCCCTTTTAGGAATGAAGCTAGATGCCGCATCTGATTCCTGGGTTGAGATTTTGACGATTTGTTTGGCATGTTCGAGGATATTTTCGGACATATGTTTTATAGAAGCGTTTTATTGTACTGACAGAGGGAGCCTAATGACCAGTAAGCCAGACCGAGTGGTTTTAATTGGCGTCGCCGGAGATTCCGGGTGCGGTAAATCGACTTTTCTTCGCAGACTGGCAGATCTATTCGGCGAAGAGTTTATGACTGTCATATGTTTAGACGACTACCACAGTCTGGATCGGAAACAGCGGAAAGAGGTAGGGGTGACAGCGCTAAACCCAAAGGCGAATAACTTTGATTTGATGTATGAGCAAATCAAGGCGCTTAAGAATGGTAAAGCCATTGATAAGCCGATTTACAATCACGAAACGGGGATGATTGATCCGCCAGAGCGCGTCGAACCGAATCACATCATCGTAATTGAGGGACTTCACCCCATGTACGATGAACGTGTGCGATCGCTTTTGGACTTTAGCGTTTATCTAGACATCAGCGACGAAGTCAAAATTGCCTGGAAGATTCAGCGCGACATTGCCGAACGGGGTCATCGCTATGAAGATGTATTGGCATCTATCAATGCCCGTCGTCCAGATTTTGAAGCCTATATTGACGTGCAGAAGCAGTATGCTGACGTCGTGATTCAGGTTCTGCCTACGAAGCTGATTCCAGACGATAAAGAGAAAAAGGTTCTTCGCGTTCGACTGTTGCAAAAAGATGGCGTGGAAGGATTCGATCCAGTCTATCTGTTTGATGAAGGGTCAACGATTGACTGGGTTCCGTGTGGACGGAAGCTCACCTGTTCCTACCCCGGTATCCGCATGTTTTATGGTCCCGATGCATACTTTGGCAACAGTGTCTCAGTGCTAGAGGTGGATGGTCAGTTTGATCGGTTGGAAGAGATGATCTATATCGAGAGTCATCTCAGCAACACCTCAACGAAGTTCTATGGCGAGATGAGTGAGCTTTTGTTGAAGCACAAGGAGTATCCAGGCTCGAATAACGGAACTGGGTTGCTGCAAGTTTTGGTTGGGCTGAAGATGCGAGCTACCTATGAGCGCCTGACAGCAAAAGAGCCCAAAGTTGCAGCCAAAGTATAGATTTTTAGCCGCTTCATGTTGGGTGGAAGGGGGTGCAGGAGAGCATCCCTTTTTTTTGGGGATAGTTTGAGCCAAAAACAATGAATTCACAACGACTCTCTGAAATTCTATGGGATAATCATCAACCTCTGGCGATCGCCTGTCTTGATCATCCCTTTGTTCAAGGCATTAAACACGGGACGTTACCCCAACGGCAATTTGCTTACTATGTCGGACAAGATGCCTTTTTTTTGGAGGCATTTGCGCGAGCCTATAGTATTGCTGCCGCAAAATCTCCAGATTGGGAAGGGTTTGGCATCTTTCATCGTCTCGCTAATGGCGTTTTAGAGGAACTCAATCTTCATCATCACTATGCAGCCGCATGGGGCGTTTCTCTTGAGCAGATTGAACCGGGAACCGCGACCCGTCAATATACTGATTTTCTATTGGCGACTGCATGGGGGCAAGATGTTGGTATTACGGCCTGTGCGATGCTTCCTTGCATGAAGCTCTATGCGTTTTTAGGCCAGCAACTTGCACAACCGACGATTCCTGAGCACTTGTATTCTGGTTGGATTCGTACCTACAGCAGTGCAGAGTTTGAACCGTTGGTCGAGCACCTCACATATCTGGTCAATCAGCATGCAGCGGCGACGAATCCCTCGGTAGAGTCTGCATATCGCTATGCCATGCAATGCGAACTCAACTTTTTCCAGGCGGCATGGAGCATTCAGGACTAAGCTTTATGACTGCCAGGATAATGTGCTAGATGGTTAAATCCTGATCCTGATTGACGGACAAAACTATTTACAACCCATATCCTGCATTGGGTCAGAAGACCTGACCCCTACATCCGGTAAACTACTGTAAGGGTAAGGTTTTCGCACTCAAGGCAGAATTTTTCGTCAGTCAACCAGGATCCTGATCTCTTAGATCTAGACCTGCATCTCAGCGAGGATTGCGCCATTCTCCCTGTGATAAGGTAGCCAAAGTTCAACTAAACGCCTACATCAAACATATGTGTTATGACTAGTCGCTCTGCTCCAGTTGTGGTCAAGGTGTTTGGCATCTTGCATCTTATTTTTGGCAGCCTTAGCTTGGTTACCGCTCCAATTGGGTTTTTAAATCGCGACAGTAGCGCCGAAACGTTTACGTTACTGGGTGTTTCGGCTGCTTATTTAAACTGGTTTAAGGTTTCTCTGTTTTTGAGTCCGGTTCTGGCGTTAATTTTGATAATTTTAGGAATTGGCCTGCTGCGAAAACAGTCATGGGCTCGCTCAGGTTCGATTATCTACAGCATGATCGGCATTGTTTTGGGGATCACAAGCATGATGATCACGCTGATAGGGTTTTCTGGGATTAACAGCGATAGTGCGAACGCTACCCTCGTGCTGGGGATTCGCATTGGAGCCATTATTGGCGGCATTGTTGGCCTGATTTACCCGATCTTGACGATATTTTTTATGACCCGACCCAACGTAAAAGCCGCCTTGAACTAGCACTCTGACGCGGCTAAAGGGCGATCGCTTTTAACCCTTCTCTTGCCTCTTATGCCAAGCTTGGCTCTGGCTCTGGCTGTAGCACCTGAGGAACTCGCGTTTCGAGGATGAGCTTTGAGCGCTGCACTTGCTCTGGCACCGGAACCGGATAGTTGCCTGTAAAACAAGCCGAACAAAAGCTTTCTGGATCTTGCTCCGTCTGGTTCAACATGCCGTCCCAACTCAAATAGGAGAGCGAATCAACCCCCAGATGAGCCGAAATCTCCTCGACCGACTTAGTTGCAGCGATGAGCTGATCTTGACTATCAGTATCAATGCCATAAAAGCAGGGATGAGTCACAGGCGGCGACGAGATTCGCATGTGCACTTCTACGGCTCCGGCATCTCTGAGCGCTTTCACCAGTTTGCGGCTCGTCGTGCCTCTGACAATCGAGTCATCCACAATCAAAATGCGCTTGCCGTTGAGCACATCTTTGAGCGGATTAAGTTTCATCCGAATGCCTGACTCACGCATGGACTGAGTCGGCTGAATAAACGTGCGCCCAACGTAGCGATTTTTGATCAGCCCTTCCGCATATGGGATGCCCGATTCTTGAGAAAAACCGATCGCGGCGGGAATACCTGAATCAGGCACACCAACCACTAAATCGACATCAGTTGGCGATTCAATCGCGAGTTGTCGCCCCAATCGCAGCCGATAGCTGTAAAGACTTTCGTCATTGACGACACTGTCAGGGCGTGCAAAGTAGATCATCTCGAAGACGCATAGCTTCCGCTTTGCTTGAGGAACCCAATGGAATGATGCAAGCCCCTGATCGTTAATCCATACGACTTCTCCGGGCTCAACATCTCGCAGATACTCTGCGCCAATGATATCGAGGGCACAGGTTTCTGATGCCAGCACATATTGGGGTGGGTCTTGAGGGGAGGAACCGCTGATTGTGCCAATGACCAGAGGGCGAATGCCATTGGGGTCACGCGTGCCCATGAGGCCATCTGGAGTGGCGATCGCCAAGCTAAACGCCCCTTTGCAGCGATGAAAGGCACTGATAGCCCCTTCGAGCCAGTCTTTGCCTGCGTTAATCTCTTCGGCGATCGCCAGCGCAATCATCTCAGAATCAGTCGTCGTCACAAACGTAAAGTTAGATTTGAGCAGTTCTTCGCGCAGCCCATAGGCATTAACAAGGTTGCCGTTGTGTGCGAGTGCTAGCTGACCCAAACGGGTGCTAACCACGACAGGTTGGGCATTGACAACGCGATTTGCCCCTGTTGTTGAATAGCGAGTATGACCAACAGCGATATCACCAATCAGCCCATGAAGTGTTTCTTCATTGAAAACTTGAGAGACTAAACCAGACCCCTTATGCAGGAGCAACTCTCCATCGTTGAACACGGCAATTCCTGCGGCTTCTTGCCCCCGATGCTGAAGCGCATATAGCCCAAAATACGTTAGCTTCGCAACTTCCTGACTGGGTGCATAAATGCCAAACACACCACAGGCTTCTTCTGGTTTATCAGGTCTGGAAAAGACTGGAGCAATGTCTTTCGACTCTTGAGGAGAGCATGAATCAGGAAACAACTGGCCAACAGAATCAGATGCCATGTGAAGCTTAGTCCTCACAAATTGAATATTTAAGACTGGAAAAGTGGCAGCACAGAATCGCAACCCGATCGACGATTGATTACGGTCAGGTTAAGTCTTTGTTAAAAGACTACTCTCTAACAGTAGCGTAATAATGGTTAACATAATGAGCAATGTATAAGAATTGATTGGTTCCTGCTCCTGGTCACTGCCGAACTCTAGACAATGCCTATCGTGGATCTTAAATGATCTGGATGTATCTAATGATCTATTTACGACAGACTATCTACTCGTGCTACCTGTGATCTATCAGCAGAAACAAAATGTCGGTATCAAAGCCGACGCTCAAGTGCAGTTGACCAGCGATCGCCCATTTCTTTAATCGTAACGTTGATTACAGGATGTGTGTTTGAGACAAAAACTCTCAACGAGTCTGATAACCCAGTGACGTTTCCCAGTCGGCAATAGGGGAGATTGTCTGTAGTTAAATAAGCTTCCCAATTGTCCACATGGTCGGAAGCAATCGACACTAAAATTTGAGCCCCGCCCTCACCAAAAAGATGGGTATCCAGACGGCCCAACTGAACAGGCAAATCGGCTGGGTCTGGCGCTTGATTTTCTGAAACCAGGTCGAGCGATACCGTTGCTCCACGCCCACCACTAAGGCAGCATTCGGCCAGGGCAACAGCCAATCCCCCCTCAGCGCAGTCGTGAGCCGAACGCACCCAGCCTTGCCGAATTCCGATGCGACAGACCGATTGAACAGTGCGTTCGAGGGCAATGTTGACTTTAGGAGGCTGTCCGGCGATCGCCCCATGCATCACTGCCAGATACTCAGACGCGCCCAGCGTCAGGCTGAAAGCTGGAGGTTGATCATGGCTCGTTTCGGAATGTTGAGTCCGCCCCAAGAGATAGATCACATCCCCCTCAGTCTGCCAGCCCTGCCCGCAAATTTGGGTGATATCTGGAACCAGCCCCACCATGCCCACCACTGGAGTCGGATAAATCGGCATCGGCTGCCCCTGGGCGTCAACAGTTTCGTTGTAAAGTGACACATTGCCCCCGGTGACGGGAGTGTGCAGCTCCCGGCAGGCATCGGCCAGCCCACGACAGGCTTCTGACAACTGCCAATAGCCAATCGGCTTTTCGGGGCTACCAAAGTTGAGATTGTCAGTGACAGCAAGCGGATCGGCACCGACACAGCTCAGGTTGCGAGCCGCTTCGGCAACAGCCATCTTTGCGCCTTCATAGGGATTGAGATAGACATAGCGGCCATTGCAATCGACTGTGGCGGCCAGTCCTTTGACCGGAGAACGAGGCAAATTGGGTCTACTCAGAGAGGCGTTGCCGTCTTGAGGCCGTATGCGGATCACAGCCGCATCAGCTCCTCCCGGTAACACCACCGTATTATTCTGCACCTGATGGTCATATTGGCGATAGACCCAGCGCTTAGAGGCAATTGACGGAGAATCGAGCAGCGCCAGCAACACCTGATTCCACGATAGAAACTTGCCTTGGGTGTCAATGCCCTGGAGCGTGCAGTCTGGAAGCAACCCCTCATGCCACTCCCAGGCTTGACGGGCATAGGCAGGCGGTTCAGCAAGCGCCTCTCGGACGTAGATGGGAGTGTTGTCGGCTAGTGCTGTCGCTGGAATCTCAGCCGCGATAGATCCCTGAAAGAGAATGCGGACAATGGGGTCTGCAATCACTGTGCCTGCCACGACGGCATGGAGCCCCCAGCGCTCAAAAATGTCGATTAGCTCCTGTTCTCGCCCGCTGTGCGCCACAAACAGCATGCGCTCTTGCGATTCGGAGAGCAAATATTCATAGGGCACCATGCCCGTCTCACGAGCTGGAATCTTGTCAAGGTCAAGCTCAATGCCAACGCCGCCTTTGGCAGCCATCTCGGAGGTCGAGCAGGTAATGCCAGCTGCGCCCATGTCTTGAGCGGCAACCACTGCACCCGTCTTAAATGCCTCCAGGCAGGCTTCAATCAAAGACTTTTCTAGAAATGGATCACCCACTTGCACGGCGGGGCGATCATCCATAGAGCGATCGCTCAGCTCGGCACTGGCAAAACTGGCTCCCCCCATGCCGTCGCGCCCAGTGGTTGACCCCACATAGAGCACTGGGTTGCCAATGCCAGCCGCCCCTGATTTGACGATTTCGGGCGTTTCCATCAGCCCGATCGCCATTGCATTCACCAACGGATTGCCCGCATAGGCCAAGTCAAAATAGACTTCGCCTCCGATTGTAGGCACCCCGACACAGTTGCCATAGTGGGCAATGCCTGAGACGACTCCACTAAACAGGCGACGGGTACGGGGATTATCGAGACTGCCAAAGCGTAGCGAATTGAGCACCGCAATCGGACGTGCGCCCATCGTAAAGATGTCACGCAGAATGCCTCCGACTCCCGTTGCCGCTCCCTGAAATGGCTCTACGGCTGAGGGATGGTTGTGGGATTCAATCTTGAATGCCACATGAACCCCATCTCCTAAATCAACCACGCCAGCGTTTTCGCCAGGGCCAACCAGAATGCGATCGCCCTCAGTGGGAAATTGCTTCAGCAGTGGCCGCGAATTTTTATAGCAGCAGTGTTCTGACCACATCACCCCAAACATGCCCAGTTCGGCTTTGTTAGGATGCCGCCCCAGCCGTCGCACAACTTCATCGTATTCGTCAGGTTTTAGGCCTTCGGCGGCAATTTCATCGGCAGAAAACGGAGCAGAGGAGATCGCAGACATACCCATTCACTATGCAGGAAACATGCTCATTCTACCGACTTGAGTGTCTACTGGTATCGGGCTTGATCAAATAGCCCTATTCATAAACTAAAGAAAACTCTTTACAAAATCATGGGATACGCCTATCTTTTCTAAAGATATTTATTTAGAAAGTGAGGCGATCGCCATGCATCAGTCCCAGATTGCAAACGTTGCTATTGTCACCGGATCGAGTCGGGGTATCGGAGCCGGGTGCGCCCGCGAATTGGCGGCACGAGGCTATACTGTTGCCCTGATGGCGCGATCGCCCCAGGTGATTGAACTGGCTAAGGAATTGGGCGGCATTGCTATCCAGGGGTCACTCACCAACCCCCACGACATTCGGCGATTGGTAGATACGACGCTGGCGCAACTGGGACGCATTGATGCGGTGGTGACGAGCTTTGGCGATCCGCCCCGCCCCGATTTGCTTTCGATTTCGGATGATCTATGGCTAGAGCAGTTTGAAATGCTGTTTCTCAGCGTGGTGCGCCTTGCTCGATGGGTAACAGAACCCATGCAGCGGCAGGGAGGTGGGGTGATTGTCAATATTTCGGCCTGTGATGCCCATGAACCCAGTCTGGGCACTCCGTTTACAGGCACCTTGCGGGCGGCGATGGTCGGATTTACCAAGCTCTATGCCAAGCGCTATAGGGGCGATCGCATTCGAATGGTATGCGTGGCTCCGTTTTTTGTTGCAGATAGCATGGCAGAACTAGAGGGCTGGGATGTGCCGTCAGATTTAATGCTGGGGCGTCCGGCGACCTATGCTGAGTTCGCCAAAACGGTGGCGTTTTTGGTGTCAGATGAGGCGCAGTTGATTTCTGGCACGACGCTCAAGGTCGATGAAGCCTATTCGGCGGCAGTTTGACATCCATTGAAATAGTAATAGTAGTAGAGCGCGATCGCCAACATGGGCATCTTTAAATACCTAATGTGCAGGACATCAACTCCTGGAAAAGATTGCCACCAAGTGAACTATTTTGATCATCTACGCCCTAACTCAAGGCAAAAAGCGATATAGGGAACCTAAGCAGCAAATCACTGGCATATCGCCTAAAATGCTAGTGCAAACCCTTCGCAACTTAGAGCGTTCAGGGTTAATCATGCGTGAGATTTGCCCGTTGGTGCCGCCCCGAGTAGACTATTCCCTCACCGCTCTTAGAGAGTCGCTCTCTAAACCTCTAGCCGTTGTAGGAGAATGGGCCTATCGACATATTCAAGAGGTAAATGCAGCCACTGAGCACTACGACTATCAGCCGCGTCAAGATGACTTCTGGGCACCCAAGTAAGCCGATGGCCACAGGTCACACACCCAGTAGACTTCACAGGGTAGCAGTTCCGCATCTCTGCCCGGTTTGCTAAAACGTCACAACAGCATAAATACTTAAGGCTGAGATGGCATGACTAGAATTTGTAAGTGAGAATATGGCTGAAAATAAATGCTTGCTGGCTTTATCTTTGATGAATAAGCGCTCCTAATTTTTCCTTGGGGATGTATCGTTAAGAGTACGACAGATTAAGCGCAACGGGGTAATGTAGCGATACGGGTGTACTCTTAGGGGTTAAGTCATACCTAAAGAATTTCCCATAAATTTCTATCCGTATGGTGAATCTTAAAACCGAGCGAACCTTGTGTAGTATTCTCATTGCTGGCAAAACAGGGGCTGGTAAAAGTGTGTTGCTCAATGCCATGTTTGGTGAGAAAGCAAGAGCCAACGTGGGTAAACCCGTGACCGCAGATATTGTGCGCTACGACGTGCGCTATGATCCATACCCGGCTCACCTGTTGACAGTGTTTGATACCCCCGGTTTAAGGACGTATAAAGAAACGAATGTAGAAATTCAGCAGCATGTTCATGGGCTGATTCAACATCTAAACAAGCGTGCCGTTGATGAGCGTATTCAAGTTGTCTGGTACTGCATCAGCGCTCGGGGAAAACGGATTGAAGACAGTGAAATCGCCTGGATTCATCAGCTGGCAGCCGAAAATATCGCCGTGATTCTGGTGCTGACGCAGTTTTTTAATCGCGCGGATGATGAGCTGCTTCATTATGTGAAAAAAATGGATCTTCCGGTGTGTGCTATTGTGCCAGTTTTGGCAGCTCCCTTTGAAATTGCCGAAGGCATCGTGCTTCCTCCGCATGGGTTACGTTGTCTCGCAGAAGCAACTGCACAGGTCTTACCTCAAGCTGCTCGCAGTATTTTTCTGCAGGCTCAGATGGCTGATAGCGCCCTAGTCGAAACAAGCCCAGACATAAGTGAGTGATGTGAACTTGCTATCATCAATAGTTTGGCATCAAGCGAGCGTCGGGGGAAACTGAAATTCGGGGCGGCTTTCGATATAGTCTCGATAGGTGCGGGTAAAGACGCGGGCAAATCGTTCTCGCAGTTTGTTTTCTTCTTCTTGTGATGGAGATTCTTCGCTGATGCGTTTGCTGAGATAAGACTTGAGCGCTTTGGCATAGGCTGTTCCTACGCCACCGGACACAACGGGAAACGCGATCAACGCAATTCCAGTAGCCGGTAGGGTGCCTAATACGGGAAAGGACTTAAGCAGACTTGGAATCACAAGGGTGGCGATCGCACTACTGCCAGCACTGGTTAACACGCTCATGACCGTGTTGATAAAATCTTTGTTAGGAGTCAGCCCAAAGATAGAGCTAATTTCACTAATCATGGTCGATAAAATGCCCCACAGCGCTACTGAGTCAACACCTGCTGCCGGAATTGTGGCTGCTGGAATTGTGAGCGCCGTATAGCGGGTAACACAGCTGAGAGCTTCTCTTTCTTTGAGGTCAATGCTAGCAAGCTGCTGTTGGACAAAGAGCTGACGCACACTGTCTTGGCTACCCAAACAATAGGCTGTCCGCTCGACGAGCTGATCTAACCCCCGAGCTGGAAACGACGGATACCCATTGCCCAAATCATATTCGGCAGCCATGACCCCGACCACAGTTTCGACTGGGAGATGGCGATTTTTAACATCTACCATAAAGCGCTTGTCTTCAGCTGAGCCAAAAAACTGAGTCAAGACCAAAATCACAGGAATGCCTTCAGCTGAGAGTTCAGCAACCCACTCTTCTTCGAGCTGTTCAAAGCGGTAGCTGCGGGTGTTGACACAATACCAAATCACGTCAATTCGCTTAGCTGGATTAGCTTTATTGTCTTGAATTAAGTCCTTGATGTCAGTTTTCAAGCTGGAAATGGTTTCTCGATCGGCCTCATTTGGCAGCTCAATACCCCGTGAATCATAAATTGTGAGCGGGCAGCCGTCGCTAGAATATTGGGTCGTATTCTGGGTGATCGGGCGACCACTCCCGGTACGCGCAAAGTTTTCTCGAAATACCGCATTGAGTAAGGTCGATTTGCCAACGCCAGACTTACCAATAACTAAGACGTTGAGTGCTCCCAATGTGGCGTTAATCTTCTGATACTCTTTCTGAGTGGTTTCAAGGAGGCGGTCAAGCGCATCATCGTCACTGATTGCGTCTTGAAGTAGCTTTTCTAAATGATGTTCAACATTGGATGCGCCTGTCTCTGACATGCTTTAGCTCCCGTAGATGATTCCAGATGGTGATGGTATGCGGTCGCACGCATCTTTCCCAGATGGTGAGAGATTTCAAGACATTTTCGCTGACTATAGCGTAATTGATGGTGATTGAATGAGGCACGAACTGGCGTGGCGATCGCCCCTACATATCCTCTTAGCACCCTAGACTTCTAAATGGGGGGGATGAGTTTCCAAATTTCATCATTCAGGCCGATTTGAATGGGCTCCGCCAATCTATTAGAACATTTGCGGAATCTCTACAAAACATGGCATTTACGTTACAAAACCAGCAACGACCGCAGTCTGTTTGTGGCTGCTAATCGCAGGATTGAGGCGCTGATCGAAGCACAGTCTTAGCTGGGGCGATCTCAGAACGGCAGCATCCGACTATCAACCGTTTGCAATGCTTCGGTGCGATCGCGCGT
>CAZCXK010000032.1:46469-48331 GCA_964502605.1 uncultured bacterium
AGAACGGCAGCATCCGACTATCAACCGTTTGCAATGCTTCGGTGCGATCGCGCGTTAGAGCGGCCAAGCACCCACTTAGATAGCTGCTGTAGCCGGTTCCACCGACGGCATCGCGCACTGCAAAATCACAGTGAGCATCACGAAACTCGATCCAGGCGAGTTGAGCGTCGATCAGCTGCTCAGCGGTAGAATCCCCTAGATCACGAATCACAGATTGGTAGACCTGATTCAGCTGTTGATCAATGTTTTGGTAGGCCAAGCCAGCACAATAGTTAATTTCAGGTGTTGATTGGGGGTTGGTGCAGTCAACTTGCTGGCCATCGACCGTGACAGTCCCTAAATTGCCCCATTCAACCCCTGAGGCATTGAGCAGGCTATCGGTTTGAGGTAGATCGAGATCATTGGTGCGATCGCGCGTCATCGCCGCTAAACAGCTATTGATAAAGGCTGAGCGCCCACCTCCGTCTGACATTTGCTGCGCCACATATTCGCAGTTTTCGTCACGAAACGTGATCCAGGCAAGTTGAGCATCAATCAGCATCTCTTTCGACGCTGAATTTAAAGAGGCGATCGCCTCTTGGTAGACCTGATTAAGTTCCGCATCGGCTCGCTGATAATCTTGCTGGGCACAGGTGTTAATGGCATCTGTGCCTTGAGGATTGTCACAATTCACATCCCCCGAACGACTCGGAGGTCGGCTCCCCGTCTCTAACCGACTTCCATCCACCATGACAGCTTGAATGACTGCATCTGACCGATAGGTCGCCGTTTCATAAAACGTATCGTCAACCGGGTCGCCATAATTGCCAGCTAGCGTATAGTTGGCATCAAAGCCATTCGTGCGAAACACAAGATCGGATTCATTAAAATCGGCAAATCGAACCGATTCGCGCATTTCATTCTGTGAGTTGTACGATAGTGTAGGCATGCCATAGGCCGAGGCCGCCGTCTCAATCGCAACTCCTGGCCCAACGCCAGCTTGAGTGCGGTAGTTGGCATGAGTTGTCAACAGCAAGCGGATCGGGTCACTGTCCTCCATGGAATCTGATGTGAAGTGGAGAATGTAAAACAGCACCTCTCCATCTTGACGAACGGCGATCGCATCGAGGTCTACCATGAACGACGGTTCAGTGACGAATTCGACAGCATCGCCAAGCTGTTGCTTCAGCGATCCAAGGGTCATTCCGACCTTTGCTGGGCCAATCTGAGTCGAGGTAATCAGATGATGGCTATCTGGAGTCGATAAATCCCCCGATCCATCTGTCTGTTGAGCGGTCACAGGTACTTCAGAATTGCGAGTCGATGCATCCCGATTTATGCCCGGTATACAGCCCGTAACCACCAACAGCAGTGCAAAAAGGTACCACCATCTCAATCTCATGCCGTTCTCCCTGAAGTCAGCGAATATCGGTTTGAATTCGCTATGTCTCACCTATATTCACAATAGGGAAAACCAAGTGCGATCGTCACCTAGTTGTGGCACTTTATCCATTGGTTTGAGCCCAATTGAGTAGGGCTAATATCTGCGGGCAAATCTAGATGTAGATTAGGCCGAGCTATCTTATCAATCGCCCAGCTGATCCTATGTTGCAACGCGTCCTAAATACGATGGAGTCTCTGCCACGGCGCGAATCACCAACCATTTACCCGTTTGAGGATCGCGGTACGTTCCAAATGGATTCGGACGAAGTGGCTTGCGGTGAGACTGAGACATGATCAACTCCGGCACTGTGAATTGTGGTAGAAAATCCTGATAAACCCTTTGTAGCAGTGTTACGACTGGCTTAGATACAGGTTTCCCACAGACTTTTATTATAAATTCAGCCACTTGGCTTAGGGCGTGTCATCAATTAAGCCAAATC
>CAZCXK010000033.1:0-47700 GCA_964502605.1 uncultured bacterium
GACAAGGATGACAACAAATATTAAGAAGCTCTCAAATCACCTTTAGAGGGCTGCCCTTAGAACCTGCATGGTGCCGGGAGGGCTGGCGACACCACAGCAGTTAACGGTTATAAGGCTGACCTGACTGCCTGACACATCTATGTCAAGCCCTTGATTTCTCGTGAAATTCAAATGGCTCCGTTATAGCGGGTCGGGGCTTTCAGCCCGTCAAGTCTGTCAAAACCGAGCATTTAGCTATGAACAACAGAACCCATGCGGAATGAGGCTTTGAAGTACTTGTGTCAGGCAGTCAGACGGCTGACTGTTCGTGGCTTTCAATATACAGCCGTAAAATCGAGTTGATCAAAGTTTTATATTCCCCACCTTGAGCTTGAAACCACTTCAAGATATCAGGCTCTATCTGAATTAGCTGCTGCGCTTGGGATGCAGGAATCCGTAGAGTAGCTTTCTCAAAAAACTCCTCTGTCAATGGTGGGATATTCAGAGTAATCAATTCCCGCATCATCCATGGCCTCTAGTGCCGCCCAATTAGTACGAGAGTTACTGATCAAGTCTTTTCCGTGAATTGACAAGTACCGTTTCCACCCAGAGCTTCAGCAGGCAACATTTAACCTGCTGCCATGGCGATCGCCCATCATCGACAGCGTTGAAACTGAGAAGGATAAAGTACCAATAATTTGAGCGATCGCTTGCTATCAGATCGCTTGATATTGCCTCAGGCAACGTTATAGAATGATAATCGTTCTCACTTATCCCGAACAGCACTCTCCTCATTCGCGCTAGTGTGGCCTTAAGCAGCGTTTGACGAGCGGTGCCATATGTATGTAGTGCGCCAATCCTCTAGAGCCGCCATTATTAACCATTGATAGATCTACCAAAGGCAATGCGTATGACTCACTCAACGTCAAAAAAACTATGGCCCAAGCGAGGCATGCCCGTCACCGTGATCACCGGTTTTTTGGGCAGTGGTAAAACAACATTGCTCAACCATATCTTGACCAACAATCAAGATTTGAAAGTTGCAGTTCTGGTCAATGAATTTGGCGATCTCAACATTGATAGTCAACTGTTAGTTTCAGCTGATCAGGACATGGTGCAACTAAGCAATGGCTGTATTTGTTGCACGATCAATGATGGACTAGTTGATGCGGTCTATAACGTCTTAGAACAAAGCGAGCGGATTGATTATCTGGTGATTGAAACAACCGGAATTGCTGATCCGCTGCCAATTATGTTGACGTTTCTCGGCACGGGTCTTCGAGACCTGACCCAGCTAGACTCAGTGATTACAGTAGTAGATGCTGCGGAATTTACGCCAGAGCACTTTGAGAGTGAAGCTGCATTGAAGCAACTGATCTATGGCGATATCATTTTGATCAACAAAACTGATTTAGTTGCAGTAGAAAAAATAGATGAACTAGAGCATCAGATTCACATGATCAAGGATGGTGCACGGATCATTCAGTGTCAGAAGGCAGAGGTGCCCCTGCCACTGATTTTGGATGTGGGCTGCAACGAGCCGAGTCTGTATGAGGCGATGGGCTTGCCCCAGTCATCTTCAGATTTTTATGGTGACGACTCCTCATTTCATCATTACCATCGTCACGAGCATGAGCATGAGCATGAGCACGGGCATGAGCACGGGCATGAGCACGGGCATCATCACGCCGCCTTTGCCTCCCAGTCTCACCATCTAGAAAATGATGGATTTGTATCCGTGTCATATCAGAGCGATCGCCCCTTTAGCCTGTCTAAATTCCAGGCATTTCTGGAGACTCTATCGCCAAATGTATTTCGTGCAAAGGGATTACTTTGGTTTGTTGAAAGTCCTAATAAGCATGTGTTTCAACTAAGTGGAAAGCGCTGCACGTTAGATGTAGAACCCTGGAAAGGAGCACCCTATGCCAATCAACTGGTATTGATTGGGCGACATCTTGATACAGAGACTATCCGAAAGAGTTTAGCTGACTGTCAAGAGTCTCAAGCAGCGGCAGTATGAGGTTGATTTCTGCAGGATGCTCGTCCTCTACCGCGTCACGCCTGCCCATTAAACCATAGCTCAGTCTGAATTCGCAGGTTGGCCATGGAGCCCTCTAGATTTAGAACTGGACTTGGCATAGGCCAGAGTTGTGAACCCGTCTTCCGGTAAAATATCGTCAGGTGAGATAGAGATAGAGAGGGTTTGGATGCGAATTTTGATCATGGGTGGCACTCGCTTTATTGGTGTCTATCTCACAAAGCTGCTGGTATCTCAGGGGCATGATGTGGTGCTGTTTAATCGGGGTAATCATCCTACACCTGTGGATGGGGTGAGGCAGATTCAGGGCGATCGCACCGATGCCGCTCAGGTCAAAGCCGCACTGTCGGGCGAGTCGTTTGATGCGATTTTTGACAACAATGGGCGATCGCTGAGTGATACTCAACCACTGGCCGAGATGTTTCAGGCGCAGGTGCTGCACTTTATCTATGTCAGCTCAGCGGGTGTTTACCTCAAATCTGATCAGATGCCCCATATTGAAGGGGATGCTGTTGATCCCAATAGCCGTCACCGAGGTAAATATGAGACGGAGCTGTATCTGGCCGAGACCGGCGTGCCGTTTACGTCGGTGCGCCCAGTTTATATCTATGGCCCCCAAAACTATAACGATCTGGAAGCCTGGTTTTTTGATCGCATTGTGCGCGATCGCCCAATTCCGATTCCGGGGAATGGCCTCCATATGACGCAGATGGGGCATGTTTATGATCTCGCCACAGCAATGGTAGCTATCTTGGGTAATGCTGACGCCGTGGGGCAAATTTATAATATTTCGGGCGATCGCTATGTCACGTTCGACGGGTTAGCCCGAGGCTGTGCGATCGCTGCTGGTAAATCACCTGATGCGCTTAGCCTCATCCATTACAACCCTAACCAGTTTGACTTTGGCAAACGCAAAGCCTTCCCGATGCGAGTGCAGCACTTCTTTGCGGATATCCAAAACGCCAAACGCGACCTCGACTGGAGCCCCAAATTTGATCTGGTTTCTGGTCTCAAAGACTCCTTTCAAACCGATTATCTCAAGTTAGGCCGCGATCGCGCTGATATAGATTTTTCGTTAGATGATCAGATTTTAAACGCAGTTTAGCTTTTTCAAGGGGGAGTGTCCCCTGCATTACTCACAATTTGAGGGCTAACGGATGCAGTGAAACAGGGTGAACGGAAAATAACCGTCTGTCGGATGTTGAATCGTGATCCCGTGGTAGGAACACCGCTGTGTATCCCCATTCGTCGAGTGCGATCGCTAGAAAATGCTGACAAGTAAACCTTTTAGCCGCTTCAATTCTTGATTGGGGGGCAGAAATTGCTCTCTGTGTACCACCCACTATACTTATTGAGAGATAATCTCACTACTTATTGAGAGATAATCTCACTAGTAAAATCACAACCCCAACACTGACCGGCTGATGACCCTTACGTTCCAAGACGGCGAGCTACGTCAACTACTGCGGGAGCATTCCCAGCGCATACAGCCCGCGCTTTTGGCAGATAGGCACGATCAAACGCTCACCTATCCTGACTGGCTAGGGACTGGTCACAAGCGAGATATTGAATTGCCTAGCGGCATCTACCTCACTCTGCACCAGTATCGACTTAACGAACCGCTGGTCAATGTCTGCGAGCCCGGTTCCAACGACTGTTTTGAGTTTGTGTTTAGCCTGACAGCTCACAGTGTGTATAACGATCATCACCGGTTGGGCGAGCGCCAGGCCTGCCTGTGTGGCCCCCAGTGGCAAGGGGGGCGCTGGCACGAATTTTCTGAGCAGGCGTATCTGTCTGTGGATGTGCACCTCGACCCACCGCTGCTGACAGCGCTGACCGAAAGCGATGCAGCCGCTTTGCCCAGAGCGATCGCCCAAATGCTCTCAGGCAAAAGAGTTCAACCCTATCCTGAGCCGATTGCCATCACCCCGGCCATGCAAACCGCGCTCTGGCAAATCTTGCAGTGTCCTTACCAAGGGCTGACTCAAAAGCTCTATTTAGAGGCCAAATCCCTAGAGTTGATTGCCCTTTTTCTAGAATCAGCAGCAAACCGCGCCCCAACCCACCCCACCCTCAATCGAGAGGATGTAGAGCGCATTCACCACGCTCGACACATTCTGCTCAACACGCTGCAAACGCCTCCCTCGCTGGTCGAACTGGCTCGCCAGGTGGGTCTCAACGACCGCAAACTCAAGGAAGGTTTTCGGCAAGTCTTTAACACCACCGTGTTTGGCTACCTGACCCAGCAACGCCTAGAAAAAGCCTGCCAACTCCTTGCTCAGCAATACTCCATCGCCGCTGTCGCTGCCGCTGTGGGCTACACCAGTCCCACCGCCTTTAGCGGAGCCTTTCGACGCAAATTTGGCGTCACACCGAAGGGCTATCAGATGGGGCAGCGGTTTGGGGCGTAGGGGGGTGGATGGGTGGATGGGGTTTGAATGTTGAGTTTTTGTGGTCATGCTTCAATTCAAAACTCTGCCGCTTCTAAAAAGTCCGTTTTGAAGAGAAAAAAGTCCCGCTTGAAGAGAAAAGTTGAGCTGACACCCTCTAACCTCAATTGAGAATACTTCTTATTTGTTTCTACAGATAAGGCGTGTTCTGAGTGGTTGTTGAGGTGTGTAGCGATGAGTTCAAAAACGTTGGGTCTGTGGTTGTTGGCCACTGGAATGTTGGGGGCGATCGCCCTTCAGGGCGGGTCTTTGACCATCGCCGCCACGCCAGCCCAGGCCGAGATAGCTGAAGAGGAATTACGGGTAGAAGCGATCGCCCATCAAGAGTCTTCTTCAGCGAACGCATTGCCCGAATCTGAGGTGGCTCTGACTGTAGAAGACTGGCTGGCGCAGCTAGAGGCAACGGAAACGGCGGTGATTACCGATGTGCAGATCAGCTCAACGCCTGAGGGACTAAGCATTATCTTGGTCTCTGACCAGCCCTTGTCAGCGGGGGACTCGCGGGTGGTGGGCAATGCGTTGATTACAGACATTCCTAACGCGACTCTGAATCTGGCAGACGAGGCAGCGGTAGAACAGTTCGATCCCGCTGAGGGTATTGCCCTAGTGAGTGTGACGGAATTGCCTGATGGAGGCATCCAGGTCTCGATTACAGGAAGGGATGCACCGCCAGCAGCCCAAGTGGGTACTGAGGCCGGAAACCTGGTGCTGAGTGTTATGCCAGGAGTGGCAGGCACAGCTACCGAACAGGACGATGCGATTCAAGTCGTAGTGACAGCAACCCGCACAGAAGAAGACATTTTGAATGTGCCGCGATCGGTGACAGTAATTACCCGCGAGGAGATCGAAGCGCAGAGCAATTTGACGACGAACGTACAGGATATTTTGGGACAAACCGTTCCAGGCTTAGGGCCGCCGACTCAGAGATTCAGAAATTTTCCTCAAACATTGCGGGGACGCGAAGTTCAAATCTTAGTAGACGGCGTGCCCATTAGTACCAATCAAAATTCAGCCTTTGTTCAAGAACTCAGAAGTATTGCCCCCAGCGCGATCGAGCGCATTGAAGTGGTACGCGGTCCCTCCGCTGCATTTGGAGAAGGCGCAACCGGCGGCATTATTAACATCATCACGCGCCAACCCGGAGACCAACTGAGGACGACGGTAGAAACTCGCGTCAACTCTCGGGGTGATTTGGCAGCAGAGAGCTTTGGTACGTATGTCGAGTATGGTTTATCGGGACCATTAGGCGGCCCGGTTGACGGTTTGTTTAATCTTTCATGGGAAACGTTTGGCTACTCCTTTGATGGCGAAGGCGATCGCATTCCTAACTTTGAGAATGCTCAAGAGAATGGGAACACAATCAACCTCCTCGGTAGACTTGGCTTTGATATCTCAGACGATCAACGTCTACAAATCAGCGTCAACCATTTCAGGGATACGCAAGAGGTCGAGTTTATTTCTGACCCGAGTCTGAATGACTTCCCGCCGGGTACTCGCAAGGCCGAGGCATTAGAGATTGAAGAGCCTGAGTTCATCGGGATAAATGGTGATCCCAGACGCATCAACACCGTCGTTAATTTGAACTATACCCATGACGACTTGCTCGGTTCACAGGTCGCTCTACAGGGATTCTATCGAGAAAACTTTGGCGTGATTGGGCTGCCCTTTGACAATAGAGACTTTGGTGGCGATCCCCCTTTTATTGTGTCTAATCAACAAGATTCTGAGCGCTGGGGCGGGCGGCTACAAATTGACACGCCCTTTTCAGAGGCAGTGAGTTTGCTGTGGGGAGCCGACTACAGCCAGGAAAACCTGTCTCAACCTCAGCAATTCTTTGATGTTGATGAATTTGATCGAAGCGGCGGACGAGTTTTCCGAGTTATTGAAGAGAATTTCACCACGCCTCCCTATGAAGTTGACACCTTAGGACTATTTGCTCAGCTTTCGTGGGATATTGGCGATCGCCTTTCGCTGAGTGGTGGAGCCCGGTACGAAAACATTAGCGCTAGCGTGGATGACTATACCGTTTTTGGGATTGGGTTTGAACCCGATCGAGACATTGAAGGGGGAAGCGTCAACGCCGATGATGTTGCCTTTAATGTGGGTGCTGTCTACCGCGTCACCGATGAATTGAGTCTATTTGCCAGCTTTGCTCAAGGATTTGGGGTTCCCGATCTAGGGCGCATTTTCCGCAGTCCACCAAGTGGATTCACCTCTGTAGATGAGGATCTCATCTTCACCCAGCCTCAAAAAATTGACAATTATGAGCTAGGCATTCGGGGGAATTGGCGAGACGTGCAGTTTTCTTTGGCAGGCTTTTACAACTACTCATCTGATGGGGTTAGTTTCAACGTCGTTGAAGTCGGTAATGGATTTACTGAAGTTAGGGTGGCTCGTGCGCCACGACGGATCTATGGGGTTGAGGCAACTGCTGACTGGCAACCCAGCCCGACCTGGCAACTGGGCGGATTAGTCAGTTGGAACGAGGGAGAAGATGACCAAGACGAAGACGGCGAGTTTGATGCGCTGGGTACAAGAGACATTCAGCCCATTAAAATTTCTGCTTATGTGGAAAACGAAACCTTACCTGGATGGCGTAACCGTTTGCAGGCATTATTCGTGGGCGATCGCGATCGCGGCTTTAATGTTGACCGCGATCGCCAATCGATTGAGAGCTACTTTGTTGTCGATTACATCAGCAGTATTCAGGCTGGCCCAGGAGAGATCCAAATTGGTATCCAGAACTTATTTGACAACCAGTACTTTCCAGTAGCATCTCAGCTTTCAGGAGGTTTTTCTAATGTCAATAACCTAGCTGCACCGGGCAGAACCTTAAGTCTTGGCTATCGCGTCACTTGGTAATTTTTTACACTTCAATTGTTTGAGTACACCCTTTTTATGCCACCTTTTGTACTCAGGAATTGAAGTGTAAGCCGCCGTCAGCAGAGAGTTTTAGTGATGATAACGCCCGATCTATTGCAGGCAAAACTGGCTCACTTTGCCCCCCATCTGGATGAGTTTCTGCAAAATCGTCTCATTCTGACGCCGCTCCTAGGAGCAGAGGAAATGATTGCCGCTCCAGACTACCTGGCACTCGATCGGCTCCAAGCTAGCCTAGAAGCTTTTGCTGAAGCACGAGGCATTCCAGACCTAGCGATCGCAGCATCGCTCTGGAGCAAACACTACAACAATGCGCTGATTCCGGCGGTGCTGCCCGCCATGACGCTGTTGGGCGTTGGCTTAAACGCCTCCCTGGAGAATGTCAGTCTGGTGCTGAAAAACCAGACCCCCCAGGCGATCGCGCTGCATCAGATCAGGGATGTAGTGATCTATCCGCCGCGATGGGGAAAGGGTGCAGTACCGCAGGCAAACAGGGTGGGAGAGTGCGCTGACCTCTACCGATTTGTCTTGCGATCGCTGTTTGAGCATCTCAGCGTGGCGATCGCCCACATTAACCAACTCACCCGACTGCCGCGCTCGGTAATGTGGGGCAACACAGGCAATGTTTGTGACTACTTGTACGAGGAGTTAGCGAACTGTCCAGGGGGGGCGATCGCCGTCCAAACCGACCGCGCCATGCTCTTTGAGCAATCAGCAAACCCAGCAGGAGATGGCCGCAACCCGCTATATCGAACCATAGTTTGTAGAACCGCAAACCATGCCGATGGCTCAGCCCCCATGAACCTACGGCGAACCTGCTGCCTGCTCTTTCGCATGCCCGACAGTCACTACTGCGGCAACTGCCCGCTAAAAAACCGAGCAGATGGGGTAAGCGTCCTATCGGATAAACCTTTGTCCAGAGGCTCTATCTAAATGTTGCTTAAAACCTCAATTCAGCACCAGATCAAGCAGATGTATCAACAGATTTTTCTCTGTGGATTAGTCGCCATTTTAGTCATTGCCTGCAACTCGTCGCCTTCCCCGACTCCTTCAGCCTCTACAGATTGCTGGATGGTAGACCATACGGCTGGAAGTACCTGTGTCCCTGAAAATCCTCAGCGTGTAGTGGTGCTGGGAGGTGCCACGATTGGAGATACTCTGGCGCTGGGGTTCAAGCCAGTGGGAACCATTCTCTATTTTGACAAAGACAATCCACCCCCCTATTTAGCAGGAAAACTAGAGGGAGTTGAAATTGTTGGAACGGGTAATCAACCGAATCTGGAAACCATTTCGATTTTGAACCCAGATCTAATTATTATGATGTCTCCCGATCAAGGATCTTACGAAAAACTGTCTCAAATAGCCCCAACTGTTGCCGATGACTGGTTTGGTTACGATGACTGGGAAGATCACTTTAACTTTGTAGCGGATATTTTAGGAAAAACAGAACAGGCTGAGCAGGTTTGGGAGCGTTACAACCAGCGCATTGCAGACCTGAAAACAGCCTTGGGCGACACTTATGAAAACCAAGAAATATCGGTCGTCAGAATATGCTGCAACGTCTTGGCTAGCGACGTTGAAAACTCCTTTAGCGGCATCATTCTTGAGGATGCTGGGCTGCGCCGCCCGCCGTCTCAGGGCAAAGCGGATGGGGGACTAGTCTTCTTTTCTGAAGAACTGCTCACCGAACTCGATGGAGACATCATGTTTGTGATTTTGGATGAAGATGAAGACTCCCAACAGCTCTTTGAACAACTGCAAAGAAAGCCCCTGTGGAATCAGCTTCAGGCTGTGAAAAATGATCGAGTTTATGTCGTGAATCTGGCCACCTGGCGAGGGGGAAATCCTCTCGCCGCAGATGCTGTAGTTGATGATTTATTTGAATACCTGACCGAAGAGACTCCGTAGTACAGAAAGGCAGAAGTAAGAAGGCAGAAGGATGAATGATCGCCTGGGCTCGATCAATCTGTTCGCTCAACTGCATGAGCGTCAGCTTGCCGCCCAATACCTCAACACTCGCAGGGGCAAACGCCGCTTCTAGCAATTCTTCTAACCCAGGTAACCATCATTCCTGTGGACTGACATAGTAAGCGTTTTGTTAGCTCATAAATTGAGCTTTTGAATCTTCAAAATCGAATCAGAAATCGAAGCCGTCCAAGAATTAGTCAGACGCGGTTCAGCCTGATTTTTAATCAAATGCACCATGAGACGAACCAGAAATGAGTCAATATTGCGCAGAATTGACTGTTTGCTCATTTCTTCCAGTTCGTCTACCAAGGCCAAGGCATCGTCGTAGCGCTCCACTCCCCCACGCCTCCACTCCCCCCTACCCTACTCTCCATGCGTACCTTCATCATAATCTGGGCAGGTCAACTGGCATCCACCATCGGCAGCTACATGACCGAGTTTGCCCTTACCCTTTGGGCCTGGGAGATGACCGGATCGGCCACAGCCTTGGCGTTGGTGGGCTTTTTTTCGCAACTGGCGCGTATCCCTATTACCCTGGTTGCGGGGTTGATTGTGGATCGCTTCAATCGCAAGCGGTTGGTGATGTTGGGAGATGGGGTAGCGGCTCTGGCAACGGTGGGCATTGCTCTGCTGTATCTGACCGATAGCCTGCATATCTGGCATTTATATGGGGCGGCCATCCTGAATGGCGGCTTTGGCCAAGTGCAGAGTTTGGCCTATAAAACCTCGATTTCGACTCTGGTGCCTCCCGCTCAACTGACCCGGGCCAACAGCATGAATTCGGCGGTGCACTACGGGGCCGCTATCTTTGGCCCAGCATTGGCGGGGGTGCTCTATCCGCTGGTGGGTTTGGTGGGCATTGCGGGGATTGATCTGGTGACGTTTGGAGGTGCAAGCGCAACTCTTCTCCTCTGCCACATCCCTCATCCGCCACCGCCCCCTGGCACTGACCTCGAACCTCGATTCGCCAAACTCACCTTTGGTCTTCGCGAAGTGTGGCGTCAGCCCAGCCTGCGATCGCTCCTGCTGATTTCCACGGCCTTCTGGTTCTTCCATGACTTAGGGGGAGCTATTTACGACCCGATGATTCTGGCTCGCACCGATGGCAGCGCCCAGGTTTTAGCCAGTACTGCTTCAGCAGCGGGCATTGGCGGCGTCACTGGGGCGGTTGTGCTGAGTGCCTGGGGCGGGCCAAAACGGCGGGTGAAGGGGATGCTGGTGGGCTTTATCGGCGCGGGCCTGAGCAAAGCGGTGTTTGGTTTGGGGCGATCGCCTATCGTTTGGGTGCCCGCCCAGTTTTGCTCCTCGCTGAATTTTCCCTTGCTGGGTAGTTCTGAAACGGCGATCTGGATGACCCAAATTGCCCCTGAAAGACAGGGGCGTGTATTTGCAGCCAATGCTCTAGTGGTGCAGATCGTGAGTGCCATAGCGACGCTTATGGCCGGGCCTTTAGCTGATCGGATTTTGGAACCTGCGGTTGGAGCAAACGGCTGGTCAGCCAGTGGACTAAGCGTTATTTTTGGTTCGGAATCAGGAGCAGGGATGGCGCTACTCTATGTCAGTTGTGCGTTGGCGATGGTTGGCGTAGGGTTCAGAGGGTTTCTAATGCCCAAGCTTAAACATGTTGGGATGCACCAGAGTTGAGGAGGCGATCGCCCAAACCCAATCAAGGGTCATACTTTCCGGTTTTGCGATTCCGTGCTTCGTCCAGTAGCGTAGCGCTCTATTTCTACGGTAGAAGGCACATTAACAAGAGTTAATCTTATCCAACTACTTTTCTTCGTCGCTCTTGCCCTATGATTTTATTTCTCTTTGTTCCAGAAGCCTTGAACCAGCAACACCCTCAAGCTGAGCAAAGCCAGTTGTAGCTGACTAAACCGGAGAATGCCTTTTGCCAGTAAACGCAGATTAGCCGTTATCCTCAGCCAACTGCTAGTCTAATCGCTGCTGTGATGCGTCGGGTTTAGAGATATCAAACGAAATCGATGGCTGCAGCATGGGGGTAGGCTGTTGACGACAGAAATCAGGAAGCTGTGGCCCAGTCAAAGAGGCATCATGGGGCTGCGATGGCATATTCGACTTAGCAGTTGTGACATCATCTGTTGTGACATCAAATGCCGGTGGATGGATGGGCAAAGCCGATGCCTGGGGTCGTGTCCGGGGCGATCGCGGCAAAGATAGACCGCCTCGCTTGTCGCGATTAGAGGCGATCGCCAACATAACTCCGGCTCCGATTAGTACGGGCAGCGGTAACGTCCAATTCCAGAGGCTAAGATACCAATCCATACAGGCAGAATAGCGGATCTTGCGATCATTGTGAACGCCATGCCGTAGTAGATCTCATAATTGGTGAAGTTTACGGCGTTCATCATACGACTGTGATTATCTGGGTCAAGCAAGTAGTTTGAACGCAAGCGAGATGCCCGCACTGAGGGCTATGGTAGGATTACTCCAACAATAGGTATAGGGTTCTGAAGACTGAACAACGTTAGCAACTACTGGGTTTTGATAGATGTATTTCATGGTGGTTTGAAATTGGCGATCGCCAGAAATTATCCGTTCATGGCAACCTTCTTGCCGCAACTTAACCTGGATTATGCGCGAGGGGGCAAAAGAGTTACAAGAAAGAGAGCTTGAAACAGTTTAGAATCAAGCTCCCTAGGTCTTTAAGCGTCTTAATTTTGACATGACAGAGTGTAATTCAGATCTGCCCTACGATTTTTATGCCGCTCGTTCAGTGGTTATTTGATTTTCAGACTTGGAATTGAGTTCAGATGTTGGAATTTTGCTAGCCTGCATTATTCATGAGGAATAGTAGAGGAAGAGAGATCAGGGAGGTATAGGAATTGGACTGAGAAGATTGGATGAGAATAACGAGCGAAGGAGTGTTGCTACCCTCAAAAATGACTGAAACAAGCTAAATGACGGGTCAATGACACACCAGTCTTATGGAAGTTCATAGTTGACATAACAATAATGCTCATGACGATAATGCTTAATTTGTCCTCAAGCTGGCCTGTCCTCAGTCGAGATCAACCGCCACTGACGGGAGGAATAAGAACAACTTCGTCACCATCCTGAAGAATCGTATCCGGTTCAACAAATTGAAGATTGATGCCAAATCGCGTGAGGTCGCGCCACTGATGTAATTGGGGATGCTGATCAATCAGGCGATCGCGCACAGTCGATACAGCCGTTTGAGACGGAACACTCAGCACTAATTCAGATACGCCGCAAGCTTCCTGGTAGGCAGCAAATAACTTGACAGTCACTGAAATGGCTAATTCCGACATAACACCATCCCCTCTTTCCCCTTGACTCTGGTCTCTAGCTCTTTTCAAATCTCAGTTCAGAGGCGATTGTAACAAACCCAAGCGCTGTCGCGATCGCCCATGCAGCTATTACGCCATGCACCTAAAGTGAGATCAACGCAGAATGCTACGAAGCTTATAGGAGTTTTCATGCTAGCTGGCTGACAAAGCTCGTGAAAGGCTGATTCTCCCATACCTTAGGCTTCGACTGCGCTCTGCCTAAGGCCTCTAAAACGACGTGGATTGAGCGCAGCCGAAATCCACACTCCGAAGATCTGTCAGGCCAGCAGGTGCTCATGCCATCTCAAGCCAATCAAAGATGCGATCGAGTTGCTCAATCGTAATGAACCCATACTGCCAGAGTATCATCGGTAGTTGGCTAGGGTGTTCTTGACGACGAAGCGCCACAGCAACGGAGGTCGATGGTACTAAAAGTTCCTCTTCTAGGAACTGAACAAGTTGTGTTTGTAGTCGGGTCGAATTCATGACTAAATGGCCTGATCTTAATCGGATTGGTTAGGAGCAATAAGGGAAAAGGAATTCAACAGAGTTATCAAAGAGATTGATCGATACTCTAAAACACAGATGTGAAGAACTTGTGAGGCTGACATAAATGCCGAGGTAGAAACCTGAGTTAATGATCTCAACTCACTTCAGAGCAGCGTATCATAAAACAATACAAACGAACTACAACGAACTACTAAGCCGATGGCCTTACATACCGTCTTGCGAAACCATCGTTCCTTGCCCCACCGACAAGGTAGCCATGAAGGTTATGAAGTCTATTGCAATAGTCTAATTCAGACATTGCTTACCGCTGGAGCCACCAGATGATAGCCAACAATCAGCAGAGATACGCGTTGGTATGGCTTTTCCGACAGGAGAAACAGGAGATCCGAGACGCTAATACTACCCATCGTTGATGCTTCGGTGTGGCTCTACTGAAGACATAACGTACTGACATAAAAAGCTAAATACTCTCGACTGCGAGTCCTGCTAACGGGTGAGGCAACTTCTCAATTGCGTGGCCTACAGTAGAAGAACACCAGACCTACGCAACCCATGAACTACCGAAAGCTGACTGCACTAATCGGCACCGCACTTGTGTCTGTCATTGGCATGGGTAGCTCAGTGGCGATCGCCCAAACCCCTCCCGCACAGACCTTTCAAACCGGGCCGTGGCAACCCATTGCTCGCATTGATCCCAACCGCCAGGTTGATATTCGCCTCGTCAACGAATCTGGGCTAACGGTCGAATATGCCTTCTCCGCCAATCAGGGCGTGTCTCAAATGCTTTCAGTGGGCACAACGGCCACCCTGATTGATGTCGTCGTACCCACATTCGTGCTGATTAATGCCGCCAATCCAGACGATACGCTTTGGTATGACATCCGCGTGGATGAAGGGGCGAATACTATAGATGTTCGAATTCAGCGCATTGAAGTAGCATTTGGCGGGTATACAACGCTGAATGTCCATGAAACGGGGGGCATTTACGCCTATTAATCTGCTGATGCGAGAGGGCGATCGCCCTCTCGCAAGCTAATCTGCAAGCTGCGGAAACACCTCGCGCACGGCTGGATGCACTAGCTTATGCTGAGTAACATTGAGCCCACTTGCCAGTGACGGATCGAGATCAAGTGCTTGAATGCCTTTATCAGCCAGCTTGATCACATATGGCATCGTGCTATTGTTGAGCGCCTGAGTAGCCGTCCAGGGAACAGCCCCCGGCATATTGGGGACACCATAATGCAGCACACCGGCCTCAACATATGTGGGGTTCGTGTGAGAGGTTGGATGCAGGGTTTCAACACATCCCCCTTGATCTACCGCTACATCAATAATGACTGAACCCGGACGCATCGCTTCGACCAGGTCGCGTGAAACCAGTGTCGGTGCTTTGCGACCTGGAACAAGAACCGCACCGATAAGCAGATCGGCTTCGGGCACAACCGACTCAATCTGGGCGGTGCTACTGTAAAGCAGCTCAACTCTCGACCCAAACAGCGTTTCAAGATAGTCTAGTCGGTCAATACTAATGTCGATGATGCGAACATGAGCGCCCAACCCCACCGCAATTTTGGCGGCTTCAGTGCCGACAATCCCTCCTCCTAAAATGACCACCTTGCCAGGTCGCACACCCGGTACGCCCCCCAGCAGCACACCACGACCTCCCTGCTGTCGTTCGAGAAACCGCGCCCCAAACTGTACCGATAGCCGCCCTGCAATGATGCTCATCGGAGTTAGCAACGGCAAGGTATGGCGGACAGGCGACTCAACTGTTTCGTAGGCGATCGCCGTGACACCCGATTCAATCAACCGTTGAGTTAGCGCTTGATTAGCTGCCAGATGGAGATAGGTAAAGAGCAGTTGCCCTTCCTGAATGTAAGGATATTCGGCAGGAAGTGGTTCCTTGACTTTAACGACCATTTCGTGATCCCAGGCAGATTTGGCATCGGGAACAATATCGGCACCAGCGCGTTGATAGTCTTCGTCGGTAAATCCTGCCCCGACGCCAGCGCCCGTTTCGACCCCAACAACGTGGCCGCGATCGCACAATCCCCGGATGCTATCAGGACTCAAGCCCACCCTAAATTCTTGATCTTTCGTTTCCTTAGGAACCCCGATATCCATCGATAACCTCAACTTGCAACGCGATAGTTCTAGCTTAAATCTCTAGACGACTAGGATTCCGCAACTTATGGCCATGAGTCCGTATCATATGGACGGTTATTGCACTAGAGACTCAAGATCAAACACTTAACCTAAAATTGAAGCTAGATTAAAACTCAGTTATGTAGTCTCGCTCACCGTTAGCGCTTCAGTGACTGCGGCTGATATCTGAAATTGTGGTTGACGATTCCAGCATTCTTACTGAGAATAGAGCTAAACGTAAAGAATTGTGAATTTAAACTATGGCTAATCCACAACCCTCTGTGACTCCCAAAGCTGAAGAGCCAAAGTTTGGCTTCAATGAATATTCTGAGCGCCTGAATGGCCGCGCGGCAATGGTTGGCTTTATTACTGCCCTAGCCATTGAGTATATTACTGGTCAAGGCATTTTAGCGTGGCTAGGACTTTACTAAGGCAAACAAATTAAATCACTCAATAACCGTCTATGATCAGGCTGCTGATTCGGCAAGCAGCAGCCTGTTATGTCTGGCGTTTTTCAGCAACCTGATTTTCTATCATTCGTCGAGATGGGTCTAGGTTAGAGTAGAAGGGTAAGGTGGAGCAGAGCGTTAGGCAGTTAATCCAGGTGAGTTCGCGGCCTCTCTAAAGTCTAAGAACTATTTCAAAGTGACTCATCCTATTGAGAGTAAACGCAATGAAGGGATTGTGGCGTCGTTTTTTGAAAGCAACCTATCGCAAAGAGCCCATTTCAGGCTTTATCCTGACTGTTGGAGCTGTTGATGCGGTGATTGGCGGCGTCGATCGGTGTTTGCCGCTCCTGATTTTGGGTGGAGGTACGATTGGCGTTGCCTTGGCGATACGCTGGTGGAAAGCCCAAGCGCAAGAACTTGAAATGTTCTCACCTAGTGCTCCGATTCACTACTTGCCATCCCGCTCGTCGCGTCCCGCTCTGCCAAGGCTTAATTCATCCCACAAGAATTCGCCTAACCCTGATTGATGCTCGGAATTGATGCTCGGAGGCCACTGATAATATGGGACGATCACCATCGGGGCATCTGCTTCTTAGGATCGGCGATATTTCAGCTGAAAGCAGCCTGACCGTTAAAACCGTTCGATATTACGAAGACATTGGCCTCCTGACTCCAACAGTGAGGCGTTCTGAGGCAGGATATCGATTATTTGATGCTCGTGTACTGAATCGACTCGCGTTTATAAAACGGGCCCAGTCTCTTGGCTTAAGCCTAAACGAGATTCGTCAGATTCTGGATGTTCATGATCAGGGGCAGATGCCCTGCGAAGACGTCAGGCAGCACTTAGAGGCAAAGGTTCAGTCTATCAATGCTCAAATTGAGGCTCTAGTAACCTTGAAGTCAGAATTGCAAGGAATTTTATCGGGTTGGCAAGAGCGTCCTGAGTCGCACTCCGCTAGTCAAACGATTTGTCCAAACTTACAGCCTGATGGCTAGCGGCAACTCTGCAAATCAACCCATAACTCTAAGTCTGAGCCTCATGCTGATGTGGGCTAGAGTTGAATGGCTTTATCTGCAGACTTTTGAGCGGTGTTGAGATCAGGTGGGACAAACTGAGGTGAGTTAATGACAATCTCACCCGTGGGATAAACAAAGCAGACTAGTTGACTATCGATGGCGATCGCCTTTTTCACGGAGCCAACCCAACCGTTTTCCATGGCAGAAGACGCAATTAGCATAATGTCAAATGTATACTCTGAACTGTAATAGGGGTATGGTCTATCTCCTTTTATGATCTCTGATTTATCAACGAATGGGGATAAAACCTATATTTTGATTTTTTAGAGTCAGAGGAGCTAGTATCCGTAGATTCTCGGTATTGCTTCGGTTGTATTAACGCCGACTTTGACTGTGTTAGAGTGCCCCTATAGGCTTGATTCACAATTTAAGATGCTGACTACTTCTTGGCTGCTTAATTTTTCTCAGGATAAATGCGTACTGATTTGTGCAGTTTTGGTGCCTGCTAATTTGCTAGCCACAGCACAGACCCTCATATTTACTGGCCTAGGCTATCGACAGTTACTCAGGCGGGTCATGGTCGCGATCGCCAGCGTTTATGCAATTTTGCTTATGCTACATGTCATGGCCTGGTTCTGGGTAGGCGTCGTGATGTCGCCGACTTATATTTTGTTGGGGTTAGGAAGTCTCTGCCTCTGCATGAATGGGGTAGCACTGATGAGTCCGGGCTCATTCAATAAAATTGCCCTACAACTTGGGGTCGCAGGGCAAGGGACAGTTAAACGCTGATATCACTATGGCGTTGGTTGAGTTAGACAACGCTCATATCTGTGACGATTTTTGCAGTGTCCATGCTGCAATGCTTGATACCTGCCCGCTTTATTTATTGCAAAGACTGACTGGCTAGCCAGCCAATGCCAAAGCCGCTAAACGAGATTAGAGTCAAAACAATCAGCGACTGGGTTCGGTTGAACCCTGCTCTTTGTAAATCAAGACGAGCCAATGTTTCTGATGCGAGCAAAACGAGAATGTAGCCAAACAGGTTAATCCAGACGAATGCGATCGCGACAAACATGGCCGCAATCACCACTGATGTAAAGTATCCGGCGTCTGAGCGCAGCCAGGCATTGATTAAATTTTTAAACCCGTCTGAGAATGCCGTGAGTAAGAGTGCTTGCCCCAATGCAAATAGGCCTGCCATCAGCCAAACAATCCACGTCACTGTTGCGTGATAAAGAAACCAGCTAAACGTGATGTAGGCAGTTAGTAAAAGCAGAAGAGAGAGCCAGGGAAATTCCTTCACGATAATACTCAATCATCTCCCTTTAGATTACATCGCTCACCTTTCCCATTCCCTCCCTGGGTTGATCATGTGTTAGGTCTGGATATGAGTCTAGATTGTAACTAGCGGATGCGAGCCTTGAGGCTTTCTTTCAAGCGCATCCATAGAGGCTTAGAGGGTGGAGAGGTAGATGCTTGAGTTGGTCGGGGTTCATTGAAGTATCGATAGTAGGCCCAAATGTCCCAATAGGGGCATCCAGGCTCAATTCGGATGCCTGCCCAGTGAAGGTATTGCAAGGGTTGACGAGTATTGGGATCAAACAGACGGTGGTTGCGAGTCGTAAAGTGAGCACTGCCTGCCCAGCTACCCGGTGCGCCTCCTGGACGGCGGACTCCGTTAAATCTTCGAGAAATGCGCTTAAGAATCATGTAGTTGATGATGGGCTGATCAGAGGTTTTTTGAGAAAAGTCAAAATATTCAGGATGGCTAGCGCATTCCTGGAAGGTTTCATATAAGTCAGATTCTGAAATACGCTGTTTTTTAGAGCCCCACAGGCCCCCATTGAAAATATCTTGCAGATCGGGCTCAGTGAAAACATGATCGTCTAATACCCGAGAGGTAAAGACATTTTGAATGCCACCTGCGTGCTGATAGTCAGCACAGATAAAGTCGTAATCAGCCAGATAGTTGAGCATATTGATAATCTTCTCAAACACCACAATATCGGTGTCGATATACAGAAACTCGTCAAATGGGCCAAACCAGCATGCTTGCTTGCGAAACTGATTGGGACGGGCAAAAAAGCGATCGCCAAACACATCTCCGAGTCGAGTCGAGAGGCGCTCAATAAACTCTAAATCCTCATAAACCGTGACGCCATAATCGGCATGGAGCCTTGCTGCAACAGCATCGTAGTTGTCATCATATGGAATTAAGACAATCGGTGTATCGGGGTCGTGCAGTCGGATGCTGTTGAGCAGGGCGATCGCTTGGTCGGTCACGCGATTATTGGCAGTGATATAGATTCCACGAGTCATCTGAAGTTTCCCTAACGAGTCAAACCAATTTTGCGTAGCAGTCGCTGAGTTAAGCTGGGTGGAGCGTTGTATGGCTTTGGTTTCCCAGTCAAGATGGGGCGGCGGTTGGGTTCATGCAAATAGCGATAGTGCAAGAACACATCTCGATAGGGAAAGTCTACGTTCTCGCCCTCACATACCTGGCGAAACAGTTTTGACGAGAGCCCGATGTAGTGCAAATACATGAGCCGTTTGCCGTGGTCATAGAGGAGGCGATCGCGTTCTTCAAAATGCGGCGATGTGACTGAGTTGCCCGTGACGCGATCGGGTGGCAAATGGAATGCCAGATTGCACATCGAGAGGGGCGATCGCATCGTGATGTAATTCAACACCGACTGGTTGGGAGCCGCCAGATAGAGAATATCGGCCTCACCTTGAGCGAGTTGCTCAACCAACCATGCCTGCTTTTCAGGCGGAAACAGCCCCGTCTTAGAGGCAAAAAAACCGGAGCAGAAAATGTTGCGTTCGAGGCGATCGCGCTCAAAAATTTTGTATAGCTGCGGCGATGCCACATTAAAAATGTGACTCGGATCTTTGTACTGAAAGTCGTAGGTCACAAAATCGTAGGTGTTGAGCGCCTCGAAGACAGGCGCAAGTGCATCGAGCAGCAGCGTATCAGCATCAAGATAGACAAACCGATCAAAGGGCGCATCGAGATCAAAAGCCGCATAGCGGTGGTTGCATTCCAGCCGATAGACGCCCGTGATGCCCTTTTGCGTCTGCCAGGTCTGCAACGCATGGGGATGAGCCTGCCAAACCTGAGCAGAAAACTCTTCCCAGCGCTGAAAAATAGTCGAGTCATTGAGCAACTGCACCTGAGGGCGATGAGCTAGTTCGGCTTGAACGCGCTCCACCTGGTTGTTGTAGGCCACTACGCAAACAGGCAGGTCGCCCGCATGAGCCTCGATGCTATTGAGCAAGGCCACAAGCTGATCAAAGACGGCGTCATTTGCCAGAGTATAGATTCCATCGACCATGAGAGATGCCTATCCGTAAGAGATTTGCGAGAATCAAGTTGGCGGTCAAGCCGAAAACTGCTGAGTAAACTCAGAGAGCCAGTTGAGCAGATTGAGCTTGTGCAGGATAATTTGACGGGCTTCGGCGATCGCCTCTTTGCGTTCATACCAGAGATCTGGGCTGGCCGTCACGTCTCGAATATAGGCCAATCCATTTTCGTCGAGGCTGGGCAAGCGCACAAAGCTTTCGGGAGGGATCAGCCGATCAGCAGCCGAGCCACCATAGTAAATCGGCAAACACCAGGCAAGCAAGGCATCCCAGAGCTTTTCGCTCACATACCAATCATTGCCAGCATAGTTTTCAATGGCCAGATTGTAATGATATGGAGCCATGCCATGCCATTTGTTCTTTAGTTCGCCACCTGAGTTTGACCCGTCAGGTAAGTTGCGGCCATATAAATCAAACTCGAGGCCACTGTCTCGCAGCAGCTTTAAAAACGTCAGCCGCTGGCGATGGTTGGCAGTGCGGTCAATGCCAGAAGTGATCCAGCAGCAGGGACGGATTTTTTCTGGAGGAGGAGCCGAATTGAGATCTTGAAAGGAGCGATTGACATACCAAATTGCAGGCATGTAATTGGGCGTTGGCGCAAAGCCATCAGGCCCGGAGATGTAGCCGCAATAGGTCTGCGCCTCGCGATAGTGGGTTTTGTGTTTCTGGATCACCTCCTCCAATGGCGGCTCTCGCAGCAGATAGATGATGCGCTCTTTCGGCACACCGCGAAACAAGGCCGTCACATCCGGCTGAGCGGGAGAGGTTGCCAACTGAACCCGGTTGAGACCAAATGGTTCTAACCAAGATCGGCGCTTTGGCGGCTGCGGCTTGGCAAAATTGAACTGATAGAGGAGTAGAAAGTCGGGCTGGGGCGATCGCGCCATCATTTGGATCTGATCCCAAACGCCAAAGTGATGAGGCGTCTGAAACCAGAGCCAGTCTTGTGCAGGCGGATTGAGCCCCTGATATGAACTGAGCATACCCACCCGTTGCCGATTCATAGTCGTCATAGTTGCGTCACCAGTGCTATAGGTGCTTGCTCGTTGCTCGTGTTCATGTGTAAGGATACCCGGCCTATGGGCGTCAGTGCTGAGATGGGAAATGGGCAGACGATGCCGTGCGCTCTAATTAAATCGACTGGAATAGACCCAGGCGTAGGCGCTCTGCCCATCCTTATATCTTCAGAATTACGGAGCCTACAAACAGACTCGGCTCACTCGATGCGGCAGGCTGCACTGCGAGAGATTCTTCCCAGTTATAGCAAGTTGGACAATGTCCTTCCAATGAACAGTCTTCGTGGATAAACCCTGCCCTCAGGAAACCAACAGGTCTAGACAGAGATAGAAGGAATCACCCAACAGGGTATGTGAAGATGGGAACGCTGCGCGACTCTGATCATCATGAATGTGCCCACCTGGATTACTGTATCTCGACTCTTAGGCGTTCCTTGTTTGCTGTGGTTGTTACATGCGCCAACAGAGCAGACTCGCTGGGTGGGGGTCGGCATCTTTTTGATCGCTGCAGGCACTGATTGGCTCGATGGCTATCTAGCTCGGCGGCTAAATCAAGTCACCGATTTGGGCAAGTTTCTCGATCCGCTGGTGGATAAGCTGCTCGTGTTGGCTCCGCTGCTGGCGCTGGTCGAGCTGAATCAGATCCCGGCGTGGGGGGTGTTTCTGATTCTGGCTAGAGAGCTAACTATTGCCGGATGGCGGGTCAGCCAGCCCAAAATTTCGGGAGCTAATATCTGGGGCAAGCTTAAAACCGTGAGTCAAATTGGGGCGATCGCCCTGTTGATTGCGCCCCTACCTGATTTGTGGACGGTGCCATCGCTGATTGCCTTCTGGATCTCAGTTGCACTGACATGGGTTTCGGGGGCGATTTATCTAATGCCCCAATCGTCTCAGTCGGCATTGGAGTCATAACTAGGGGGCGATCGCCCCAGTTGACCCGCCGATTGTGGGACAGATACCGCACAATGGATAAGGAATTTAGATTCTGAGCACCCTGCGGCATGAGTATCTTCACACTGCAATCGGTTAAAAAAGATTTTGGCATTAAAGAAATCTTGCGAGATGCCAGCTTTAGCCTGAGCGAACATGACAAAGTTGGCGTCATTGGCACCAATGGCTCTGGGAAGTCAACGCTGCTCAAAATTTTGGCCAATCTAGAATCTATCGACAGCGGCGAGCTGATGGTCAATTCTAATACGCAAGTTGTCTACCTGCCCCAGCAGCCCAACATGAATGACGACCACACCGTATTGGAACAGATATTTGCTGATGCGGGGGAGCAGATGGCGTTTGTACGGGAGTATGAAGACCTGTCTCACCGCATGGCTCATGCTGACGGCGACGATCTTGATCGCCTCATGGCTCGGCTCGCCATCGTGACTGAGCAAGTCGAAATAGCAGGCGCATGGGATCTAGAAACCAATGCCAAAATTATTCTCAGTAAATTAGGCATTGATGACCTAGACGTGCGAGTTGGCACGCTATCAGGCGGCTATCGCAAACGGATTGCCCTAGCCTCGGCGCTGCTGGCTGACCCCGATGTGCTGCTAATGGATGAGCCCACCAACCATTTAGATGCTGAATCTGTTGAATGGCTGCAGAGCTATCTCAATGGCTTTCGCGGCGCACTCTTGCTGATCACCCACGATCGCTACTTTCTCGATCGCGTCACCAATCGCATTATCGAACTCGATCGCGGGGATCTTTACACCTATGACGGCAACTATTCATATTATCTGGAAAAAAAAGCAGCGCAAGAAGATGCGGCAGTCAGCCAGCAGCGCAAACATGCAGGCGTGTTGCGGCGAGAGCTGGAATGGCTGAAGCGTGGCCCCAAGGCTCGCAGCACCAAGCAAAAAGCCCGCATCGATCGCATTTCTGATATGCAAGAAACCGAGTTTAAGCAGGCTCAGGGTAAGGTGGATATCTCCACACCGGGGCGGCGCATCGGCAAGAAGGTGATCGAGCTGGCAGAGATCTCAAAATCCTATGAGGAGAAACGTCCAGAGGGAGGCACGCGCCAACGCTGCCTGATCAAAGACTTTACCTATGACTTTAATCCGGGCGATCGCGTTGGCATCATTGGCGGCAACGGCGTCGGCAAATCAACTCTGCTCGATATCATCACCGGACGCATTGCCCCTGACTCTGGCACCGTTGAAATTGGCGCAACCGTTCACATTGGCTACTTCAACCAGCATTCTGATGATTTGCACACAGCGCTGAATGAAAATCAGCGTGTGATTGATTACATCAAAGACGAGGGGGAATATGTTCAAACGTCGGACGGCTCCCAAATTTCGGCGTCACAAATGCTAGAGCGGTTTCTGTTTCCAGGGAATCAGCAATATGCGCCGATTCACAAGCTATCGGGGGGCGAAAAGCGTCGCCTATTCTTGTTGAGAGTGTTGATGGCTGCGCCTAATGTCCTAATTCTCGATGAGCCCACCAACGATTTAGATGTGCAAACCCTCTCGATTCTGGAAGAATACCTGGATGAGTTTAACGGCTGCGTTATTACTGTTTCTCACGATCGCTACTTTTTAGATCGCGTCGTCGAGCGCATCTTTGCCTTTGAGCCGGGTGGCGTTGTGCGCCAATATCCTGGCAACTATTCGATGTATCTCGACTTTAGAGATGTAGAGCCTGAGGCCACGTCTTCTCAGGAGAATGGGTCAGCCTCCAACGGCAAATCGCAGCCTCCAACGGCTCCAGCGATCGCCCCTCTGCCCACAGACCCACAGCCAAACGCTGCCAAACCTCGTAAGCTCTCTTATAAAGAAAAGCGGGAGCTAGAGACACTAGAGACTCAGATTCCTCAAATGGAAGCTGAAAAAGCAGAGATTGAGAAGACCCTCTATGGCGTGCATCCCCCGTCGGGCTATACCACCGTGCAAGAACTCTCGGAGCGGTTGGCCTATCTTGAAACGGAAATCAATCGCACCACCGAGCGCTGGTTAGAACTTGCCGAGATGGTCTCGTAGGTAAAAACGCGATCGCCCATCATTGACAACAAAAGTAATGTGTAGGATGGGCAAAGAGCTTGCTCGTGCCCATCTTTGCTGATGTGATGGGCAAAGAGCTTGCTCGTGCCCATCTTTGCTGATGTGATGGGCACGCAGTGCTTTGCCCATCCTACGGGGTTATCGTGGATAAAAACACACTGTCGAAGTCAAAGAATCGCCGAGCATTTGACTGGACAGAAGATCTAAACCTGTTTCAGAAGACGTCGTGAATAATCTGGGCTAGAGTGTGCCTTACCAATGGGCCGCTGAAATCAATTAGCAGCGCACGAACGTTGAGTAATGCTTAAGCCGCAATTGATGGGGTTAAAGCATTATTTATCACTGGGCCGCTGTGATCAACAAACGGCGCACGAACGTTGAGTAATGCTTAAGCTGCAATTGATTTGATTAAAACATTACTTATGAATGGGGCGCTGTGATCAACGAACGGTGCGCGAACGTTAAGTAACACTTAAGCTGCAATTGATTCGATTAAAACATTGCTTATGAATGAGGCGCTGTGATCAACGAACGGCGCAGTATTTTTGAGGCGCATTGTGCTGAGATCGACTACCGGCCTTACGTTCTAGAGCACCAAGTTGACTCATCGTTAGAACGGTCTGGCATTTTTAAGGGTGAAGTTGAGAAGTGAGAGGGGCGATCGCCATCATGCTCATATCGGCAGGCTGGGGCGTTTTGATGAACTCCGCTACCCCTAACCTGATTTAAATCAGAACTCTATCTTAAAAGGACGTTAAATTAACACTGATAGTCTAGTAGCTGATGGACTAATAAAAGTCTTTTGCCTTCACCCTTAATCCCTCTCCCAGAGTGGGAGCGGAACTTTGATGAAGTCCAAATCGCTCGAGTTCCGCTTCGCCTTTGGTGCACGTAGACTGTTGCTTGTTGTCTGAAGGACATAGGGCGCGCGTAGGTCTAAGACCGTGTGCAGCAGCAGGGGGTTGGGGGATGAGGGGCTCGTGTTTAGTATCTTCACTCAAATCGCGCTGACCATCACCCCATGAATCAAGATAGTCAAGAGCCAAATCTCATCGATGCTTCGACAGCTCTGCCGCCATCGCTCGCCTCTCGACTGATAGAACTGGCAAAAGTATTTGCAAAGCTGGGATTAATTGGCTTTGGCGGCCCTCAGGCTCATATTGCCATGGAAAATTATGAAGCCGTTGTCAGACGACACTGGCTCTCACAAGAGCAGTTTACCGACGGACTAGCCGTGTGCGAGATGTTGCCGGGGCCAGCGTCAACCCAACTGGGAATTTATATTGGCTACATCCGTGCGGGGCAACTGGGGGCGCTGGTGGCAGGTTTGGCGTTTATCACGCCTGCTTTTTTGATTGTGTTAGCGCTGTCGTGGGGGTATTTTCGCTTTCAAGGATTGCCTCAAGTCGAGGCGCTGTTTTTGGGGGTGTCGCCGGTCGTTGTGGCGATCATCCTGGGGTTTTGCTGGAAGCTCGGCAAGAAGACCATTACCCATTGGGTCAGTGCTTTGATTGCGATCGCCGTGTTGATCCTGACGCTGCTCTCGCCGATTAGCGTGCTGCCGCAGTTTATTGTGGCGGGTTTGGTTGGGCTCTGGCTCTATGGGCCGCGCGGGCCGTTATCGGTTAGCCTGCCAACAACCCAGCAGTCTCAGGCTTGGCTGCTGCCCCTGGGCTTTTTCGTGCCAACGGTGCCGCTGCTCTTGAGTACGGCTGCCCCCGAAGTCCTGACGCTCTCTAGCGTCTGGGGATGGGAGCGCATTCAGACGTACTTCGCGCCCCTCTCGATATTTTTCGTGAAGGTGGGGACGTTTATTTTTGGGGGCGGGTTGGTGATCATTCCCCTATTAGAATTTGAAGTGGTGGATCAGTTCCATTGGCTGACCCGCACCGAATTTATCAACGGGGTGGCGATTGGTCAACTGAGTCCGGGGCCTGTGGTTCTGGCGGCGGCCTTTGTGGGCTATAAGGTGGCTGGAGTGCTAGGCGCGTTGGTGGCAGCGATCGCCATTTTCACCCCGTCATTTGCATTTATTATGCTGGCGTCTCCGCTGCTGCTAAATTTGCGGAAAAATCCCTGGGTGCGCGGGTTTCTGCGAGGCGTGATGCCAGCCGTGTTGGGGGCGATCGCAGCGGCAGCGGTTCCGTTGGCTCAATCAGCCGTAAATCAAACAACGATAGGGATGTCTGTGGTCGCAGGAGTGATTGGTGTGGCGGCACTGTTTGCCCTGTTGCGCTATAAAACGCCGACCTGGCAGCTGGTGCCAGCGGGGGCGATCGTGGGAGTGCTGGTTAGTCTGGTTTGGCAGGAGCCCAACGCTTGAGTCCAACGTTGAGCCATTCTAACGATTTCAAGTCTCGTTCATATTCTTATAGGTAGCGACTGCAGATGGCGAAATTCGGTTTAAGTATCGGAAGATCCAATATTTGAAGACCGTGTCAAGAATCACCGGAAACGTTGCAATAAATAGGAAAATAAAATCTCGATTTGCTGGGAACCCAAAGTGGCGAGAGACCCCTTCTAGTAAAACTTCCCAGCCATGGGGTGAATGGAATCCGACAAACATATCGGTAAACAAGATAATGATGAATGCCTTGGCGCTATCACTCAGCCCATAGACTAATTCGTCAATAAATAGCTTGAGAATGGAAACTTCTCGTCTGCTGCCAACTAATACTCCGACAAATGCTAAGACCGATAAAATGTCAGAAAATACATTTTTGATGGCATCAGAACTAATGGCTTGATATTGCGCTTCGATCTCATCTGCTTTTTCTCTGACTCTGACTTCAATCTGTTCGTTAGAAATAGGTGGCACTTTGCCAATGAGAATTTCAAATTTAAGCCTTTCTTCAAACTGTTGTAATTCAGTCAGAGCCTCTTCTTCCATTTCCATATTGAGAAATACTGTGGGCTGTTCGCCATTTCTCAAATAGTCAACGATGGGGCCGACTACAAAGTTTTTGGAGACCTGCTGTGTCAAGAGCGGAATAATAATCAGTAATAAAATAAAGCGTAGCGAAATAATCGTCCTGGCTTTGGAATCGCGGAACTCTTCGACAACGTCTTCTTCTGCTTTCGGGTCAAGTTCTCGCTTAATTCGATCGACCGTTCGTAAAATAGATCGGGGTAACACGCCCGTCTTATCTGCAAATGATTCGGCGTCGGATACGGAAGACTCATGGGCTCGCGTGATGCGACTCTTGGTGCGATTGTCGATAGTTGATGAAACACGATCTGGCTGAGTTTGAGAGAGGGCGATCGCGTTTGCTTTTTTGCTGTCGGGGCGATATGCGCTTTGTGCAGATGGGCCCACGCCATTCTGCTGATTAGCCTGACTCACCTGCTGCTGAGAGGATTTCTGAGATCGACCAGCAGCGCCATACCGCACCATGACTTCATCGACGAATTTCAGCTTTTTAAGCACCATCCCAGGTCTGTCGATGACATCAATCGTTTGTAAATTAGGACTGTCTTCACTAAGCTGAATTTCAGCAGATGCTCGACTCGATCGACTCGCTAAATTAGATGTTCGAAAGATAGAACTGCTTGCTTTAAACTCTGCCAGTCGCACTTTGGCAATGTTGAGATACTTCTTGAGTTCTGCCTGAAAATAAGCGCTAACGCTACTGCTATAGTTGCCATAATCCCTTGAAATTAATCCCCCATCAAAATGGGTATCTTCAATTGATTTGATAACCAAAGCGGCTTCATACGCTTCATCTAAAGCCCGTTCAGGCGTTTTGATAAACCACTGGTTAGCCGCTTGGATTATGGTTTGAAGCGTATTAGAAAGGGATGACTTCATAGTAAGGAAGTGACGCGCCGTCCAAAGAAGTTCTTCGCTCAATCAATCAAGAGACCACATACATGGCTCATGTGCTAGCCAACTAATTATCTTAGAGTTTATCGATGAGTATGTAGATAAACCATAACTCAATCGGTGGCTACATTCTTGGAGGTTGATTACTGGTTGCCTGACGGATCTTCGGAGTGTGGATTTCGGCTGTGCTCAATCCACGTTGTTGGAGATACCTTAGGCAGAGCGCCGTCGAAGCCTAAGGTACGGGAGAATCAGCCTTTCAAGAGTTTTGTCAGCTAGCCAGCGTTGATTAAGTTAATACGTAAATGCAGCTAGATCTGGAATGGTCTGATACCAAGGCATTGACGTAGTGAGAATTGACTGCGCGTTGGCAGAGCCTCTCTGTCAAGAGAAATGGACGCTCGCACCGTAAATACAAAATGTGGGATGCTCCCCAAGGCGCACGATGTGGATAGTATGATATCAAACCCATCTTCCCAACATTCGTGTCTATTGATTCGTCTGATCATCTGTCGATCTCACCTCCTGTGATTCATGCCCTCTCACCCAATGCACTCTGGGTGACTGGCCCAGTTCGCAGTGGGAAGACGCAGCGTTTGATTCAGCGCTTTTCAGATTGGGGGCGATCGCGCCATGACGCAGCCAGCCACGTTCGGTCTGTCCATGATGCTGGCATTAACTGTTTAGTTTTTGCCGCTAATGGAGATAATCGCATTGATCTATCTGATCGCATCGCAGATATCACTCAGGGGCACTATCGGTTTGCCTCCAGCACCCCACTCGGGTTTTTCCAAGGCGAAGTCCTTTTGTTTTGGCCGCTGTTGATGCAGCAGTTGGGCTTGACGGCTCAATTTCCAGTGCGTTTGCGGCCTGAAACTGAACAAGAATTGGCGACTCGTCTTTGGCAACCGGAGCTAGACTCTGGACGGCTGCGGCAAGAAGGGGTGCGCGACTATTTCCTGGTGCGACGCACGTTGGATGTGCTGCAACTGGCGGGCAGTGCTGGGGTTTCGCTGGATGATATTCCCACGCTTCTCAACGATGGGTTGACTCCGCCAGCGGGGTCTCCAGACCTGTGGGATTGCATCGGAGAGGTGCTGCAGCGCTGGTGGCACTGGTGCCTAGCGCGTGGGTTGATTACGTATGGCATTATCTCTCAGCTCTATGGTCGCTATCTGCTGCCCCACGCAACCTATCAGCAACGCCTCTGTGAACGCTATCAGGCGATATTTGCTGATGATGTTGATGATTATCCGGCGATCGCCCGTGATCTATTTACGGTGTTGCTTGATCGGGGCTATCCAGGGACGTTTACCTATAATCCTGATGGTGGGATGCGGCTAGGGCTAGGGGCTGATCCCAGTGCGATCGCTGAACTAGCAGCTCGATGTCAGAGCGAATCTCTCAGCGCTCCGTCTCATCTTTCTTTGGCAACCCAGTGGGAATCGACTCTGTGGTCGTGGGTGTGTGACCCCATGCAGTTTCCAGAATTACCGTCTGCCTTCCGCTCGATGCAAACGGTGTCGAGGGCACAACTGCTGCGCCAGACGGCTGAGACTATTGCCGCTGCAATTCATAGCCGAGAAATCCAGCCCCGTGACATTGCTGTGATTGGGCCGGGGCTCGATGCGATCGCCCGCTATACGCTACGTGAAATCTTGACCCATCGCGGTATTCTGGTGGCCTCCCTGAGCGACCAGCAGCCGTTGATCAGCTCTCCTATGATTCGAGCCTTGCTCACCCTAATGGCGCTCTTATACCCTGGTTTGGGGCGCATGATTGATCAAGAAGCGATCGCCGAAATGTTGATTGTGTTGAGTCAGTCTCCTGTTGTGCAGACAGAACACGCCAGCCTGGAGCTGGCTGACATCGATCCCGTTCGAGCAGGCTTGATGACTGACTACTGTTTTCAGCCTGACCCCGATCAGCCTCAGCTGTTGCCCATCACTACCTTCCCCCGTTGGGATCGCCTTGGCTATCGAGCCAGTCAAACCTACAGTGATATCGTCAGTTGGATTCAAGACCAGCGACTGCAACAGCAGCAACGTCTGATTTCAAGCCCTATCACGGTACTCGATCGCGCCATTCAGCACTTTTTCTATGGCGGCAGCCATCTGCCCTACGATCAGCTGTCCGCTCTACGTGAGCTGATCGAAACCGCTCAGCACTATTGGGACGTTGACACCCGCCTGCGGCGTGGCACTCCAATTGAAGGCAGCCCCAGCAGCACAGTCGAAAACTTTATTCGGCTTTTGCGCGATGGCACAATTACTGCTGACCCATACCCCGTTAAGCCGATGGGTCTGGCAAATCAAGCGGTCACGCTCGCCACAATTTATCAATATCGGGCGCATCGTTCTGCCCATCGCTGGCAATTTTGGTTAGATGCTGGATCGTCGCTGTGGTTAACGGGTGGTGCTCCCCTCTTTGGCGCACCTTTGTTTTTACGTGAGTGGTCAGGTCGCCCATGGACAGCAGACGACGCTGCTGCTGCTAACCAGGAGCGCCTTAGACGCACGCTACGGGACCTGCTAGGCCGAGCAACTGAGCGGGTTTACCTCTGCCATAGTGACTTGGCTACCAATGGTCAAGAACAAACGGGGCCACTTTTGAGTCTGGTGAATGCTTCGATCATCTCTGAAGCTGACGCTCCGATTTCCTGATGATTTGTCGGTACTGTGCTGATTCTGCTCAGGAACTTTCAATGGAGAGAATTTTCAGATTTGTCCGGATCTCACAGAACCCAAGACTGTATGTAATGTTTTCACTGAATGAGCCTGTCTTTTCAACGATAGATAACAGCTCAAATTTAACGATTCAGGGAAGAGCGTTCGATATAATCGCTTCAGCAAACTTTATGTATCTAAATCGTGATTGCGATCTATCCTGGTAGTTTCGACCCGATTACTCTAGGACATCTCGACATTATCGAACGAGGCTGTAGGCTCTTTGAGCACGTCATCGTAGCGGTGTTGTATAACCCCAACAAAAATCCACTGTTTAGTGTCCATCAGCGCATCGATCAGATTCGTGCATCGACTTGTCATTTACCGAATCTAGAGGTAGACAGCTTCAATGGCTTAACTGTGACCTACGCCAGAATGCGAAATGCGGGTGTGTTATTGAGAGGTCTGAGGGCCGTTTCAGATTTTGAAATGGAGCTCCAGATGGCTCATACTAACAAGACCCTTTCAGACGATATCGAGACTGTATTCCTGGTGACATCCAACGAGTACAGCTTTCTCAGTAGTAGTCTGGTCAAGGAGATTGCAAAATTTGGTGGTCCGATTGATCATCTTGTCCCTCAACCTGTTGCTCTGGATATTCGCCGATGCTACGCCGAGACACCAATCGTGTAAGCTCAGAACGCGTTACCTCTGATTCCAGCGGACATGACTCGTCTGCGGAGCTTGTTGTGAGTGAAGTTCCGTATCGAGATGCCCCTCGAATTGGTGGCTTAGATATTCAGACTGAGCTCAACAAGCTTGAGGAAATGATTCTGGATAGTCCTCGCATTCCATTGAGCCGTCGCACCTTAGTGGATGAAGAACAGCTGCTCGACCAGCTTGATTTAGTCAGGCTTAGTCTGCCATCGGTCTTTCATGAAGCGGTTGAAATTGTTCGCCACAAAGAAGATGTGCTGCTAGAAGCGGAGCAATATGCCCAAGAGATTATGGAGTCGGCGCAGCGACAGGCTGCCCAACTTTTAGATGAAATGGGCTTGATCCGCCATGCTGAGCTAGAGGCACGGCAGACGCAGCAGCGCGTGCAGCAGGAATGCGACATGATTCGAGAGCAAACTCTGGCCGAAATTGATGAACTGCGTTTGCAAGCACAACAAGAATTTGAACGGATGCGGCAGCAGGCGATCGCTGAATCTGATGAAATTCAACAGGGTGCAGATGACTATGCCGATCATGTGCTGAGTGATATGGAGCAGCAACTCACTGACATGGTACGGGTGATTCGCAATGGACGTCAGCAGCTGCAGCGAGAGCAGGCTCAAACTATGTCCTCTGCTAAGTCTAGCGATTCCCGTGCGTCTGGCTCATCTGCCGTTCGTAGCCGCAAGTAATTCCTGGTTTAATCTGTTCTGCCTGTGTTCTGATCGAGGCTAGGAGCTATCTTGCTGCTGAAAACATGTCGGTCTGACAGTGGCCTGGGAATCAGCAGGCGAGAACTGTTGCATTGTTCTAATAAGCATAACGTTTGGTAACTCTTTACCACATTCGGTAACAGCTCTATTAAAAGAAGCCAATGATGTTGTGGGGTTGGTCGGGCTGCCATCACAATGGGAGTCACTGACAACGCGTGGGGTCTGGGTCTCATGATTAGCAATACTCTGGTTCATCCGATCAGCGATCGCCCCGTGACCGATCACCCCATTGAGGCGTCCATTGCCGATCAGATGGAACTGGCATTGGCGATCGCCGACGAGGCAACGCTGACGTCATTGCTGATCAACGCAATTCCAGTGATTGTGCCTCGACATCAGGTGGGCGCAATCACCTCAGTGGTTGGCGTTCCGGTCGATGCCCATGAGGCGGCTCACGGCATCATCCAATTTGATCACATTAGCTGCGTGTTAGCAGAGTCTCAAGCCGATGTCGAGCAGCTGATCACACACCTCTGTGCCATCAGCAACCGCTCCCGCAGCCTTGAATATGCCCAGTTAACCCAATGTGAATCTGAGACGCGATCGCTAGGGCAAAATATGTCGCTTGCTGAAGCGTTGGCTATTCTAATCCACGCGGGGTTTACTCACCCTGAGGCATACGATATTCTCTATTTGCCCTATGAAGCTTGGCATAAGACTTGGTGGTATACCCTGGATGATTCTGGAAATTATACGATTCCGTTTCGGCGCTTAATTCGGACTCGACGCTTTGCAGATGGCACTTTCACACTGCAATACAAAGATTATTTTGCGCAAGATAAACCTCCTTGCTTTACGAGCACCGAACAGAAAGTCTTGGTCGAGGTTGCCTCCAGCCAAGGGTTTGCTCATACCCTACAGCGCATTAACTATATGCGACAGCAGCTTGACATTACGCAGGTCTTACTGATGTGCGATCACTTATCAGAGCTGGAGGCTCAAGGCTTTATTCGCCAGGGCATTAGTCTTTATGGCGCGGATGATCTGATTTTGCCCACGCAACCTGACTGCATCATCTGCGCCAATCGAGACTGCCCCATGAATGGGCGACCTGACTCTCCAGTGTTGACCTGTCGCCGCTTTTGCCTAGACAATTGGCAAGACTAACAAGCCAGTCTAAAAAGTAGCCCAACCTATTGCCGCTACAGATATGAGGTGAGCCATACTATCAACAGTGCTTCCCGTTGAGCATGGTCTGTTAGTACGTCTGTGAGTCAGCCTGTGAATAAGCCAGCCGTCATTATCACTGCGATTACATTAGGAGCCCTGATTGGAGCTGTAGCCGGAGTGCGGCAGGCTCAGAATCGGACGCTGGACTCTGTCGCCCAATCGGAGGTGCAACGCTCGGCTTCCCAGGAAACCCCGACTGCACCCGCATTTGAATTTGAGACCGATGGGCCGCGATCGCCCTCTATTGAGTCATCTCAGGCACCAACTGTTGAGTCATCCCAGGCACCCAGTGTAGGTCAAGAACCTGCGTCAGCCCCCGCATCGGCAGGGGCTCAGGTCTCCGTAGAGGTGAGTGAGGCTGAGGTCAATCAGTTGGTCAAACAGGCGATCGCCGCTAATGCTGATCGCAGCCCCATTCTCGCGAATGCTGACGACTTTAGCTTGACCATTGCAGACGGCAGAATTGAAGGGGGGGCCCGAGTCAGGTTAGCCGATATTCCGTCTGACTATTTAGGTGAACAGGAACGGGCTCTTTTAGACGGAGCGTCGCGCTTTCTCCCTGGTCTTAACACTCAAGATATCTACATCGGCGTTTCTGGTCGGCCAGAAACGCTTAACGGCCAGGTGCTGCTCGGCGATGACCTCACCCTCAAGGTGGGGCGGCTCAATCTGCCCTTTTCTGAAGTATCGAGTCGTTTGGGTGTGCCCATCGAAGCCATTGAGCAACGCATTAATGATGAACTGCAAGCCAAAGGCATTCGCATTGCTGATTTGCAAATCGTGGGCGATCGCGTCTTTCTCCAAGGCGAGGTTGATCTGTAGAAGGTTGATCTGTAGAAAGTTAATCTCTAGAGAACAGAGTCTACTCTCCTGACGGTAGACTCACCTGCAAGTTGCCCGCTTCATCGATAGATACTACTGCTCCTAGCGATCGCATCTGGTTAATTGCCAGCTGCTGTGTGGGCTGATCAAATGCATTGTTAAAGACCATTGTCCAAACTGAAATTTGAGCCAGACGGCTATCGGGGGTACTCTCCAAAAATTGAAGGGTTTGAGCCGACGATTGAGCCACCATCTCACTTTCTTCATCGTCATAAACGCTGGCCCACTCCATTACCTGGGCAAACGATTGACGCGCCGCTGTTGCATCACCGAGAAACAGTAGTTCGTCGATTCCCTTATAGCGCCATATATAGTAAGCCCTTTCCGGCAGCTTGGGCGCAAGCTGAGGCAGTTCTCGGTTCATAATGTCAACCGAGCGCTGGGGCATCCCGGCATATAGAGACGTGCTGGCAGACATAAAAAAGTAGCCTAGCCGAAAATACGGATCGCGAGCCAAGATCACATCAAAGTAGTCGGGGCTGATGCGGTAGCCTGTGTGTTGCCGAGCGGGCGTGTCCCCAAAATATTGCACAAAGCGTAGAAACACCCAATCGGCCATCAGATTGTCAAAGCCAAAATCTGGGGCATACTCCAAAATATTCAGCTGCAGCTGTTCGGCTTGTTCAGCTCGTTGAGCCGTTGCTGGAGTCATGGTTTGGCTGGCGTTTTGCAATCGGATCAGTCGGGGCTGTTGCAACACCCCCACCCCCACCATGCAGGCAAGGGCGATCGCCCCCACAACAACGGGTTCAACGAATCGCTTTCGACTCTGCCCCAGCATCGACATAAGGCTCAACTCAACGTTTGATTTGGCAGTCATTGGCAGTCACTGGCAGTCATTGGCAGTCATTGGCAGTCACACAGGCATTCTGATCGTATCGTCAATAACTCACAAGACCAGTTTTTTATGGTGTCTTATCTAAATCAGGTGAATTGCGGTAACAACGTGTTGTACCTTTGATTATGACAAGTTGTATCAGGAGAGGTTCGCATGAATAGCTCCCGACAATTGATTTCGTCTGGTTCGACATTTGAGCACGACATTGGCTACTCACGAGCTGTCGCGGATGGCGATTGGGTCTTCGTCTCCGGCACGACCGGGTTTGACTATCAGCAGATGACGATGGCTAGCGATGTAGTCGAACAAGCTGAGCAGTGTCTGAAAAATATCGCAGCGGCTCTAGCAGAGGCCGGATGCACGTTGCATGACATTGTCCGAGTTCGGTATATCTTACCTGAGCGCGATGATTTTGAGCCGTGCTGGCCAATCTTACGTCGCTATTTGGGTGAGGCTCGCCCCGCTGCAACTATGATCGTGGCAGGGCTCGCTGAGCCTCGCATGCGAATTGAGATCGAGGCTACTGCCTATCGCGGTCATCAGAAGGGTTCTCAGTAAAGTACTGAGTGGAGGAAATATCTGGAAGACGCGATCGCCCCTAGGTTTTGCAAAGATTTGATGAATTGCGTAGGATTTCAGGGAATGATACGGATAGATCTATTGCCCTTTCTTCGGCATAGGGCATGAGTTGCTGAATCCTTACCGATGCAAACCATGGAACCCGACTATTCATATTCTCAGAGCTACCAAGACTATCTTCAAGCCATCTTGGGGCAGGCTGCATCTAGCGTGACGGCTTCAGTTCAAGCGATTTTAACTACCACTCATTGGGATGAACCCCAGTCGCCACTAGATTTAAACAATTTGGCTGTTGTCACACTTGTTGCAGCAGAACAAGCCGATGACGTGCAGATGCGATCGCTTTATCTGGAAATGGCGCTAGAGGCATTAACTGAGGGAGCCACTGCTCATCCGCTATGTGCAGCTCATCTGGCGCTGGTTCACTGCATGATAGGTGAGTCTCAGGTGGCGATTCAGTTGGTGTTTGCAAAGTTGATTGAAGCCAGTCAAGTAGCGTTTATCTCTAAGTCCGATGAACGGGGCTTGGTCTATCTGCCGATAGACAAACATATCCACGCGATCGCCCGTCCAGAATTGCTCCAAACCATGCTAGAAGCTGACACGGGATATGCTCAGACAATTTTGCTTGCGAGTGATATTCTCAGGCGATCGCAGCTTGTGTTTTATAATTCAGGCGGATTGCGGTTTCTGCAATTGGCCACTCATTTGATGCCCAATTTAGCTTGGCTAAATCTCAGTTTGGGATTGGCAAACCTATTTAACAATCAATGGGAAGGATTAGCCTACCTTCACAAAGCGCAGGCGATCGCCCCCAACTGTGCGCCGATACTTCAGACTCTTTATCTAGCTTATCGAGCCTTAAATCAAGAGAGTCTAGCCGATAGTTGGCTAAAAGCAGCCTACAACCATCATCAGGAGCAGCCCAACGCACTGGAGTGGCAATGGGCCATACTGCCCGTTGATCATCCGTTTACCTATGTGCCCTTTAACCGACATGTGCTGTTTGCAGTAGAAGCTAACTTTCGCAGTATCGTTACGAGCGTGATGCTGGTTGAAGGAGATTGGTTTGAGGCGGAGATGGAGTTTTGGCGCAATCAGCTACAGCCAGAAATGACAGTAATTGATGTCGGGGCAAACGTTGGGGTATACACTTTCAGTGCAGCACAACAGGTGGGCAAAGCTGGACGTGTGATTGCAATAGAGCCGTTCTCAGGCTGTGTGAAATGCATGGAAGAGACACGTCGCGTAAATGATTTGTCTCAAGTGTCAATTTGTAGGGGAGCTGCGAGCGATCGCCAGGGGGCAATTCGGCTATCGCTACATGGAGCTAGCGAACTGAATGAGGTGATTGCGGATGATTCAACACCTGCATCGGGCAATGTAGAGGAAGCTCCGTGTTTTACGTTAGATAGCCTGATTGACTCAGAAAAGTTAGATCGGGTTGATTGGCTCAAAATTGACGCAGAAGGCCATGAAATACAGGTTCTGAAAGGGAGCGATCGCCTATTGAAAGACTTTGCGCCCAATATTCTCTACGAAAATATTGCAGCAGCTCAAGGTAGTAATACGGAAGTGGCAGCATACCTGCAAAGTAAAGGCTATCAACTATTTCGCTATCAACCATTTGTTCAGCAGTTAATTCCAATCTCAACTGTTGAGGAGTTAACAGGCAACCTAAATATCATTGCAATACCTTCTCACACTGTTTAAATTTCCCCAAAATAAATAAGGATTCAACTATGCCATTCTTTCTAAAGTATCTAAAGCAGGATGGTTTTCTGGATCAACTGCACATGACTGTATTTAATGTTGGTTCACGGAAACTTAATCCAGGAGACGACTTTGCCACGGCAGGTTGGCAGATCTTTGCCCCCAATTTGTCAATTTATGGGTTTGATGCCGATGCGGATGCTTGTGACGCAGCCAACGCAGATTTAGAAAACCGAGCTGTCAACTGGACTGAACACCATATCCCACTGGCGATCGCAGGACATCAAGGTGTGGCAACGCTCTATGTCACCCAGCATCCTATGTGCAGTTCTCTTTATCCGCCTAATGAGCCTCTATTGCAACGATTTCACGGATTACCAGAATTGGTAAATCTCGATTTCGAAATAGAATTAGAGACGACAACTCTGGATATATTCTGTGCTGATGCACACGTTAACACCATTGACTTCCTTCAGATGGATGTGCAAGGAGCCGAAATCCAAGTTCTAGAGGGAGCACAAACCCTTTTAGAGCGAGGTATTTTAGGAATTCAAACAGAAGTATCGTTTATAGAGATCTATGTTAACCAGCCATTGTTCTGCGATGTCGATCGATATCTACAAGATCGAGACTACTCTCTGTTTCATCTGTCGTCTGCCGCACGCATTCGGCAGGGTTCTCCCATTTTTTCAACTAAACGTCCTGGGCAGCTTCTCTGGGGTGATGCGTTTTATATGCTTGATCTACTTTCTGAAAAGATAGATCCGTCTTTTAGAACCCCTGAACGTTTGCTAAAACTGGCTTGTATTGCTGATATTCTGGATTTACCAGATTACGCTTTGGAAGTCTTGGAATATTTGACGATGAATTACGGTGAAGACTCACGCTTCAATATTGCAAATTGCATTGTCAAAAGCTTTGCTGAACTTCCGAATTTCTCTGAGAATGTTGATTATTATCGTCCAGTTTTCGATCGTCTCAAATCATACATCAGTCATGAATTTACTGAGTTTTGTCAGACTGGTGTAATCGGTGAAATAGTTGCGTAAAACAAGATGCATGGTTAGGATGCTGAGCCAACGATCCCGCGACAAGAACAGAAGTATCAAATAAAATTTTCACAAATGCATTTGTTCCTGATCACATTCTGTCCGAAGTTGGTTGATCACATCGTTAAAGTCGATATCATCAAGCGGTATCGTTTCAATAACCAAGATGCCATCTTTCTTTTTTAACTGAGGATTGTGCTGACTAGACGCAATAGGAGCAGTTTTAGGTGTATTTGGCTGCTGCTTAAGACTCCTAATTTTCTCATTCAGCGTTTGCACAATAAATTGTTCAGGTGAGAGCCCTTGGATAGCAGCAATCCGTTCAATTTCATGTTGCAGTTCAGGAGAGAGGTTCATAGGAACATATCAAAGAGTACTGCTTTCAGTGTATCGTCTGCTTTCATCTACAAGCTGATGAACCTATATCGCGATCAGCTTTCAGCTTGATAAATACCGCTCCCACATCTGCTTGTAGGCATTTTCCATGTCGCGAGTAAATTGCTTTGCGTTCCACAGAGGAGCTGTTTGACGAGACTGCCAAAGCTTTTGTCGAATTTGCTGCCTGAGAGAAACATCCTTACCTAACCGAATTCCCCACTCGACATATTCATCTGCTGTCCAGGCAATTCCTTCTGTGATGCCAGCATTCATCATCATGGTGTAACTATTGCGAGCAGCAAATTGCTGCCCGACACGAGTCACCAGCGGAATACCGAGCCACAGCGTTTCTAATGTAGTGGTAGCTCCATTGTATGGAAAGGTATCTAAGATAATATCCGCAATTTGCATATTGGCTCTGTGATCTAGCTCAGTTGAAGATTTGGGCAGAAACCTCAGCTGATCGACACTAACTCCTTCTTCTTCTGCCAGTTGACTAAAAATATCACGAATGAAATTCTCATCGCCCATGCCCTTGATTAAGAAATAGCTATTCGGCATTTCTTTAAGGATACGCATCTGTAAACGAATATGATCCGGCTGGCGCTTGTGAGCCGTTTGTGAACTAAAGTAAATAATCGCATCATTGGGAATACCCAGATAATCCCGACGCAAAGTAGGTATGCCAACTTCAAAACCATCAACAGCAATATAAGTTTGTGGCAAACGCCATAGCTTCTCAACATAGTACTCTTGAGCATCATTTGGTAAAACGTAAGGGTCAACCATAAAATAATCCATGGCTGGCAGACCAGTTGCATCAAGCCCCAGCCACGTAACTTGAACGGGCGCAGGCTTTAGAGAACAAACTGAATTAACGCTCCCCTCTGTAATACTGTCTAAATCGATCAAAATATCAATCTTGTCCTCATAGATAGCTTCTGCAATTCCTAAGAAGTCACCCTCAAAATAGCTAGATGATGCTGATTTATTTACAAACCATTTCTTTGTGAAATCTGAAATAGCTGCGATGTTAATGAAATAAGAAAAAATTTCAAACTCTTCATGGTTATGATAATGAAATAGCCAACGACTCAGCCAACCTACAGAATGTTGACGCAGACTGCGTGATGCATACCCAATTCTAAGCTTTGATTTTGAGGTGTCAAGTGATGATTGATGAGGGAAGAACACTTCCTTCCCCCGATAGTTTTTAGAACTATTCCGTACATATTCTCGCCTGTTTTCTTGATAGATTTTAGCTGCCTGATTTTGTAATGTACGATCGCCGCGAGGTGAGTCGTCAAGGTAGGGGAAATAGTAACACGGCAATCCAAGAAAGCCTTCACCCATATATAGACGATTATTGCCTTCATACAAGCGAAAACCCTCTTTTGTATTGAATTTCTTACAAAGTTTCGACAATGACAATTTAAGCTCTGAAAATACTGTCATTGCTTCTTTCCAGTTTCCGCCCGCAGTCATCAATGATTTCATCAGCATAGAAGCTGATAGTATCTCTTGATACAAGTTCTCCTGTTTAGCTAGTTGATAACTCTGCCGCGTGAGTTCAATTGCTTCATCATACTTGCCAAGTAATACATAGTAATAGCTGAGATTATTCAGCACATCAATGTTTTCGTAATCAAGCTCAATACACAGCTCCGCATATTGACAGGCAATCTGTGTTTGGCCTAAAAGTTGATTAAGCGCCTTCGCTTTTGTCAAGAGGATTGATATTAATTGTGCTTTTTGGGGCACCAACTTGCTGCTATATCTTGTAAAGTCTTGCACAAATGGATAAGCATACATTTGATACGGAATCTCATCAAAGACCTTAATCAATAAATCAGTATTGATATCAGTTTCATGAATTGATTCCGATGTCAAGCATTCAATGATTCCACTCTCAGTAAGTGCATCTTCGGTCAGTTCTTCAGTTTTGACCAGAAGATAAATAGCAGCCAAAATATTGTCGACATCAGTAGGTCTCATTTCACGCAGATGCTGACGAATTAACCAAGAAACTTTATAGTTTTCTTTGTCTAACTGGCGACGTGCTTCTTGATCGAGAAGATTGGCTAAGTCATAAGTCCATTGTTCAGTTTCTTGGTCGTCAGCGTCTGACATCCCAATTAACCAGGTAAGTTGAGCATCAGTCTCTAACCCCTGCAATAGCCGCATTAGCCCCAAATGCCAGCAATAGATCTTCTCTTCAGGTTCCATTTCTAGCAGTTTTTCATAGGCTAATTCGGCGCGTTCATAATCTCCTTGCTCGTGAAAAAGATTTGCTTGTACAAGAATGTTAGCTTCAGAATTTTTCATGACTTACCTCAATATTTTAGGTTTTAATTGCTGATGAAACCTTATAACTCGGTTTTGCCATGTCTTGATAGGGCAAACGTAGTAAGGAATTTAATAATAGCGCTGCTATATAAACCGTTAATTAAGCTCTTTCATCGTATCGCTTCATAAACAAAGCCATCTAGAACGGATTCCAGATGGCTCCACTTAGAATTTGATGTCAAGATTGCCAAAGGATCAAGTCAAGTAAACCTAGTTGTTGGGGCAATCCGACTGGATGGTAACAGCAGCAACAGCAGGAACAGCACCTGCGGTTCCTTCACAGAGGACAGCTAGAGTTGAATACTCCGTTCCAGTGGTTGCTACGTTGCCGACGAATACTCGCCCCGCATAGCCTTTCAGCGTTCCTGTTGGAGTTCCCTCAGTAGTAACAGTTGCGTTAGTTCCACTAGATGTGATGTCGTTACCTGTCTCATATGTATAGTTATCTGTAGCGGCTGGAATACCCAATTCAACAGAGACTAAATCAGTAGCAAACGCGTTTTTCTCTAAGAAGTGGGCTTGCTGGCCCCGGTTGATTGAACCAACATAGGTTTGAGCTTCAGATTGGCGAGCCTTGTTGGCTTGGTTCAAGAAAGACGGCAGGGCAATAGCGGCCAAAATACCAATAATGATGATGACAACGAGAAGTTCGATGAGGGTAAAACCTTCGTTATCCTGCTTGTTGCTGATCAGGTGCTGAAGGAATTTTGCTTTGAGTTCGGTTTTCATGGAATGTTTCTCCTTAGAGTTGCGGGATACTGAATGTTTAACTCCTGTATATAACTTGCCCATCTGCGACAAATTTCATATCACTCCGCCTCAAAAATTTTTCTAACATCGCTTCTAGATGTTCAATGCTTTACAGCATGAGAACTATAAAACTAAGTACCTGCTGACTTGTAGGTACTTAAGGTGCAACATAAATCAACATGACTTGCCTCGACCAAATTAGTTTACTCAGCTTGCGGCAGTAGCTCGATGCGATAATTCTCGATGACTGGATTAGCAAGCATCTGGTCGCACATGCGATCGAGTTGCTGGTGGGCGTCTGCTTCACTGGGGGCATCTAGCATCAGCTCGACATATTTGCCGATGCGAACCTGCTTGACGCTGGCAAACCCAAGATGATGCAGCCCAGATTGCACGGCTGTACCTGCTGGGTCAAGAACAGACGGACGTAGGGTCACATAAATTTGGGCTTGATAGGTCTGCACGGCAAAAAATCCTTCACACGACGATCAGTGGCGACATGGGTGCCATCGCTATTCTAAAGTGGAATAGACACTAGCAACGCCCAATTTATTTCATCATGATGATGGGAACTAGATTTGCAACACACCTGTTATGACCGTTCAGCGCAACCGCAGCCAAGATCGAATATTGACTACACTGAGAAGCCTGGATCGGGCCATTTCGGCACAAGATTTATATGTCGAGATGCGTCGCCATGGTAAGCCCATAGGGTTGGCGACTGTCTATCGGGCACTCGATGCATTAAAGCTAGAGGGGTTAGTGCAGGTGCGGACGTTGGCAACTGGAGAGTCGCTCTATAGCCTGGTGCAAGAAGATCGACATCATTTGACCTGCTTGCAGTGTGGCGCATCGATCGCCATTGATGAATGCCCAGTGCATGAGCTGGAAAATCAGCTTAACCAGTCATATCGCTTCAAGGTGTTTTATCACACGCTAGAGTTTTTTGGCCTCTGCACCACCTGTCAAACGGCTCAGGAAGCGGCGATCGGGGGTGGTTCAGAGTAACAAACTCGATCAACTCTAGATTTCTAGATTGTACGATTGTTGTCCCGTTATATAGGTTTGCTGTAGCGGTGTCTGCCCTCGAAGAGGAGACAGGCTCCTCTTACCTTTATAGAGTATTAAGAGTGTGGTCTTCGTGTCGGGTTTAATGACCGCGCTGAATGCTAGATGGCGGTAGCGGATTTTCGGTATCCCCAATAATCGAGCGCATGCCTTCGACCGTCGCTGGGATGCTGCGAGGATCCATAAACATGACCTTGCTGCTGCCGCTGGTGCCGATTTCAGTGCCCATTTCAAGATAACGTTGCGCCATCAGAAACTGAAGAGCTTCATGCGCCTGAGGGTCAGACTTGAGGGTCTCAGTAATCACGCGCATTGATTCGGCGGTAGCCTGAGCTTTGAGCACCTGTTCTTGCCGAATCGCTTGGGCTTTGAGCACGATCGCCTGCTTTTGGGCTTCTGCATCCAAAATGGCGGCTTTTTGATGGGCTTCTGCTTCTAAGACGCGAGATTCAGCTTTACCGCGTGCTGAGTTGACGGCTGCTTCACGCTCTCCTTCAGAAGTGAGGATAGCGGCCCGCTTGCGCCGTTCGGCAGACATCTGAAGTTCCATTGCTTCTTGTACATCTTTCGACGGAATGATGTCTCGCAGCTCAACGCGGGTCACCTTGACGCCCCAAGGGTCAGTTGAGATATCCAGCTCTCGCAGCAGCAATTCGTTGATTTCAGAACGCGCTGTGAAGGTTTCATCGAGTTCGAGCTTGCCCATCTCCGAGCGAATTTGGGTGAGCACCAGATTGACCATGGCATCGCGGAGACTTTCGACCTTGTAGGAGGCTTTTTCTAAATCCATCACACGCCAATAGACGACAGCATCGACCGAAATGGAGACGTTATCGCGAGTGATGCACTTTTGCGGTGGAATATCGAGAACCCGCTCTCGAACGGTCTGCTTATACTTGACCTGATCAAAAAACGGAACCGTGAAGTTGAGCCCCGGATCGAGCTTGCGCCCGGTGTAGCGGCCTAGTCGCTCAACAAGAGCTTGGTCGCCTTCGTTAATAATGCGGACTGAGCCAAATAGAACCGAGCCCCCAAAAATCAAAAATATTAGAAAACCAAATGCTCCGCCCATATTAAACCTTCCTTATCTATGTCTTCAGTTTAAGTCGGTATTGGATGCACTCGTCTCAATGCGTCATCCCTAGGTTGCTATCCCTGGAGCAATCGTTCGGGTAAAACAATCAGCATGTTGCCCTTGCGCCCTACAACGTAAACTTTTTCATCAGGGGCGATCGCCAGGGTGTCATCTTCGCAGTAAGCTTGCCAAGAACCGCCTTCATATAAGACGCGCCCCCCTTTGCCGGGAGTGATTTCAGTCAGAGTGGTTGCCTCTTTGGAGTCGGCAATCATGCGAGACATGGCCTTGGGCACAAAGCGCCGCGATAGCACAATGAGCGCTACCGATAGGGCAAGCCAGATCACGACTTGCAGGCCAAACTGCGGCACAACGAGTGAGATCAGAGCTACTAAGATGGCGCTAATCCCCATGATGAGCTCTGCGAACGCGGTGGGAATTGTAAACTCCATCACACAGAGAATAATGCCTGCAACGAGCCATAAAACGGCTGGGGAACTCAGAGACATGGTTAGCGTTACTCGTAAGAAGAGGTTCAGCGAAGAGGTTCAGTCAGGAGAATAGAGTAAAACTGAGCATTAACTCAGTTCTTTATTTTCTCATTTTCGTTAATTATGAATGCAATCTAATGCCCTCCTCCAGCCTATACACAAACCGTCTTCAATGTCTGCCGCACTATCGGGGCGTTATCGGTTTGTAACAGGCAGATTGATTGGGCTAGCTCAGATTAGAACGCACCCGATTGAAATGTAACAGACCATCAACCATGACTGAAGCAAGTATGAGATAGAGCTTACGTTGGCAACGTGTAGCTCCTGGGATACGCTAGGCGTAGCGTATTAGAAAGCGTCGCTGGCATATGGCTCCATTCATCGTCCAAGCGCCATTCTCAAGCCCCATTCTGTAGAGATCCCTCCGATCGCGTTATGAGCAGTTCACCTCTGATCAGTCAGGCCACCACCTATCGACATCTCTGGGTCGCGGGCACAGCAACTGCTGATTGGCCGCTTGGCACAGCCGTAGACAACCGCTACGTGATTGTGGCTCCTAAGCTTTGGAAAGATACTCGTCCGATGCTGTCATCTGAGATGCCAGAGGAGCTGCCAGCGGATGCGATTCCTTACATGCGACTGCACCCACTGCGGCTACATGTGCCCACCCTCTATGGGTTTTATCAGGCTGATGAGGCGGCGGCTCCGATGTTGTTGCTTGATAACATCCCCATTGACGACGCAGGAGATTTGTACCCGGCGATCGCCCCTTCCTGGGAGTCGGCCTCGGCCCTGCGTCAAATTTATTGGCTATGGCAGATGATGCAGCTATGGACGCCCTTGCAGGAATGTGGTGTCGCATCGAGTCTGCTGCAGCCTGACAACATCAGAGTGCAGGGGTGGCGAGTACGCCTCTGTGAGCTGTTTGCCGATCAACAGGTCTATTCTGCTGATGGAGCCGCTGACCGGGCAGATGACCAGACTCACAATGCGGCACTGGCATTGCCGTTGAGCCCCACGCTTGCCCAGTCTCCAAAATTAACGCCGCGTCAACAGCTCGCTCACCTCTGGCGCAGATGGCTGGAGAGAACCCCTCATTCTGAACTGGTTCAACCGCTGCAAACGATCTGCGACGACCTGCAAACTAGCGATATAGCTTGGGATGCGATCGCCACTCAGCTTAATCTTGTCTTGCTTGACCAGGCGGCTCAAGTGCCTCTGCGAGTCGAGGTGATAGGTGCGACCACAACAGGCCCCAAGCGCAGTCATAACGAAGATGCTTGCTACCCTGACACGGTGGCGATCGCCTCTGAAAAGGGTCTGGGCATGGGGCTCATGGGGGAAGATGATGAACTGAGTCCACATTTGGCGATCGTCTGCGATGGCATTGGTGGCCATGCCAGTGGCGATGTGGCTAGCCGTCTCGCAGTGCGATCGCTCAAAGTCCAAATGAAGGCAATGCTCGCCGAACGGGTCGAGTCTCCTCTGCTCGTCGAGCCGTCACTGGTGATGCAGCAGATCGCCGCTAGCATTCGAGTCGTGAATAACGTGATCGCCAACCAAAACGATAGTCAGGGTCGCCAAGCCCGAGAGCGCATGGGTACAACATTAGTCATGGCACTGCAGTTGCCTCAGCGCTTGCCCGACTCAGCCGGATTAGTCAATGCTCATGAACTCTATCTGGCCCATGTGGGCGATAGCCGCGCCTACTGGCTAACGCCTACCGATTGTCATTTGTTGACCGTCGATGATGATGTGGCAACCCGAGATGTCATGATGGGGCGCAATCTCCATCGCGAGGCACAGAAACGTCCAGATGCGGGGGCGTTGACCCAAGCCTTGGGCACCCGTGATGGCGAATTGATTCGGCCTACGGTGCAGCGCCTGATTCTCGATGAGGCAGGCATTCTGCTACTGTGCTCCGATGGGTTGAGCGATCATCGCTGGGTCGAAAAATCATGGCGCGCTTTGACGAGGCAGGTAATGAATGAGCAGCGATCGCTCTCTGAGACCGTGCAAGCCTGGATTGAGATTGCCAACCGCCGCAACGGTCATGACAATACCTCAGTCGTGCTGATGCACTGTCAACTGATGTCGTCTGGCACCCCTCCGTCAGAGGTCGCACCGATGGCTCATGCGGGGGCGATCGCAGATGAGACAGAGCAAGAACTGGAGCCGCTGCCACTTTCAGCGTTTGACTTGTTGGCAGATGACGTTGATGCTGACGATCATGCCCTTGGTAATTTCGAGGGCGAGGATGAGGCAGAGGATGGGCTAACCGAGTTTGCTCAGGTATTTGGCGACAGCGATGACCATGACGAACTCACGCCTGTTAACGTCTGGGCGATCGCCTTGGGGCTGGCCGTGCTAATGGGGATTGCCGGAGCGGCAAGCGTCTTGGCCTGGAAACAGCTAGCCCCCAACAGCTTTGAACGAACCTGGGATTGGGTCACCGAGCAAATCGATGCCTTATGCCTTATAAACTAGATTCCATCAGCTAGAACCTATAAAAGGGATCAACCTGTGCAAAGATATTATTGAGCCGTTTCCAAGTTTAGAACTAGAGTTCTGTCTATAAAAATGTTCAGGATCTGAATCTGAGCTTGGTGGAGATAAGGCTGGATTTATGAAGCAGTATTAATCTTGATCAGTACAGAGTTTAACAAGTATATGAAGGCTGGCGATCGCGTTCGCGTCAAAGAATCTACTGTTGTCTATCATCACCCCAAGCATCGCAACGAGCCCTATGACATTAAGGGCCAAGAGGGAGAAGTTGTAGCAATCGTGAGCGATTGGCGCGGCAAACCGATTAGTGCTAACTTTCCGGTGCAGGTCAAGTTTGACAGCAAGTTTAGAGCCCATCTGCGTGAAGATGAGCTAGAGCTGGTTTAGAGGCGATCGCCACATCACAGACAGACTACCGTTAAGATGAACGGGCGCGATAGAACAGCCTGAGCAGACGGAGATCTTTTCGCATCTGTCTAAGCTCATGTTGATGCTGAGCAGCGGTCTGATAATACCACTGGCAATAGCGTTGAAATTCATCTCGATAATTGACTTCGTCTCGAAAGTCGTAGCTGAGCTGATGTCGTCTGAGAACGTCTAACTCTGATGGGGGCTCAGGAATAATGGGTTGAGAGAAAATTTCAGGCATGTCACAGCTGTCACAACGTTGCTAAGGGTGCTAAGGGTGCTATACACCAGCCCTCTAAAGGTGATTTGAGAGCTTCTTAATATTTGTTGTCATCCTT
>CAZCXK010000034.1:0-7030 GCA_964502605.1 uncultured bacterium
CGCATTTGCTAAGTCAGCAGCCTCAGTTTTAGACCTCTCAAGGTGCTGGTTGACTTGTATGTTGAGACTGTGGAATGTAAGCGTAGCGCAGCGGTTTGCATTCTGCGATAGAAGGAAATAGGACTGGAAGAGACTGATGGTTGACTCAGGTCGTTGAACCCGGTTGTCAGATAAGCTTTCCAGCCCTGTTTTCAAGAGAGTTCTATGCAACTGGACAGCATCATGAGGCTGACGTGCCCGGATTCACAAGATTAGATGTACGGTTGCTTACAATCTATCTACCGGTAGGACTGATAATAAAATTGACTGCATAACTAAATTATGGTTTCTTTTTCAATCTTGAGTTTAAGGGAGCGAACTCGATCCTCCGCCCTCCGCCCTCCATTCTTCGCCCTCCGCCCTCCATTCTTCGCCCTCCGCCCTCCATTCTTCGCCCTCCGCCCTCCGCCTTTTTTGCAATATTGTGTGACCTGCATGCGGAATCCAGCTGGCGGTCAGTGATTCTACTGATATCAGGCGAGGAGATGATTGAGGGCGATCGCCCCCCGATTGCCTCTTTCGATAGCATTTATCCCAGCAGTTTCGATGCTGAGTCCCCGATGCCAACCCGCGCCTGATCCAATGAGATGGCAGTGCTCCAGTTTCGCTTAAGGACTGGAGCCAGTTCATCTAATATCGCATCGCCATTAGCCCCCCGCCGATGCGGTGTGTGCATTCTGCAAACTCAGACTCGTGTGTTTCCTGGTTGACTCCATTGCTTTGTGCTGTGCCACGTCAATTTCAGATATGCCAATGGATCAAACCGCATCTACCAATCCCTGTTATTCTTTATGGCTACCACCTACGCCGCAAAATAGCTCCCCGTCGCGCTTTCAACAGGGCGATCGCGTCCAGTTTCAGTCATATTCAACGGGCAAGGTGCTTGGCCATCTGGTGCGAGAGGCCAATACCAATTCGGTGATTGTCTTAATTGTGCTGCTCGACCCAGAGTATCGGTTCAACCGCTGGATGCCAATCGAACGCTGGATTGAAACAGATCAGATCCGACTGCTGCCACCTGATTGCGAATAATTCGGTCAAAACCTTGGATTGGGATTGACTCTTCTTGGGGTGGGAAAGCGTTGCTTTGCATATCCTCTCGTTCAGGAGCAGCTACTGTGTACATCCAGCTGATATAGCTCCGAACAATGCTGCATTCGCTGCCGCTCAATGGCGATCGTGTTCATACATCCCGGCTTGGGGAAGTGTCCCCCAAGCCCTCAATTTAAGGACGGTTGCGTTCCCCAAGCCTCCCAAATGAGACTCCTGACTCGCATTTCGAGGCTAGGGCATTTTTCTACGCAACATGAAAGGCTTTGCCTATATCTAGCACGTATCGCCAGAAATGTGTAGACACAGCAGCCCGAAAGCAGAGAGAAACGCGTCACCCAGCCCTCAGCAATATAGTCAGATTCAACCCTTTGGCTTGATGCTAGGCCAAGTGATAGCCAGAGCTAACTAAAAGACCCCCGTGATCATGCTGGCGGGGTTGAGTAGTGCGCTGTCGCCGACTCCGAATAGACTGGGCCAATCGCGCTAAGGGGGGCACATAGTCACTGCCTAAGTCATCTTCGTCGGCGCTATCTCCCAGGTAAGGGGGTTGGGTGCTGAGACAGCTGGCCAAATCATCAAGATGCGGCTCTAAGTCTAATGCTCGTTGAATTTGCTCTACTGACTGGTAGCGATCGCGCGGTGAGGTCTTTAGCATCTTGCTCAAAATCTGACCAAAATGAGGGCTCACCTGAGCAAACTCATGCCAGAGCACTTCACCTGATACTGGATCGTAATCAAATTCTAGCGGTGGTTTTCCGGTCAGCAGATATAAGCAAGTGACACCCAGCGAGTAAATATCACTCGAATAAGTGGGTCGCAACGCCAGCTGCTCAGGTGGCGCAAACCCAACCGTTCCGACAAACTGAGTTGATGCCATCTTCGACTGCGACAGGTCTCCGATCTGCGTAATCTCTTCCTTAACAGCTCCAAAGTCGATCAGTACTAGCCGCCCATCTTGCTGACAGCGAATGATGTTGGGCGGTTTGACGTCTCGATGAATTACTTGATGATCGTGGACGTAGTCTAAAACCTGAAGGATTTCTTTGAGAAATCGCTTGACTATTGCCTCATTCCACGGGCCGCTCAGCCGAATCTCTTTGGCAAGGTTGCGACCTCTGATATATTCTTGAACGAGATAAAACTCGCCATCGACTTGAAAGTAGTCTAAAAGCCTGGGAATTTGAGAATGACTCCCCAACTGGCTCAAGATCTTTGCCTCTCGTTCAAACCGTTCTGATGCCTTCCGTAAAACTTCGGGATTTTTAACCTTAGGGCACAATTGCTTCACAACGCAAATTGGAGCATGGGGCAACCCCACGTCTTGAGCCAGGTAAGTGACCCCAAACCCGCCCCGACCCAGCGGTCGAACAATCTTGTAGCGATCGCGAAACATCATGCCAGCAGGTAGAGCAGTCTCCTCTTGCGCCTGACTATGATGGGTCGCCCTCAACCTGGAAAGAGTAGCAACAGAAGAATCCATGAATTGCAGGTAAGACTTGAGCTAGAGCAAAGCATTCTCAAATTCATACTAGCGTTATATTTGGTAGATTGCGAGAGGGAATTACGGAGAGTTGATGATTTCCTCATCTAGCATCAAGGAATGATATTGCTACGAGTTCTCGATGCCATTTGATGTCAGGAATCAGCACCAAACTGAATTCCGACTCCTTAGTAATGGGTTCCGGTTGTGCGGTGATGTACAGCCGTTTTCCGATCGGGTTTGAGTAGCGCTCCAGCATCAATCACCGAATATATCACCCAATGATCGCCACATTCCATGCGGCTTTCAACCCGACATTCAAGATAAGCCAACGCGTCCATCAAAATTGGAGACCCATTCTGAGCAACTTGAGTAGTGATCCCAGCAAAGCGATCTTCCCCAGGAGCAAACGGCTTGAGAAAATGCTTCATCGGAGTTAAATGATCGCCGTCTGGCAAGATATTCAGCACAAATTGACTGCCGGGATAGAGCAATGACTCAATCGCTCGGTCTTTAGCGACAGCGACTGTAAAGCCTGGAGGTGTAAACGTCGCTTGAGAAACCCATGAAGCCAGCATCGCACTCGAAACATCGCCACGTTTGGCCGTCACAACACACAGTGAGCCGATGATGCGGCCAACGGCTTGCTCGGTCGGTGAGAGCGTCGAGACTTCGGTCTTGCCGCTAAGCGATCGCGGCTGACGGCGACGTTTGGCCTTTTTTAAAGCTTGGGCAAAATCTGTTCCAGCTTCTTCGCAGAATTTGAGAATAACGTCGGTTGGCTTAAACTTGACGCGAATAGGCTCAAACCCAAAGCTGTAGCCTGCATCTCGTAGCTTGCTGTCTAGCAAATCGATGGCTTCTCCACTCCAGCCAAAGGAGCCAAATACGCCTGCCAATTTATTCGTCGATGCATTCGACAAGATGATGCCGAGTGCCGTTTGAATCTGGGTTGGTGCGTGGCCGCCTAGGGTGGGAGAGCCAATTAAAAACCCAGCACATTGTTCGACGATTGACTTCACCTCTTCGGGGTCTGCTGCTTCGCAATTAATCGACTCGACCCTCACTCCTGCCTTAGTTAAGCCACGGGCGATCGCCTGCGCCAAGGTTGCCGTGTTGCCATAGGCCGATGCATAGAGCAGCGCTACCATAATATCTTGCCCCTTTTGCTGTTGGCACCATTGGCGGTAGCTATGGGTTAGTTCCATGAGCCCAGCACGCACCAACGGCCCATGTCCTGTGGCATAAACGCGCACTGGAGACCATTGAGTCAGCTTATCGAGAGCCGTTTCCACCTGGCGAGCATGAGGTGCCATCAGGCAGTCAAAGTAATAGCGCCGATCGTCGCGCAGATCAGCCCATTCTTCATCAAAGATCTGATCGCCGCACACATGCGCCCCAAAAAACTTATCTGTAAATAGAATTTGAGTGTGCTCGTCGTAGGTGCAGAGGCTATCTGGATAGCGTGGTGTGGGAGTCGGCATGAAATGCAACCTATGCCCTTGACCCAAATCTAGCTGATCATCACCCCGCATCACCGTTATGGATGGAGCGCGATCGCCCATCAGATTGCGGAGTGAGACGGCTGTGGGGTTAGAACACACAATTATGACCTGAGGAGCCCGATCGATCAAGGTTTTCAGTGTTTCAACCCGGTTGGGGTTGACATGACCCAAAATGATGTAATCAAGCTGCCGCAAATCAATTGATGTCGAATCGAGCCCTTGATGCTGTTGCGTCACCCAGCGCGCCCGCGCCCACAAATCACTCCAAAACGGCAAACGATACGCCGTATCTGGGTCGGCAGAGTCAGACTGGAGAGCCGCCAAAAAAATTTCGGTGAACGACGCCCCCGGCGGATCAATCAAGGCAGTGCGATCGCCCTGAATAAAATATGAGTTAGCCGTTGTGCCGCGCTCTAGGGCATACTCAATCTCAAACCGCAGGCGGCTCCAGCTGCGCGATCGCACTATTGTCGTGCCTGCGGCGATGGGCTGCATCTGCACATCTCGCTGCCGCTCAGCGGCACTATCAGCTGCAAGTGGAGCTGATGGTGACAAATCAATCATAGACATAGACCTCAGACAAGCAGCACTACTATTGACAGATGCGGAATGCGTTGAGTCAGCTCACGGTATCTAGAACTAGAGTATTTATAACTTTAGAACTATCGATAAATACCCTGAAGAACTATCAACCCATAGAGGCATGGTATACCATGCCCCCTTCCAGAAAACGGCATACCCATCAGGTCGTATCCTTAGTAATAGTTACCAACTTTGCGATGATGAACCGCTGTCAACGCATCAGGTTTGGACACTCTGCCAATCTGGACGGTGCTATAAACAATCCAGTGGTCACTACATTCCATGCGGGTTGCAACTTCACATTCTATATAGGCCAGCGCGTCCGCCAAAATTGGAGATTTATTCTCGGCTGTACGAGTTTTGATGCCCGCAAAGCGATCGCCCCCCGGTGGAAACCGCTTGAGAAAATGCTTCATCAGGTGTTGATAGTTGCCCTCTTCCAACACATTGAGCACAAAGCGATCGCCCACATGCAGCAGTGATTCAAGCGCTCGGTCTTTGGCAACAGCGACCGTAAACCCGAGCGGTTCGAAGCTGGCCTGACACACCCAAGAGGCTACCATCGCCCCAGTCAGATCTCCCTTCTTGGCCGTAAGAATGTATAGACCACTGCTAATGCGCCCGAGGGCTTTCTCCAAATCAGTATCAATGGCCTTCAGCTTTTGGGTGCGATCGCGCTGGGTTAGCCATTGCCCTAGGTCGGTGCCAGACTCTTCACACAACTGGTAGACCGCTTCAGACGGAGTATCTTTGACCCGAATGGCAGGGAATCCCTCTTTTAAGCCCAAATCTCGAAATCGGTTGATTAGCGGGTCAATGGGTTCGTCATTGCCGCCGTAGGAGTCAAACATGCCAATCGCTTGCTTTTCATTGGCCGCCGCTAGAATCGTGCTGATCGCTGCCTGCACTGCTGTCGCATAGACACCCGCTGCTGGAGGCGTGGCAATCACCACAGCCGCTGCATGGCTAACAAACTCATTCACCTCTTGGGGATCAGCGGATTTGAGATCCATCATTTCGACCGCAACCCCAGTCTTAGTGATCCCTCGGGCGATCGCTTGCGAAAGGCGATCGCTATAGCCATAGTCAGACACATAGAAGACTGCCACCGTCGTCTCTGACTTGGCTTTTGCCTGACTCCAGCGGCGATAACGGCCTGTCAGCTCGACCAGATGATGGCGCAGTAGTGGCCCATGCCCTGTGGCAATCGTCTGGATGTCGCCTAGACTATCCATCCGTTTCATGGCTCCCAGCACAGAGCGGGCGTTGGGAGCCATCAGGCACTCATAGTAAAACCGATAGTCGGCCTCAACGGCGGCCAGATTTTCGTCAAAGGTCAACTCGTTGCAAAAATGCATCCCAAATGCATCGCAGGTAAACAGCGTTTGCGTTTTGGCATCGTAGGTAAAGATGGTATCGGGCCAGTGCAGGTTGGGAGCGCTGACAAACTCCAGCATATGACCCTGCCCCAAATCAAGGGTGTCACCATTTTTGACCTGAATCCGCTCAAAGGGCTGATGCACCAGGTTTTCGAGAAAGGCGATCGCCACTTTAGAACCGACCACTATCGCCTGTGGTGCCAGTGCCAACAGGTCTTTGACTAGACCACTATGATCAGGCTCCGTATGGCTAATGATTAGATAGTTGATGGTTTGTGGATCAATCAACCCCGTGAGGGTGTCGAGGTAGAGCTGACGAAACTTTTCGTGCGATGTATCGACCAGCGCAATCGACTCTCCCCGAATGATGTAAGAATTGTAGGTGGTGCCGTTCTGCAGGCCAAATTCAATGTCGAACCGATCTCGATCCCAATCGAGTGAACGAATGGCTGTTGTGTCTGTGGCCACCTCAGCCGTTTGAATCGTCAGTCGCTTTTGTGTCGGAGCGATCGCAACCATCGACAACCTCCTAAAAACCTATGCAAATCGTGTTACCTTTCCATATCCTCCTCCAAATTGCTCAGGAATGGTCATAACAATTTATAGACCTTACCATTAGCAACGCCAATAAGTGCTGCTCAGACTAACGAATCGGTAAATCAAGGGTACTAACCCACGGGGCAAGCCCCGGCAGGTATTTTGCCCCAAAAGGCGGGGAATGAACCCAACGAGATTCATCACTGAAGTTGTTGAGTGCTGCAAACCCGATCAAATGCCTTTTAACCCATCAAAAAACTGCAAGGATGCTAAAATTTTTCTGCGATTGACGAGCTAGAACTTGCACATCATGAGCATTCGAGCACTCTTTCATGCAGCGGTCGTTGACGAAGCGGCATCTCCTTATAACACCCTTCATCTCAAAGTTTTCTATCCGGCTCAGATGTCAGCAGGCCAGATGTCAGCAGGCCAGATGTCAGCGGGTGAGTCAGAAC
>CAZCXK010000034.1:7130-47270 GCA_964502605.1 uncultured bacterium
CAGATGTCAGCAGGCCAGATGTCAGCAGGCCAGATGTCAGCGGGTGAGTCAGAACAAAATCTGGGTATTGTTCCGGCTGATTTGCAACGCTCTCCGTTTCAGGTTGTTATTTTATTCGGGGGGATAAACTGTGGCCCTGAATTATATCAGTGGCTCGCCGTTAAATTGGCCGAGCGGGGTCTGGTCACGGTAACGTTTGCTTGGGTGGCTGAGAATATCCCTGGAATGGTAGCTCTCAGCCCAGGAGTTGACTTGAAAATGCTGACGCCGACCCTCTATGGCACCGGGCCAACTGCGTCTGCACTCCCTACCCTGCTAGCAGCACTGGAGCAGTTGCAGGCTCAAGGAGTTTTAGCGGGTCTGCTCGACTTAGACCATATTGTTTTAGGTGGACATTCTGCGGGGGGGCGAGTTGCCATTGAAAATGCAGATCCACGATTTTTCCCACAGGTTGTGGCTGCATTTGCCTATGGTGCACATACGGCGGCGACCGTTCAGCAAGGGTATGCACCGGGCTGCATTTTACCCTTGCCAGATGCCGTGCCATTGCTCTTGATGGGAGGCACCTGTGATGGAGTCATTGCCAAGAGCAGTCATCGCTATGGAGTGACGTGGGATCAGCCTACCACTCCAGTAATGCGAACGTTTCAGGAGGCGATCGCCGGAGGGAGAGATGATAGTTATCTGCTCCTTGTGGATGGAGCCAATCACTTTTCGGTGGCCGATCCGTTTGATGCGACGACCGGGAGACCCTTTCTAGATTTTCCGGCAACCCAACCCCCAGACCAGGTGCGCCATCTTGTGGCAGAAGCAACTGGCTTGTTTATTGATGCTCATGTTCGGTCTCAAGCTCTAGCCCTTGAAGCACTCAACCAGTTGCTAGGATCTGCCAATCCGCTGGTCGCATCGTTTGAACGCAAGTAGTTCATGCTTTCAATCCTGGCTGCAAAGCGATCGCCAACTAAATCGTATTTGCATCCACAACGGAGTTTGGCCTAAGGCGCAACTCCAGAGCCTGATCTGGAGTCGGTATCGATTTGCTGTGATATGCAGGCGGCATCTAAAATAATTTTGTTCTCAACGTTGAGTGCGGTACAAGACGAGATCATCCGCTGTAGTAAGGGTTTGATGCCCTGCGCCATTCGCGCCATCGCTGCTGCTGCCACTGGTTGGGTTTCTCTCAGCCAGCGATCGCCCTCAATATAATCAGGGGTAAATGCAGCCGCATCCACTAAGAAAAAATCAATGCCATAGGTTTGGATGATGGTCTGTATCTCTTGCTCATCAGGGCTATATTGGGCGCGCATTAGGTCAAGCTGGCGTGTCCAAATCTGACGATAGTAGCCCAGATGATAGGGATTCGCGATTTCGGAACTGGCTAACACCGACCGCTGAGACATCGACGGAATGTTGTTGGCCTGATCCGATAAAGACGCAACTAGGATGTCTTTGGGCTGAGCCGCAAAGAATTCAAACACTTCAGTCGGTTGGGCAATTACATAGTCGGGAGCCGGAAACCGGCGCAGCAGCCATGGATACGAGAATAGAGCTGTCAGCAGCAGCAGCGCGGCTCCCAATGCAGCCAGTTGCCGAGTTGAGCGCGGCAGGCGGAGTGCGTCAGACCGCTGAGACGCCCAGCGCAGAATCGCATCCAGAATTACCATCAGGGCGATCGCCCCTGCCACTGCAATCACCATGCGAAAACTATGTTTGGTGTAGCGGTTGGGCAAGTGCAGGCGAAACAAGACTCTATGGGCGATCGCATACATGCCTAGAGACGCAATCACCGTTTGCAATAACACAGCTTTCCCGGTTGCAACCTGCTGCACCAGCGGCCAACGACGAGGTGCCAGCAGCACCGGCCCTAGCAGCAGCGCCGCCCACCCATGCACCGGGAACGGGTTGCGGCACCACTCCAGCGGAAACACAGCAGAGCGATCGTTACAGAGCCAAAACTCCCACGGATTGGGGTTGAAAAAGTCTTTGCGCCCACTGTGTTGCAAGGTGATCAGTTGATGAGCGTCTGCCAGGGATGTGACCGGGCCATAGTCTGAAATTTTGAGGGCATAGGGCAGCAGCATGACAAAGGCCACAGCCAAACCTGCACCACAAATCCAGTAGTCTCTCAGCTCAGGCGTAAGGGCAGGGTGACCCTTCTGCCAGTACACCATTCGCACCACCAAAATGCCAGACGAAATAAACAGGCATTGAGGATAAAACAGCCCTTGCAGAGCAATAGTGATCACAATAGGGAGGAGCGATCGCCGTGTGATGAAGTAGAGAAACGCCATCAGCAACGGGTATAGAAATGCCCGTGGCGTCGCTGAGGCCACATCATTGACGGCCCAAATTGTCTGATCAAGAAACACGGTTGCCAAAAAGCCTGCGGCTGGCACCGGCAGAATTTCTAAACAAAACCAGAAGCAATATACGACCGTGATCAGCGCTAGCGGCAGCGGCAGAATCTTGTTAAACGTCACCGGATCCAGCCCTGCGGCAGCAGCAATCTTATACACCGTGGTATAGCCAACTGGAGCCACCGACTGAAAATAATCAGCAATTAAATCGTTGGGAAATAACTCTGGATCCATGAATCGCCGCATCCAAAACACATGCGATCGCACATCATCGTGAATCACACTAGCGCTGCTCCAGGCATCGCGCAAACCCAGGACGGCATAAACTCCAGCAACGACCAAACTGAGGCTAAACCAAACCGCAAAGCGAGGATCGCGAAACTTATGAACCGGCGTCGTTAGAACATGGCGGAGAGAATCGGATAACATGCAGGTGAACCAGAGAAGATATAAACGATAGTATTCGGGCTCGTTTAATGCTCAAAAATTTGGGTTGGCAACCCATCAATACTTGTTTGGTTCTTGGCCTGCCAGTAATCTCGAATACCAGATTCACCTTTTTGTGTCGCCCAACTCACAAGGGTATCTCGCTGTTGCTTAAACTCAAACAGCGGCACACCAAACCCGCAGGAGGTTTGTAGTTCATCAATTGATAAAACAATGATTTGCCGTTCTCCGGGAGTTGAATTAAACCGTGAATACCACCTCTCCCAGTCAGACATTCTAGGATGCATGACTCGCCCTGTGCCATAGAGTCGTAGAATCAGCGGCTTTTCTGAAAAGCTACAGAACATAATGGTCATCCGCCCATTTTCGTAAAGATGGGCAGAGGTTTCGTTACCGCTTCCGGTTAAGTCGAGGTATGCGACGGTCTTAGCATCAATGCAGCGGAACGTATCAATCCCTTTTGGAGAGAGATTAATTCGACCCTGATGAGGAGCCGTCGCAGTAAAAAACAGCTGCTGGTCACCAATAAAGTTTTGCAACTCAGGAGTTAACTCAGTATAAAACTTTGCCATAGGTTTGCCCTGCTCAACCAACTCTCGTATCAAGCCCTACCCGTTGCGATTCAATCAAAGTGAATACTATCTCAACGCGGCTTTAAACTCCATAGCTCCTCTAAAGTCACGCATTAAGGAAGAAAGCGATCGAGCGCTGATTTCAAGGCGTCAATTTCGTCTTCAATATTGCCTTCTTTAGCGGCACGCCCGACACATTCTGAAAGATGTTCGTCTAAGATAATGCGGGCAACGCGATCGAGCGCTCCCCGAACTGCAGCAATTTGCACGAGCACATCAGGGCAAGGGCGACTTTCTTGCACCATAGTTTTGATACCCCGAATGTGACCTTCAATTCGAGAGAGGCGATTAACAATACGCCGAAGAGATTCTTCGCTATGCACATGGGGGTGAGTTGCTAGTTCATCTCCATGTTTGTGGGGGATTTCTGTCGAATGGATCGCTGGATGTGGACGGTCTGAAGCTGCCATAGATACTGTTTGACGGGCCTGTTTGACACGGTCTCGATTACTCTACATCTTAACGTAGACTCAAATCGCCTAACTGCAAACGTTTGTTTGAGATAGAGTGGGAAAACAGCAACTGTATTTGCTTCATTGGGGTGGCCTTAACCCTCTAATTCTTTACTAAAAGACAGAATTGCACATTATTTTCGAATCACAAAGAACGACGACACAATGATGACTTTGATATTTGCAATTGTGCTTAGCATTTGTCTGAGCGTAAGTTCGGGTTTTGCGTTACCGGTCTGGGCAAACCCATTAGTCTCAAATCAGGGCGGGCTGCCTGATGCTTCGTCCGACACTTTGATTGAGTCCAATCCTGTTGAGACCGATCTAAATCGATTCGTTGCTCAGGCATCTGCCGTTCCCCGAAGCTTTGTAGCAGCAGCCGTCGAACGCGTTGGCCCTGCTGTTGTTCGCATTGACACAGAACGCACGGTCACTCGTCGGATGCCGGGGTCGATGTTTGGAGATCCCTTCTTTCGCCAGTTTTTTGGGGATGGAATTTCTGCCGAACCTTCATTTGAGCAGCGACTGCAAGGGCAGGGCTCCGGATTTGTAATCGATAGCAGCGGCATTATTTTGACAAATGCGCATGTTGTCGATCGTGCGGATCGGGTGACGGTGACGTTGAAAGACGGACGCAATTTGGAGGGAGAGGTGCGGGGAGTCGATGAGGTCACAGATCTTGCCGTGGTGACGATCAATGTCAGCGCTGGAGACTTGCCAACGGCTGCTCTTGGAGATTCAGGGCAGGTGCAGGTTGGGGATTGGGCGATCGCTGTTGGCAATCCCTTGGGGCTCGACAACACAGTGACACTCGGCATTGTGAGCACCTTAAACCGTTCGAGTGCGATGGTGGGCATTCCAGATAAGCGTCTTGACTTCATTCAAACCGATGCTGCCATTAATCCGGGTAATTCGGGCGGCCCCTTGCTCAACGCCCAGGGAGAAGTGATTGGGATTAATACAGCCATCCGAGCCAATGCAAATGGAATCGGATTTGCCATCCCGATCAACAAGGCGAAGGAGATTTCGGCTCAGCTCATTCGTGGCGAACAGGTTGCCCATCCATATTTGGGAGTACAGATTGCCACATTAACCCCTGATTTAGCAAACGAGAACAATTCCAATCCCAATTCCAGCATTATGTTGCCAGAGGTGAGTGGGGTGCTGATTATAGGGATTGTGCCCGATTCTCCAGCCGCAGCATCGGGTCTGCGTCGCGGTGATGTCATTACTCATCTGGATGACCAACCTGTGAGCACAGCGCAACAGTTACAAGATCGGGTTGATCATGCTGGGGTGGGTCAGGTGTTACGAGTGACAGCCCGACGAGGCGATCGCACCCAACGACTTGCTCTAGAAACCGCTCAATTGCCAGGAAATATGGAATTCTAGGCAGATGCCCTGATAATTTGGAGACTTAGTATGGGGAGAGATGTGTGGGGCGATCGCGGCTTCTATTTCACGATAGAGCCCATAGTTTGTCTAAGCTTTATCTAATATCTCCATATATTTACGGACTCTTTATCAGCAAATGCTGTGGCTCGTTCCAAAATAGTGAATAGCGTTGCACAGCTTGTCTCTCGAAGCTCCGGTCATTGTACCGGGCTTTTTACTTTGTGGGCTTTTTTCTATAGGCTCGTTTGACCGGTATCTTCACGGTCTAAGCAGTCCGAATCTTTAAAGTCTAATAAAGTCTGTCTAGTCGGCGACCTGAATTCTGCATTACCCTTCAGTTTTTTGCCACACTTGATTCGAGAAGATCATCAAGAGGGGCTTTACTGCAGCTTGAGAGCGTGAATTATCTCATCGGCAGCACTCCAACTCTGGATAAACCGATTAACCTGCTTGCAAACAGAGCAACAGTCATCTACCTAACACATCGCTATGGGATGTCGTCAAGTGAAATCGCTCACTTGGAGGACGCGCTACGGCCTGACATTCTTTACAGTATTTAACAGTGCCATTAAGTGCCATTAGGTATCAATTAACAATAATGCTCAAACCCAATATCTCAGCCACAATCGCCGTATTTTTGGTGGTGGGAATTTTAGCCGACTTGGTACCCCATCCTGCTTTAGGGCCAGGGCTGATCCAGTCATCCTTCACAGCTATTTTTGCGCAAGACCCCGCTTCAGACAGATCAAAATCTCCTAATCTGACTGGATCGGCTGACCCCATTCAAGAGTTTGTTCAAGAATCTGTACAGTAAGTTGAGCCTAATCCTCAGTTCGGCACAAACTTCAAATGGGATAGGTTGAGGTTGCAAATAGGTTTGAAGCGATCAATTTTGCTGATTCAAATGGCGATCGCCATTTTTACAGAACGTTACGCATTGTGTGAGTCTTAGGAGCTACGAACGCTTTAGACTTGATAATAATCGAGATTGATATAACCCGTTTTTAGTGTTGTCAATCTATCATTATCCCGAGCGATATTATCCCGAGCGATCGCCATGTTTCCTATTCATCGACCCCGCCGTCTGCGTAGCCATCCTCAACTGCGCCGGATGGTACAAGAAAACACAATTACGACGAGTGACCTGATCTACCCCCTGTTTGCTATTCCGGGTGAAGGCATCGCCCACGAAGTCAAGTCAATGCCGGGGGTCTACCAGCTTTCTGTTGACAAAATCGTTGAAGAAGCCAAACAGGTATATGAGTTAGGCATTCCTGCTGTGATTTTGTTTGGCATTCCTGAGGGCAAAGACGAAGACGCCACTGGGGCGTGGCATGACCACGGCATTGTCCAAATCGCTTCAAGAGCGATTAAAGATGCTGTTCCTGATCTAATCGTGATTGTTGATACCTGCCTCTGTGAATATACCTCCCATGGGCACTGTGGCTATCTGCAGGTCGGAGATTTGAGCGGGTATGTGCTCAATGATCCCACCCTGGAGTTGCTCAAAAAAACGGCGGTTTCTCAGGCGAAAGCTGGTGCCGATATCATTGCGCCATCTGGCATGATGGATGGATTTGTTCAGGCAATTCGTGCAGGGTTAGACGAAGCAGGATTTGAGACGCTACCTATTCTCTCCTATGCTGCCAAATATTCGTCGTCTTACTATGGGCCATTTCGAGATGTTGCCGAATCAGCACCTCAGTTTGGCGATCGCCGCACCTATCAGATGGATCCAGGCAACTCCCGCGAAGCTTTGAAAGAAGTCGAACTTGATATTGCAGAAGGCGCAGACATGCTGATGGTGAAGCCCGCCCTTGCCTATATGGACATTATTTGGCAAGTCAAACAGGCTAGTAATCTGCCAGTTGCAGCTTACAACGTCTCAGGAGAATATTCCATGGTCAAAGCTGCAGCACTCAACGGCTGGGTTGATGAACAAAAAGTTGTCATGGAAACAATGACTAGCTTCAAACGAGCTGGGGCAGATTTGATTTTGACCTACCACGCCAAGGATATTGCCCGCTGGCTCCAGGCTTAATCTCCATGCTGTTGCATTTCAGTACCGCAAGCATCAATTCTGATTAATTTTTGGTACGCGTTGGCCTTTATCTGCAAAACTTTTATGGCTTATCTTTGGTTTAAGGCATTTCACCTCGTTGGCATTGTTGTCTGGTTTGCAGGTCTGTTTTATCTCGTGCGTTTGTTTATTTACCACGTTGAGGCCAATGAGCAGCCCGAACCCGCCCAAAGTATTCTGAAAAACCAATATGAATTGATGGAAAAGCGCCTTTATTCCATCATTACGACTCCAGGCATGATTGTGACAATTGCAATGGCCATCGGTATTCTTTGGCAAACACCTGGCGTTTTGCATGATAGGTGGCTGCATATCAAACTGGGGTTGGTGGTAGTTCTGATTGGCTATCATCACTACTGTAAGCGCCTTATGAAACAGCTTGCAGCAAACCAGTGTAAGTGGAGCAGTCAACAATTAAGAGCCCTGAATGAATTTCCTACGTTGCTGTTAGTTATTATTGTGCTCTTGGCGGTATTTAAAAATAACTTTCCGACGAGTGCGACCTCTTATCTAGTGGTCGGGTTGGTCGTGGTTATGGCAGCAACTATTCAGCTCTATGCCCGCAAGCGTCGGCTTGATAAAGAACGTAAAGAGAAGGAGCAAACATCAGTCGGTGGCGATCAGGTGCTCCAAGGTTAATGACGCAATACGGAATTGGCGATCGCATCCTCAGCCTGACTTATACGTCAGGAATCCAGGACAAAGTCTCATCTTCTCGGGTTTGAGAGGGCTAGCCTACTAGTAACATCAGATATCAGCGCGTGAAATGTTCTGAAGGACAGGACTGTCAGCCTGAGGCTGTTAGAATACCTCGCACTGCAGCTAGATAAATGGGATACATTGGAACTCTGGCTTTGACTTGGCTAGGGTCAGGTGGGTTTGTTCTGTTTCATCATATAGGGCTTATAGATTATCAGCCTGGGGTAGACTTGTGAATCTATCGTCATTATCGAGTCTGAGTTTCTTTCGAAATTTAAAGTCGGGCAATCGGCAATTTGCTGTGATTGGCCTGGGTCGCTTTGGTCGGGCCGTATGTACGACTTTACATCGTTTGGGGCATGACGTTCTCGGCATCGATTCTGATGAGCAACTGGTGGCGCGAGTTTTGACGGATCAGTCGGCAGCCCATGCCTTACAGCTTGATTCCACCAATCCTCAGGCACTAAAAGAAGCTGGGGTGTTTGAATTTGATACGGTAATTGTGGCGATCGGCAACTACATTCAAGAGAGCATCATCACAACGTTGAATGTCAAAGAGGCCGGAGTGCCTTATGTGGTGGCTAAAGCGTCATCTGAGATTCACGGTAAGCTGCTACATCGAGTTGGGGCCGATCAGGTCGTCTTTCCTGAACATGAAATGGGGTGTGCATTGGCGCGATCGCTGACTCGGCCTGAAATTCTAGACCGCTTTGAGCTTGACCCTGACCACAGCATTGTCGAGCGTCAGGTGCCAACTGAATTTGATGGCAAAACGATTGCTGAACTTGATTTGCGCAAGCGCTATGGGCTGAATCTCTTAGCGGTTAGTTGTGATGACACTAACGAGAAATTTGAGATTAACCCCAGCCCTATTTTGCATCTCAATAAAGGAGCCGTAATGGTTGTAATTGGCTCTAACAAATCCATTGATCAGCTGCCAGAGTGAGGCCATTGTAGATGACACGAGTCATTGGGCTAATGAGTGGCACTTCTGCGGATGGCATTGATGCGGCTCTCGTCGATATTGTGGGCACGGTTCGAGATCTGAACGTCGAACTCGTGGCAGCAGCAACAGTTTCTTATCCGCTCGATCTGCGCGATCGCATCCTTGCTGTAATCGGGGGATCTGCGCTCACGCTCGAAGAGGTTGCTAATTTAGATGAGGCGATCGCCTATCAGTTTGCCCGAGCTGCTGTGATGATCCAGCAGGATCATACCCCTGCTGAGCTGATTGGGTCTCATGGACAAACAGTGTTTCACCGATCGCCGCGACCGAACCCCTGGCGCAGCATGGAGCGCTATCCGGCAGAAGTAGCGTTGGCTACGTCTACATCGGCCACATCTGTATCTGCTAATTCTTCACTGCTCAATATGCCTTCTCAGATTCTCGGCTATAGTCTGCAGCTTGGGCGGGGCAGTCTGATCGCTGATCTAACGGGCATACCCACCATCAGCAACTTTCGGGCTGCTGATATTGCATTGGGTGGCGAGGGCGCGCCTCTGGTTCCCATTGTTGATGCGTGCTTATTGAGGCATGCGAGCCAAACGCGCTGTGTGCAAAATATTGGCGGCATTGGCAACGTTGCTTACCTGCCGACACTAGCCGATGACACAGATCCATTTATTAGCATTCGTGGCTGGGATACTGGCCCGGGCAATACTCTGATTGATTTGGCCGTTCAGCATTTCTCAAAAGGCGAAAAAGCCTATGATGAAGACGGAGCCTGGGCTGCACGTGGAACTCCTTGTCAGGCTCTGATTCGCCGCTGGCTCAAGCAAGACTATTTTCAGAAACCACCCCCTAAATCAACCGGGCGTGAAGAATTTGGCGTCGCCTATTTGCGCGATCGCCTTGTAGAAATTAAAAACCACGGGCTCAGTCGCTCTGACGCGATCGCCACTCTGACGGAGTTGACAGCAGCTTCAATTGCCCACAGCTATTACATGTTTTTACCACAAATGCCGGATCAGGTGCTGGTGTGCGGTGGGGGCAGTAAAAACACATTTCTACGGCATCGACTCCAAGTCTATCTCGAACCTGTTACGGTGCTAACCACAGATGACGTTGGGCTCAATGCAGAATTCAAAGAGGCGATCGCCTTTGCCGTGTTGGCCTACTGGCGACAGCAGGGCATCCCTGGGAACCTTCCAAAAGTGACCGGAGCGCGGCATTCTGTGCCGCTTGGAGAAATGTATCAGCCCCAAAAGCAAGGCGTGATACCATAAGGTGCCCCTACAGTGACGGAATCATACCGTTTATGTAGATTTTTCGTGATTAGGGAATTTACCAAGGACTCAGGTCGTGGCTCATACCTTTTTGTTAGAGGAAGGACGCTGGACGCTGCAGGGACATTGGCTAGACCGTCATGGGCTACCTGTCCCGATGAAAGGCGGCATTCTGATTGCCTGGGGGCGAGACAACTGGTATACCATGGTCACAAAGCTGATATTTCCAGTGAATGACCGCGAAGAAATCGCATTTCAATATCGGGGTCGGCTCAATATTGACGACCGCCAATATACCTTTGTGCTCCAGCATAGTTTGCTCGGTCGAGTTGAAGGCGAAGGATGGATTGCGCCCGAGTCGATTGTGCAACGATATTGGGTATTAGGCGATCGCAAACGCCGAACTGGGTTTGAAACCTTACATCAGCTCGACGAAAATCGCTATTACATATCAAGTAGCATCATGTCGGGCCACTATCTTTCGAGCACCATGGAAGCTACCGTTGAACGACAAATTGTTTGATTTGCTCACCATCAATGGTTTTCATATCTATAAGCCCATTAAAATAATCAGGTTTTCACCAGTTTGTTATGCTGTGCCTTGGAGGCATCTGTTTGACAGTATGAGTCAAGACCCATCTCCCCTTACTCAACTATCTGCTCAGTATGTAGACAGTGCTGCATGGGCACTAGGGCTCTCGATTGATCCTGCGTATCGCTCAGGAGTGATCGAGAATATGGATGCCCTCCTGGCGATCGCCCAATCGGTGTTGGCATTTCCACTCCCGCCTGATCTCGAAGCCGCTTCCAGCTTTAACCCGTTGCCGCTTCAATTCGAATCGACCCATGAGTCTTGCCTATGAGTCTTGCCTATGAGTCTTGCCTATGAGTCTTGATAGTGCTCAGGCCGATGCTGTGGCGATCGCATCTGCAGTGCAAACCCAATCCATAAGTGCCGTCTCGGTCACTCAAACCGCCCTCGATCGGATTGCCCAACACAATGAGGCACTCAATTGCTTTACTACGGTTTTAGCCGAACAGGCTCTACAGACTGCGACCCAGATTGATCGGGCGATCGCCTCTGGAGGGTCAGTAGGGCCGTTGGCTGGCGTCCCGTTTGCCGTTAAAAATCTATTTGATATTGAAGGTGTTGTGACCCTCGCTGGGTCGAAAATCAATACAGAAAATCCACCCGCAACCCGAGATGCCACCGCTGTTGCAGCCCTGAGACGGGCTGGAGCCGTTCTGTTGGGAGCACTCAACATGGATGAATATGCCTATGGCTTTGTCACCGAAAATAGCCACTATGGCGCTACCCATAACCCCCATGACTTGAGTCGAGTCGCGGGCGGTTCATCCGGTGGCTCGGCAGCAGCCGTGGCGGCAGGGTTCGTTCCGCTGACGTTAGGGTCAGACACCAACGGGTCGATTCGCGTTCCAGCTTCGTTTTCTGGAATTTTTGGCCTCAAGCCCACCTATGGCCGACTCTCACGTGCCGGAGCCTTTTTATTTGCAGCCAGCTTAGACCACATCGGCCCATTTGCTCGCTCAGTTCGAGATTTGGCGATCGCCTTTGATGTGCTTCAAGGTGCCGATGCCCGTGATCCCATTTGCACAAATCGCCCTCCAGCACCCTGCCTCCCTCAGATCGCTCAGGGCACAGATGGCCTTAGGCTGGCGATCGCAGCCGATCACTTTGAACGGGGCACATCACCTGAAGCTCAGGCCGCGATGCAGGTCGTGAGCCATGCTCTAGGCATAACTGAAAAAATCATCATTCCAGAAGCAGCGAGAGCCCGTGCAGCCGCTTACTTAATTACAGCCTGTGAAGGCAGCAACCTGCACCTATCAAATTTGAAAACTCGCCCTCAAGATTTTGACCCTGCAACCCGCGATCGCTTTTTGGCAGGGGCTCTCATTCCAGGTAGTTGGTATGTACAAGCCCAGCGATTTCGGCGCTGGTATCGCGATCGCCTTTTAGAATTGTTTCAAAGGGTTGATCTGATCATTGCGCCGACAACGCCGTGCGTCGCTCCTCAGATTGGGCAAACGCTGATGCTGCTGGATGGGGTCGAGGTCAAAACCCGTCCTAATTTGGGACTTTACACTCAGCCGCTGTCGTTCATTGGCTTACCCGTTGTGTCAGTTCCGGTACATTTGCCCCATGCATTGCCAATTGGAGTGCAACTGATTGCGGCTCCGTATCAGGAGGCGACTGTGTTGCGAGTCGCAGCTGAGCTAGAATCCAAAGGCGTTGTTGCGGCTCCCATCGCGACTCCCGGAGCCTAAAGCAGTGCCTTCTCGTGAGCAGTTTGCCCAACCATACTCTTGATAGGCAAATCGTCACCTGCTCGCAAACCATGCAGTATCCATAAATCACAGGCAAACATTATGACTACCTATGATTGGATTGTGGTCGGAGGCGGGCTTGCCGGAGCTGCCTTGAGCTATGAATTAGCTCAGACTGGCGCATCTGTGATTGTGTTAGACCGCAATGCCACCCACGATAATGCTACACACTACAGCTACGGTGGCATTGCCTATTGGGCTGGCACCACACCGCTCATGTGTCAGCTAGGGCAAGAAGGCATCGATCGGCACCGATGCCTCTCAGCCGAGTTGGATGGCGAAACCCAGTTTCGGGAATTAGATCTGATTCTCACCATTCCTCAAGATGCTGATCCTGACGCATTGGCCGCAGCCTATGCCGACTGTGCTATCCCTCCCCAGATGATTAGTCGCCACGACGCGTGTGAGCGAGAACCCTTGCTCAATCCAGAGGCGATCGCTGGAGCCCTAACCGTTCGCCATGGCCATGTTGACCCACGCGCCCTCATATCGGCTTACCATCAGGCCTTAGGACGTCGAGGTGGGATCATGCAAGTTGCCAAGGCTATTGACCTGCTCATCGAAGGAGACGCCACTGTCGGAGTCAAAACCGATCAAGGGCACGTTAGGGGGCAGCAGGTGGTTGTGTGTGCGGGAGGGCTGAGCCGCACTCTGTTGCGACACGCCAATTTACATCTGCGACAATATTTCACCCATGCAGAACTCATAGACATTCCAACTGCTACTGCTCAACTCCAGACCTTGGTAATGCCCGCCAATAACCAGCGGTTTGCATTTGAAGAACAAGCTGGACATGCGACCATCGATCCTCTTTGGGACGAACCCAGTCATCATGTCATGCCTCACATCTTAGATATTGGAGCCGTCTCCTTCCAAAACGGACGCCTGTGTCTTGGGCAAATCAGTCGCGCTATCACAGATCCCCATGCCGTCATCAATGCAGCTGAGAGCGAAACGGAAATTAGAGCTGGCATAGCCCAAATTCTGCCTCAGCTCGCCTCACTACCTGGTGTTTGGCATCGATGTTTGGTTGCCTTTAGTGGAGATAGCCTGCCATTGATCGGGCCTTTAGCAGGGTTAGAAAACCTGCACATCTTTTCTGGATTCAGCAACCCATTTGCGATCTTACCGCCCTTAGCCCGCCGATTTGTCAATCATGTTACCTGTCAGCCAGATACAGTGATTGAGCAGCTATCACCCAACCGCCCCAGTCTACACGATGAGTCTACGCGATGAATGACACATTCAGCTTGCCAAAATGAGCACTCAACGCTACATTTAGCATTTCCAGAGCTTCTACTAACCACTGCACCACACCGCGAGTACATTCTTCGTAGTGGCTAAATAAGATTGAGAACCGCCGCTCCAATGACGGACGAACCTTGCGACACAGCAGCACCACTCTGAGTAACAAGCCCGTCGTTAAAATGGGTCCCAAATTGTTGAGCAGGTCAATAAAAACGAAGTGTTCAGGATGCTGGGAGCTGTCAACGACAAGGAAGTTGAGCAACTGAGTGCAGGTTCTAACCATCAGAAAGTCGTTGAGGCGCTGATGTTCGCTCTCGGGTAGCGTCGCCTGCAGATAATCTGCCAACTGCTTATTAAACTGCCGTGACCCATAGCCCGTATCAACGCCTGACACCAAATAATCGTAGAGATCACGCTTGAATGCACCAAACGATTGAGTATAGGCTGACTGAGCCTGAAAGTTAAAGGCTAAGTCACGATACGTGCGACTGCCGTCAACCCGCCCAACATAGTGCTTAATTGCTCGGTTGAGGTCTCGCTCAGGTAGTAGGGTTGGGTTTGCAACGGGCTGAATGATGCGATCAGAACCAGATCCTTGGGAAACAGTTACGAGCTGCGATCGCCGGGTTTGATAGGTGACATATTTTGATAGATCCAGCTCAAACTGACGCTGCACATCTGCCTGAATTTGTCTAACCGTAATTTTTTGTTCTACGCTGCTATCTTCGCCCAATAGACAGTGCTCATAGAGATAGGGATATCGTCGAATTAGCGTTCCTAAGGGGCGGCTGGCTGCGTTAGCACCTGATTCTGATGCCTGACTAAGAACCTGAGCCAATCGGCGCAGCTTCAGATATTGCTCTGTCTCTGTAAACTCCTTAGCCAGATCGCGCAAACGCCGCACCGAACGATAGCGGAGATGCCCTGTCTGAGGAAGGTCTGGAACTGACTCAAACAAGCTAATCAGATCTGGAATCGCCAGTTGAGAGTTTAATCGAGACTGCCAGCGGTTAATCAAAATGTGGCAGCAGCGGTTCAGCACATAGCGAAAATCTTCAGATGCAAGGTGCGAGGCAGCAACTCGCTCAAGGGCAGCAGCAACATCGGGATCAGAATATCCACACCCTTCAATGAACAGCGTGCGAAAGCGCCCAATCATCTGATCAGGAGATTCTGACTCAATCCAATGCAGCAAATGATCATAGACCTTTTGCTCATCAGGACTGATGTGTCGATTGTGAGAACCCGTCCGCTTAGTCACAACGCTGGTGCTCCTTTTACCCAATGCCTAGGCTCAACAACAGCTTTGTCAAGATAACGCTTTCAAACGCTATTAGTGTACACGCTAAACGCAACCGTGCAGAAGCTGTGGAAAAGTCAGGCAAAAATACTCAGACAAAAAACAATGCAAGAATCAATTGACTCTTATCGGTGATGTATCTAATATTACTAGACCTCAATGCCGCAAAATTGTGATGTATGTCACGGGGCTTTTAAAGATTCAATGAAGTTTTGAATCCTCAACTATGCGCTCTTGCTAGATGCTTGCGTAAGTTTACTTATCTACGTAATAAGGTGAGTAAAACGCTGCATTGATTTTCTAAGTCTACGTGATTACCACAGGAACTGACCGATGGTGTTTCGTGGCGATCGCCCCATAAAGACATTGGCCGTGTACTTTTGAACGTGCGGTTAAGGGTATGATGCTGATTGACGGACAAAACCATTTGCAACCCTTATCCTTCAGTGGGTCGGGAGGCTAACTACATCAGATGAAATGCTGCTAAGGGTGCAGTTTTCGCATCCAATGCAGAATTTTTTGTCAGTCAACCAACCAGGGGTATGATGTCAGCGAATTGGCATCCTTATTTTCTAAGAGTTCTGAGTGCATGTCCTTGCGATTTCAGCTGGCACAATTGGTCAAAATCTTAGCAGCAGACCCCCTCTATGTGCCGGATTCTAGTTTAAGCGCCTTCGTTTCAGGAATTACGACAGATAGCCGTAATGTGCGCCCAGGAGAAGTGTTTATTGCTCTGCGGGGTGAGAGCTTTGATGGACATGCTTTTGTGGATGTAGCCAGACAGCAGGGGGCGATCGCAGCGGTCGTGGATCAACCTATCTCCATAGCAGCAGATGCCGGTCGTCCAGAAACAGCGATCGCTCCATTAATGCCCTTGTTGCGCGTTGATGATACGCTGATGGCCTACCAGGCGATCGCGCGCACATGGCGAGACCAGTTTGATATTCCAGTCATTGCTGTCACTGGATCAGTCGGAAAGACCACCACTAAAGAGCTGATCGCGGCTGTTTTATCCACACAGGGGCACGTTCTCAAAAGTCAGGCCAACTTTAACAATGAAATTGGCGTTCCGAAAACGCTGCTTGAGTTAGAGGCCGATCACAACTTTGCTGTCATTGAAATGGGCATGCGGGCAGCAGGTGAGATTGCTTTGCTTACGCAGATAGCGCACCCCACAGTCGCTGTGATTACTAACGTAGGCACGGCTCATATTGGGCGATTAGGGTCTGAGCAGGCGATCGCCCAGGCCAAGTGTGAGCTACTTGCCGAGCTGTCGGCAGACGGAATTGCCATCTTGAACTATGACAATACCCGACTGATCCCCACAGCGCAGCAGGTTTGGGCAGGCAAAACCCTGACCTATGGGTTGACGGGGGGTGATGTTTACGGTCAGTTTCTGCCTCCGAATACTCTTGTCATCGATGGCGTCTCCTATCCGGTGCCTCTTCCAGGCGAGCACAATGCTCTTAACTATCTAGCCGCTCTCACCGTGGCGCACCATCTGCAGATTCCCTGGGAGGGGCTGGTCACAGGGGAGCTAGCCGTGAATTTGCCACCGGGACGAGCCCGTCGCTATGAACTGCCTGAGGACGTGATCATGCTCGATGAAACGTACAATGCGGGGCTAGAATCTATGATTGCTGCTTTACGCTTGCTTGTCTCAATTCCTGGGACGCGCCATATTGCTGTGCTTGGAACTATGAAAGAGCTTGGAGCGCGATCGCCCGAATTTCATTATCAGGTTGGGGCGATGGTGAAGCAACTTAACCTTGATCACCTGCTAATTTTAGCTGATCCAGCCGAAAGCCGTGCCCTTGCGGTCGGAGCCGACCCTGTGCCCACCGAAGAGCTAGCCTCTCATGCAGAAATTGTGCATCGACTGATGGGGCTTTTGCAACCTGGCGATCGCCTGTTATTAAAAGCATCTCGGGCAGTAGGGTTAGACCGAGTCGTCGAGCAAATTCGGGCTCAATGGCCGTTGAAGGTTGAATGATAGCAAGAGCCGCAGGGAGAGGAGGAGATTCCAGTTAATCGAACAAAAACACTGTGAAGCTGCCGTAAAGATGAAACATTCTCTGCAAAATTGAATTCTTGAACAGATGAAGATCGGCTTTCTGTGGTAGGTCTTCACTAATACTATATCCAGATCAGGATTGGGAGTTTTCTGGAGGCAGACCTCCAATTTTGGACTGGGATACCGTTGAAATCTGCAGGGGCATCACTCATCTTTAATCATGCTGACTCAATTCTCAAGAACCATTGACAGCTTTTGGTTTAGTTTGCCAGTGCGTCGTCAGATTACGATTTTAATGACGCTGCCCGCGATCTGTCTGGCGATCGCCCTGATTTCCCTTGGGCGATTGCGCCCTGTGCCAATCGATGACTCTGTCGGCACGTCACGACCGCCAACATCTGTTGAACAACCGCTCAATATCGCCATGATTGCGATTGGTGCAACTGCTGGCATTAGTTTTCTGAGCATCATGAGCGCGGTGTATTGGGTCAAGCGGCTCCATCAAGATTTATATCAGCGCGAAACCCAGCTTATCCAGACTAAGTTGCTAACCCAGGCTATCGAAACCAATCTCGATGCGGCGCTCATGGTGATGAATCGAGACTGGCAAATTGAAACCGTTAACCCCGCCGGAATCAAGCTATTTGGCTATACCGCCACAGAAGTCATTGGCCAAGATTTAAAGCTGCTCTTAAGCGAATCGGCATTCGCATCCAGCCCCAATTTAGAGTCAACTCAGTCGTTTGCAGCGCATATAATAACAGACGGTCAGCATAAGCTAGGCAGCTCATTTCCGGTTGAAGTATGGGTTAGTGATCTGCCACAACTAGGCAAAACTCTGGCGATCGCCCGTGACATCACTTATCAACAACAGCTCCAGACCCGACTGCATGACTGCACTGAGCAACTGACCCACACGACTGCTAGTTTAGAACAGTCCCAGTCTGCTCTCCGAGATATGCGACTGGCCTGCCATGACCTCAAATCGCCACTGCAGGCGATTGCCCATCTCTCCATTTGGATCGAAGCGGATCTAGACGAGCGCGTCAAAGGTCAAACACAAGACCAAATTCATCTGCTGCGCCAGCGTGTTCAGCGCATGGAAGAACTGATTCACGCGATCGCGCCCTCAATTGCCCAATAAAAAACTCCCCAGCTGGTGCCAGGGAGTGAATTCAGGGTGCATCTACCACTTTATTGTTCCCAATATGACCCTACCTATCCGGATAGTTATGCCAAGTTCAGTTGAAAACCTGAATTTTGCTCAAAAGCAGAATTCTAGGTATGAGCTAGGACGAGATTCATCAAAACATCTACATTCATCTGGCGCAATCAAGAGCGTTTGTATTAAAGTACAAGTGCACTGAGTTATGTGTACTGCCTGCGCTCCGCCCGATTTGAATGATTCCGTTACAGTTGACGCTGAAAAATTTCCTGAGCTATCGAGATGCTACCCTCAATTTTCGCGGGCTGCATGTCGCCTGTATTTGCGGTGCCAATGGAGCTGGCAAATCGTCGTTGCTAGAGGCGATCGCTTGGGCTGTCTGGGGGCAAGGGCGGACTGCATCAGAAGATAACCTCATCCATCTCGGGACAAAAGAAGCCCAAGTAGACTTTACATTTTCTTGCCACGGGCGCACCTATCGTATTATTCGCAGCCGCTACCGCAATCAGACGAGTGCTCTAGAATTTCAAATTCAAACTCAGCGTGGGTTTCACTCCCTGACCGCGCGCGGGGTAAGAGCTACCCAGCAGTTGATTTGTTATCATATCAAGCTTGACTATGATACCTTCATCAACTCGGCCTATCTTCGTCAAGGACGAGCCGATGAATTTATGCTCAAACGCCCGAGTGAGCGCAAGCAAATCCTGGCTGATTTGCTCAAACTCGATCAATATGACGTGCTCGCCGAACAGGCTAAGGAGCGATCGCGTCAGTATAAAGCTGAAATCAGTGTTTTAGAACAAGCCATCGCCGATGTAGATGTCCGCCTCCAACAGAATGACGGTCTCGATCTCGAGCAGGCAGCACTCGAAGCAACCCTGGCGCACATGCGCCAGCAGCAAGACGATGACCGATGTGCCCTGCAACAGCATCAGGCTAACCAGCAGCAGCGGCAACTCTGGCAGCAAGAACAGGCCTTATATCAGCAGCGGTATCAGCATGAGCTGGAAGGATATCAACGCCTCCAGCACGATCAGGTGCAGATCCAGCAGCAGCAGCAGCTGATTGATAGCATTTTGACAGAGGCGGAGGCGATCGCCACCCACTATGCCCAACTGCAAGCCCTGCAGCACGAAGACGATGAGCTAACAGCACGATTGCAGACATATCAGGCGGCACAAGCCCGGCGGCAGCAGCTTGAGACTCAGCTGACGACCGCAACCACCCAACTCACTGCAGAGTTGCAAACCGTAGAGTCACGACTTGAGGCTCTGGCCTGTGAAGCCCAAGACATGCAAACGCTGCTCGACAAAATTGGCGACTTAGATCCGGCGTTGCATCAGCTCTACCAAGCTCGACAGAGACTTAGCGAACTCGACCAACTCCAGGTGCAAGTATCACCACTGCTGCAGCGACAACAGCATCTTCAGCAGCAGGTGCAGCTAGAATCAGCTCGCCTCACTGCCCGCTTAGATGACCTCCACTCACTCACACAAGAATTGCAGGCCCAACAGCAACAGCAGCCCAGGCTGCAACAGGCTGTGTTAGACATCGCTTCACAGATTGAGGCTCTAGAACAGCGCCGCAGTTATCAACAACAGGTGCGCGAGAAAGGCACTGAGCGCCGCAATTTTCTAGAACGATTGCAAGAGCGGCAACGTGACTATGAGCGTCAGATTGCCGAATGGGATGCCAAGATTCGCCTGCTGCAAGAGGGTGTTCAAGACTCAGACAGGGAGTTTCAACGTCAGACTGCGGGCGTCCGTGAGGCAGGGTCAGCCTATCGCACCCACTCCACGCCTCTAAATCACACCTTCACCATCGCTCAGGAAACTGCATCGCAGCCTTTGGGTCAAGACGCCGAGGAGACTGCTCTGCAGGTAACCGCTCACTATCCACCTTGTCCGTTGTGCGATCGCCCCCTCGATCAACATCATTGGCAGCTCGTGCTCCAGCGGCACCAAGACGAACATCAGGAATCGCTGCGGCAGCTTTGGGTGGTGAGAGAACAGCTTGCCGTATCAGAGCGAGAGATCCAGATTTTGCGGCAAGAATATCGAGAACTTGAGCAAGAACTTACCCGTTATAATGCCGCGTTAGAACGGCGAGGCCAGCTGCAAGAACAATTGCACAGCATGAGTGGCATTGAGCAGCGACTCCAACACATTCGTGACGAAGAAACCATCTTACGGCGATCGCTCCAAGAGCAAACCTATGCTCGTGATCTGCACGATGAGCTTCAGCAACTCCAGCAAACGCTCCAGCAGCTTAACTATGATGATAAAACCCATGCTCTGGTGCGGGGTGATATTGAGCGTTGGCGCTGGGCTGAAATCAAACAAGCCGAGATGCGACAGGCTGTGCGACAGTTGCGGCGTCTTGACGAACAGCGTCCTCAACTGGTCGCCCATTCCACCCAGCTTAACCAGCAGTTGCAAGCGGTGTATGACTCGTCACTTCAGCATGACCTCAATCAGCTCGACCATGAAATCGCAGCAGTGGGGTACGATGCCGAGCGCCATGCTAGGGTACGAGAGACTCTTCGACAAGCCCATGTCTGGCAGTTTCGGTATCAAGCACTGCTGCAAGCTCAGCAGCAAGCGCCTCAGATCCAGCAACAGCACGAAGCGATCGAGGCGTCACGCATAGCCACAGGTCAGACATTGCAAATGATTGAGGCTCAAGTTGCAGGATTGGCTGACCAGCTCCAGCAATGCCCTGACTGCACTGATGCAATTCAGCAGCTCGACCATCAGATTCAAGAGCGGCGATCGCATCTAGATCATCTGCTAGCTCAGTTGGGTCGTCTGCAACATCAGCGCCAACAGCAGCAGCAGTTGCAGCAGTACCGCATGCAGCAGCAGCAGCAGATACAACAGGCCAAACGACAGGGGCGAATCTATACCGAATTAGCTCAATCGTTTGGCAAAAACGGGATTCAGGCTCTCATTATTGAGACGGTCTTACCTCAGCTCGAAGCCGAGTCTAATCAAATTTTGAGCCGATTAAGTGCCAATCAGCTACATGTGCAGTTTGTGACACAGCGAGCAGGCAAACGCAAGTCATCCGCCAAGCTGATCGACACGCTCGATATCTTGATTGCCGATACCAATGGCACCCGCCCCTATGAAACCTATTCAGGGGGAGAAGCCTTTCGAGTTAACTTTGCCATTCGGTTAGCGTTGGCACGCCTGTTGGCCCAGCAATCGGGAACACCACTGCAGATGTTGATTGTCGATGAAGGGTTTGGCACTCAAGACCAGGCCGGGTGCGATCGCCTGATTCGTGCCATTAATGCGATCGCCTCTGATTTTGCCTGCATTCTCACGGTGACTCATATGCCTCACCTCAAAGAAGCCTTTCAGACCCGCATTGAGGTGCAAAAAACTCCAGATGGCTCAAAACTTCAGTTGCTGATGTGATTCGGGTAATGAACCGATCAGCGTTTTTTTGAGTAGCATAGCCTCCTCTCTGCATCTATCCAGACTCACTCTGGTGCTGACCGTCGAGAATAGGTTTTGCCCTGCTGTGGATTGCCCCATAGGACGGTTTCTTGCTTATAGATGGCCATTCCGGGCTTAGCGCCTTTGGGCTTATAGACATGTTTAGGTGGGGTATACACAACCGGAGCTTGATCACCTTCACGGGCACGGCTATGGTAAGCTGCCAAATCTGCCGCAAACTGCAGATCGACATCCTCGGGCACAGCTCCCGGTGTACGCCGCAGCAACACATGGCTCCCCGGAATCTCTTGGGTATGAAACCACAGGTCATAGTCAGTTGCGAGGCGAAAGGTGAGCTGGTCATTTTGGCGATTATTGCGCCCAACAAGCACCTCAAAACCACTAGGGCTTTGATAGTGATAGAACCGAGGTGCCATATCTGAGGGCGATCGCCGCCGCGAGTCAGATCGATCTACATAGCCTTGCTGTACTAATTCATCTCGAATTTCAACGAGTGCGTCCAGGTCATCTAGGTGTTCGTAGCTGTCTAACTGGGCGATCGCCGCCTCGACCTGCTTAAGATAGTTCAGCTCATCCTCAACAACCGTTAAGAGCGGCTCAATCGACTGTCGCGATCGCCTGAGTTTCTGATGTTTTTTATAAAACCGCTGAGCGTTTTGAATGCCTGTTTTCTGCGGATCTAGCTCAATTGGAGTCAGCTCTCCTGTTGTAAAATCTGGTAGCCGAATGGTGCTCATTCCAGGCTGCCATTCGTGGGAGTAAGCCATCAGTAGATCAGCCTGCTGTCGATACCAATCGGCCTGATCTGACTGCTGCAGCCGGGCCGAAAAATCACCTGCTTTTTGCTGCAGTCGCTTGAGCAAATGGGCCAGCCGTTGGCTGAGCTGGTGTCGCAGTTGGCTAAAGTCTTGTTGATTGAGCTGGTGGGTGTAGTAATGACTTACCAGAGCCTGAGTAGAAGCGACGGGCTCTATAATGCCCCACCCCATCACGGTGTACCCATCCGAGCGCCAACCGGGTTGAAATGTCTCTGTGGCTAGCGTCTGTAGCCATTCTTGCCAGCGAAAAAATAGATGCTGCCAATCAACCAGCGTCAGATGGTCAGTCGATTGAGCTGGATCAAGCCCAGCGGCCTCAATCATGGCATGGACTAGCGACGGGCTCAGACCGCGATAGTTTGTGATCAACGTGCGCTTGAGCGACCCTGGCACCAAACTGACTCGCTCTTGCCAGCGCTCGTAAGATTCATCCAGACTAGGAGCCGGATCCGTTAATGAAGGGGGGGGCTCATAGGGCTGCCCCGTCTGAATGGTGCGGACACTGGACTGCTGCATCCCCACCTGGTGTGCTGCCGTGACAATGGTGCCGTCAGGATGAGTCAACACGACATTGCTATATTTGCCCATAATCTCGACATAGAGATGCCAGAGGATGGGGTCGCCAGGGCGATCGGCAAACTGTAAATCTAACGCGCGCTCCCACTTGGCCAAGGGTTGAATGGCCACGAGTGCAAGCCCTCCAATTTGATGACGCAGTTGCTGACTAAAGGTAAATGTATCGGGCTCACGGGGCGGTGGAGCGTCGAGATGCAGCCGTGCCCCTTGTGGATGCCAGGAAATTGTCAGCCAGCTCCGCCCTTGTAATGTGCGGAGTGCTAGCGCTAGGGTATGGCGATCGCGTTGATAGACCTGCTCCAGCCGGGCTGGAAGCCATTGGGCTCGCAGCTCGGCACATATCGCGACTAAAGTTGTAACATCAACGGTCTGCAAAACAAATGTTCATCCATATCCGAGATTCTACAAAACGTTTTGGGGTTAAACCGGAAAAAAGAGAACTAATCAGCGCTAGATCAACGACTTTCCGTAGTTTCCTGCCTTGTGGGTCAAAATTTTTGTGGATACCATTGAATTAGGAGACCCCATAAGCTCTTGGTTCGCCGGAGCCCTTTTCTTCATTATGGACATTAAGCTGGTCAATATTGGCTTTGGCAACATTGTTTCGGCTAGCCGGGTGATTGCAATTGTGAGTCCAGAATCTGCCCCCATTAAGCGTATCATTACTGATGCTCGTGAGCGGGGTGAACTCGTTGATGCTACCTACGGTCGTCGCACTAGAGCTGTTATCATTACAGACTCAGGGCATGTGGTGCTATCTGCCATTCAGCCTGAGACCGTCGCAAATCGATTTGTCGTCAGTAAAGATGGACATGGCGACGAGTAGTTTACACCTCTGGTTATGTGGAGTTATTCAGGTGGGTGATGAGTCAAGTGCGCTGGTTCATGAAACGCAATGGCATGATTGAGACGAACTATGGCAACCGGTAAACTCATTATTTTTACAGGGCCGAGTGGGGTTGGTAAAGGCACGCTTTTGCGATCGCTCTTACGGCGACACAGAGACCTTTCCCTTTCCATCTCAGCAACCACCCGCAAGCCTCGTCCCGGTGAAATCAATGGTCAACATTATTTCTTTGTAACTCGTGAACGGTTCACGCAGATGGTTCAGGCTGGCGAATTGCTAGAGTGGGCAGAATTTGCCGGAAATCTGTATGGCACCCCGCGTCAATCTGTAGAAGACCAAATTGCCAAGGGAACGTGGGTTGTTTTAGAAATTGAACTTCAAGGGGCGCGGCAAATTCGGCAAAGCTTCCCAGATGCATTCCAGATTTTTATTATGCCTCCGTCACTAGAGGTGCTTGAGCAGCGTCTCCGGGGTCGAGGTCAAGATAGTAACGACGCGATCGCCCGACGATTGGAGCGGGCCCAAGCTGAAATTGCCGCCGCTAGTGAATTTGATATTCAAATCATTAACGATGATGTCGGTCAAGCCATTAAGCATCTTGAACATGCGCTATTTTCCCTGGCAGGGTGTCAAAAAGCGGTCTAGGCAGGGCAAGCATTGGTGAATTGTAGGATGAGTGTGAAAAATCTCTCGCGTCTCAACCAATGCTCCAAGAAAAATCTGGGAGCTGACGAGTTTTTTAAACCTGCACTTGCGGGTATCGTGTCTGATAGATCTGCACAGACCGATATTAAGATCAGTGATATCCAAATCAGTGATATCCAAATCAGTATAGTGATATTAATGCGTCTGAGGTTTTGAGTTTGGCCAATCAATCTCAAGACTATTATCAAATTTTGGGACTGGCTCGAACGGCAGGCATTGCCGAGATTAAGCGAGCCTATCGACGGCTGGTGCGCCAATATCATCCGGATGTCAATCCAGGCGATCGCACTGCTGTAGAAACGTTTTACCACATTACCCAAATCTACGAAATTCTCTCTGACCCGGTGCGACGTGCTGAATACGACCGCATGACTGATGGCTCCAGTGGAGCCTTTGAACCTAACAGTCGCCCATTAACCGCTACTGACCTCTACCAAATGGGCATTGAACGGGCTCGATCAGGTCATTATTCCCAGGCACTAAATTGCTATAGCCAGGCACTGGAGCTGAATCCTCGCTTGGCTGAGATTTATGACCAACGAGGATTTGTACATTATCGCCTCCAGAATTATGCGGCAGCCTTTGCAGACCACAATCAAGCTCTGCAGCTTAACTCCCAACTCGCCTCGGCTTACTATCATCGAGGGCTGACTCGCTTCGCGCTGGGCTATACTCAGGCGGCTCTTGACGACTATACACAGGCAATTCATCTTGACCCAGCTCATGCCCAGGCCTATCATCAGCGCGGTCTAGCCTATGTTGACCTTGACGAGTCCGCTGCTGCTATTGCCGATTTGGAAATAGCGGCTCAATATTTTTCTGAGCGTGGAAATCGTGTTAAATACGATGACATTCAGCATGAAATCCGTACTCTTCACTATTCACTGCGCCAGCAAATGTGGCTTAACGCCGTTCAGGTAGTAGCGGCCATTCCGCTGGATGCGTGGCGCGTCTCGCGAGCCGTTGCGTTTAACCCGATGGGGGGCTTGCTGCCATCATTTGCCAAGCTAAATCAATCGCGGGCGATCGCCATTGGGCTAGTTTTTGCGGTCTTGTTTAATGTGTGTTTTGTTGTAGGCATTGCCATTACCTGGCAAGCCTATGATGATTTGGGGCCGACTCCCCTTTTAAAGCTGATAGGCTTGGGCGCAGTTTCCTTTATTAACCTGGCGATCGCCAGTCTCTTGGTACGGCTAATCTTCCACGGGCACGGCAGCATCGCTGGAGACTGCTTTATTGCAGGCACAACCCTATTGCCGCTCAGCCTGATCATTTTGCTCAACGGACTGGTACCCATCCCCATCGGGGTGGTTTTAGGTATTTTTGCGCTGTGCTACACCATCTTGACGCTCTACAGCGGCTGTAGCCAGATTTCAAATCTCTCAGAAGGGCGATCGGCGTTGGCTGTCCCGATCATGCTGCTGATCGTGCTACTGCCATTGCTGCTGCTCAATAGATAATGCTCAAGGAACCATGGCGACGCTTGATGCTCTGTAGAGCTATGTCCTACCCTTAGGGCAGATCTCTCAGAAGGGCGATCGGCGTTGGCTGTCCCGATCATGCTGCTGATCGTGCTACTGCCATTGCTGCTGCTCAATAGATAATGCTCAAGGAACCATGGCGACGCTTGATGCTCTGTAGAGCTATGTCCTACCCTTAGGGCAGAAGAATTGCTGAAATTGGCTGACGGGTACATACCTGTGATGCAATATTTGATGCAATATATATGACTCAGCATAGAGCTGACTCAATACTAGGACTATTGAATTTAGCACTATTGAATTTGTGCAAGCACATCTTCCGGAATCAAAACCCGGTCAATAATGTGGATGACACCATTTGTTGCTGCAATATCTTTTTCGATCACACGCGCATCGTTGACATAAATTCGACGTCCGCGCGATCGCACCTCAACGTCGCTGCGCTCTAGAGTGCGATAGGAAGCTGTGCCGCTGATGTCATTAGAACCCAGGGGGCTGCTAGAGGCAACGATGTGATAGGCCAATACTCGCGCCATCAGCTCGCGATCGCTAGCAAGGGCTTGGAACACGTTAGCAGGAACAGCGCGAAACGCATTATCGGTCGGAGCAAACAGAGTAAATCGACCATAGCCGCGCAAATCTTCGGCCATACCCAATTCTTCAAACAGACCCATCATCATGTTGAGAGAACCATGGGCGATCGCCGTGTCTACAACATCCTGATTCTGCGCCACAAGCACGGGGGCAGTGTGCTGTAACCGAGTCATAGTCGGTGAGATCCCTGAGTCAGTCTTTAGAAGAGGAGGAGCAGCCAGCCCGGGCAACGCTACTATCCCTGTGAGGAGCCAAACAATACCTCCAATACAAGCTGTGATCTGAGTTGATGGACGCCCAACCTGATGCTGTAGACTAGTTCGACTGATCATCGCTCTGATACCCCTTATATGCCGAGTTATATGCCAACTATCTTGAGTGTACTGAACTGAAACCTGAGCCCAGTTTAGACATGGAGCGTTGCCTATCGACAGCCATATCTCCCAAACTGAACTGGATAAACGCATCAAAAGGAACAGTAAAACGACCTAGTAATGCACAACTTTCTGCCGACAGGGGCGCTACAGCTTGACCTCACACATCTGACCAATCGAGAGATCACAGGCTGTAGCAATCGCAGTAATAACGTCTCAAACTCAAGAGTAGTAACGCATCTATGCGTCTTCTCTCAACTGATCTAAAACACTGCGGTCTTCTAGGGTTGAGGTATCTCCCGATATGGCTTCGCCACTGGCAAGAGACCGGAGCAAGCGGCGCATGATTTTACCAGAACGAGTCTTGGGTAAAGCATCGCTAAAGCGAATATCTCCTGGACGGGCGATCGCCCCAATCTCTTGCACAACATGCCGTTTGAGTTCAGTTTTCAGTGCATCACTAGGCGTTATGCCCCCCTCCAGAGTCACAAAGGCGAAGATTTCTTGCCCCTTGATTTCATCAGGCTTGCTCACAACAGCCGCTTCTGCAACTGCAGGGTGAGAAACCAAAGCAGACTCTATTTCCATCGTGCCCAAACGATGGCCTGAGACATTGATCACATCATCGACGCGACCCATCACCCAGTAGTACCCGTCTTCATCTCGACGAGCCCCGTCTCCAGCAAAGTAAAAATATTGACCATCCTTAGGCGGAATATGTTCCCAATAGGTGCGTCGAAACCGATCAGGGTCACCATAGACTGTTCGCATCATCCCCGGCCAAGGATGCTTAATTACCAGATACCCGCCCTCATTTGCCCCAACCGGACTGCCCTCTAAATCGACGACATCTGCCAAAATGCCTGGAAAAGGCCGCGTCGCCGAACCAGGTTTCGTCGCTACAGCACCGGGTAAAGGCGCTAACATATGCCCTCCGGTTTCGGTCTGCCACCAGGTATCAATAATCGGGCACCGCCCACCGCCAATCACGCGATGATACCACATCCAGGTTTCAGGGTTAATGGGTTCGCCCACGGTACCCAAGAGCCGCAGAGATGACAAATTACGGGCATGGGGTATATGCTCTCCAGCCTTGACAAATGCCCGAATGGCCGTCGGAGCTGTATAAAACGTATTGACGCCATATTTCTCTACCACATCCCAAAAACAGCCTGGGTTAGAAGGGCGCGGCACACCTTCATACATGAGGCTAGTGGCTCCATTGGAAAGCGGCCCGTAGACAATGTAGCTGTGGCCCGTAATCCAGCCGACATCAGCCGTACACCAATAGACATCGGTATCTTTGAGGTCAAAGACCCATTTTGTAGTCATGTGGGTGTAGAGACTGTAGCCCCCGGTCGTATGCACAACGCCTTTAGGTTTGCCCGTGCTCCCCGATGTATGAAGAATAAACAACAGGTCTTCGCTGTCCATGGGCTCAGCCGGACAGTCAGCAGAAGCACTCTGCTGGAGATCGTGCCACCAGTGGTCACGGCCTGCCACCATCTGGATAGTTTCTTTTGTGCGCTGCACCACCAGCACATTCTCAACGGTTGGTGCAGCGTTGTTTTCCAGGGCTTTATCGACCTGCTCTTTAAGGGGCACAACTTTGTCTTTACGGAAACCACCGTCAGCAGTGACGACTAGCTTGGCGCTGCCATCCACTAGGCGATCGCGCAAAGCCTCAGCACTAAACCCGCCAAACACTACCGTATGGGGAGCCCCAATGCGGGCGCAGGCCAACATGGCGATCGCCGCTTCTGGGATCATCGGCATATAGATGCCTACCACATCACCCTTTTGCACCCCCAACTGCTTCAGCACATTGGCAAACTGACACACTTCTCGGTGGAGCTGAGCATAGGTCAGCACCCGGGCATCCCCTGGTTCTCCCTCCCAGATCAGCGCGGCTTTGTTGCGTCGCCACGTTGTTAAATGGCGATCGAGACAGTTATACGAAATATTGATTTTGCCATTAACAAACCACTTCGCAAACGGTGGCTGCCAGTCTAAGACCGTATCCCACGGCTGAAACCAGTGCAACTCTTGCTCAGCCAACTCTGCCCAAAACGCCTCTGGATCAGCCTCTGCTTTAGCATAAAGCTGTTCATAATCGGCCAAGCTTTTGACATACGCCTGTTGAGAAAACTCAGCCGGAGGTTGGAATAGCCGCTTTTCTTGCAGAATGGATTCAATCGTGATCTGAGTCATAGGGCATGGAGAGTAAGAAGGAATATCGTATCGCTTTGAAACCTAGTCCAGCTTCTTATTTAAGAGATTTAATTCAAGAAATTTAGTTCGGCCTGGTGCAATCTATTTCAAGCGACTGTTCAAAACCATACGGTTTTTTGGTGCATTTATCTGGAAGTTAGAGTTTCTTTAAGGTTTGAGGCAAAACTGCAACGCGAGGTCTGACTCAGAGAGCCTGAGCCCCTGCCCCTCTTGAACTGATTAATTTGTAGCCAACGTTTTGTGAAATCGATTTGTCCTCGCTGTATCACTTGGGGTAAATCTTCAGATCGAGCCATTAATCGACATCGGTTGTTTATCCCGGTTATTAAGTAATTTATGCTGTTTATTACGAATCGCGTCCTCAATGAAGGCCCCACCCCTCAAAATGCCGACGGATCTTACGCAGTACCTCGCTCGATCAGTTTTAACTTGCGAAACAATCAGGCAGAGCAATCGGTTTATTTCTGTGTGCGAGAGGCTCAAGATCGCTACACTGAAATTGGGAGTCAGACCTTCTTTAGCGAGCTGAAAGTGGTAGAGGCCGATCAGATTTTGCTATATATCCACGGGTCTACAAACTTGCCCGAAATGCCGATCTTTCAGCAGACCCAGGTTTTGCAAGACTTGTGTCAGGCCAAAGGCGAGGTCAGAGTCATTGTTATTCCCATTATCTGGCCTTCTAACAATAACTTTGGCCTGATCAAAGATTATTTTGACGATCAGATTGCAGCAGATGCTAGCGCATTTGCATTTTCTCGCCTATTTGAAAAATTCTTGGGATGGCGCGACTTAGGCAGCACATTAGACCACCCATGTCTCAAGCGGATTAATCTGTTGGCTCATTCGATGGGCAATCGGGTGCTGCGAGGGGCGCTGGAGATGGCAGCTCGGTATAACCACCCAACAGGCATTCCTATGATTTTCCGTAATGTGTTTATGAGCGCCGCAGATGTTGAAAACGATACCTTAGAGCCGGGAAATCACGGAGAACATCTGCCTGAAGCAACCCGAAACCTAGTCACCTACTACGCTGCAGATGACTTGGCCATGCGAGCTAGCAAAGTTGCCAATATGACCCCCACGTCTCGGCGTTTGGGGCACACAGGGCCCCGAGATTTTAGGATAGTTCCTCGGAATGTTTATGGTATCGATTGCGGCGACTTTAATAATGTCTACGATAATCCTCTTGGCCATGGCTATTTTCTGCATGATCCTCAGGGCAGACCAGGGCTCTTGTTTGACCACCTGTGGGAATGCATTCGCACAGGGCGCGTACCCATGGAGAGGTTAGACGGGCGATCGCAAATTTTAAATTCCCGCTATTGGGAATCGTCAGACATATCGAGAGGTTGAGGTCAATGGAGTTTGCCTAGCATAATGATCTCACCATCAAGTCTACATAGATCAGGTCTTTCCGATGGTAGACGAAAGACATGGACACAGCTTGATAGATTGAATATTACTAAGCAAACTCAAGTTACCTCAAAGGCAGATTCAATTTATGCTTTTAAGAGAAAAAAGGTCTAGCGATTTTGTCAAGGTCACCAATGTTCAGGATTTGTTGAATCCAGTGCGTGACATGATTGGAGCTCAGGTTCAAAGTGGGCAAAATGAGCAACCTCCCCAACCATTCAAAAAGAAAGATTTGGTATTTCCATCCGGAGAAATGCTGCCCCAATGCTGGGTTGATGCTGACTATCAAGACCATCAACGCACTACTGCATAGGGGTTTGCGTTTAAGTGCTGTGCCAATTCGGCTAACCTGGCAAGATGAAGCCAATCGCACTTAAACGCAAACTGCTTTGTCCGAAGAACTGCTCAGCCAACGTGAGAGTGGCTAGCCCAGATGAACCTGTGTAGCGGCCTACATTTGGCAGATCGAGGCAGCTTTTAGATGCTGGACTCGTTGCTCCGATACTGATTGTTCATGATGGTAACGTTCTTCCAGCCATACCCGCATTTCATGCTCAGATACGTGATCAATTGCGCGTCCTGTTGCGGGCTCATAGGCACTCCAGACAGAATGTCCTGAGATGTCCATGCTTTGCCAGACTTGTGGTTCAGATGACAATGTCAATTGAGTTTTGACGCGCTGCCAAGCTGTGTTGAGACGTGTTCCCCAATCTCGCAGATATACCATCTGACGAGGTCTTTGAGCACTTAGGTGTAGAGCGAAGGGGGACGACCAATGCAGATGAGATTTCATAGTTGAGATTCGTTTCAGATTCATTTCTATATCTAATATATAAATCTGTAAATTTAGATACAAAAACTAATATCAATAGAATCTATGAGCAAATTCGATGGATAAGACAAGTGATTAATCTAGCAACGGTGCGTTGCGCCGCATTTTGGGTTCGCACCCGTCACACTCGCGACTTAGGAGGAACTGACTCTTGGCCCTAGAGTAATGGTGCTAGATTCATGGTCTTTTGCCCCGCCCCTGGGGATATGGCTAGACGAGACTAATTCTTAACTGCCTCGATAGGTGCTATAAGACCAGGGTGAGACCAGCAAGGGGACGTGATAATGTGCAGCCGAATCCGCCACGCCAAATTGAAGGGGTACGCGATCAAGAAATGGAGGCTGGGGTAGATTGTGGATTAAGCGAGCAAAATATCCACCCACGGCAAACACGAGTTCATAGTAGCCACAGATCAACGAATCCTCGATGAGAAGCGGAGCATCAATGCGCCCATCTTGATTCGTCGTTACGGTTTTTAGCAGGGTGCGATCGCCCGTTTGTGAATCAAGTGTCCACAGCTCAACAGTCATCCCAGCGGCGGGGCATCCATGAACGGTGTCTAAAACATGTGTGGTTAGTTGACCTGGCATTAATTTCTAGAGCTGAGTGTTTCAATGTCCGCAGTTTACAGCATGTAGATGAGCTGATCAGAGCTGAATCTAGCAATGCTTTGGGCATGAAGGGTGGCCCATCAATGATCAGGGCTGATTGGGGTGCCTATTACCTGCACTCAGGTGTGTAGGTAGAAGCCAGTTGAGCAAAATCGCCGGTAGCCCGCCTGTGGAAGTACCCGATGAGAAGATGTTTCTCAGGAGAGCGGGCTTGTCGGCCTTCAGGGCAGCAAGCTGTCGCTAATGCAGCGGCCCCGCCAGAATCACATTGGCGATCGCCCCAGTGACATCAGCGGGCGTTTCTGTTGCCAGTTGGTCATACCACTGCTGGGTAATCTCAGGATTAATGCCATGAATTTGTTTTGCACGGCTACGAGCCTTGCGTACAACCGCATTTGCTCGCGCCATACGCTCGGTTTCATAGCGTTTGAGAGCATCGCCAATACCAAGATTAGTAGTGATCAAATACTGTGTTAACACGAGTGCGTCTTCCATTGCTTGACAGCCGCCTTGTCCCAAATCAGGACAGGTGGCATGAGCTGCGTCACCGAGCAGCGCTACTCGCCCGTTCACAAAGCGATCAATTGGTCCCACATCATGAATTTCAGGTCGAGCCACCAGATTGAAATCAATGCGCTCAATCAGAGTCTGAACGGGAGCCGCCCATCCCTCAAAATAGCCTTTGAGGTCAGCTTGATAGCGACTGGGATTTGCTGGTGTTCCTTGAGGAAGCGGCACATCCAGAAAGAAATAGAAGCGATCGCCTGCTACTGGCATTAACGACGCCCGCTTATGATCGCCCACATAGATGACCCAACAGTCTTCAGGAGCTAATTCAGCATCAGCAGGCACTAACCCATTCCAGTTGACATATCCCCCATATTGAGGATCAACGTCTTGACCCAACACATAAGCGCGTAACATAGACCGGATACCATCCGCCGCAACAACCAAATCACCCCGCGCAGTTTGACCATTTTCAAAGATAGCAGTCACGCCTGTTGCATCTTCCTCTACATCTACGCATCGATGGTCAAGTTTGATATCTCCTGTAAAAGCATTGACTAGCAATGTTTGCAAATCTCGTCGCGCTACCGGATACGGACGCTGCCCGACTTGATGAATCAACGGCTTCAGGTCGATTGTGTTGAGGATACGACCAGTTTTAGTGCGATATTCCATGCAGTTCATCTGACCACCGATGCTGGCAATGCCCGCACCCAGTCCCAGCCGATTGAGCACTTTGACGCCGTTTGACCAGAGCGAAATACCTGCCCCCACCGGACGCAATTCTCGAACGCGGTCGTAGATCTCGACTACATACCCCGCTTGTTGAAGGGCAATACCCGCAGTTAGCCCCCCAATACCGGCACCAATCACAACGGCTTTTAAGTTTTCCATACATGTGGATGCTAAACGACTTGTTCAACCTGATCAACAACCCCATATTGGATGCGATGAGCGGTCAGATTGATGCAATATTTAAGTGCAGTTAAGGCAATATAGAAAAGACGTCTATTCTGTTTACTTGCTTTAATCAGCTTTTTTTGTGTAAGAAAATACAGTTGAACAGGTCTACATTATTCTTCGAGAGAACTATGCTCAAGGTGCCACAAATTTCTGGGCTGATGATCGAGAACTAGCTCATGCATTGCAGTCTCATCCAAGCGATCGCGCAATGGTATACACGGGCTTAGTAAGTTCGACTTTATCTATTAGGACTTACGCAAAATGAAGCTATCCAGGGTAGCAATAAGGCGCTAGAGTCGGGGTATGAGCAGAAAAATAAGCCGCTCGACTACTGTCAATACCTACTGACCAGCCAAGTCAACTACATAAAGGTGCATCTGTGCCAACTTTGTAGTCGCGCTCATGAGGCGATCGCCTCTGAAACGATGCCCATCCACGAACACATCTTCATACGACTTCAGCGTGAGTTCATCTAGGGCATCGATGCACTGTTCGTGTTTGTCGCCAACCCTCAGGTTGAACCCACGAACAATCGCTCTGAGCGCAATCTGCGTCGTGAAGCTGAAGTCTGCAAGGGGAGCGTACCAGTAAAACGCAATCTGGTGTTGGGCGTCGCAGCATTATCATGAGCGTCCTTGCCACCCTCAATACTCGTTTTCAGGGGTTTACGTTGGAGCATCTGCTAGATGAACTGGCGCATTGGACGCAACTCCGACTCTCCCGATTTCAAGCAGAACTAGCAGGCATGACGCAAACCAATGCGCTACCGAGTGCCTAAACCATCCATTAGAATACTCTGAATCTTGAATCACAACAGTTGGTTTCGCTATCGGTGAAGCTACGTTTCGTTTTGAAAATAGATACTTACGATCAACTCGGTGGCCAAACCTACTAAACCTTGGGGTATCTCTCCTAGACGGGCAATGGATACTTGTTTGGCTCCTTAAGCTCCTTGTCCTAGTGTTAAAGTTCATCCTCCCAAGCTCTGTCCGTGTAAAGAGGCACCTCACACGGCTTAATCTCCACTTTGAGCTCTTAGCTTTTCAGTGACTTGCTTGCCGGATCAACTTCATTTGTCCAAAATGCAGTAACTGAACTAACTGAGCGTTCTCAATCTGGATCTCAATCGTCTGCCTGAACCTGCTCAAAGATGTCTTTAAAGGACTAGTGCAGAGTCACCGCTTAATTTTAGGGTAACGCTTTGGCTCACAGTTAGCGCTTCAGCGCTAAAGCACTGACTACCAAACCTAATTTTTAGTTGTGACGCAGCACTAGGATTTCTTTGTGAACTCTAGCATGAATGAAACCTCCGAAAGACTATAGCCCCTCAGGCATCTTAAAAATAGAGGTTTTTAGAAAAGCTGGTGACAAGACTCGAACTTGCGACCGGCTGATTACAAATCAGCTGCTCTACCAACTGAGCTACACCAGCGTACATCATTACTCTATCAAAGTATGTCACAAGCTTTACAGCATGATCCGCCTTATTCTTTAGAGTAACGCCATTTATTTTTTAGCTTCAGCCCAAACCCCTCTACGCCATGCTGTTTTCAATTGCCCAACGCGCAAGTTCTGTGCGATTGTGTAAGCCTGTTTTTCCTAGCATATTGCTAACGTGGCTCTCAATGGTGCGCTGACTGACATTAAGCTCATCTGCAATTTCACGATTTGCCATGCCCCGAGCGACAAATTGCACCACCCGCAACTCAGTGGGGGTAAGTTCAACATCAAACGGCACTTGAATTTTCGAGCTACCATCAGATCCTTTAGGCTGCCGAACCATCAGTCGAGACGCTTGTTTCAGCGATGACTCAACTTGTGCAACTAGTTCTTCAGGTTCAAACGGCTTGACCATGTAGACATCTGCCCCAGTGCTCAGCCCCTTAACGCGATCTTGGCTTTGACCTTTGGCTGATAAAAAGAGAACCGGAATCCAGCTCATCCGAGCGTCTTGACGAACATGCTCAACCAGAGAATATCCGTCCATTTCAGGCATCATCACATCGCAGATGATCATATCTGGAGTATCTTGCTCTAGAAGTTCGAGTGCTTCTCGACCGTTTTCTGCCGTGATGACCTCATACCCACGAAACTCAAGATAATCTTTGACTAATAAGATCAGATTGGGATCATCATCAATCAGCAACAGCCGTCTGTGTTCTCCAACACTAGTTTCTTTCATCTTCAATCACTCGCCGCGTGTAGGAACCGATCAACGTTTTAGTGAAATAACTGCAAAAGTTTTTGGGAAGACATCTTAAATAAGCACATCCGTTTGAAGTTATAAGCGTAGACAAAACCTACTGTTTAATGAGATGCACCACTGTGAAATTAGAGAGGCAATTCTGCAAGAAGTTTTGGGGATCACTCGACTTTACGAGGATATAGAACGTCTAAATAGACCCGAAATAGATTAGAAGAGAAGTTTAAGAATTGCTTACAGTGCACCACAAATTGAAATGCTCCTGAGCTTTAGCACTGCCTATAATTTGGCAAATATTTGACATTCTGCGCGATTAATTATCTTTTTTTAACATGACGTTACTTTCTCAAGTCTCGTCTTACTAATGGATTGGGGGCTTTTAGATGTCTTGGCTAGGTACATATCCAATATCTTCCTGACAATGGCCAGCGATGTGCATCAATCTTGTGCTTACATCTTGAAGATATTCTGGGATCTGATCCTGTGCTTGGGATCGGCATAGACTCGTCTCTATAAGGTTTTTCCATATCATGCCCAACATTTTACTGTGACTCACAAAGGTTGGTTCACCGATTACTAAATTCCTCAGAATCTGAATGAATTGAATTTCGTGAGGGTAATGTGTGAATCAAAAATGCATAATCTTGAACAATTTGGTTGCCAACTAGATGTTCAGCAATGATGCGATCAATCACGTCTGGCGTTGCGTTTCGATACCAAACACCCTCTGGATAAATCATCAAAATTGGCCCTTGTTGACATATACGTAGACAGTTTGCTTTGGTTCGAAAGATACATGTGGGGCGATCGCTCGTAGGCTGATCGAGTCCTAATTCTTTCAAGCGCGTTTTTAAGTGATTCCACGATTGTAGACTTTCGTCATGATTGCAGCATTTGGGCAAGGTTTGATCGGCACAGATAAAGAGATGGCGATCGATGGAGTGTAGGCCAAGCGCTTGAACGCATGATTCAAGCCTATTGGGTGATAAAGAGTCGCAGTCGGATGCCATGGTTAGCGATGCAGCTTAGGTGTTGCCGATACTTCAATAGTACGTGTTCTTTGTAAGGCTGTCGCTGAAGAGAGCGTTTACCTCAATGAATTTGCCTAGTGAATGAGAAGCGTGCAAGCTGTTAAGAACAGTGCTTCTGTCCATTCGACAGTGGCTCCGTAGGTGTCTCCAGTGTGGCCACCCAGTTGATGATTAAACCAGCCTCCGACGAAGAGGGCGATCGCTCCTCCAATGCTCACAACTCCTATGAGCGTTGGGGTTGGGGTTAGGGATAGACTGCTCCATACAACCGTGAGGCATCCTAACAGCGCCAGTCCCGGCCATGTGTCTTGCGGTGACCGGATGGCTAGTTTGTGAAATGCGCCTTTGCCTGTGGGCTTGAGGTAGGTATAGCAAGCGATCGCCCACTGCTGAGCCCAGCGACCCAGCGTGGGAGTCATGAGGAGAATCATCCAACGAATCTGGGACATATCAGCTAGGGCTGTGGTCTTGAGCAGCAAGATAGCGATCGCTGCCATTGCCCCAAAGGCTCCAGTGGCGCTGTCTGCCATGACGGTAAGTCGTCGTTGAGGATCTGTCACGGCAAGACCATCTGCCGTATCCATTGCCCCATCCAGGTGCAGTCCTCCTGTGAGGCCAACCCAACTGAGAACAATCAGTGCGCTGCGGGTTAGAGGTGGGGTGCCAAGAGCCTCAAGGCCGGTATCTGTCAGTGCTAGCCCTAGACCTAGCAGGCTACCGACCATGGGCGCAAACCAAGCCACTGTTTGAAAATCTTGACACCAGCGCGCTGGTATCGGAATGCAGGTGTAGAAGGCGATCGCCGCCGCCAGTCGTTTTAACACAGATTCGTTTTGCACCAATCGGTGATATTGATACGGACTGTCTAGCTGGATGATACGTGTGTCTAGCATGAACACTGCTTGTAATGGCAGAGCCTGCTTTTCAGCGCTAGCAGTGCTTCAGCACTTCTACTGATAGACTAGCTCGACGCAACGCTACCCATATAACTTCAGTAAATTCCATCAAGATTCGTTTAACATCCTGAGATAAGATGGCTGCATACCCCTAGATCTAGAAATTCTGTTAAGATTTGAGCTTCTATGCGAAGCGATTTTGATTTGAAATGTGGTCTAGTCTATGGGGGCAAGCTATACCAGCAGCTATAGTATTCAAGCTGCATAACTAAAGTCAGGAGATAGCTTTCAGGTTAGCGTGTTGGTCACGAGTTCTAGATGTCAGCCGATAAGAGATTTATGAGAATCATTGCTGAATTTCGTAGTCGGCTTCCGGGCCGTGATGGATTTGATAGCGTGGAGATAGCTATCTCATGAATGCGATCCAAATTAAGGCAGGTTAGCTGCTGTTGATTTCAGTATCTGATTAACAGGGCATCTCGTTAGCCAGCATCCACTTAGCAAGCATCAGACGTTTTCCCATTAAAGGTTCCTCTGAATCATGAGTCACAATCAACGTTATGGAAATACACCCGTTCCCGCTCCCTGCATTGTGGATCAGGGCATCGTTGTCAATAAATTGGACATGCAGAGGCTACTCGACGGCTTAGATCGGGTGCGTTATGTCTACATGCAGGGAGATGATAGTCTCTCAGAAGCTGAAGGGTGTGTGATGGAGGTGTTCGCCGAACCCACTCAGGCCACATTAGTGACTAATCATGCGCTCTATCTCAACGTCTGCAGTTTTGATTATCTGGAAATTGCTCGATCTGGTGAGAGTGATTCATACCTTGATTTGGTTCAAGAGAACCGCCGGCTCAGGCTGATCCCACTCTCTAATCCGTTGCAAGAACAAAATTCTCGGATTGTCGCGCTTGAAGCGATGGTGGCCGAAGTGCTCTCAGCGACCTGGGATGTACGCTTCGATGATGAACAAAATTTCTCGATGTAACGTGTAGAGTGTGGTGTGGGATTTAGCTTTCAATGTCAGGCTCGCTGCTGCGAGACTCATGCGCGAGCCGGAGTTTTTTCGACGCCCCACGGTATTGTCGAAACGCCTCGTTTTATGCCTGTTGGCACCTTAGCTAATGTTAAAACCGTCACACCGGATCAACTGAAAGCTACAGGTGCTCAGATGGTGTTGGCAAATACTTATCATCTCCATCTACAGCCTGGGGAAGATATTGTGGCTCAAGCAGGCGGGCTGCATCAGTTTATGGGATGGAATGGCCCGATTTTGACTGATTCGGGCGGATTTCAGGTGTTTAGCCTCAGCGAACTGCGGGCGATCGCTGAAGAGGGAGTTACCTTCAAATCTCCCCGTGATGGCCAAATTATTTATCTAACGCCAGAGCGTTCGATGGCGATTCAAAATGCGCTAGGGGCAGATGTCATTATGGCGTTTGATGAATGCCCTCCCTACCCGGCAAGTCGTGATGCCGTCAAGGAGGCGACAGAGCGCACCTATCGCTGGTTAAAACGGTGTGCCAGGGCTCACGATCGCCCTGATCAGGCTTTGTTTGGTATTGTGCAGGGGGGCGTATATCTTGACTTGCGCCAGCGGGCTGCTCGTGAGTTGGCCGCCCTCGACTTACCCGGCTACGCTATCGGTGGCGTCAGCGTTGGAGAACCCACTGACCTGATTGCTTCTATTGTCAATGCAACTGCTCCTCTATTGCCGTCTGATAAGCCTCGGTATCTCATGGGCGTCGGCACCCATCGAGAGATTGCGCAGGCGATTGCAGCTGGGGTTGACCTTTTTGACTGTGTGATTCCGACACGACTTGCTCGCCACGGCAATGTGATAGTTAGGGGCGATCGCTGGAACATGAAAAACGCCAGATTTCGCGAGGATTTTGCCCCCCTCGATGACGAATGTCCCTGTTATACATGTCAAATCTTTACTCGCGCTTATCTCAGTCATTTGATCCGCGCTCGTGAAGCGGTGGGGCATACACTGCTCTCAATTCATAACATTACAGAACTGATGCGGTTTACTCAACGTATTCGGGCGGCTATCTTTGCTAATCGATTTGTTGATGAGTTTGCTGACTGGCTTCAGCCGCAACATCAGTCCGAGTAGTGTTGAATAGAGCTAGTGGGTTCTGGTGGTCACGGACTATGCCAATTCATATTGAATCATTCCACATGGAGATGAGGATTTGGGTGAGTGACCATCGCCAACATGGC
>CAZCXK010000035.1:0-46956 GCA_964502605.1 uncultured bacterium
TTGAGACAACCTATTGTCGCACCCCCTGATGCAACTACGTGTCGTGTAACAGGGGGAAGTCCCCCGAGAGAGGCTGAGACTATAGACAAGAGATGTGTATACACAGCAGGCCTTTTTCAGTAGGAGAGGGAACCGGATCAAGATCGCTCCTCTTCCGCTCTGGAAAAGGGGAAAGGGGTGAAGGCAAGAGAGTTTTATCAGTGATACTGCATTCGCTGCTGTAGCAGTTATATGTACCGCTATATGTACCGTAGTAGACTCTGGAAGACGCAGTTTTGCAATTTGCAACATCACTCTATTCGGGGTGTAGTTTTTCCAGAAATTGGGTTAAAGTAACCGTAAGCTCTGGATCAACCAACGCAGGTCATTCGTCAGTCTGGGGAGGTCAACCATGTGCATTTGCATCAATTGTCAATACGTTGATAGTTGTGTTACATATCATGCCGTTGAAGGGCAGCACGAGCAGCCACACCTGACTGAAATTCCTAGCTTCGAGCCCAACGAGCCGACGATCAATGTCAACATTCGCAACCAAGGTGACGTGATCGAAATGGAGTGGGATGTGGTAGGTTGCTTGAGTTTCAAAGAAGAGATGGGTAGATGGTCAAAGCTCCGTCCAGGAGAGCTAGTACCCACCTAAGGTTTATAAGTTAGCATCTACCGCCACTTCAGGGACGGGGCATGACTATGTCGTGCCCCATACTTCTTGTTCATGCTCAATTCTGATAGATTATGTCAGGCTGAGGCCGCAGGTTTGGGAACCAGAACTTTACTATAGAAATAGCCTGCGCTCCCCAATTGTGATGAGCTATTGCCTCAGTCCTCTGTGTCCTCGACCTACGAATCCCAATCATGCCAAATTTTGTCAGACCTGTGGCTTACCGCTGCGACTGGGCGATCGCTACCGAGCTTTAAAACCCATAGGGCAAGGAGGGTTTGGGCAAACGTTTTTGGCAATTGATGAGGGCGATCGCCAGTTTTCCCCCTGTGTGATCAAACAGCTCTTGCTGAGTCAATCGGCAGGTCGAGAGTCTGACCATCTCCTGCAACGGTTTCGAGCTGAGGCCGACCACCTGCATGAATTAGGTCAACACCCCCAAATCCCAGCGCTGCTAGACTATGTTGAGCGTGACGATGCCTCATTCTTGGTGCAAGAATACATCGATGGCTTAGATCTAGCCAAAATCTTAGCGACAGAAGGCCCGTTTACCGAGCTGCAAATCCGCGAATTGCTGGCTGATCTTTTGCCCGTGCTGCAATTTATTCACCATCATCGGGTGATTCACCGCGATATTAAACCCCAGAATATTATTCGACCTCGATCGGGTGGGCCGCTAGTTCTGGTCGATTTTGGCGCGTCTAAATATGCATCTGAGACTGCGATCGCTCGCACGGGCACGGTGATTGGCAGTGCCGGATTTGCAGCTCCAGAGCAGGCGATGGGCAAGGCAGGTTTGTCAAGTGATTTATATAGCTTGGGCGTCACCTGCGCCCATCTCTTGACGGCAATTCATCCCTTTGATTTATATTCCATTAGTCAAGATGCTTGGATCTGGCAAGACTATCTCATTGAGCCCGTCAGCGACCAACTCGCCGATATCTTAGACACGCTGATGCAGCGGGCAGTGAGTCAGCGCTACCGGACGGCGGCAGCGGTGCTCGAAGAGTTACGGGTGCCGCTGACGTTTACGCGTGCCCGTGAGGCGGCTCCGAGCCGAGCCGGAAAATCGTGGGGCACTCTACCGATACCTTCGCCGGATGCACCTGATCTGATCGCTCTAGAACGAATTACTTCAGAAAGGATCACTCCAGAACGGATTGCAAATCCTCAGCAGCCCTGGCAATGCGTCCATACGCTGATGGGGCACACCGGAGCGGTTACGGCGGTGGCAATTAGTCTCGATGGGCAAATGCTGGCGAGTGGCAGTCGCGATCGCACCATTCGGCTGTGGGATTTGAAAACTGGGAAATTGCTGCATACCTTTGCAGGGCGATCGCTTTGGTCTAGCGACGGACATGGCGATCGCATTAGTGCGCTGGTCTTTAGTTTCGATGGTATGACGTTGATCAGCAGCAGTGCCGACACCACGATCAAGCTCTGGGATTTAGCGCAACAGCAGCTAAGTGCAACAGTAACGGGCCAGGGTTGGGTGGTCGATGCGATCGCCCTCAGTCCTGATTATCAACTGTTGGTCAGCGGTAGTGCCGACGGCACCATTACCCTGTGGGACTGGGTCAATCGCACCCCCATCGAGCGCTGGAAGAAGCACCGCGACCAGGTCAGTGCGCTAGCGATTAGCCCCAACGGTCAGCGGCTTGTCAGCGGCAGCTATGACAAAACCATTCGCCTCTGGGATTTGCAAACGGGTCAGGTGATCAACACGATTCGGGGACATACCGACCGCATTAGTGCGATCGCCTTTAGCCCCGACTGGAGCCTGCTGATCAGCGGCAGCTGGGATCGCACCCTGAACCTGTGGGATCTAGCGGACGGAGAGCTGCTCTGCAGCCTGTCTCGCCATACCGATCGGGTCAATGCGATCGCCGTCAACCCGGATGGCAAGCTCTTTGCCAGCGCCGGGGAAGATACCCGCATCTATCTCTGGCATCTGGAAACGGGCGATCGCTTAGGCACCCTCAGCCATGCTTGGAGCGTTAATTCTCTGGCCTTCAGCCCCGATGGGCAAACGCTCGTGAGTGGCAGTGCCGACGAGACGATCAAAATTTGGCAACGCTAGCCGTTTCCGTCCAGCGTCCGATTCCCCCACTAGTCCGACTGACGCTTGAGCCAGACGGCTTGCAACCCGGCAGCACGCGCCCCCTGATAATCTTCCCGAAGGCTATCCCCAATATGTAGCGCTTCGCTCGGGCGACAGCCATGTTTCTTCAGAGCTGCTGCAAACACCCTAGGGTGGGGCTTAGCGGCTCCCACCTCGGTAGAAATCGTCACAGTCGAAACAAATTTGTCTAGGTGCAGCACCTCCAAAACAGCATGAATACGAGAGTCAAAATTTGAAACTACGCCCAGCGTCATCCCTTGATTGCGCCAGCGTGTCAGCGTGTCATAGACATCTGGATAGACAAACCAGGGCTCTGCCGTAGCAAAGTGCGCGTAGAGGGTCGCAAAAAATTCTGAAAAGTTAGTAACGTGCTCTAATGCATGAGCCTGCTCAAACGTCTGGCGAGCGACACCGTGCCACCAGTCCAATTCATACTGGGGAATTTCAGCCGCATCAACGCCTGGAAATGCCATCGGCGGGGCATGGCGAAAGCTGCTCAAAAATGCCTGGTTGAGCACCTCAGGCTCTACCTCAACCCCATAGTCACGCGCTAGAGTGCTATAAATTTGCCCCACACTGCCCCGAACGCCAAACAATGTGCCCACGGCATCCAGAAAAATAACCTCAGGTCGATGACGGGCTGACATCATGGCGATAGTAGGTTGCGCAAGGGCTTTGCTAGCCAGTTGAGGCCGACTCGAATTTGATGATCAAGCGTCGGCATCCGATATAAATAGGCCAGTCGCCGAGCAACATGCGCTAACGCCCCATCCAGCTTGACGCCCAGCCCGGTCAGGGTGGCATTATCAACCCCCAGAGTCATCATTTCACCCAGATTTTGGTAGCGGAAAGGTAAGAGCGCCCGCCCAGAGACGGAGGCCCAAATATTCCATGCTGCATATTGCGCTTGCTGGAAGGCCGCCTGTGCGGTGGCGGGAATGCGTTGCCCGCTGGCATCTTGACAGTCTGCCACATCGCCTAGAGCAAAGATTTTAGACTGATCAATGACCTGCAAGGTTGGTGTCACGACGAGCTGGTGCTGTTCATTTTGCTTGAGCGGCAGAGTTTGGATCACCTCTGCGACTTGGGTGCCCACTGTCCACAGCACCAAATCAACTGGGATCGTGTCAACTTGTCCCTTGTAATCCAGCGAAATTGACTCGGCCCGAATTTCGGTAGTAGAGGTTTCTAAATCAATCCAAACGCCGCGATCGCTCAACGCTTTAGATGCAGCCTCACGATTGAAGTCAGGCGATTGCTTGAGAATTTGATCCCCCCGTTCGATCAGCCGTAAGCGCCCCCGATCGCCCAACCGATCAGCCAGCTTGCAGGCCAGCTCAACACCGCTATAGCCCCCTCCCACAATGGCGACCCGAATCTTATCAGCATCAGAATGCTCCAACGCCTTGAGTCTTTCTTCTACTCGATAGGCATCGGTAATTGTGCGAAACGGGATGGCGTGCTCGTTGGCTCCAGCAACGATATCAATGGGCGTCTCGCCCCCCAATGCCAGTACCAGATAGGTATAAGACAGATCGGGTGCATCATGAAGGGAAACGATGCGGTCGTCAAGGTTAATGCCTGCTACGGCAGCCTGCTGAAATCGAACATTGGTATTGGCAAGCAACTCGGTAAACGGGGGGGCAATTTCCCAGGTTTGCAACTCTCCGGTCAGCAGTTCATACAATAGCGGAGCAAACAAAAAGCGATCGCGCTGATCAACCAGCACAATTTCAGGCGGATTGGGCATCTGCCAGGGGAATTGACTCAGGTTAAGCGCCGTGTAGAGCCCCGCAAAGCCCCCACCCAAGATACAAATGCGTTCAGGTTGTTCCGACATAGCTCTGTGGGGCCATCTCAACAGAATCATCCCTTTCAGGATAACGATTTCAGCATCGGGATGGGATTAAGTTGCTGTAAATCATTGTGTTTTCAGTCAGCGATGGGGCGGCGCATCTTCCGAGCTCATCTGTGCTCTGTGGGGCAGACCCGTCGTCACCAGCGAGGTGCAGTCACTCTTCGAGCGACAATGCTGACCCCTAAAATCAGCCCGACAATCACCAGTGCTGCTGTCCAGGCTAGGGCCTGATGGTTGGGGTAAGGAGACAGCGCAAAGTTGTAAACCAGCACTGACAGCGATGCCACCGGATGCCAGAGGCCAGTAAGGCCATATTGGCTAAAGAGCGCCGTAAACAAGAGCGGCGCTGTTTCACCGGCAGCTCGGGCGATCGCCAGGATGATGCCAGTTGTAAGAGTAGGAGTCGCCGCCGGGATCACAATTTGCCCCACCGTTTGAGCAGGACTGGCTCCCAGCGCGATCGCCCCGGCCCGCAGTTCAGGAGAGACCGCCTTCAGTCCTTCTTCTGCCGTGCGAACGATCATCGGCACCATGACCACAGCCAGAGCGACCCCTCCCGCCACCGCTGAAAACCTGCCCGTCGTTAAAACCACGACGCTATAGGCAAACAACCCACACAAAATCGATGGCACGCCACTGAGAATACTGTTGAAAAATCGCACCGTGCGAGCGAGCAGGCGATCGCCCCCAAATTCAACAACATAGATTGCGGTCAACACCCCCACTGGGGCGCTAAGGCAGGTGCCAATGGCCACCATCAGCAGCGTGCCGACTAGGGCATTATGAAAGCCACCCCCCTGATCCAGCGGCGGCGGCGGCAACTCCCTAAACGCTGTGACATCCAGTCGGCTCCAGCCCTGCCAGATCAAGCTGATCAAGATTGACCCAATGCCCAAGACAATGATAGCCGTGCCTAGCGTGATGGCGATCGTGCAAAGAATGGATACAATCCGACGATAGTAGACGTTGGGCTGATACAGACCTGGCACCGTTGCCATCGGTGAGTGAGGCCGAGATGGGCGACGACTGAGAGACCTCTCCGCCATCGCAGCAGGCGAGTGCAAAATCATGCTGGCGATCGCGTTGATGACTAGCGTAATTGCCATCAGCACAAGTGCGGCATAGAGCAGCGCTGAAATCTGTAATCCTCTAGATTCGGTAAATTCGTTGGCAATTAACGAAGCGATCGTTGAGCCAGGAGCCAGGAGTGAAAGCTGAATTTGATGGGCATTGCCGATCAGCATTACCGTCGCCATCGTTTCGCCCAGGGCACGCCCTAAAGCCAGCACTGCCGCTCCCACAATGCCGGATGCGCTAGCAGGAATCAAAATTTGAAGCAGAGTTTCCCAGCGAGTCGCCCCCAGTGCTGCTGCTCCCAGACGCATTTCGGGGGGTTGTGCTTCTAACGCATCGCGTGAAAGTGCTGCTATTGTTGGCACAATCATCAGCATTAACACAATAACGGTGGGTAGAATAGCACGACTTGACGGTGGCGACGCAAATATGGGGATCCACCCTAACTTGTGGTGCAAGGTGGCCAATACTGGCATCAATGCTGGAATCAGGACAAAGATGCCCCAGAGCCCATAGACTACGCTAGGAATGGCAGCCAGCAGCTCGATCAGAAATGAAAGCGGGACGCGAATAGTACGTGGCACCCAGTTTTCGCTCAGAAACACGGCAATGCTCACCCCCAAGGGCACTGCTAGCAGCACCGCCAGCAGTGAACTCACTAATGTGCCATAGATTTGAGGCAAGATTCCGTAGGTATTTTGAACAGGGTTCCACTCGGAAGTGATCAGAAACTGCCAGTTAAATGCCCGGATTGCTGGAATTGCTGGAATCAGTAGCTCAAGGGCAATGCCAACCACCAGAGCAATAACGCCGATTGCCGTTAGCTGCGTACCCCATTGAAACAGGCGATCGCCCCATCGAGATCGCGCAGAGCGAGAGTTACCGTTGCAAGTAACCTGATCAAGCACGACACAGCTCAGCGCTCAAGCGACGTTCACAGAGAGATTGCTCAGACGCGGTCAAGTCATTTATCTCCACATCTCGACGCAGCACCATGCCATTGTGCCCGGTAATTAGCCGAGGCAAATCGGCAAGTTCGATCAGTTGCAAGGTCTGCATATTATAAGTCGTATAGGTCGTCAAATCAGGCGACGCAAAATTGATATCTAAAACCGTTAGAGTTTTTAGCGGCGAGAGAGTGCTATCAATAAATGGGCGTGGTCCCGATCCCAAAATACCCATGTGTAACAGCTGCAAATTGCCCTTATGAGCCGGGTAGTAGGCATGATGGTGGCCGCTGACATAGGTATGAACATTGTGTCGTTCGAGCATGTCGCGGAGCTGATCTGCATTTTCCATCACTTCGCCAGGAGTATCTCGTCCCACGGTGATAGCATAAAGCGGCAAATGTCCTAGTAAAATCTTGATCTTCGCCGATTGAGCTTCCGGGCTTTCGAGCGCCTGCTCGACCCAGGCCAGCTTTTCCGGCGGAATGTGGTGTGACGAGCCATCCCAAGCCAACACAAAGACATCACCCAATCGAAACGTATAGTAGAACGGGAACTCAAAGCGATCAACAAACTCCACCCCCGGATCATGCGCCGCATCATTCCAATAGTCAGATGCTACAGTTCTTTCTCGCTCAAATAGAAAGCCCCCAGCAACGCTCTTGGCACTGGAGGCATCATGGTTGCCAATCGTAAACCCATAAGGTAAGTTAGCTTGGCGCAGCGGAGCTGCAATGTGTTCATCAAACGCGGCCCACATCGCCTTGAGCTGCGGCTCAGAAAGTGTTGGGTCTTGCCCTGCGACCATATCCCCACTGCACAAGACCATATCCGGTTTCCAGAAGGGCAGCAGCGTGATGGCCTGCTTGACTTCTGAGTCATAGTCAGTGGAGCCATACACACCGTTGAGGTCGCTGATCACGACCAGACGCATATCTCCACGCGGCGGATCCGCTAGACCACCGGGCACCCGATCTACGATGGCTTTAGTTGCGGGGGGCAGGGAGATAGATTGGGACGATGATGTCACGGTTGGAGCAGAGGTTGAGCTTGGAGTTAAATCAATATCTGGACTCACCGATACCGACGGAGGCGCATCAGGCTGGCACGCATGTAAAACCAGCGTTAGGCATAGGCTCATGAGAATGCCACCGAGATATTGAACGGGCGATCGCCAAAACCGCATACTTGAAACCCACTTGAGATGAACAGGACGACCCTTAGCCACTTATAAATAACGCATAAATGGGTTCACCCTGCAACTGATATCAATGGGCGCTTAAGTAGTGGCGCTTAAGTAGTGGCGCTTGACTAGTAATGATGGGCTAGGCCATGATCATCGCATATGGCAGTGAGGCGATCGCCCTCAGGCCTCTCGAGTTTACACCTTGGTGTTACAGATATTTAAGCTTCTATATTAGACTTCAACCGGAAGCGCCTCAGCCTCATTAGTCTCAGCTGCATCATCATTCCGCACGACATCAAGATCAATATCGAGCACTGTCATTTCTAAGCCCGCTTTTGGCACATTACCGTTGTTAGAAATAAACGGATTGGGCTCAAGTGTTCCTGTGCAAATAATCAACGACCCCTTCTTGAGAAATGACAGCTTACGCCAAGCTGCAGACCGCTCCCAAATGTTGAGCTTGACCGTAAATGACTCCTCTCGATTACGTGGTCTGCGGATGTAGAGCGTGGCGTCTGCAACTTGAGCTTGATCGCCGTTACGGAGTGCAACCGTTTTGACCTGAGCATCTGCTGCTAAATTGCCGCTGACGATCCATTTATTCAGTCCTACGCTTGACATAGATGCCTCTCTAATTAAATAGGGTAAAAGTAAAGTAACAACGATACAGGTCAAGCATTCCCACCGGTGCCAGATGAATAACGGGTCATGCTTGAGCACATTATTCTTCAGCACATCATTCGTGGGCAAAACACATCGTTTTTGATAATGCCCTTTGCTTTGGCTTGATAAGCAGCGTTGACGGATAGTGCAATGCCACCAACCACTAAGCTCATCAAATTCACAATCGTCGAAAACAGTAATTCTCGCTGATATTGTCGTTGAGCTTGCTGCTCAAACAATTCATCAATTTCCTCAGCGGGCAGACTCTGTTCATCAGCGGGGATGTGTAGAGCGATCGCCATCATCATTGCAGCAACCTGTCTCTTCAACCTTTTCTGGGCAGGGGTTAAACGCAGTTGGGCTGCGCCGTTGGAATCCCTGCTAATTTTCACCAGAATTCTTGAACTATTCTCTTGACTCTCCAGTGGGCTAGAGACTTAAAGATAGAACCAGATACCAATTCCAGAGGTGTCGCATAGGAGGTTCTAATGGAGAATGCAACATTAAAGCTGCAAGGGATGAGTTGTGCCTCTTGCGCCAGGAATATCGAAGATGCGATTCTCTCTGTGCCTGGAGTCGAGGCTTGCAATGTAAATTTTGGCACTGAACAAGCATCTGTCACCTATGATCCTGGCAAAACAGAGGTTGCTGTGATTCAGGATGCTGTTGATTCAGCCGGGTATTCAGCTCAGCCAATGCAAGATGATATTTTGACTCCCGAAGATGATGCTGAACGGCGAGAACGTCAGGCTGAGAATCAAACATTAACCCGTCGAGTCTGGGTTGGTGGCATTATCAGCACAGCCCTAGTGATCGGTTCACTGCCCGCGATGACGGGCTTATCCATTCCGTTGCTGCCGACATGGCTGCATAATCCCTGGCTTCAGCTTGTGCTCACGGCTCCAGTTTTATTCTGGGCAGGGAGTGGGTTCTTTGTTAGTGCCTGGAAAGCAGTGCAGCGACACACCGCCACAATGGACACCCTGGTTGCTGTTGGGACGGGTACTGCCTATTTATATTCCCTGTTTCCGACTTTCTTTCCTCAGTGGTTTATTGCTCAGGGGCTTCAACCTGATGTCTATTTTGAAGCAGCAGCAGTCATCATTGCCTTGTTATTACTGGGGAGGCTGCTAGAGAACAGAGCCAAGGGACAAACCTCAGAAGCGATCCGCAAGCTGATGGGGTTACAAGCAAAGACAGCGCGAGTGATTCGCAATGGCCGAGAAGCGGATATTCCTATTGCTGAGTTGGTGTTAGGAGACGTGATTCTTGTGCGTCCGGGAGAAAAGATCCCGGTAGATGGTGAGATTGTCGAGGGGTCTTCCATGATTGATGAGGCCATGGTAACAGGTGAAAGTGTGCCTGTGAAAAAGCATCCTGGAGATGATGTGATTGGAGCCACCCTCAACAAAACAGGAAGCTTTCAGTTTCGGGCTACGCGAGTTGGTAAAGATACCTTCCTGGCTCAGATCGTTAAACTCGTGCAGCAAGCGCAAGGTTCAAAAGCTCCGATTCAAAGACTTGCCGATCAGGTCACAGGTTGGTTTGTGCCTGCGGTGATGGCGATCGCCATTCTGACCTTCATCGTTTGGTTTAACATCATGGGCAACGTGACGATGGCGTTGGTTAATACCGTTGGGGTATTAATTATTGCCTGCCCCTGTGCGCTGGGTTTGGCGACTCCAACCTCGATCATGGTCGGCACGGGCAAAGGAGCAGAGAACGGCATTTTGATCAAAGGTGCTGATAGTTTGGAACTCACGCATCAATTGCAAACGATTGTCCTTGATAAGACGGGCACAATCACCCAAGGCAGACCGACTGTTACCGAATATGTCACGGTAAAAGGTATTGCCAATGGCAATGAACTCAAACTATTGCGTCTTGCAGCATCGGTTGAGCGTAATTCTGAACATCCTCTAGCGGAGGCAGTGGTGCAATATGCTCAATCTCAAGGAGTTGAGTTCGTCAATGCCCAAGAGTTTGAGGCAGTCGCCGGAAGCGGTGTGCAAGGGGTTGTTGAGGGGCGGTGGGTGCAAATCGGAACGCATCGTTGGATGAATGAATTGGCGATTGAGACCAGCGCCCTTCACCAGCAGCGGGATAAACTAGAACATGGTGGTAAAACAGTCATCTGGATTGCGATCGATGGACAGGTGGAAGCCATCATCGGCATTGCGGATGCGGTAAAATCTTCCTCTGTCAATGTGATTCGCACTTTACACAAGATGGGCTTAGAAGTGGTGATGCTCACGGGAGATAACTGGCGAACAGCCTATGTGATTGCTCATGACGTGGGGATTGAGCGAGTCTTTGCCGAAGTTCGTCCTGATCAAAAAGCGGCAACCGTTGCAACTATCCAGTCAGAAGGTAAAGTGGTGGCCATGGTAGGAGATGGCATTAACGATGCGCCCGCTCTGGCTCAAGCTGATGTGGGTATTGCTATCGGAACGGGAACCGATGTGGCGATCGCCGCCAGCGATATCACTCTTATCTCTGGGGATTTACAAGGCATTGTGACTGCCATTCAACTGAGTCGCGCCACAATTCGCAATATCAAGCAAAACTTGTTCTTTGCCTTCATCTACAACATTGCTGGAATCCCAATCGCAGCAGGTGTTCTCTATCCTTTCTTCGGTTGGTTACTCAGTCCGATTATTGCTGGGGCAGCAATGGCATTTAGCTCTGTTTCAGTTGTGATGAATGCCCTACGATTGCAGAACTTTAAGCCAGTTGGGAGTCGGGGAGATAGTTGACTGACAAAAAATTCTGCATTGGATGTGGAAATCGCACCCTTACAGTCAGGTCTCCTGACCCAATGCAGGATATGGGTTGTAAATAGTTTTGTCCATCAATCAGGAGTCGGGAGTCATTCTCAGAAAACTACCATAGGTAAACACATCACATTCTTTGGAACAGTAACAGGGTTTGGATTTTTACTGGGTGTTATTTTAGGATGCATTGCAGGGGCAGGATAGGAGGAATTTAGATGACTCATCGATCAACAACAACAATTTTAGGCGGCATTGCTACATTAGGGGTGTTGCTATGCGGAACGGCAGAGGCAGCCATTGCCCAGCCATCTCATGGTGACATGCAAACTACAGAGCAGACTGAAGGATTTCAACGCATTGACCAACCCTTGTGGCTCAAGGGAACCGTAACTGCAGCGGGTCTAGGACTCATTGGGTTAGAACTGTGGTGGTTTCTCTTTAGCAAGCCCAAGTCAAGTAAGGTAACTGCTCAAGGAGGCATTCAAGAAATCACCGTGACGGTTGATGGCGGGTATGAGCCCAGCCAAATCGTAGTTCAAGCGGGACAACCAGTACGGCTAAATTTTAATCGCAAAGATCCCAGTAGTTGCTTAGAGGAAGTCCGGTTTCCTGATTTCCAGATTGCTCAAGCACTATCGCTGAACCACGTCACGCCAATTGAGTTCACGCCTGACCGACCGGGTCGATATGAGTTTACCTGCGGCATGAATATGTTTCGAGGTGTTGTGGAAGTACAGACTGGAGGGCAAATGGCAACGGCGATCGCATCTATATCTCAGCCCACTGAGCACGCTGACCATTAACGACTGCACCATCATTAACGGCTGCACTATTTAGTATGAACTGCACTATTTAGTATGAAAGTAGTATGAAAGCAACTACAGTGCCATTAGGAAGTCAAGAAGCTGCTGTTGCTAAATCTAAAGGGTATCAACGCAAACGGATTATGGTTGAAGAAAAGTACTACATAAAAAGGTTTCTATATAGATAAAGTCTCCATGCTCATTTTAAAACCGTTTGTAAAACAACAGAATATCAAACAGAAAACTCAGCCAAAACTCATCTTCAAGTAGTTTAATCTGGCTAAACTGATGCTCTCAATAAATCCCGACCACTGGCATCAGTTTTGGCCTACTCAAAAGTCTAGAGAGAAGAAGACAAGTATTATAGAAACTACGCTGTCAACTACAATGAACAACAAATATTCATTTATTGGTGGTGATCAAGGTGTATGGCGCGTGCTAGACGTGCGAGGTCTCATCGGATCTAATTTAGAACCTGTTGAACGATTGAATATCGTAAATGATGCTGTTGCAGAGTTACCGTTGGGTAGTTCATGGATTCTGCAAAGCTTTACGAGCAATGTTCGCTATGCCATGCGTGATGAGATTACCCGCCTTCAGGCAGTGCAGCCTGTGCTCAACCGTCCAGAAGCTGTTTCTGCGGTGCTGATTCCGATTAAAAAGTCAGTTCAGTGGTGGGAATTAGCACAAGATGAGCGTCGGGCAATCTTTGAAGAAGAGTCTCATCATACGGCTGTTGGTTTGGAGTATCTTCCAGGGGTTGCACGTCGGCTTCTGCATTGTCGCGATCTCGGACAACCCTTCGACTTTCTGACATGGTTTGAATTTTCACCAGAGCACACAGAAGCTTTTAATGAATTACTGGTGCGAATGCGCGCCAGCAAAGAGTGGGAGTATGTAGAGCGCGAGGTTGAAGTGCGCTTAGAGCGGGACGATGTATGTTAATCCACATTCCGCAGGTTTCAGACGAGTAGGTAATATTTCTGGCAAGCGGCAGCAAGGAAACAGAGAATTTGCTTGCGTTCCTCGGTTAAATTGACAACTTGATAGCGGTTATCGATGCCTACCAAGTGAACCGAGCAATTGCTCAAACAGTCTGAAGGGGCGATCGCAGAAATGACCGGCATGAAATTGACAGCATTGGCGCAGGCACTATGGGCAGAGGCCTGAGCCAGATCTGGGCAGAACTGAGACAGACATCACAGCCTACGTCATTTCCACCCGCTGCAGCGGTGTCATATGTGGGTCAATAATTTTTTGCCCAGCTCCTGGAAATTTGACCGCGAGACAGAGCTTCTTGCCTGCGCCAAAAATATGTGTCACCTGACCCGCCCCATGAGCATCATGAATGACGCGATCGCCCACCGACCAATCGGTATCATCAGTTATCGGCTGATTGGCCCGACGCGCCTTGAGGTCTCGTAGGGGAGTGGTCATCTTACGCGGCAGCGCCGTAACCACATTGCTCAATAGCAGCTCAGGCGGCAACTCCCCTAAAAACAGCGACGGGCTAGCAGGCTCTCTGGCACCATAGAGGCGACGCTCACGGGCATAGGTAATATATAGCCGCTCTTGCGCCCGCGTGATGCCTACATAGCAAAGCCGCCGCTCTTCTTCAATGGCAGCTGGGTCATCCAACGAGCGATAGCTGGGAAACAAGCCCTGCTCCAGCCCGACTAAAAACACCACTGGAAACTCCAACCCCTTCGATGAATGCAGCGTCATCAATGAAATCTTGTTCTGACTTTCGTCATGGTTGTCCAGGTCAGAGGCCAGCGAGGCATTGGCTAGAAACATGAAGAGATTCGCTTCTTCATTATCGTCTTCAAACTGCTGTGCCGCATTATAAAGCTCGTTCAGGTTTTTCAGTCGGTCTTCGGCTTCATCCGTATCCTGATCGCGCAGGCTCGCCACATACCCCGAATCATCGAGCACTCCTTGCACAATCTGAGACGGAGGCACCGTGTCGGCGCGGCTCTGCCAGTCTTGAATAATTTGGGAAAACCCCAATACTGATCTAGCCGAACGCCCAGCCAGCGTGTTGACTGAGGTTTCATCTTTGAGAATCTCCCATAGCGACACATTCAGCTCTTGAGCTGCTTTTTCCATGCGATCCAGGGTTGTTTTGCCAATGCCGCGTCGGGGTGTATTAATGATGCGCTTCAGACTGACCGTATCATCAGGATTGGCAATCACGCGCAAGTAGGCCAGCACGTCTTTAATCTCTTTGCGGTCGTAAAACCGCAGCCCACCAACAATGTTGTAGGGTACCTGGTAGCGAGCCAAGACTTCCTCGAAGGTACGTGATTGAGCGTTAGTGCGGTAGAGAATGGCAAAACTACCCCAGGTTAATTCGGGGTGGTCAGCCATCAGGCCGCGAATTTGCTCAAACACATAGCGAGCTTCTGCGCCTTCATCGTCGGCTCGATAGCAATAGACCGTTTCGCCTGCGCCGCGTGTAGGGCGCAGCACCTTATCGATACGCTCGGTGTTATTTTCGATCAGATGATTGGCAATGTGGAGAATATTTTCGGTCGAACGGTAGTTCTCTTCGAGTTTCACCATCGACCGTGTGTCGTCGTCAGGCAGGCGATCGCCAAAGTCATCCTGAAACCCCATCAAGATGGTGAAATCTGCTGCCCGAAATGAATAGATCGACTGATCTGCATCACCTACCACAAAAATCGAGCGGTGTTGCCAATCGTCAAACTGGCGAGAGTCTTTACCATTCGTCACCAGCATCCGAATCAGCTCATATTGGGTGCGGTTGGTGTCTTGATATTCGTCTACCAAAATGTGACGAAACCGCTTGTGCCAATAGGCGAGCACCTGCTCATTTTGCCGAAACAGCTGCACCGGAATCAAAATTAGATCGTCAAAATCAAGGGCATTATTAGTGGCGAGGGCTTTCTCGTAACTGCGATAGACGTCAGCAATGACACGCCCCCGATAGTTGGGCTGGTCTTGCTCAAATTCATCAGGAGACTGTCCCTGGTTTTTGGCATTGCTGATGGCGTAGCGCACTGATCGCGGTTCAAACCGCTTATCGTCAAGATTCATCTGATTGACAACGATGTCTTTGATCAGGCTTTGAGCGTCTGATTCATCAAAAATTGAGAAGTTGCGTGTCCATGCATAGCCACCTGTGCTGCGATATTTTTCAATGTCAAACCGCAGAATGCGAGAACACAGGGCGTGAAAGGTGCCAATCCACAACTCTTTTATGACAGTTTTGTAGATCTGCGATCGCAGCTTGGTCTGATCATAGTCTTTCAATGCGCTCAACGCTTTTCCATGCTTGCGCTGGGCTTCCTGTTCAGCAAATAGTTTTTCAATCCGCTCCTTCATCTCACGGGCAGCCTTGTTGGTGAAGGTAACTGCCAAAACATTCTCAGGATCAACGCGATGCGTCAGCACAAGATTGGCAATTCGGTATGTCAGAGCCCGAGTCTTGCCCGAGCCCGCTCCAGCAACCACCAGCAGGGGGCCACAAAAATGTTCGACAGCGCGACGTTGTGACGAATTGAGATGACCGAGAAAATCAGCACTAGCAGTCATGGATATTCAGCGACAGGCAACAGGTTGGGCACGATACGCAACTACTCAATAAGCCTATCGCATCTTCAGCGGTTGCACCGGATTTTATTTCACCAATCCTGAACGGAGTGCCCGCACAGCAGCCTGGGTGCGGTCATCGGCACACAGCTTGTTTAATATGCTGCGAACGTGGGTTTTGACCGTGCCCACCGTGACGTAGAGCTTTTTGGCAATTTCAGCGTTGCTATGTCCGGCGACAATCAGCCCCAAGACTTCTAGCTCTTTCTCTGTCAACGAGCAATTGGCCATGATGCGCTCATATTCGGGAGCAACAGCCCCAATCGTCATGGTGTTGCCGCGTGTGCTTAAGGGGCGATCGCCCCTCGGATCCATATGGGTCTGCTTGAGAACAATGCGCGCTACTGAGGGGTCAATCCAATTATCTCCCTGATGCGTGATCTGAATAGCCTCAATCAGCCGATTAACCCCCGCATCTTTAATACTGTAGGAATCCGCTCCAGCCGCAAACGCAGCCAGCACATCCTCTTCGTTGTCGTGCATCGTCAACATCATCACCTTGGTTCGCTGCGACCCCGAACTGAGCTGAAATTCTTTGAACCGTCGGGTAACTTCAATGCCGTCCATTTCAGGGAGGCCAATATCTACTAGGGCAACATCTGGTACGGTGCTTTTTAATGCCTTTAGACCATCACGACCATTGGCCGCTTCTCCCACGACTTTAATGTTTCCTTGCTTGGGTAATGCTGCTTGTAGCCCAATGCGCGTCAGGTCATGATCTTCAATCAAAACAATCCGAATTTTATCCATCGGTGCTATCCCTCCCTAATTGCTAACCTGCTGACTCCCAGCTAGGCGCTGCATTTTACAAATACTGAACAAATACTGACGATCACTTATCCCATTTCTAGAAGCATCATCTGAGAAATCCAGCAAAATCTCCATCTGTCAATAGAAGTAAATTGATTCAATGACAGAGGGCAAAAGGTACAGGATAAGCGTCAGAAAATTGTCCTGAGATTATGCCAGGTTGCTAAGCCTGCAGATTGATACATCATGAGAAATGATGTTACGCATTCCACCGATGGATTATCTTTAATGCCAAAGCAGCAAAGTCCTAAAAAACGGTCGTCATCAAGACAAGCAAAGCTCTCTGCGCCGCGACTGCAACTGCCAATTCCGCGAGAATCCTCAATCGCAATTCGACAGTCAAGAGGTCAAAGCGTTTTGCGTTAAATCCGGCCTTTAATTGAATCAGTTGGTACAAGTATTTTGTATTTATCTCCGTATTCTCCTGAATTTAATCCGATTGAACATTGGTGGTCACAATTAAAAGCATTCCTTAAACAAGTTTTTCCCACTACTACACCTAGAGTTGATGGGTTAATTAAAATAGCGCTTCAATTGATGGATTCTGAACATCTCAAAAATTGGTTTAAGCATTGCTGTTACTGCACCTCATAAACCCCGAAAGATTAGTTTTTACGGGCGATCGCTCGACGCAAATGCATCAATCCTTGCAACTGTGCAACCACAGAAACAAAGCCGAAGGCAACACCTACCGGGAAAAGAACAGTCACTCTATATATCACTTAGCGGTCGAACGGTTCTAAGATCACGGGACGCAGACAACCTGTGGCTCTTACCGATAACCTCAATTCGTTCCGGTGCAGCGGAGTTATTATGCGGTGTTTCTGCGAAGGTGCAATCTATGCTTACACGATTTCTTCAGCCAAAAGTTGACCCTTAACCCGTTCATCTTCATCTTCAAGAAGCCACTCTTGGGCTGCTTCATAGCTAGAGTGAATCACTACCAGTTTACAGTCAGATGCTAGATTAAAAATACGACAAGTACCATCTTGATCAGCCACAAGCATGAGACTCTTAGGTTGGAAAAGTGGTAAGTTTCAGCTTCCTCTTTAAGCTGTTCGATATCCACGATGAGGAAGGAAAGTTAGCAGAACTCTTCAAAGAGTTATTTGCTCCCGTCCGGCTCAGAGGCTACGTTAGCCTGTGTTGTTGGAGCAATAGCCTGGCTATCTCGCATCACTCTAATTAAGAAGCGTAAAGCCTCATTAACTGCATCAGCATCAGGGAACATTTCCGCAACATCAGGCTCTAATTGAACAGTTGTGCCACAAAACCCTTTTCTTCCAGGGCCTAACTTCCTGACTCGGAGACTCTTCAAGTCATACTCTCCACGTAAGTCATCTTCCATTTCTGACTTATCCCTCTTCATAGGCTTCTTGCTCAGTTCGTGTCACTTCTCTTGCACTAATGAGGCGTATTGAATCACTCCTTTCGGTATAAGACACAATCAATAAGCGCCCTCGGCTCGACTCTCCAACGATAAGATAACGCTCTTCATCTTCAGAATGGTCTGGATCGTAGAAATCAACATATAGAGGATCATCAAAAACAGTTTTTGCTTCCTCAAATGAGACTCCGCGTTTTGATAGATTGCGTTCTGCCTTGTTTTCATCCCAGTTAAACGGCATAAAGCTATTGTATCGCTACTCACTTAACCCGATTGCGCGTTTTTATCGGGAAGGGATTTAATCGCACGACAAAGATCATTGCTCGACACACTAGCTATCCAAGTGCGATCGCCCTTGATAGGTTAGATTTCCTTCGTCAACCCAACAATCCCGAAAGGATTCTACTTCCAACCTATTTTGTCTGAGAACATGATTTCTCCATCAGCACCCCAATCATTTGGAAGGACAATAGCATCAATGTCAAAGGGATAACGCTGGTTGACAATGTGAAAGGCTTGACGGAGAAGTTGGATAGTTTCGGCTATTTTGAACAGATGCTGGCGATTGTAGGTGACAACGATAAAAAAATAGGTGGCACCGGGAGTTGTAGCGCGACGGTACTGCATCAGAATAGCCTATCGAATATGGAATTAGGATAGACACGTCAGATGCTAAAGTAACGATAGATGTTGAGTTTCCTGCGTCAATTCAACCTATGAAAAACTCTTGAATTAAGTATTCTCACACTCTTCATCCTTACGAAGAGCCCTTATACTATTCACCTCACAACGCCTGACAATTACGGCAAGAGAGCTAGTAACCTTTCTGTCACCGTTCGTAAACCTCAAATTATCAGCTTTTGGCAAATCACTGGCTTGGCTAATAGTATCTAAGGAACTATAGCTTCTGAAATCATCCTTAGCTATCTTTAATGGAAGGTTTGCCTTTATACAGTTAAAATATAAATCCTTATTCAAAAATTTTATTAACTCCATAATATGAGACTGCTTTGAAGAAGCAACTATTCCAGCAGCTAGTGCATGTGCAGCATCATAAGCCATTGCTGTCCGCCAGTTTACAAGAGCGTACTTTTTTTGATTACCTACCTTATAGTAGTAGTGCTTAGCGGCCTTTTTTTCAAAAGAATGCTCGATATCATCAATTTCTATATTATTGTCTTCGTTGATATCATTATATTTTTGACTTCTATGCCATGGAACAGAAACAGCTATATCATCAGCCTCTTTAAATACTTCCTCGTCATACATACTATCTGCTCCAAGTATGACAAAATCTCTTGCCTTAGCTTTTCGGAGAATTCCGGTATCACCAAACAAGTTAGGAGCATCTTTACTAGTAGGAACTAGTAATAAAGCTTTAACGTTCTTCCTAGAAGCAAAATCGAGGCACTCATCAATATCCTCCATAATCAGATCTTGCGACTTGCTGTTAGTCCAAATGTTACATTTATCATTCTGGCTATCGTTCACTACTTCCCCTTTTCCAACAGAGGCATAGGCATTCTCAAAAGCAACTTTGAAAGAATTACTGTAAACAGAATCACTTTGATAGACAATAGCCACATCCCCACCTGTTTTTGCGAAATAATTAGCTAATGCTTGTGCAGATTTATTATCATCTGGAGGAGTGCGAAATACTTTTTCATTCAGAACTACTTCACTCCTACCTGTATAACTATCAGTGTCGATAGCGTCACAATTATCTGTACAACGAATTGCCGTGCTGGTCGGAGATATAAGAGTTAAATTGTGTCGATCGTATATTTCAGAGGCCGCTTCAGTCGCATTACTAGTAAAATGCCCAATTACACCAAGCCTCCTGGTATTATCAGCTATAAATTCTGCTGCTTTCTTTGCTACTTCATTTTCATCGTTATTATGGCCGCTACCATCAGGATTGCTGATTGGACCATCATCCATGATTCCAACCAAAAACTTGATATTTTCTCCAAGTAAATCTTCCTCGTTGATATCAAATTGTGCAAGCTCTACTCCTCTCAATATTTCTTGAGAATCATTTCCACCCTTACCTTCCTCTCTACTAATTGGCACACTGACAACAATTTCAAAAAAAGAGCTTTGAGACTCCATCACCCTAGAGTTATTGAGATATATACGCGCTTCTGGATCATTTGGGCATCGTGCGACAAAATCGCTTAACTGGTTCTCTGCGTCACCAAAGTTAGAATTTTCAAATCTCCTTGATCCATTCTCCTTTGAGCTGTAGGCAGCTTGTTCTCTACAATCAGACCAAGACGGAGAGTTAAAGACTGGAGATTTTAAATCTATGAGTACGTTTTCCCCAATACTAAAAAAATCCTGCTCATCATATTCATATTTAGAGAAATCTAGAGGAGAATAATCAGAAGCAATAAACCTATCATTTAGCAACAGAAATGAAAATAAGCCTAACAGTAAAAGTAGAAAAAATATTAAACATCTCTTAGCTACCCGATCCATGTGCCAAGAGTCGAAATTCTTTAGCAGCCCGAGAATAAATGCAGCCAAAAACAAGAAGATAACCGCAGACCCATAAATCCACAGAAACATACTCGGGATCTCTATCCCCAAGAGCTTTAATAACATCAATACAGGAAATACTGCTGCTAACACTATCAGCAAAGCCTTAGACCATTCTCTCTGCTCACCCGCTGCAATCAATGCATCGAAAACTTCTTGCAAGAATGCAAGGATCTGCTTGAAAACGCTACCGAAGTCGTTTGGCGAAGGATCACTCATATATACTAAATGACAAGGCATTCTCTGGAGTTTGTGCTTTAAGGTACCTGTTTAGGCACGGGAAACATGAAAATTACTCAATTAACGCTGTTAAGGAGAAAACCTTAAGTGAATCTCTCACCAAGACACGAATGAGCATCCATATCTCAAAGACCAAGATATTTGCAGAAACACTTTTTATCAAAAAATATTATATTCACTCGTCTGAATAATCAATACCGAAACCTTACTTGATTATTAAATTCCGCACATACTCCTGTCATCAATATGGTGATTAGATGCTTACCTTTAATAAGCATTATTGCTTATCTTAGTGTGATTGCTGTCGTGAACGCACCTTTGAGCGGTGTAACTACAATCAAAAACAGTACGATCGCCCCTTCACCGCCAACAGTAATGTAATTGCTCGATGATATTACAGCGGTTGCCGATTGGATAAGCCACACGATTTGGCAGCTTGAGAAGCTATTGTTTAGTGTTTCCCTGTGGCTTACTGACCTGAAAATCGCTGTAAGAGAGATAATCGCCCCCACCATCATCCACGAAGGGGCGATTGCTTATCAATGGCAAACTACAATATGTCTGCTCAAGATGAATGAAGCAAGCCGTCCGGCATGTTATAGAAATCAACCGTAGACGTTATAGAAATCAACTGTAGACGTTATAGAAATCAACCGTAGACGTTGCGTTATGCTGCGCTACCATATTCTACAAGAGAGGGGCGATCGCTCTTGTCGCAGTGCTCATTTACTGTGGCCAGATAAACCAGTTCACATTGACTTCGTCAGATAGATCAAATAACTGTGTTTCATATGCATGATGGCACGCATGGGGCACTCTCACGGCCTGACCTTTAACCCCTGACTTTTAAAATCGTGCCGAGATTTAAAATCAACCCAATCACGATGGCGTACAGAAGGCGTAAACCTGATCGACCCGACTATTGCCCATTGCTGGCAAAGTTTTAGCGTGGTTTTACTGAAGTGGGCGATCGCCCTCGGTTAGTTTTCACGGGCGATCGCTCCCGTTAATCTTCGTGACATATTCAATAGGGTAGTGACACCCTCATCGGTAATGCTGGCAATGACATCCTAGACGGTGGGAGCTTATCCGATGTCTTGCGAGGCGGTGGAGGCGATGACCTGCTCAAAGGGAGCAATGGCAACGACACCTTAACTGGCAACAACGGCAAGGATCTGCTGCTAGGGGGTAGCGGTCGAGATATGCTCCGAGGCGGTGGGGTGATGATGTCTTACATGGAGATGCGGTCTTGCAGTTTTTGGCACTCACCGATGCCAACATACTGGTGTCATTTGACCCCAATAGTCCTGCCTCGACGCAGCGAACTCAGGTGACGGGCGTTGATGGCACCTTACTTGGCATTGATGTGCGTCCAGCAAATGGCTTAATTTATGGCCTCTCGACAACTAATAATCTCTACACGATTGATGCCGATAGTGGTGCAGCTACTCTGGTGAGCACTTTGTCTCAACCTTTTGAAGCGGGGGCAATTTCAGGGTTTGACTTTAATCCGGTTGCCGATCGTCTGCGCTTAGTAGGGCTATATATCTATTCTTTTCTCCAATTTTTCTTTATGTGGGCGACTCATCCAGAGCATCTTGCCTGCACAGGGTGCATCCCACTTTTGTAGCCCTCACCCTTGTATCTTGAGAACAGAGAGATCGACCATAATCCCTTGGATGCTCGACATCGTGGAGAAGCTAGGGTCATCTCTCTAGTCAAACCAGTCAAACTCGAATCATCGGTTGGGATATGAGATCCCGCATGACGCAAGGTTGAGGCAAAGACTGTTCTATTCAATCAAACAGCAGGGTGTAATGGAACAAATTGGGCAATGGATAGGGATTGATGTGTATGAGCGGTGGCTGGATGTGCATATTCGTCATCAAAGCATCCGGTTTCGCGTTGCCAACGCTGCTCTTGGCATTGAGAAATTGAAGAAGCATCTCAAGAAGCCGAGTTGTGTCAGAGGGATTATTTTAGAATCGACTGGAGGTATGAGCGACAGGTCGCTTTGCACCTGTGGACATCGAACTATCCAGTGGTTGTGATTAACGCTAGACAAGGCCGTAACTTTGCCAAAGCCGCTCACTAATTGGCTCAACCAGACCAAGTTGATGCTGCGATTTTAGCCTGGTTTGGCGAAGCCCTCCAACCCGAGATTCGACCCTTTGCTAGTGAAGCGCAAGCCCAGTTGCAGGATTTAGTCAGCCGTAGACGGCAACTTGTGGATATGCTGACAGCGGAACAAAACCGATTATCGGGTTTACGAGGCACAGCCCAAGCCGATGTGGAAGCCCATCTCGATTGGCTGCGTGAACGCATTAAGCAATTAGATGAGCAAATTGCAGCCCAAATTAGCCAATGCCAGAGTTGGCAAGCCAACCACTAAGCAACTATCTGTATTTCATGCCATCACAAACATCTAATTCTCCAGTTACGTCCTGTCCTTGTGGCTATTTTTCACCTATAGTTGAGTGTTGCATCGCCGATTAGTCCACTACGCGCAATGTCGAGGATGCCGATCGCCCAAATTCTTCCGGGGCATATTCTAGATGAGCTTCAGTTCCAGGATATTGGTAGGTTCCGGGTGTCACCGATCGCACGAGATAGTGAAGGCTATAGACTCCGGGGTCAAGGCGATCGCCATAGGCCACGATGCGATCGCGATAAATGGTCTGGTAGCCAACTTGCCAACTATCGCTGCGGGCTTGGAAATAGGGATTAGAGGTTTGGAAACTATCATCTACGGCTTCAAATCCGGCTGGGAGGGGGTCGGTGATGACGACATGATCAACCGCATGGTCAGTGATCACCTCTAATCCAATGTCATAAACCTGGCCGGGAGGCACCGAAAGGGAATCATCTGTCACAAAGAGGTCATACTCTTGGAGGACATCATCTTGATTCGCAGGCCGAATCGTGCGCGTCACCCGCAGACCGTTGAGGCGTCCGGGTTGGTCGCCTGTGAGTCGATAGCGATAGGCAGCCAGATAGTGGAGTAAGCCCTCTCCTGATTTCTCTAGGGTTAGTTGGTTGCGTCCGGGCTGCAACTCCGAGAGAGGCACCGTAGCCAATATACTAGGATTGCTGTAGCCTTCAAACTGAGTAGACACAAGCGGTTGCTCATTCAGTTGAGCTACTGCCGAAAAGCTGGGTGGAGTAGGCTGGATCTGACTATAGTTGACGAGAGCCAGCAAGGCCTCGGCATTGTCATAGGTGCTGGGCCAAACGCCCTCACGACGCTGATCGAGTAAACCTCGTACCAGTCGATCAACTGTTTCAGGATTACTATCACGGGCAATGAACAGCCTTAGTGCCTGTGACTGCACAGCCGTTGGAGAGCTGATCCATTGCCAGGTACGCGGCAAATTGACCGTAGCGCTACGACTGGTTTGATAGATGTTTTCTTGCAGGTCGTTGGCAAGTTCATTGCTCTGTTGTTGCCAATCAGGCAACTGGGTCAAATGCCTTGCTAGCTTGATTTGCGTCACAGGATCAAACTGCGATCGCTGCGCGTAGATATCAGCAATGAATGAGTTTCGCATGTCACCCAATGCGGCGAGGGCAGCAAGCGATCGCAACCGCACCTGGTTTTGGCAGAGTTGCTGCTGGCAGTAGTCATATTGGCTGGGGTTAGCCAGAATGTCTTGCAAATAGCGACGCACTTGGCTGACCATATCTGTATCAGGAGCAGCTGCACTACCTGCGAACGCGCTCAGGGCTTGGGCGATCGCCTCGGCAGCATAGGGTGTCACATAGGGATCAGACAAGTCTTGCCCAGGATATGCCGCAAATCCACCATCGGGTCGCTGGAGCGTTTTCAGGCGGTTGAGGGCTTGGGCAGCGTGCTGGGTGGGCTCAAACGTAGCAAAGCTCTGTCCCATGGTTTGAGATAGAGATTGCAAACTGGAGGCGATCGCCAACTGACTAGCCGCAGGCTCCAGAAAAGGAAGCTGTTCCTGCTGCAACACCTGCTGTGCTGGGGCATTAATTTCGGGAATGAGCGTACTAGACAGAGTGACATCAATGCCGCCCGTGTCTTGCTGCACATTTTCGGCGATGTTGAAAAGAATTTGAGCCGTGTCAGACGTGGTTCCGGTTTCCACCACCTGCTCAGTGATCAGGTCAGGGCGAATTTCAAGGGGAAATTCAAATGCATCTGAAAATCCGTTGAGTTGACTGGTGAACTGGATCGTCCCCAAGTCTGAACGCGTCACAACCATGGGAAAACGGTAGGCGCGAGTGCCTGATTCCATCTCGGTTTGCAGACTAGCAGCGGCATTGTCGGCCAGTTGCAGGGCACCGCCAACGGTTCCTGCAATGTTGAGTATGCCAGATTCGCCTGTGTTGTTCGTTACTGCAAGCCCTGCTTCAATGCGATCGCCCGGACGAGCAAACTGAGGTAACACAGGATTCGTCACCAGTGGCTGAGTTGCAATAAACGTCGTATCGGTGCTGTTGCCAAAGCGCAAATTGCCATCGGTGGCGATCGCCATCACTCGCCATGTTGTGAGGTCATCTGGCAACGTAAACGTCACCGTAGCTCGACCGTTGGCATCGGTGAGCACCGATCCGTCATAGTAGGCGATCGCCTGAAACTCACTGCGAATCCGGGTGTCGCCCGTGCCACTGGAGAGACCGCCTCCATAGCCCCAACCTTTCTCTAAAGGAGATGAAAGGGGAGATAAGATCACTTCGGGGCGATTATCGGCAAAGCGCACGGAAATCGGTTGGTCGGCATAGACCGTCTCGATCAGGTCGGGGAGTCGGTAGTCACTCAGCTGCAAGATGGCTTCATTCACGACCATAGCAGTGATCTGCCCCCGAACAGGCTGTCCATTCTGGTCATTCAAGCCAAAATTAATCGTCTGTTCGGCTCCTGGTTCTAGAGATACACTGGCCAGATCCACCTGCACGTCTAGATACTTGCTGTCGAGCTGAGTCGAAAAGGGCGCAAAGCCAATGCGAGCCAGGTCTTCTATAGTGTCCACTTCGATGTCAGATAGAGGTGTGCCCTTGCGAACCAGAACGGCTTCAACAGCCGCATTAGGAAGCATGTCAGCAGTAACCTCAAACTGAATCTGGGGCGCACCCCCTTGCACAGAGGTCACCGTTTGGTAAATCGTGTCATGACGGACGATGGCAAAAAAAAGCTCAGCCTCTTCATAGGGCGACTGGATCAAAACAGTTGCTGTTTCACCCAGCTGATAGGTCTCCTTGTTGAGTTTGAGTTCGAGGCGATCGTCGCTGTAGCGGCCACCCCAATAAACAGACTCGTTTCCCGTAACCCAAATCTGAGTGTCAGTGGCCATCGCCTCATTGCGGGCGTTGGCAAACATGGCACGAATGCGATAAGAACCCGACTCGCTGGGGGTTAGCGTCACCGACTGGGGCTCATTGCCCGATCGCACAGTAGCCGCATCGATCGTCTCATACTCGACTTGGTTTCGTGCGGTTGAGCTGCCTGCAATTACTTGAGTCACACCGCTATAGTTCATTTTTTGCAGCTCGATGCGTACCCGCTGACCCGAAACCGCATTGCCTTCGGGATCACTAACAATCACCTCAACCGGAAATGCCTCGTTTATCTCGGCTACAAAATCACTTTGGAGCCCAATCAGGCGATCGCCCGGTAGAGCAGTAAACGTCTGCGAAGCCGTCACTGAAACGTTCGAAACGTCCGAGACTTCCATATCTACGCGATAGACCATGGGATAGGGCAAATCATCTGCCACCTCTACCGTTAGGGCTGCGCTGCCATCGTCGCTCAGAGATTCACTCTGCTGGAGCACATCACTCGATACTGTAGGAGCCTCTTCCGGCCAAAACCACTGTCGCCCAAAGGAGAATTGCTGCCATGACTCCGGCGCAAACTGGGTTTGCTGGCGGGTGACATAATAGCTGATCTCGCCTCCCTCGACCGGCGGGCCAAATAAATAGTTGCTCTGCGCTGATGCCGTCACCGCATCTCCCATCACAGCGAATGGCTGATCAAGCGCCAGGTCTACGTTGGAGTTGGGTGGCCTAAACTCAGCAATGCGAAACTCACCCGTGATTTCGTGGCCACGGTGAGCGTCATCGTCTGCTGTCGCCCGAATGGTATAAAAGCCCAGGGGTTGCTCAGGGGCGATCGCCCATTCCAGCGAGAATGTTCCAAATGAAGTGGTGGTTTGAGATCCTAACTCTGTTGTGGTGCCGTTGGGGTCGTCTAGCGTCACCGTATAACGAACATTCGAGTCTTGCTGGAGTGCTCCGGTTTGTAGAAAGTAAGCAGCTCCAGTGAAATACGCCGTCTCTCCGGGCTGGTATAGGTTGCGATCGGAAAAAATCGTGCCTCGCGATTCGGGCTGACTGCTATTCCAGCCACTATAAATGCCGTAGCCCCACGCGCCACTATATTCCAAGGTGCGTACAAACGCCCAATCGTCCCCTTCACGCGCCACCACCAGCAGCGCAGGCGCATCAATAAATTGGGCATTGCCCTGCATACACTGACGGAGATCTTGTGCCTCAAGCGCCAACATTCCGACTTGATCCGTCTGGCCTGTAAAGCATGGAGATGTTACGGTACGTGTCTCAGCCTCCAGGTTTGATTCATAAATCTCAATTTGCGCATTGCTGACATTTGAGCCATCTGACAAATGCTGCACGCGCACCAGACCCGATTCAGGAAACCACTGAGTAAAGATGCCGAGATTCGTCAGTTGCACCAGTCCATAGAAGGTAGGTTCGCGCCATTCTGATCGCCCATCTACCGAATACTGCCCGGTGCGGGCCTGCACACCATAGGCCAACATCCCCGTCTCACCCAACTGCGACTGCAGCGGCACGGCAATCTCAGTGATTTTATTGATCTGCAGCGGCACAGAAACGGCGTCCCAGTTTACGGGGTCGGGCAACAGATCCGTTCCCTGACCTCTGGGATAGGCAGAGTCTGTATAGATTAGATCACTCGGTTGAACAACACGATAGGCTGCTTTGTATTGGCTCTCAGGCAAATTAACGGCTGAAATATTGAGCTGAAGATCTTGTCCGGACGGGAAAATGTTCAGCCCATCGGGTGCCCAAATATCGCCTGCTAAATCGCCAGTTTCATACCGGACAGTCACAGGTTCGCCTAGTGTTTGACCATACTGATCTTTGAGATCGGCACCCAGAGTGATGGTGTAGGCTGTTGCTGGCTCCAATGCCCAGGGGTTCAGACTCACAAGGCGATCGCCCTCATAGGCTCTCACGAATTGCGGCATGTCTTTAGGCGATGGATCGACAACAATATTCTCTGCGACAGACTCGGCGACCAGGCCGTTGTTAAATATCAGCTGCCCTCGACCCTTGACAAATCGACCATAAGCTCCGCCTGCACTTGCTGGCTCTACCAACTCTAATCCCTCAAAGCGAAGCGGCCCATATGTTTCGACCTGGCTGACAAACGCCAGCTCGCTGGCCAAATTTCCTCGGGCAGGAAGAATACCAGGTGCAAACTCCAGGGTGTAGCGGGTAGCCTGAGTCAGTTGTCGCCGAGGTGTAATCTCATAGACCCACTGACGTACCGATGGATCAAACCTGGATTGTGGTGTGTTACGAAGGTCGTGAGAATCTTGGGATTGATCATCAATCGGCTCTACTTTGAGCCGCACTAAATTTTCTCCTCCATTGGCAATCAGGCGCACATGGTCTCGCAACGACCTCAAATTGAGCTCAACATTAGATGTCATAGTCAGCACAGGCTGTAGCGTAATCGGCGGCGGGGCTGACTCTTGAAATTCTGAGGTGCCGGGTAACTGGGTCAGTCGAATCAGGTCTGTATTGAAGGCCCAAACTAAATCTTGCTCGAGCTGGTGATTGCTCAAGTCTGCTAAGCCTGCTTTGAGGGTGACGCGAAATCGAGTGGCCTGCGGCAGAGCTTGATCGGCCTGAAACCCCACCATGCGCGGGGTCAGAAACCGAAATCGACCTGGCAAAGGAGGCACCACCTCAAAATTCTGAAGGAGGGCTCGTGCCTCAGAACTGGCTAGACTTTCAACTGGAATCAGCGGATCAGTGAAGCGAATCCGAATTTGCGCCAGTGGATCAGCGTCATCTGTCGGGCTGATGCTTTCAATCCATGCAGGCAAGTCTGGCAAGGGGATAGGGTCTACGCTTCGCAATACGTTGGATTCGCGGAGAGTTACGAGATTACATCCTGCAATCACGAACGCCAATGCTAACCCCAGTAAAAAATACTGCCAAACTTTGCCAATTTGCATGCACACGTCCACTCAGAGTATTTATCCTGTAATACCCAATGGCACGTCTCTCATGAGGAGAATCCCATAATTCTTAATCCAATGAAATGGCCTGCTGCCTGAATTTCACCAAACCTAGACTCCCTCTGGCATACTAAAAGCGAGAGCGTAGTTGTTCCAACGTTACTAACGCTAATTCTCTGACGATAATTCTCTAACGCTCATGCTAGGCAGTTTCCAGCAAAGTCGCCTCCGAATTGAAATCCAGGCATCAGAACAGGTGATTCGAGAGAGTCTGTTAGATCCTCAACACTTCCGGCAATGGTTGTGGCCTCAGCAGTTTTCAGCCGGGCTTCCGGCTACACTCTATTCTGGAGCAATGTTTAAGAGCTGGCTCGGCCCTATTATAATTCAGCATGATGTTGACCGGGTTGACGACCATGGGTTGTGCTTACTGATGAGCCGAGGCATTGATGGCGTCCATGAATGGCACTGGGGAGACGGTTGGGTGCAGTCATGCCTAGAAGGCGTCTCTGTTTTGCCCATTAACCTTGGCCAGACGATTAGTCTGCTTCGATTTAGGTACTTTGTCGAGCAACGGTCTCGACCGGAGTAATCCTGATACTGGCTCGCCTATCGGCCTCAGGTTTATGGGGCGTCTGCACTGATATCGGGATTATGCTCCATGTCAGGGCTAGCTGGCATAGGAGATGCCATTCGCAAACGCACAGATTCTGCATGAGACGGTAGACCTTCTGCTGTTGCTAACGTATCAATTGCGCTGGCAACGTCTCTGAGAGCATTATGAGAATATTCGATTAAACTCGAATGCTTCATAAAGGTGTCCACACCCAACGCGGATGAATAACGAGCAGCCCCAGAGGTTGGCAACGTATGATTTGGCCCTGCCAGATAATCACCAACGGCTTCCGGGGTCGAATATCCTAAGAAAATTGCTCCAGCGTGACGAATTTGTTCAATCAGACTCCAAGGGTCAGCCACCTCTAATTCGAGATGTTCTGGGGCAAATTCGTTAGATAGTTCAGCGGCAGTTTGGAGTGAATCAACAATCACAACCAAGCCATGGTGGGCGATCGCCTTTTCGGTATCAGTTCGCCGGGGGTGGCTGGCAAGCTGCTGCTGAACTTCAACAACGACCTGACGTGCTAGTGCCGAATCAGGCGTCAACAGGATAGCTGCTGCCATGGGGTCATGTTCGGCTTGGGCTAACAGATCGGCGGCTACATGCATGGGATTTGCACCCGAATCAGCAATCACCAACACCTCAGACGGCCCTGCTAGGGAGTCAATGCCAACGAGCCCATAAACCAGCTTTTTGGCTAAGGTTACATAGACATTACCAGGGCCTGTGATGACATCAACCTTTGGCACAGTTTCAGTGCCATAGGCAAGAGCTCCAATTGCTTGAGCGCCTCCAACACGATAAATCTCATCAACCCCCGCTTCTTGAGCGGCGACCAAGACGGCAGCATTCACTGACTTGCCGGCCCCAGGTGGAGTCACCATGACAAGATGCGGTACTTTAGCGACCTTAGCCGGGATTGCATTCATTAATACTGTGCTAGGGTAAGACGCGCGCCCTCCAGGCACATAGATACCCGCCCGATCAACAGGCGTGAATCGCTTCCCTAGAACTACGTCATTCTGATCAAAATGAACCCAGCTCTTAGGGACTCGATGTCGATGAAATGCCTCAATATTACGAGCCGCTCGCCGAATCCCATCTAGAAGGTCTTTAGAAACTTGCTGATAAGCAGCATCAAGTTCGGGGGCTGATACCCGCAAATCATCCACGGTGAGCGTCTGATGGTCAAACTCCGCTGTGTAATGAACTAGAGCTTGATCTCCTTGGCGCTTCACAGCTTGGAGAATTTCTCGAACGGTTGCCTCCTTATGAACAACCTGCTCGTCATTGATGCGATCGCATATTCGTCGCAGTTCAGTTCGTGCCTCAGCTAACTGAGTGATAATTCGCAGCATTGCCACATGACGTCTCGGAATGCTAAGCCCGTTACAGATTAATGTGAATCAGTTTTCAGTTTAATGTGAATCAGTGTAAAGACGAAGATCAAAGACTACTCGCAGCATACGCAGCTGGATAGAGTCGCAAGATTTGATTCAAATCTTCACCATGATTCACTCCTCTAGAGTAACTCGGATTTCTGTCGGATTCCGTATTGAGATGAAGGAGATTGGTAAAGAATCGCTAGCAATTCAATCAGATTTTTCGCTACAATTATAAATTCTGTAGGAGTTTTCATCCTCTGAGTCTTTTTGGTTTACACTCATTGAGGGCATATTCTGGAGATTTACCGTGCCAAATATTAAGTCTGCAATTAAGCGCGTCCAAGTTGCGGAACGCAATCGTTTGCGAAACAAGTCTTACAGGTCAGCCGTGAAAACACTGATGAGGCGATACTTCACTGCTGTCGATGCGTATGCAGCGAGTCCAAGCTCTGAATCCATGCAAGAGGTTCAGCAGTATATGTCAGAAGCCTACAGCAAGATAGACAAAGCAGTGAAGCGTGGCGTCCTACATCCTAATACTGGTGCACGCAAAAAGTCTCGGTTAGCAAAAGTGCTCAAGGCATATGAGACTCCTCAATCGGCAGACATATCTGCCGTTAGTTCGTGAGCGACTGCCAAGCTTCGGTTAACGTCGTACTCCTGCACGGCCTACTGTCCTGGTTTCGAAGTGAGTTATGCAACTGATTGACACCCATGTTCATCTCAACTTCGAGAGCTTCCAGCCTGATTTGGCGGAGGTTGCACAGCGGTGGCGAGACGCAGGTGTTATTGGTCTTGTGCATTCTTGCGTCGAACCTGCCGAGTTTTCGAGAATTCAGGAGATCGCCGATCAATTTCCAGAACTCTCATTTGCTGTTGGCCTGCATCCACTCGATGCAGACAAGTGGACAGCTGAATCGAGCAATCAAATTTATCGGTTGGCTCAGTCTGATCCAAGAGTTGTGGCAATTGGCGAAATCGGCCTTGATTTTTACAAGGCGACTAATATTGAGCATCAAAAAGCGGTCTTCGAAGCTCAGTTGGCGATCGCTCACTCCCTTGGTCGGCCTGTTATCATTCACTGCCGCGACGCAGCGGATGCAATGGCAGAAGTAATTGAGTCATTTTGGCGAAGAATGGGCAGGGTGTCTGGTGTTATGCACTGCTGGAGCGGTTCTCCAGCAGAAACTGAGCGCTTCCTTGAGCTGGGCTTTTACATTAGCTTCAGCGGCATTGTGACGTTTAAAAATGCAAAGCAGGTGCAAGCGTCGGCTCAGATCGTGCCTGATGACCGTCTCTTGATCGAAACGGATTGTCCATTTTTGGCTCCTGTCCCAAAGCGAGGGGAGCGCCGCAACCAACCTGCATATGTGCAATTTGTTGCTGAGAAGCTGGCCGAGATTCGTCAGGTATCTCTAGAGGCGATCGCTCAGCAGACAACCCAAAACGCATGTACTTTATTCCACCTGATTCAGCCTGATTCCTTATCTCTAGAGGCGATCAGCCACCAAAATGCCCAATCCACTTGAGTTCCAGATTTCAGGTCTGTGCTGTATGTCCCAGCAATAAACCTGGCTCACGCTCAGCCAAATAAGTTCCACAATCTTTAAAAAATCGCTAAACTTGAAGAGCGTTATCTGAAAAGATGTTATCCAGTTATCAATATCGACAAGGCTTCGTAACTTCAGATGGGTTACTTGAGCCAATCATATTCAGACTAGCAGTTCAAATGTTCACCAGATTGTGTGATGACAGGTTAGCAGGATTAGAGTCAGGGTCAGCTGTAGCTGTTCCGCAGGTGTGGTAGTAGCTAGAGTGTAGCTGCGTTTATTGTGATTAAAGCCGTTGAGGCTTCATGCATTTCGACGTAATGAGCTAGTAATTAAGGTTGAAATTCATTTCCAACTATTTCAAAGTCGATATATTGATCCACTTTTACTGCTTCAGTCCTTAACGAAATGTTGAGGACTGGAGCTTTTATTGACAGATGTTCACGATTTCTGTAGTATTGGGGGCTCGCCCAGAGCGTGACCCGTTTGAGGAGACGCATGATTAATCTAGCCCAAACTGCGCCCGTTTTTACTCTGCCCGATTTAGTTGAAATCCAGCGTGCAAGTTTTCGCTGGTTCCTTGAAGAAGGATTAATTGAAGAGCTTGATAGCTTTTCTCCAATTACCGACTACACGGGTAAGTTGGAACTTCATTTTTTAGGTAAAAATTACAAGCTTAAGCGTCCCAAATACGGTGTTGAAGAGGCTAAGCGTCGGGATAGTACCTATGCAGTGCAAATGTATGTTCCAACTCGCTTAATCAATAAAGAGACTGGGGAAATTAAGGAGCAAGAGGTTTTCATTGGCGATTTGCCCTTGATGACTGATCGAGGTACATTCATCATCAACGGAGCAGAGAGGGTAATCGTCAATCAAATTGTCCGCAGCCCTGGAGTGTATTACAAGTCTGAAACTGATAAGAATGGTCGCCGAACTTATAACGCTAGTTTAATCCCAAACCGTGGTGCTTGGCTAAAGTTTGAAACCGACAAGAACGACCTAGTTTGGGTTCGCATCGACAAAACTCGCAAGTTATCCGTTCAGGTGTTGCTGAAGGCTCTTGGTTTAAGCGACGGTGAAATTTTTGACGCGCTTCGACATCCTGAGTATTACCAAAAGACAATTGAAAAAGAGGGTCAGTTTAGCGAAGAGGAAGCTCTGATGGAGCTTTACCGTAAACTTCGCCCAGGCGAACCTCCAACTGTTTCTGGTGGTCAGCAACTCCTAGACTCCCGGTTCTTCGATCCCAAGCGATACGACTTGGGTAAAGTGGGTCGATATAAGTTAAATCGGAAACTGCGCCTCAGCACTCCTGAGGGGGTTCGTGTCTTGACGCCTCAAGATATCTTGTCATCAGTCGATTATCTGATCAACTTAGAGTTTGACATAGGCAACGTAGACGATATTGATCACCTTGGTAATCGACGCGTTCGCTCCGTGGGTGAGCTTTTACAAAACCAGGTTCGCGTCGGTCTTAATCGATTGGAGCGTATCATCCGAGAGCGGATGACCGTGTCAGATTCAGATTCTCTGACTCCTGCATCACTGGTAAATCCTAAGCCGTTAGTCGCAGCTATTAAGGAGTTCTTTGGCTCGTCTCAGCTATCTCAGTTCATGGATCAAACTAATCCGCTGGCAGAGCTGACACACAAGCGCCGTCTTAGCGCACTAGGCCCCGGTGGATTGACTCGCGAGAGAGCCGGGTTCGCAGTTCGAGACATTCACCCTTCCCATTATGGGCGAATTTGTCCAATTGAAACTCCGGAAGGGCCGAATGCGGGGCTAATTGGGTCACTGGCAACCCATGCTCGTGTCAACGCCTATGGGTTTGTTGAGACCCCGTACTACCCCGTTAAAGAGGGTCATGTCTCTAAGGATCGTCCTCCGATCTACATGACGGCTGATGAAGAAGATGATATGCGGGTTGCTCCTGGCGATATTCCAGTGGATGAGAACGGCTATATCTTGGGTGAAACTGTTCCAGTTCGATATCGCCAAGATTTCACAACGACAACGCCTGATCAGGTGGATTATGTCGCAGTTTCGCCTGTTCAAATTATTTCAGTCGCAACGTCTTTGATCCCTTTTATTGAGCATGACGATGCCAACCGGGCTCTAATGGGATCAAACATGCAGCGCCAAGCGGTTCCTTTATTACGTCCAGAACGACCTCTAGTCGGTACGGGGTTGGAAGCACAAGCCGCTCGTGACTCTGGCATGGTTATTGTGAGTCGGACAGATGGCGAGGTCGTTTACGTAGACGCAAATCGAATTCGGGTTCGTAGCACCAATGGCGAAGATGCCGATTATTTCCTCCAAAAATATAATCGTTCAAACCAAGATACATGCTTGAACCAAAGACCTATCGTTTTCTTGGGCGATCGTGTCACAACAGGGCAGGTCTTGGCAGACGGCTCTGCAACAGAAGGTGGTGAATTAGCCCTAGGGCAAAATGTTCTCATCACTTACATGCCATGGGAAGGTTACAACTATGAAGATGCAATTCTTCTCAGTGAGCGATTAGTTTATGACGATGTTTACACGTCAATCCATATTGAAAAATATGAGATTGAGGCTCGTCAAACAAAGCTTGGCCCTGAAGAAATTACGCGAGAAATTCCTAACGTTGGAGAAGATGCGCTTCGTCAATTAGATGAAGGTGGCATCATCCGAATTGGAGCCTGGGTTGAATCTGGAGAAATCTTAGTTGGGAAAGTTACACCTAAGGGAGAGTCGGATCAGCCTCCAGAAGAGAAGTTGTTGCGTGCCATCTTTGGAGAGAAAGCTCGAGATGTTCGTGATAATTCGCTCCGTGTCCCCAATGGCGAGAAAGGGCGCGTTGTTGATGTTCGGGTATTTACTCGTGAACAAGGAGATGAACTCCCGCCTGGAGCTAATATGGTCGTCCGAGTGTATGTCGCACAGAAGCGTAAAATTCAGGTTGGCGACAAAATGGCAGGGCGGCACGGAAACAAGGGCATCATTTCTCGAATTCTGCCGATCGAAGACATGCCCTATCTTCCAGATGGTCGGCCAATCGATATTGTCCTAAATCCGCTAGGTGTACCATCCCGCATGAATGTGGGGCAGGTGTTTGAGTGCCTTCTTGGCTGGGCAGGAGAAGTTTTGCAGACGCGCTTTAAGATGACGCCATTCGATGAGATGTATGGGGAAGAAGCTTCTCGTTTGACCACCCATGCCAAACTGCAAGAGGCTAGAGATAAGTCAGGACAGGATTGGGTCTTTAATCCTAGTCATCCTGGAAAAATCCAGGTGTTTGACGGACGCACAGGGGAAGCATTTGACCGACCTGTGACAATCGGTGAAGCCTATATGTTAAAGCTGGTTCATCTGGTTGACGACAAGATTCATGCTCGTTCGACAGGGCCCTATTCCTTAGTGACGCAGCAACCATTGGGCGGTAAAGCCCAACAGGGTGGTCAGCGCTTTGGAGAGATGGAGGTGTGGGCACTCGAGGCGTTTGGTGCTGCGTACACGCTGCAAGAACTTTTAACCGTCAAGTCTGATGACATGCAAGGGCGGAACGAGGCGCTTAATGCCATTGTTAAAGGCAAAGCTATCCCTCGACCTGGGACGCCAGAATCTTTCAAGGTTTTGATGCGGGAATTACAGTCTCTCTGCCTTGACATTGTTGCGCATAAATTAGAGACGAAGGATGACGGGACAAGTCGCGATGTTGAAGTCGATCTCATGGCAGATACCGGGACGCGTCGAACGCCCTCTCGTCCAACGTATGAATCCATCACGCGTGATGAAGTGATGGAAGAAGCTGAAGAGTGATTCATGGCTGGGTTCAGTAACTGATTCATTACTCTGGTTTTAGAGCATAATTCAGTTGCTGAAACGTTGGCTTATCAGTCCATTTGTCCGCATTGCCAAAATACAGGAATGAGGAAGCGATGCCGAAACTAGAGCAGAGATTTGATTACGTTAAAATTGGGATAGCGTCTCCTGATCGAATCCGTCAGTGGGGAGAAAGAACCCTGCCAAATGGCATGGTTGTCGGAGAAGTTACCAAGCCTGAAACGATTAACTATCGAACGTTGAAGCCTGAGATGGATGGCCTCTTTTGTGAGCGGATCTTTGGCCCTGCAAAAGACTGGGAATGTCACTGTGGAAAATACAAACGCGTTCGCCATCGAGGGATTGTCTGTGAGCGATGCGGTGTTGAAGTAACTGAATCTCGTGTTCGCCGTCATCGTATGGGATATATCAAGTTGGCAGCTCCTGTTGCCCATGTTTGGTATTTGAAGGGGATTCCCAGCTACATGGCAATTTTGCTCGATATGCCACTGCGTGATGTTGAGCAGATCGTCTACTTCAATGCATATGTTGTGTTAGGCCCCGGTAATGCTGAGAACCTCTCTTATAAGCAGCTTCTCACTGAAGACCAATGGATTGAGATTGAGGATCAGCTCTATAGTGAAGATTCTCAACTCGCTGGAATTGAGGTAGGAATTGGTGCAGAGGCTCTGCAAAGATTACTTCAAGATCTCGACCTTGAAGCTGAGGCCGAACAACTGCGGGAAGAGATCGCGACTGCAAAAGGGCAAAAGAGGGCAAAGCTAATCAAGCGGTTGCGCGTGATTGACAATTTTGTTGCGACGCAGTCTAAGCCTGATTGGATGGTGCTTTCTGTCATTCCAGTTATTCCACCTGATTTACGTCCCATGGTTCAGTTGGATGGTGGACGATTTGCAACGTCAGACCTGAATGATCTCTATCGTCGAGTAATTAACCGAAATAATCGTCTAGCCAGACTTCAGGAAATCTTGGCTCCTGAAATTATTGTTCGCAATGAGAAGCGAATGCTGCAGGAGGCTGTTGATGCACTCATTGATAATGGGCGTCGAGGCCGAACAGTTGTTGGTGCCAATAATCGACCTCTCAAATCGCTGTCAGACATCATTGAAGGTAAGCAAGGACGCTTTCGGCAAAATCTGCTGGGTAAGCGCGTAGACTATTCAGGCCGCTCTGTTATTGTTGTCGGGCCTAACCTGAAGATTCACCAGTGTGGCTTACCTCGCGAGATGGCAATTGAACTCTTTCAACCTTTTGTTATTCATCGTTTGATTAGGCAAGGTCTTGTTAACAACATTAAAGCTGCGAAGAAGTTGATCCAGCGTAATGATCCAAGCGTTTGGGATGTTCTGGAAGAGGTGATTGAAGGACATCCTGTAATGTTAAATCGTGCACCTACACTTCATAGACTCGGTATTCAAGCATTTGAACCGATTCTTGTAGAAGGGCGCGCGATTCAGATTCATCCGCTTGTATGCCCTGCATTCAATGCTGATTTTGATGGGGATCAGATGGCGGTTCATGTTCCTCTTTCGTTGGAAGCCCAAGCAGAAGCGAGATTGCTGATGTTGGCATCTAATAATGTTTTGTCGCCTGCTACAGGACGACCTATTATTACGCCAGGTCAAGATATGGTATTGGGTTGCTACTATCTGACCGTTGAGAACCCGGAAGCAAAGCTTGGTGAGGGTCGCTATTTCTCGAGCTTAGATGATGCAATTTTTGCATACGAGCATGGGCTAATTGATTTACATGCATATGTTTGGGTGCGATTTGATGGTGAGGTTGAAACGGATAAGCCTGATGAAGAGCCTATGGAGGAGCAACGGTCAGAGGATGGATTTGTCACGAAGGTCTATAAGTTCCGCAGGACTCGAGAGGATCAAGAGGGTAATTTGGTTTCTCAGTACGTTCGAACTACGGCAGGACGAGTTATTTATAACAAGACAATTCAGGATGCTCTTGTTAACTAAGTAGGAAAGAATGATCTAGGATCCTGCGAGCATAGATTGAGATATCTTGTCAGGAAAATCAGAGAGCCGTAGATTATGAGTTTTGACATGAAATCAGTTTTGTAATCTTGCTCTGCTGACGAGAAGTATTTAAAAGCAGTTTGTAGTTGCTGAACGCTAATTATTTGAGGGGCGGAACGTATGATGCCAGAGCAAAATTCGACTCAGAAATCGGCAAAACCAGCTGTTTTTCGTAATCGTGTCGCAGATAAGAAGCAGTTGCGTAAGCTAATTGCGTGGGCGTTTACGAATTATGGAACTGCACGGACAGCTCAGATGGCTGACCTGCTGAAAGACATGGGTTTCAAATATGCGACTAAAGCAGGTGTGTCTATTAGTGTTGATGACCTGCAAGTTCCTCCTATTAAACGTCAGCTACTGGAAGCTGCAGAAGAAGAAATTCGAGTGACGGAAGGTCGTTATACACGGGGTGAGATCACTGAGGTTGAGCGATTTCAGAAGGTAATTGATACCTGGAACAGTACGAGTGAAGAGCTCAAAGATGAAGTCGTTCGTAATTTTAGAGCGACTAATCCTTTGAACTCAGTATATATGATGGCGTTTTCTGGAGCCCGAGGCAACATTTCTCAGGTTCGTCAGCTTGTGGGAATGCGAGGATTGATGGCCAATCCGCAAGGTGAGATTATTGACCTACCGATTAAGACTAATTTTCGTGAAGGGTTAACGGTTACGGAGTACATTATCTCGTCTTACGGTGCCCGGAAGGGGCTTGTCGATACTGCACTCCGCACTGCGGACTCTGGATATCTGACCCGGCGCTTGGTTGACGTTTCTCAAGATGTCATTATTCGTGAGCTAGATTGTGGAACTCAACGAGGCATTCCGGTTCGTAGTATGACGGATGGGGAACGGGTATTAATTCCTCTTTCTGATCGTCTACTGGGGCGTATCTTGGCACAGGACGTCATTCACCCTCAAACAGGTGAAGTTCTGGCGGTGCGGAATCAGGATATTTCAGATGAGCTAGCTGAATCGATCGGTGAGGCTGGTGTTGAAGAGGTTGTTGTGCGATCGCCTCTGACCTGTGAAGCCAGTCGTTCAGTCTGTCAGCATTGTTATGGCTGGAGTTTGGCTCATGCCAAGATGGTTGATTTGGGCGAAGCAGTAGGAATCATTGCAGCACAGTCGATTGGCGAACCTGGAACCCAGCTTACCATGCGGACATTTCACACGGGGGGTGTCTTTACGGGGGAAGTGGCTCAGCAGGCTCGCGCTCCCTTTGATGGCGTAATCAAGCTACCAAAGTCTGAACGCGTGCGCACGCGCCCATTTCGGACTCGTCATGGGGAGGATGCTCTCATTGTAGAAGCCAACCTCGATGTGACCGTAGAAGCTCAGTCTGGCAATCGTAAAGAGAAATTTACGGTTGCTCAGGGTTCGATCATGTTTGTTCATGATGGCGAATCTGTGAAAGCGGGTCAGATTTTATCTGAGATGCAGATGACAGGTCGTGCCCACAAAGTGACTGAAAAGGCAACCAAAGACGTGGCATCTGATTTGGCGGGCGAAGTTAAATTTGCAGATCTTGTCCCTGAAGAGAAGAAAGATCGCCAGGGAAACACGACTCGAATTGCCCAGCGAGGTGGCTTGCTATGGGTTCTTTCAGGCGAAGTCTATAACCTTCCACCTAGTGCAGAACCAGTTGTCAAAAATGGCGATCGCGTTGAGATCAATAGTATCCTTGCCGAAACAAAACTCATCACCGAGCATGGAGGAACGGTACGCATTCCTCCAGAGACCGAAGGCAAGGGAGGACGCGAGGTCGAAATCATTACCGCATCTGTGTTGCTCGACCAAGCGCGAGTCACTGCCGAGAGTCATCAAGGTAAAGAACAGTATCTGATTGAGACTCAGAACAAACAGCGGTTTTCATTGATTGCGACACCTGGAACCAAAGTAACAAACAACCAGGTTGTTGCTGAGCTCATTGATGATCAATACCACACTCAGACAGGCGGCATCATCAAATATTCTGGTGTTGATGTTGCTAAGCGAGGTAAAGCTAAGCAGGGATATGAAGTTGTTCAAGGAGGAACGCTCCTTTGGATTCCTGAAGAAGCTCATGAGGTTAATAAAGATCTTTCTCTCCTCTTGGTTGAAGATGGTCAATATGTTGAAGCCGGGACTGAAGTTGTCAAAGATATCTTCTGCCAAAGTAATGGAGTTGTTGAAGTCACCCAAAAGAACGACATTCTGCGCGAGATTGTGATTAAGCCGGGCGAATTGCATATGGTTGACAACCCTGAGGCCGTGATGTCTAAGGATGGCAACATCGCCAATTCGGGTGAAGAGATCATGTCAGGCTTAATTGCTCCTGACCTGTGCTACATCGAGTATGTCGAAACGCCTGAAGGCCCAGCATTACTTCTACGCCCTGTCACAGAATTTGCTGTTCCGGATGTGCCTTCAGTTCCGAGTCAAGAATCTGTCAATGAAGATTCTGGCCGGTCTATTCGGTTGCGTGCTATTCAGCGTATCCCATATAAGGATGGAGAACGGGTTAAATCTGTAAGCGGCTTAGAACTCGTCCGGACTCAACTTGTTCTGGAAATTGATGAGGAAAATCCTCAATTAGCAGCAGATATTGAGCTAATCCCAGATATCACTGAGCCAGATGTACTTCGTCTCCAACTTGTTATTCTTGAATCACTTGTTGTTCGGCGCGACGTTCCGGCAGATCAAACTCAAGGTAGTACTCAGACTCTATTGCTAGTCAAGGACGGAGACCAAATTGCACCCGGAGCCGTTGTTGCGCGCACAGAAATTCAATGTAAGGAAGCTGGTGAAATCCGAGGTATTCATCAAGGTGCAGAGGCAATTCGCCGAGTCCTTGTGGTACGTTCGGCAGATCTGGTAACAATCGACTTACAAGGGAAAGAGCCTCTGGTGAAGGACGGAGATCTACTAGTTTCTGGTTCTGAAGCAGCTCCAGGTGTTCGGATTGAAGACTCTGGGCAAGTTGTTCAAATCACGTCATCTGAAATTACGCTTCGCATTGCCCGTCCATATCGAGTATCTGCAGGTGCAGTCTTGCATATCGATAACGGGGATTTGGTGCAACGAGGAGATAATCTTGTTTTGCTCGTATTTGAGCGCGGTAAAACAGGAGATATTATTCAGGGTTTACCCCGAATTGAAGAACTTCTAGAAGCACGTAAGCCCAAAGAAGCCTGTGTTTTAGCAGAACGGCCCGGAGTTGCTCAAGTAGTTTACAGCGATGATGAAACAGTAGAAATCAAGCTGATTGAATCTGACGGCGTGGTGACAGACTATCCTCTGGGGCCAGGGCAAAATGTTATTGTCTCAGATGAGCAGAGAGTTTCTGCTGCAGAACCGCTAACCGATGGACCGGCTAATCCTCATGAGATCTTAGAGATTTTCTTTAAGTATCACCGCGATGAAGGGGTTCATGAATCTGCGCTTATTAGTCTTGAGAGAGTTCAAACGTTTTTGGTCAATGAAGTTCAATCGGTATATCAGTCTCAGGGGATTGAAATATCTGACAAACACATTGAAGTTATTGTTCGCCAAATGACATCTAAGGCTCGCATTGACGATGGCGGTGATACAACAATGCTTCCTGGTGAGCTGGTAGAGCTTTACCAAATTGAGCAAGTCAATGGAGCGATGGCGATTACAGGTGGTGCACCTGCAGAATATACGCCAGTTTTGCTTGGGATTACAAAAGCCTCGCTAAATACAGACAGCTTCATTTCTGCGGCTAGCTTCCAAGAAACGACTCGCGTTTTGACAGAAGCGGCGATTGAGGGCAAGTCTGACTGGCTGCGAGGATTAAAAGAGAACGTGATTATTGGGCGTTTAATTCCTGCGGGAACTGGGTTTAACGCATATGAGGAGCCAACTAGCGTTGATGTAGACCTGAGCTATGATGGCAATGTGTTTGATGGCGATGTGGATTTGAAAGATGTTGTTCTTGATGATCGCACAGCTCGAACCTATGAATTAGAAGGAGGTTTAGATGTCTTCCCACGGGGTGATTTTGAGCATCGAGGGCCAAATGGTGGTCTCGAGTCAGCTGGAGGACGTCCAAGCTACAGCGCATTCACTTCGAGCCGCGAAGCCTCAGATCCATATTCTCCAATTTTGGAAGATGAGGATGAATTTGAGATGCCTAGTGCGCCAGCCTTTGATGATGACCTAGACGCAGACGAAGACTAATCAATCTATGCTGTAAAAATCAACTTGAACCAAAGGAGGGGAATTTTACCCCTCTTTTTTTAATTCTGCTTTAAGTTGAGAATAGGTTGAGGAGCGATCGCCACACCATGATATAAAAGTTGCCACTCTGATCTTCGCGCAAGATTTCAAAGGGCATCCCTTGATAGCCAATAAACGGGCGCAACCGCCAGCCCAACTGCATCCCCACGATGGCGTAGATTATAATCCAGATTCTCAGTAGCAGATTATTTAAGGGTTGTTCCATCCGAAAGGCGAGATATGAACATCCGCGATAGAGATAACGCACACCATAGATGCCGCACAGCCCAAAAATTAGCACATGCATCAGCATGAGAAACTGGTAGTTATCAGGAGTTGTAATCGTAAAGAAGAAGGCGATCGGAGCAAGACTCACCAATAAAATAGTAGTTGTGCCGAGGGTAATCACCATCAGTGCCACCGTTTGCAAAAATTTGAAGCTTTGCCCTAACAGCACATTAAAGGTGTAAAGTGACGGAATGCAGATAAGTGCCGTTAGCAAAAATAGAATTGGCAGTTTGACCATCGAAGCGATCGCCTGCAGAACCCCGTTATACATTCCCATCACGAGACCATATAGTCCAGATAGCAACATACAAAGAATTGCCATAGAGGCAATGATTCTGGGTAAATCTTTCTGACTATGAATCTGCTCAAATAGTGCTGTTTGTGCCCGCAAGATATAGTCGAGAAAATAAAATGACAGTCGCAGCAAACTGCTTTCATGAATGGATTGACGCAGTGCCTGTATTTCTTGAACAGAATAGCTAAAGGGTTGGCGCTTGCGCTTTGATTTGGGTTTATCAGGGGCTTGATGGGCATGGACGTCTGCTACCTCGTGAGCAGGGTATTCGTTAATTGGGTCTTCGTCAGCAAATTTAATCGGGTCTGAAGGCTGCTCGGATTCCATCATAGTTACACGCAATGTCGTGCAGAGAAACGGCGCACAAACTATGGATGTTCTAGCAAATTTATACCCTGAACCACCAGCCTAATCTGGATAATTGGCACTGAAGTTATTTAATTGACCTATGCAGATACAGCTCCTATCTCAAAAAAAGTAGTGTCGTCAATCCTGACCAGACAGCCGATCTATAGATTGTAGCTAGGTCTCAAATCAGGTTATCCATCATTAGACAGCATCCTGGTTTTGATGCCATATTAATCGTCAGGGAGATCTATATCCTGGATTTGCCCGTTGATGCGTTTTGACAATTGTTTGGGCGTTTGTTTGGGCACTATCTGATGCATCATTTCCACAGGCAAGCTACCACTCCGTAGATGCAAATCTCGCTGCGGGAACGGAATCTCAATCTGATGCTGGCGCAGCAGTTTAAAAATGCTGAAATATAGGTCGCTCTTGATTATCGGTTGCCGATTGGGTTCTACCAGCCAAACCAGCAGTTCAAAGTTGAGCGCACTATCTCCAAACCCTTTGAAAAAGACCTGAGGGGCAGGCAGCGCCACAATGTCAGGATGATCCTGTCCGGCTTCAAGCAAAATCTTACGCACCGTTTCTGGCTCAGAGTTATAAGAGACCCCAACTGGAATGGCAATGCGCGATAGCGGGTTATCATGACTCCAGTTAATCACCTGGTTTTCTAGAAAATAAGAATTAGGCACAATCACTGACACCTGGCTCAAGGTTTTGATGTTAGTGCTGCGCGCTCCAATGCGTGCAACCGTGCCCATAAATTCTCCAACTTCAACAAAGTCTCCCACTTGAACCGGGCGCTCAAACAGCAGCACCAACCCACTGCCAAAGTCTTTGGCGATGTTTTGCAGGCCAAACCCAATCCCCACACCCAGCGCACTGGCTAGCAATGTCAGGGAGCTAAGATCAAGCCCCCAAATTTGCAACAGCACGACCATACCGATGGCAATGAGTGTATAGCGGGTCAATGTAGCGATGACGGCTTGGGCCCCGGAACTAATCCCTGCCATTTGCAAAATGCGCGATCGCAATAGATTAGATACTAACCCCGCGCCGATGACTAAGACAAAAAGTAATCCGATCAGAACAACAATCTGAATTACAGAATAAACATTATCTCCCACAGGGATAATCGGGGAGAAAAAGCTATTGATTAGCTGACTGGCAAGGGTATAGCTCCACTGGCGCGTAAACGGAAATAGATTTGAAATAAAGAAGGCCACTCCTAACCAAATGCCTATTCGGAGTAAGAGCAGAATGAGATTAAAAAACACACTTACGACAATAGACGGAGGAGCCGACTCGTCAAAATTTGTCTGCTGAGACGGAGCCGACTCATCAACCAGGCGGTGCTTGAAACGACCCAAACCCCAGTGTATTAGACTCGTCCCAGCAATCATCAACCCAGCCCAGATGAGCGATCGCTGCAAATAGTCAAGACTCCGCTCTTGGCGAGCTTGTTCGAGGGCTGACTCAATCTCGTTAGCCCATAGGCGGGCAAGGCGTCGTGGAGTCACACCCGCCATCTGGGAATTTGCAGCATCAGATTGAGTAACCGACAACAGCCGACCATCGTTGAGCAAAATTGAGTGGGTGCTGTTACGAGTCTGCACCTCCACCGAAACTGGCTGATTTGAGTTGGCAAGTGTTGATAGCCGATAGTTGATCCAGTCGGCTCGACTATCGGCTGATTCAGATTCGAACGACGTCACGTCAAACAGCAGATGTCCATCTAACACCACTGGCGCAGTTTCAGCTTTGTCTTGGGCGATCGCCCCCTGTCCCCAGACCATAATGCTAAGGGCGATCGCCATTCCCAAAACAAGCCAACGACCAAATCGCATCCAAATCTTGTACCTCATTAGCAGTTTCACACAACCCCACGCCATTGCTGCTCGTCCTATCCCCTATTTATTCTAGGAGCTTGAGCAAAATGCAGGAGCCCCCCCCAGCTACGCATTTTTCAACACCACTGTGATCAGAACCATTGCAATCTCGTGAGAATTAGCGTCGAGCTACAGTGCCGCTAGATAAATGCTGTGAATATCTTCAGGGCTACAGACTCGCGGGTTGAGCGCATGACACCCATCGGCGATCGCTACTTCAACCAATCGATCCACCGCATCAGCGCGAACACCCACATGAGATAGCCCAGTTGGAATGCCGATTTCATGGCGCAGTTGCTCTAGCCAGTCAATAAACCCAGCTCCAGTGTGAGACGGAGCCTCCACCATCTTTGCCAGCATCGCTAGCCGCTCAGGAACAGTCTCTAAGTTAAATCGCATAGCAGCCGAGATCATCAGGGCGTTTGCAAGGCCGTGATGCAGGTCATATACGGTGGAGAGGGCATGGGCGCACGAGTGCGTTACTCCTAACCCTTTTTGAAAGGCGACTGCCCCCATCATGGCCGCCGCGAGCATACCACTGCGGGCGGTCAAATCATCTCCATGCCGTACGCTTTGCGCCAGGTGTTGCGCCACTAAACGCACGCCTTCCAGAGCAATGCCATCACACATCGGCTGATAGCCCTTGGCGAGATAGGCTTCAACATTATGAGTTAGAGCATCCATCCCGGTGGCTGCCGTAATTTTAGGGGGCAATCCTACAAGCAGTTCAGGATCAGCAAAGACATACTGCGGCAGCAGACGTGGCGAGAAGATGATCGTCTTCGCATGAGTCTCATCATCAGAAATCACAGTGCTCCGTCCTACTTCGCTGCCTGTTCCAGCTGTCGTGGGTATAGCCACCAAATATGGAATCGGCTGGTCAACTGGGCGGGCGTCTGTCTTACCGTCTTCATAGTCAAACAAATCACCTGGATGATTAACCATAAGGGCGATCGCCTTTGCCACATCCATTGCAGCGCCTCCCCCAACCGCCAAAATGGCATCAGACTCATGAGCCTGAAAAACCCTGACTCCAGCCATAACCTGCGACTTGACTGGATTGCCTTCCATCTCGCTAAATACATCAGCCGCAAACCCAGCCCCTGTCAGCTCAGTCATAATTGCCTGAAAGAAGGAGAGAGGTGCGACCCCCCGATCAGTCACCAGCATCGGACGCTGAACGCGATGATGCTTCAAGAGGTTAAGAATGTCGTGTCGGGCTCCCACACCAAATCGAATCGTTGTCGGAAATGAAAATGTATAAATCGTGGCGATCGCCTCATTCATAACTGCTGCCAATAAGTAGCCAGTAGACAGCTCATAATAATACGAATATGGAAGCGATCGTAGGTAGAAACGAAACGTTTGATATCTCTGACTCCAGCAAGAACAAATAATCGCCCAAATATTTATTCACAGACTAAGAATGTCAGCCAGAAAGTATCCAATTATCCAAACATTAAAAATCTGAAAACATACCCCAAAACCGAATTGTGATCCAAACATATCTATCTACTCAATCTTGCCTATTCCTCCAGATACAAGACAAAATGGACAGAATTTTCGACAATCTAACAAG
>CAZCXK010000036.1:0-46500 GCA_964502605.1 uncultured bacterium
CACCCGAGCTTCGAGGGTCGGCACTATCGCATCACCGACGCAGCGGCCCCGCCCAACCCCACGACCCTCATGCCTATTGTCAGGCGATCGCCACCCTCTCAAAACTGCTGCAGTTTCCGGTCTTAGCCGATGGGCTATCCCCCTTACGCAACCATGCGCGGTTTAATCCCTATCTGGTGTCTACCTATGACCTGATATTGCGCCATGAGCAACACGCCGCCGATCTGATGCCCGACGTGGTGATTCGCGTGGGAGATATGCCCACGAGCAAGGTGTTGCGCCAGTGGCTCCACAGTGGCCAGCCGCTTCAGTGGGTGATTGATCCGGGCGATCGCAATCGTGACCCGCTGCATGGCCTGACACGGCACCTGCGCCTGCCCGTCGAAGCAGTTGCGGCTGAGTGGCACCGCCAGAGCACTGCCCACCGACCACCGCATCCAACCCTAGAACAGTGGTGTCGGGCTGAGGCACAGATGCGCCACCATCTTGACCTGCGGCTCCAGAAAACCGAAGCTCTGGTAGAAAGCAAGGTGGCGTGGCTATTATCGCAATCGCTGCCCTTAGGGACTCCCATTATGATTGCCAACAGCACCCCTATCCGCGATGTAGACTGGTTTTGGCAATCGGGCGATCGCCAGATGCAGCTTTTCTTTAATCGCGGAGCTAATGGCATTGACGGCACCTTGTCAACGGCATTGGGAGTTGCCTATCAACAGCAGCCCAGCGTCTTACTCACTGGAGATTTGGCGCTGCTGCACGATACCAATGGCTTTTTATGCACCCATCACTGGGTTGGCCAGCTCACGATAGTGCTAATCAATAACAACGGCGGCGGCATCTTTCAATCGCTGCCGATTGCAGACTTCAATCCACCGTTTGAAGACTTCTTCGCCATGCCTCAGCACATCAAGTTTGACCAGCTATGTGCGACCTATGGCGTTGCCCACATTGCGATCAAAAGCTGGACTCAGTTGAGTGCCTGTTTACAGGAATCATCCGCCGATAAAATTCGCGTGCTTGAGATTCAAACCGATCGCCACCACGATGCCCAATGGCGCACGACTCTGTTTGCAGAACTGACTCAAATGCTAGATCAAACATCCAGCGTTGCTGAATTCTAACCATGAATTGAGAGAAGCCTGACTTGACCCAATACAGCGCTGCCACAGGTTGCAGGGGGGTAGGGTGCCGTTTTGGCTCTACTGTGAATAAATTCGTTAATGGTAAGCCAGGCGATCGCTTTATCTTTCAAGAGATTTGTAGAGTGCTGCAGTTAGATTGACTAACAAAACGTGCGATCGCCAATGCAGAGGGTGGAATTGCCAATGCAGAGGGTGGAATTGCCAATGCAGAGGGTGGAATTGCTAATGCAGAGGGTGGAATTGCCAATGCAGAGGGTGGAATCGCCAATGCAGAGGGTGGAATTGCTAATGCAGGGGGTGGAATTGCTAATGCAGGGGGTGGAATCGCCAATGCAGAGGGTGGAATTGCTAATGCAGAGGGTGGAATCGCCAATGCAGCGGGTAGAATCGCTAATGTCGGAGGGTGGAATCGCGCATGTCAAAGGGGCGATCGCGCATGTCAAAGGGGCGATCGCGCATGTCAAAGGGGCGATCGCGCATGTCAAAGGGGTGATCGCGCATGTCAAAGGGGCGATCGCGCATGTCAAAGAGGCGATCGCGCATGTCAAAGGGGCGATCGCGCATGTCAAAGAGGCGATCGCGCATGTCAAAGAGGCGATCGCTTGAATTTTGGTCTCAGATTACCGCCGCCACAAGGGATTCTGATTTCTGCAGCCGCACTACAAATAAGCATTGCAGTATGAGCGGTTTCTTTGGTTGACTTGTATGTTGAGACTGTGGAATGTAAGCGTAGGGGCGATCGCCTCAACCCTGATCGAAGCTAACCCCGGCGATCGCCAGGGTTAGTAATGAACTAAGGCTCATCTTGCAGCAATTTTTAGACAGCTAAACCACAGATAGAGCCAGTTCGCAAACTGCTATCGAGCCAAAATCTCTAGATGTCAGTTCCTTAGACGCGGGTCATCGGCAGGATTAACATAGTTAACGTCCCATGGCCCAACCGAAGTCAGTTGGATAACCGTCTCACCCTCGGCGATCGCATAGTGAGTCATTCCAGGTGGCATCGACGTATAACTACCAGGTTCCATGAGTTCTGTGGCAGTCTGATCTAGTTCTTCACCAGAGCCAAGGCGGAACAGTCCAGAAATAACTGTCACTCTCTCTACGCCAGGATGTGAGTGCGGCGAGATATAAAATTCATCGGGCATCTTGATCCGCATTGTAAATACCCCCGACTCACTGGGATTTCCTTCTAGAATTGCCACCTCTGCACCTGATTCGAGTGATGCTGGGGCATCCTGCCATTCAATCTTGTCGGATTGATACAAGATATGTTCATCTGGCCCTTCATCGATGATCTCAGCGACTGTTTCATCCTGAGGTTCCGATACATCAATAGCTGTTTCATTTTGATCTGCTGGCAGATCACCCCCCATGTCATTTCCAGTTTCTAAGGGAGAACAAGCGGCTAGCCCAATTAGAATCGCTGTTCCAGCGACAAATCTATAAAACTTCATGGCTAAATCCTCTTAGCTAAAGTCTTGTGAAGTCAGGGTGTGTGACTGTACTGCGGACACCCCCACTCGCAGTTTCATCCACAGGTAACTCAAACTAATGCAAATTTGCGCTACGCTATGGCATCTCTGGCAGCAATAATATCTCTATTAATACAGTCACGTCTTGAAGAAAATTGACCTTAGCTTACAACGCATCGTGACTTGAATAAGTTGCAACAGTTTGGCTAGAGGCTTGCCCATGTCAAGCCCATGCAACAATTCAGTTTTACGGGTTATTTAACTCACGATCCAACGCATCATAGAAGAGGCTTCCCACGGTTCCTGAAAAGCTGACATCGTGGATATTTTGATATGTATTGGGCGAATATCCAGAAAACAAATGAAACTCCCGTGTAAAGTGGCTTTGGTCACTATAACCACAGGCAGCAGCGATCTGAGATAATGCGTTCTGATCTGACGCTATCAGAAGTTGATGGGCATAGGCAAATCGAATTTGGCGAGCCGCCGACTTTGGTGTGATGCCAATATATTCACGAAAACATTTGGCAAAGTGGCGATCGCTCCAGCCAATCGTTTTTGCTAGTTGTCGAATTGAAATACAGCCCTTCCAAGCTTCAAGTTGATTCCATGACCATTGAATTTCAGGCCGAACGACTTGGCTGGATCTGTTGAATTTTTCGGCCAGTATTTGATCGACTCGCATAAATCGCGCCTGCCATGAAGACAGTTCACTGAGTTGCTCACCAAGGAGCATCGCCTCTCTACCCCAGAAGTCTTCTAGTGCAATCGTCTCAGATGCTAGCTCAGTTGACGCACCCCGAAAGAGCTGATGAGCGGCCCAAGGCAGCATGGCGATCGCCATACACCCTCGCGAGTCATGATGTTCTGCGATTAATGGAGCAGCATCTAAACCTACAACAAAAGACTGATATGCACTGGAGTCTATCGGAGAGTGGATCGCAGTAATCTGGATGCGATCGCCAAACCCCAAAACAAGCCTTACTCGCGCCTTTGGCACTTGAAGCCGATATAAAGGCTGGGTTAGCGTTTCGTAGTACCCGTGATACAACCGCACCCAATCGCTCACTGGGTAACATGGAATTCCAATCTGATGGTTCCAATTCGAGCTATCTGGTTGATTCTGATTCGGTATCTGATTCGCTAAATATTGCTCTTTCATGATCAGCAATGGATGCGATTGATCCAATTAACTGGGGTGCAGTGTGGCTCATTTCACAGCACAGTGCATTCCTGAGAACGTCAGTTGCTCTTACAATGCCCATAGGGCTAGTTCATAATTTTGCGGTTCACACAATCAATCCTCAGTAGCAATAGCTTACCGTTGCTAGCAGTGATTGCAAAATGTCAGTTAATTTATGGGAAACAGTCACAGACTATGGCGCAAGCTCCAATTCCAGTAATCGTCAATGGCGCAGCAGGCAAAATGGGACGCGAAGTGATCAAAGCCGTGTCTCAGGCTGATGACATGAATTTGGTCGGAGCCGTTGACCATAACCCCACCTTCAACGGCCAAGATGTAGGCGAGGTCGTCGGCTGCGGGCCTCTGGAAATCCCAATTACAAACGACCTCCAGGCCACACTCGTTATGGCCTTACAAGAAAAAGAACTGGGGGTAATGGTCGATTTTACCCACCCTGACTCAGTCTATGAAAATGTCAGAACGGCGATCGCCTATGGGATTCGTCCGGTGGTGGGCACCACGGGGTTGAGTCCAACGCAGATTCAAGACCTGGCCGAGTTTGCCGACAAGGCCAGCACCGGCTGCCTGATCATTCCTAATTTCTCGATTGGCATGGTGCTGTTGCAGGAGGCTGCCGTGCGAGCCTCTCAATATTTTGACCATGTCGAGATTATTGAACTGCACCATAACCAAAAAGCCGATGCGCCCAGCGGCACAGCCATTAAAACGGCTGAGATGCTAGCAGAGTTGGGCAAACCCTTTAACCCGCCTGTGGTTCGCGAAGCCGAAACCCTGGCTGGGGCACGAGGTGGGCTAACCCCTGAAAATATCCGCATTCACAGTGTGCGACTCCCTGGCTTCATTGCCCATCAAGAAGTTATCTTTGGCGCACCTGGGCAAATCTACACCCTGCGCCACGATACGAGCGATCGCACCAGTTTTATGCCCGGCGTGCTCCTCTCGATTCGCAAAGTCACCCAACTTAAGTCGTTAGTCTATGGGTTAGAAAAGTTGCTTTGAGAATGCATGATCTGAATTTGATCTGAATTTGATCTGAATTTGATCTGGCAGTCGATTCCATACTGATGATGCAGAAGAATTATCCCTTAACTATCCTTATAATGATCTGAGTCAGAAATCGTGATCTGCTGCCAAAACCGATCACATTAGACAATTTTCAGCGTTAATCTATGGGGTTTTTCTTGGCAATTAGATGGGGCTTTTCTGAGGCGTCTAAATTAGTTTTAGGGTGTCAGTCTCACGGGCGATCGCAAGTGAGCCTGTAAAACGCTGCCATCTACCCGGCTTTTTAGAGGTATTCTAAGCTTCACATAATCGGAGCGATCGCCTCTTTGACACGCTATCCCTAGATCAGAGAATCAATATTTCTGCCTGCCAAGCTAGATATAGAGAGCATCGAGAGCGAGAGAGGCTCATGGTCGTGTAACGTTCCGAAGGCAACCGCCTCCCCAACAGATACGACCGATCACAGAACATTATTTATTCGCAGATTTTCACCCCGCAACTTCAAGTCAGTCAGGCGTGTTTCTCGACAAAATCCCAAATTTGACTTGAATTGAAGCGAATTTGATAAGTATCTGATAAAGTGTGGGAATCATGGCTCAGGGTGCCGCTCATAGGTTGTTAACGGGGTGATTCTGGAAAACTAACTGGCCTTGTTTAAGGTTTGTATCCTTATCGCCAAACTAGCAATTCTGAATTAAATTGGATACCATGCATGGCAGCGTTGTAATGTTGACATTGCGGTTTTGATATCTCAATGTGATTCCGTTCTTCGATCCAACTTCCCAACTTCTGAATAAGCGGACAAGATCGTGATTGGTGCTCTGACAAATTTATTTTCAAGAAAAACGAAAGGTATCGGAGTAGAACTTACTCCAGAGCGAGTCAATATTGCTCAGCTCAAGCGTAAAGGTCAAGCATTTCAGTTAGTAAAATTTGCATCGGCTGAAGTACCTGAAGGCATCTTCCAAGAGGGGCAGATTACAGATGCACCTGCTATGGCTGAAATCATTCAGTCACTTCTGGTTGAAAACAAAATTAAGGTCAAGTCTGCGGCAACCGCAATTCCAGGCGGGCGAGATACGGTCACCCGCATCATCCCAGTTCCAGCTGAGCTGGATGATCGAGAGCTGCGAGAAATGGTTCTGAATCAAGAGGCAGGGCTCTACCTGCCATTCCCTAGGGAAGAAGCTGATGTCGATTATCAAAAGTTAGGCTTCTTTGTCGATGAAGACGGCATTGAAAAGGTTCAGGTGTTGCTAGTTGCGACGCGCAAAGAAGTCACTGACTCTTATATCAGCACCTTTCAACAGGCTGGGCTCGGTATCAACGTGCTGGAAATCAGCAGCTTTTCGCTAATTCGCACAATTCGAGAACAGCTGCGCCAGTTTACACCACAAGAAGCCGTCGCCATCGTCGATATTGAATTTGAAAACACAGAAATCTCGATTGTGGTCGATGGTGTACCCCAGTTTTCGCGGACGGTGCCGATCGGCACTTATCAAATCCAGACGGCGCTGAGTCGGGCGATGAACTTGCCGCCCTCGCGCAATACCGATTTGCTCCAGGGAATGACCATTCCCGTGACGCCAATGGATAGCGTGGGGATGCCCAAAATGGGTGGCACCAATCCTGGAACAGCAGCCATGCTTAGAATCGTCGGAGAGTTGGCAGATGAACTGCGCCGATCAATTGATTTTTATCTTAACCAGGGTGAAAACCTGGAAGTGGCTCAGCTGTTGCTAGCTGGGCCGGGTGGGTCAATTGGAAAACTCGACGAGTTTTTCTCTCAGCGCTTGAGTCTGCCTGCAAGCCAGGTTGACCCGGTGACTGCGATTTCTCTAGATATGGATAGTGATATCTCAGAGGTGCAGCGGCCCGGTCTTGGCGTCGTGATTGGTTTGGGTCTTCGGGAGGCATGGTAGAGCATGTATAGTCTAGATGTTAATTTTCTCAACGATCGCACCGAGCGCCCCAGTGATTTATCCCCAAGAGCATCTGCCGGACGGGGCAGCTCGAATAACGTCCCTATTTTGGTTGGGCTAGCCGTGGGTGTGGTCGCGCTGGTATTTGTAGGAGGCTTCTGGGGTATCTTGCAAAAGCTCAATGCAGATGATCAGCGGCAGATTGCTGATTTAGACGCTCAGTTAGCCGCTCAAAGCTCATTTCAGGCTCAGCTGGCAAGCTTGACGCAGCAGGCTCAACAGGCAGAAGCAGAAGCGACTGCCCTGGTGACTGTGTTTGATCAAATCAAGCCTTGGTCAGCTCTCTTGCAGACCATCCGAGATAGCGTGCCAGCGGGAGTGCAAATTGCAACTATTGAGCAGTCTGTGGGCGAATTGCCACCTGCGCCTACGGCTCCACCTGCCGACCCCAATGTGCCTGTCGATCCCAATGCACCTGCGCCTGTGCCTCCACGCCCTCCCTCTGTGGTCAACGTCTCTGGCTATGCCAATTCGTTTGATAATGTCAACGACTTCCTCCTGGTATTGCAGCGATCGCCCTTTTTTGAGGCAGAGGGAACTAATCTCGTAGATGCTCAACTGGTCGATTTTCCCGATCGAATTGAGCTACCCGAAGGCGCTCCGTCGGGCGTCGAAATTCGGGTTCCGCAGGTTGTGCAATACAACATTGAGGCCACGCTGAATGACCTCCCAGCCTCTGAACTGCTTCCAGAGCTGGAGAGTGCATTAGCCGTAGGTTTGACAGCCAGAATTCAAGCACTGCAAGACAGAGGAGCGTTTCAACAATGACGGTTAGCGGTGAATTTGCCCCACTTGACGATCATCAGGGGTACGCGGAAAAACCCACCTATCCGACAGCCTTTGGCATTCCGTTAACACCAACGGTGCTGGGCACGGTGCTAGGAGTCGTGCTCGTTGCCCTGGCTACCTACTTGTTTGTCTTGCTGGTGCGCCCTGCGCTGCAAACTCGGAGCCAGTTGCAGGCTGAGATCAATGAAAAGCAAAATCAGCTCGATAACGTCGAAGAGCAGCAACGACTGCTAGAGCAGGCTCAACAGCGTCGAGCAGAAGCCGAACAGCTGCAGCAAGATGTGCTGGCACTGTTTGCAACAGAAGAGAGTTTAGATACCCTCTTGCTTGACCTCAACACCCGGATTCAATCAGTTAATGCTGGCATTGAAGATGATGACCGACGAGCAGTGCTCTCTCTTTTTCAGGTGGGTGATGCCGCTGTCGTCAATGATGGATCGCTCGGCGAAGCAGTTAATGGGCGCATTGAACGTCGAGTTTACAGTGTTGAGATGATGGGCGGATTCGCCCAGACGCAGTCAATTTTGCGAAATATTGAGCGCTTGCAGCCTCTACTCATTGTCAACAATCTCCAGTCAACGCTAGATACGTCTGATCGAGTCTTGCAGATCGATCTGCAAGGCAATCTAACGCCAGCAGGAGAGCCCATTTCGCGGCTGAATACTTCGTTTGAGCTGGATGCTCTCATCCCGGTTCCATCGGCAGAAATTCCGCCGCCGCCGGCAGTAGTCGAAGGTGCACCACCTGCTGAGGGAGCACAGGAAGCTGGAACCACCCCGTAGTGCCCCCGATAAGGCACCCCGCGTTCATTTCATTTATTTAACCTGATTGCATTCGATAACTTGTGAGGATAGAACTGTGAAACGGCATCTTGGGCTTGGTAGCATCCTGGGCAGCAGCGTCACAGCTGTAGTGGTCGCCACACAACCTGCGTTGGCTCAGAGCGCAGTCACCAATGTGGTGGTCAATCAGACTGATAGCGGCCTTGAAGTGATTTTAGAGACCGACAGTGGCGATCGCCCCCAAATTTTCACCGTGCGCCGGGGCAATACGCTTGTCGCAGACGTAGTTAATGCTCAGCTCAGCCTACCCGATGGCAATGGGTTCCTGCAGAATAACCCAGCCCCCGGAATCACATCGGTCGCAGTGAGTCAGCTCGATGCCAACAGTGTCCGCGTGATCGTAGATGGTGAAGCCACTGCTCCTGAGGGGCGAATTGATCAGGCCAACGGCGACATTGTTTTTAGCTTTAGCGTCCCCGGTGCAGAAACTCCCGCAGCAGAGGCTGACCCCCCCTCACCTCCCATTGCCCAACAGGATCCGGTGCCGCTGCCAGAGGCGGAGCCAGAGCCACCTAGCCAGCCAGCCCCGCCCCCCGTGGCCCAAGGGCAGCCTGACATCTTAGTTCCCAATCCAGACGTGCGAATTGATGGCGTTCAAATAGACCAGCCCTCCGCTGATGTGGTTAATCCCGCTCCTGATTTTCTGCCGAGGGCGATCGCCCCTCCCGTGGGCGACATTGCCATCTCCAACATTGATCCGTCACCCGGACGGATTACGCTCGGCACCGGGGAGCGTGTGCCTCGACTGGTGCTCCGTGATGCCCCTGTACGCGAAGTGCTGGCGCTACTGGCTCGGGCGGCAGGGCTTAACTTGGCCTACATCGGCGATGATGCAGCAGGTGAAGAAATTCCTGATGTGCGAATCTCCCTTGAGATTGAAGATGAACCCGTTGAAGATGTCTTCAACTATGTCTTGCGGATTTCAGGCGTGCAGGCGAGTCGGTTTGGTCGCACCATTTTTGCAGGGCCGCGCTTGCCCAACAGTGCTCAAAATCTCGTGGTTCGCAACCTCCGGCTCAATCAGGTCGATGTGCCGTCAGCCCTAAATTTCTTGGTGGGCTTGGGAGCTGAAACCGCCGTCAGCCGAGAACGCCTAGTCACCTTTGTCAACGCCGTTGAGGTCGGAGAAGGCGCAGCACCACTGACGCAAACCGAATCTACCACCGAACAGCGGGTCGAGACGCAGCGGATTAACTACGAAGATTCAACCCCGATTCTGCGAGGCTTACAGGTAGTCGGTGATGAACGCACCAACTCTGTCACATTGGTAGGGCCACCTCGACTCGTGGAAATCGCGATCGCCCAGTTGGTGCCTCTGGATGTTCGGCGGCGTCAGGTGGCCGTCAGTATCCGCATCGTTGATATCGACCTCGATGCATTTGACCGCCAATCTTCTAGCTTTTCCTTTGGCCTGGGTGATACCAGCGTTTTAGTGGAAGGCGGTATCGGCGTCATCAACTTTGGCGAGAGTGAGCCCTTTAATACCAACCTGACGCTGGATGGTCTGGGCGATACACTCGGTCTGGGCAGCGTCTCTGGTGCCTCCGATACCTTCGACTTTGCACGCAACTTCCTGGCTCAGCTCCAGTTTGCTGTCACCAGCGGCAATGCTAAAATCCTGACGGATCCGACGCTGGTCGTGCAAGAGGGACAGTTAGCCGAAGTGGTGCTAGCCGAAAACGTAATTACTAACGTCGAGATTGAAACCTCAGGGACTGGCGATGACCGCACCCAAACGGTGACAGTGGAAACAGAGCCTGCAGGCGTCATCTTCCGGGTGCAGGTCGATCGGATTGATGACAACGGCTTTGTAACGCTTTCAGTCGCGCCTACCGTCTCTGCCCCCGCCACAGAAGAAACCGTTGAAGTGGAAGGAGCCAGCATCAATTTAACCCTGCTGCGAGAGCGCCGCGTCACCTCTGGGCAGTTGCGGCTGCGAGATGGTCAGACTCTGATCATCGCCGGTATCATTCAGGATGAAGACACCTCTACCGTGACTAAGGTGCCAATTTTGGGCGATATCCCGCTGCTGGGAGCCTTGTTTAGACGAACAACGCGCAACAACGAGCGCTCTGAAGTGATTGCGCTGCTGTCAGTCAATGTTTTAGATGATTCCGAAACTTCCACCTTTGGCTATCGCTATCCGGTGAGTCCAGAGAGCCGAGAACTACTAGAGCGGCAGCGTTAGGCGATCGCCCAGTTATCGCCCAATCTGAGTCTTATCCAGTGCACAAGGGCATGGTGAACCATGCCCTTGATTGTGTTTATGGCTGTATCGTGACGGCATAAAACCGAAGAAATCTAAAAAAAACCTCCAAATCCACATAAATTAAAGGTTTCACCGATCCATATCTGCCATCTAGACTTTAGAATAAGTCATTGAAAATTAGCTCCGGTGGGAGTTCTAGCCATTTAGGTCAGAATTCTATCCATGGATGACCTCACATTGAGGAGATTCGGGTAAGTCGCCCTGCTAAATTCAGACATTCACAAGGAGATTCCAATGAACAAAGGTGAGTTAGTTGATAAAGTCGCGGAGAAAGCCAGCGTAACCAAAAAGCAGGCAGACGCCGTTCTGTCGGCAACACTGGAAGCCATTATGGATGCCGTGTCATCCAATGACAAAGTCACATTGGTGGGGTTTGGCTCATTTGAACCTCGTGAGCGCAAAGCTCGTGAAGGCCGCAACCCTAAGACCGGTGAAGCCATGCAAATTCCTGCGACCGTCGTGCCTGCATTTTCGGCAGGCAAGATGTTTAAAGATAAAGTCGCCCCAAAGTAGTACTCTGAGGCGACAGGCGTTGAACCAACAACCAACGCATGGGGGGAACATTACCTGGGCAGCTAACCTATCAGGCTGTTCTCCCCTCGATATTTTAGATTTTTCCGCGAGCATAAATCCGCTAGGGCCGCCACAATCTGCGATCGCCGCCATCCATCAGGGCTGCGATCGCCTGGTGGCCTATCCTGATCCTAGCTATCATCTGCTGCGGCAGGCGTTGAGCCAGCAGCACCAGCTATCACCCGACTGGGTACTACCTGGCAATGGATCGGCTGAACTGCTAACTTGGGCCAGTCGCGACCTCGCCACATTAGGCAGCACGACCTTGATGACCCCTGCCTTTAGTGACTATGAGCGATCGCTGCAGGCATTTGGTGCCTCGATTACGGCAGTACCGCTTGATTTGCAGCTCGATTGGGACACTGCACTAAGCCGATGGCTATCCCAGCTTTCGCCTGAGCAACGCCGGGGCGGCATCATTCTGAATACGCCCCATAACCCAACGGGCTATCAGCTGCCGCTGGCCTTGATTCACGCCTGTCTCGAAACCTTTGCACGGGTGGTAGTAGATGAAGCCTTTATCGACTTTTTGCCACCTGACGAGCAAGATAGCCTGACCCAGATCATTCAGCAATATCCGCAGCTCGTGATCTTGCGATCGCTCACCAAGTTCTACAGCCTGCCAGGGCTTCGCATTGGCTATGCGATCGCCCATCCCGACTGTCTACGTCGCTGGCAGCGGTGGCGCGACCCGTGGGCTGTCAATGTGCTAGCTGAAGCCGCCGCTCTGGCTGTGCTCAACGACACAGCCTTTCAACAGCAAACCTGGCATTGGCTACCTCCAGCCCGCAACCATCTCTTCAATGGCCTTGCCGCCATGCCAGGGCTACATCCCTATCGCGGCAGTGCCAACTTTTTGCTGGTTGAGTGCCGTCCTCCAGTGGCATCAGTTGTGGAGATTCAGCATCGGTTGCTCACGCGCCATCAGATTTTGATTCGAGATTGCCTGAGTTTTCCAGAACTGGGCGATCGCTTCTTTCGAGTTGCCGTCCGCACCAAAGCTGACAATCAGCGCCTACTAGACGGTCTGCTCGACGTGCTGTGAAACCACTTAAACCTGTTGAGACACCCAAATTGCGCTGAGACATCCAAATCGCAACATCTAAATCGATATGATGAAATCGCTGTCTAAACCTGGAACTGTAAAGCAACTCAATGGCTGTTGATTATGATCTCGTCATTCTGGGAGGCAGCATGGCCGCTCGCCGCGCCGCCGAATATGCTCGGTCACTTCAGGCACGGGTTGCTCTGGTTGAACCCGACCCAGAGGCTGTTATCCGCGACTCCAACAGGCACGTCAACGAGCAGACTCTGCGTCAGATAGCTCAGGCCATGCGCCCCCGCTCATTGGTCGCACCTGCAGACGAGCTGAGCCTCTGCAATTCGCCAGACCATCTACCAGGTTGTTTACTGAATCAGACTCCAAGCCAGACTCTGCAAACAACCTGGGCATGGGCTCAGGGGGTAGCACAGGTGCAAGCAGAACAGCGATCGCTCTCTGACTTGGCTGCCCAAGGCATTGATACCCTCATCGGTGAGGCAGAGTTTCGACGGCGTCCGACGGTTGGGCTCATTGTCAATGGGCGCGTATTGCGATCGCGCACCTACCTGTTGGCCTGTGGCAGTCGCCTTCAATATCCCACCATCACTGGACTTACCCCCAGTCCTCATCACAGTCTAGAAACGCAGCTACCGCTACTAGCAGACCGCTGCCCCCAGCATCTGGTGATTGTGGGCGATCGCCCTGTGGCACTCACTCTGGCTCAGGTCTTTGCCCGCTTGGGATCACAAGTCACATGGGTCACGGCTCAACCATCGCTGTTGCCCAACTGGGATGCCGATGTCACTCGCCTGCTGCAAGCCCAACTCGAAGCAGACGGCATTCAGCTTTTAATAGGGCAGCCAGTTACACAGGTTAAACTCATCGAGCAACAAACCTGGATTCAGGTCGGCAATCAGGCGATCGCCGCTGATGACCTGGTTTTAACCGGAGATGAGCACGTCGAGCTTGACCCGCTCAACTTAGCAGCCGTCAATGTCAGATATAGCTCCGCCGGAATCGCCACCAATCACCGACTCCAGACTACCAATCCTCACATCTACGCCTGCGGCCTTGACCTTGGCGCTCCTAGCCCAGTCGATGTGACTCAACATGAGCTGACCCTTGCCGTCAAAAATGCCCTATTCTGGCCAACCCGCCAGATTCAGCGGGCGTTCATACCTCAGGCGATCGCCACTGCCCCCGAACTCGCCCAAATCGGCCTCACCGAAGCCGCCGCCAGAGCCCACTATGGTGATGCCCTCGTGGTACTGCGTCAACCCTTGCGCCCTCTCCTCTATACTCAACTCCCCAATCAAACCGTTGGATTTTGTAAACTCATTCTGCGCCGCAACGGTCAACTAGTCGGCGCACATATGATAGGTCTGCAGGCTGGCGATTTGCTGCCCATAGTTGCGATCGCCCTCCACCACCAGCTCACCCTGCAGGCGATCGCCCAGATCCCTCATCTGACCAGCCATGCCGCCGCCATCTTAGATGCCTTCGCTATTCAATGGGCCCAACACCCTGCCCGCAAAGGGTTAGGCTTCCATAGGCTAGAGCAATTCTTCACCCTGCGCCGCGACTGGTCTACATAAGGCTTTGATGTCAAGCCCCTTGAGAAAGACAAAATCTTTATGAACTCACCCGACGACGCTAGCCCCTGCCGCACCTGGTTCTCTATAGTGTGAGGAAGATTGTGTCAATTTCATCGAGAAGGGGCTCCCCGTGAATTCTGATACTTGTCATTTGTCTACCGAGGCAGACCTCACCACCTACCCTGCATCGGCTCGGAGATTATCTACGCTACCTCTAGACGCGTTTGGGGGAGATTTCTCAGAACCGCTGATTCAGCGGCGGAGCGCCCTATTGATCAGTGCGGCCACTGTGTTGGCATCGGCGGGGCTACATGGGCTCCCCTCCGACACCGAATACACAGGCATGTTTCAATTGGCGACCCATTCGACTCTAGGGTCTGCTCATTCCAACTCGACAGATCAGTCTGGCGATCGCCAACGCATCGCTCGGCAAATTCAAGCCTTACAGCGTCCAGAATTGATCCGTCCTGCCATTGACCCACTCCGCGATCACTACCCTGACCTAACCTACGAGACGCTCACCCGCGACCTGGAGATTTCCTACAATTCTGGAGCTGATGCGCTCAATGTCACCTATCGTAATGCTGATGCGGAGCAGGTTGAAGCTGTGTTGCAAGCCGTAGCTGGTGCATATCTGACAGCGGGGCAAACCTGCCAAACCCCCGCCTGCGTCGGCACCGAATTTATTGAAACACAGCTTTCACAGATGCAAACGCACATTGGCCAACTTCAGAACGACCTCTCAACCTTTGACGCCCACCATCGCCTCAGCGACTTAAATACCCAACTTGATCAGCTCTCAGGCCGAGTCAATCGCTTGACCCAGCAGCGCATCAACACCGACGCCGAACTCTTGGGATACGATGACCTCAAGGTACTACTAGAAAAGCAGTTCCAAGTTACGGGCACACCGCTCCTGATCACAGAGCTTTTAGCACAAATCCCCAGCTACAACGAACGGCTGCACCAGATTCAAGTGCTCAATCGCTATCTAGCCAATGAGTTGAGTCGTGAAGCACCCGATCGCGCCCGCCTGCAAACTATCCAGTCGCATCGCCAGAAACTGATTCATGAAGTACGCATTGACATCCATCTGGCCATGCATAATAGCTCACCCACTTCAGCACTCGGTAAATTCCGACAAACGCTAGATTCTGATCGTCTCAATCAGCTGGAAATGTGGGTGCAAACTAGCCATGAACTCCACATTCAGCACGACTATCGACACGCGATCGCCCAGATTGAGCATCCCTTGACTCAACACTTGGCACGACGGCAAGCCCTAGTCAACTACCGGGCACACCTTCAGCACGAGCTGCAAGTCGCCACTCAGACGGTCAACCAATACCAGGCCAGACTTGCAGAGCTGCAGCCGATCGCGGCGCAACAGCAACAGTCGTGGCAGCTTATCGCTGCTCCCGAAATCATTGATGGTGGCGCTGACCACGTGACTGTTGCCAGAGCTTGGTCGCACCCCATTACCAGTGAATTATCAAAGCGTTAAGCTGCCTGTGGATGCGATCGCCAGTTAATCATCCCCATAGCGACGTAATAATAGGCTGTAAAGAGAAGACTCGCAAAAATCTGCCCCCCCCACGGGCCATGCCAAAACTCAAAGGATTCATCTCCCCAATAGACCACAGCAAAGATCAGCAGCAGTACTCGCGGAATATTAAAGACCAAGGCTAAGGCCACTCCCACTCCCACGAGCATCAGCGTCTTTATCCGCGATAGATGCATGAATAAGCCTAGCAGAACGCCCGTACCTGCAATCACAAACGCCATATCAAAGCCACTACAGCCCGAACCGATTTCAACTGCCCCTGTCGGTAAATAGACAAAGCGTCCTTCTGTCACCGCTGTTTGACCCATCGCTAAGAGGATACTCTTGCTACTCTCAGCCATGAAACGCTCCAATAAATCGGGCGGGGTCAGCAGTTTCCAAAGAGAGTTAGATAGAAACAGATAGTCTGGATAAAGGCTCACCAGCACCAATGCACCAGCAAACCCGAAGGATTTAAAGAACCTGATCCCCCACGAACTCCAGGCGATGCCAGTTAAAATCAGCATCGTGGTGAGCGCCTGTAGCGAAATCGATGACCATCCCACTAGGAACGCAGCAGCACTGGCCAAAATCAGGCCGCTCCCTAGCAGGCGATCGCCCCGGTTAGACGTCCATGACAACACCGTATGGCGCTGAGTCCATAGAGTCGTTGCACCCAGGTAAAGGCATCCCAAGTTGAGGAGCACAGTGGATGAACCTTGGAGCGTTGTGTGGGTCATCTTACCCAGCCAAATCGGGCAATAGATCAAGCCGATCATCAGGCCAACGAGAACAATGCGTCCGTGCATTGTTGCCGCCAATCGCTTGAACCCATGTTTAAACCAGGAACTCGTGTGTTTCAGGAATTGCTTTGGCATGATGAGGGGGCTTCGCTGATTCGAGTCAGAAGGGAAGGGAAGGATCAGGGCGATCACACCATACTTTACAAAATCTTCATGGAGGGTTAATCCAGTCTGTGATTTTGACTGAGAGAAATTAAGCTACGTTGGGTCTGGTGCGTAATCTAGACCTGAGTGTGACAGATGGGTGCATTACCAGCCGTATCCTTTGACCAGTGGTCGAGGCTCAAATGGTTAATTGAGGCATGGTTTTCCAGCCCTTCATGGGTTTTGCTCAGCGCTATCGGGCTATTGATTGGGTGCTGGCGGGTTTGCCAACTGTCATGGAGTCGGCAACTCAGCCGAGGAGTCGTGGCCATCGTGCTGCTTTATCTAACGACTTTTTCACCGTTGGGTGCGTTTCTCACGGTGCAAGGCTTGATGCGTCCGCTGCCTTCTGATTCTGGTGCAGAGGCAGATGCCATCGTAATTTTGGGCCGAGGCGTCGGCTGGGTCGAAGCTCAATCCGACGCTGCTGCTCAACTTTGGCATACCGAGCGATCGCCCTTCGTTTTTGTCAGTGGCACCCCAACCGAAACCTCGCGGCTGATTAGCGAACTGCGTGCGCGTCACCTACCCCTCGATCGAATTATGGGTGAACGGTGTTCTCACAGCACCGAAGAGAATGCCCAATTTACAGCGGCAGCTCTTGCCTCTCAGCAAATAGAGCATCTGATTTTAGTCACCGATCAACCCCACATGCTCCGGTCGATGCTGACCTTTCGCAGTTTAGGGTTTGATGTGACTCCGCATCCGGTGGCGTTGCCAAACCGCCTCAGCAACTTTCAAATCAGCAAAATCGCTCTCCGAGAATATCTGGCTCTGGTCAACTACTTTCTCCTTAGTCGATTTGAGGCGCGATCGCCCGATCGGTTATTAGTACCACCAACCTCGGAGTCGCTGGAGGCCTTCAAGCCATCAGAGGCGATCGCCCACTGTAACGTAGCCTATACCAGAGAGAACCCGAGCTAACTCCTCACCCTCTTTATACCTTGCTATGATCTCCAAAGCTTCGTTTGCCCGCAACCTCGTCCGGAGGATCGTCCCAAAAAGACGTCCAAAAGACACATTCAGACTTAGGATGAGATGCACATCCATCCCAGCGGCTCCCACACAAAACCAGTTATATCTGTAAAAACTTCGGCCCATTGCCGAGCCGTCTATAGAGTAGAGTCAGTTGAGGATTCGGGTTCATTGCCTTCAGCTTCATCCTGACGCTTGCGCTGCCGCAACACGCTCAAGCCAAACCCAACTAGCCCAGGCAGGAGAGCCGGTGTAGGGATTGCCGTTGGGGGTGGATTAACCACACCTGGAGGATTTTCTCTATTGCGGCGATCGCGACGTTGAGACCCATCAGAATCAGAATCTCCCAAAAATGCTCCAAAAAACGCTAAAAGAAATACCAAAAGAAGAGCCATAGCTTCAGCCTGCCAGTATAGTGTGATTTAAATTCAGCCAACAATTCAAACGGCAGATGCTGGTTAACATTTCCCACAATCATGGGCGATCGCTCTATCAAAATTAGAAGTAACCGATATATCTGGTATATGCGGCAAGTATTCGGCACCCCATTTCATCAACGTAATAAACTACGTGACAATACTTGCTTATCTTCGCGTACATCATGAGCGATCGCATCAGCGCATAATAATCTTCATCTACAAATTATGTCAATTGCGACTTTGTATAAACTATATAAACTCACATCTGGCCACCCCTCACAGAGGTTATTTTGATACAGAGGGTGCAATCACTGCTTGAAGCAGCTGATCAATCTGCTGATTGGTAGTCTTTACGTTAAACCGCTGACTGGCCTGCCACTGAGCCTGTTGGGCGATCGCTCTGCTGAGTTTGGGCTGCTGCTGACAGGTGACAATCAGGTCAGCAAGCTGACGGGCATCATTGGGCGGGCAAAGCCATCCAGTTTGCCCATGCTCGACCAGCTCTACGGCTCCACCTGCGGCTGCGGCAATCACAGGACGCCCACAGAGCATGGCTTCGACAATGACGCGACCAAAGGGTTCCGGGGCCGTGGAGGTATGAGCGACGAGATTGCAGGCGCTCATCAGTTGGGGAATGTCGGAGCGAAAGCCCAGGAATTTGACACGGTGCTCTAAGCCAGACGCGTTGACCTGCTGATGCAACTGCTTAACATAGGCGTGCTCACCGAATAGGGCATCTCCAACCAGTAGAGTCGTAACAGTTTCAGGGCAGTGTTTTAGGGCTTCGATCAGAATATGCTGACCTTTCCAGGGGGAGAGTCGGCTAAACTGGCCAATGATAAAGCGATCGCCCAGTTGTAGGTTATGGCGAAGGCGATCGCGTGTTTCATTAGAGATGTGATAGAGCGCAGGATCAAAGCCATTGTAGACCACACGAACAAGGTGAGAATGTCCTCCAGCCTTGATGAAGGCATTGCGACTAGCCTCGGAGTTAGCAATCACTAGGGCAGCGAACCGATTGGCGAGAGAAATAATGATGCGCTGATTGGTAAGGCTAAAGTGATCAGATGAAACAATATCGTGAAGATGGTAAACCAATGGGCGACGGCTCAGCAGGCTGGCGATAGCCCCAACCACAAGAGCTTTTTGAGTGTTGGCATAAATCAAGTCATAATGGCGACTTAGCTGAGCTGTTTTTGTAATTAATGGAATCAGTTGCCTTAAACTACTCAAGCCCTGAATGGCATTGCTGTCTTTGCGGATGGTTAAAGTCTGCTGGGCAAAAATTTGAACCGGGATGTCATGGTGTTGCAGCAGTTCTCTAAACGAACCGTCTGCAAATAAACCAACTAAGGTGCGATCGCCATAATATCTGACAATGTCGAGCAAACAAAGCTCTGCGCCGCCAGGTTGGCCACTTTGGTCGAGGAATAGTATTTTCATAACATTTACTATGCAACGACATGCGTGGAAGATTTTAGAGCAGCATTAATCGCATCTAAATACTGATCAACAATTGTGTCTACGGTAAATGCCTTGGCGCGCTCTGCCAGCATGTTGACATCAATAGGGCTATTCAGAGTTTCAAGAATAGCCTGAGCAAAAGCATCACTATCACCAACAGGCACCAATCGGCCATACTTACCATTGGCTAGAATTTCTGCTGGCCCACTCTCACAATCAGTTGAAACAACGGAGGTGCCAGAGGCGATCGCCTCTGCAACCACATTACCAAACCCTTCATATATTGACGATAATGCAAATACTTTAGCCTTTGCCATATAGGCATAAGGATTTTCAACAAACCCTGGAAACTCAACATCATCTTTGATGCCAAACCGTTCTATCAACTGTTCAAGCTCTGGCTTAATCGCAGGTTCTCGCTCATCCACATCACCTAAAATAACGAGTCGGCAAGAACACATCTGCCGCACAACAGCAAAAGCCCTAACTAACGTGGCAAAATCTTTTTGTTTGACTAAGCGACCAACGCCTAAAATAACAGGGGGTGCATCGTCAGCAAACCAGTGATGATCAACAGGCTGCCGAATCTTTTCAAAAAAATCTGGCTTGACAACAGGGTTATAAATTACACGCATGCTATCTGCCGGAATCCCCGCGATATGTTCTAGATCTTCAGCGACACCTCTAGAAGCAGCAACAATTTGATCAGCCCAAGGATAAAACAGCTTTACTACTTGAGATTTGAACGTTCTCATCAGTGGAGAATGCCGATCTTGAAATTGTTGAGAAAGGTTAGTTTGCACAACCATAACCGCTCGCGTTGGCGACCTTGCGAGCCGCTGTGCCCAAGAAGCAGAATTAAAAATATCTAATGTTGTTAACAGAGCGATAGGCTGTTCACGTTGCAGATACTGTTTGAGCGCAACTGTTTTGGTGATTAGAAGCGGCGATTTTGCATCTAAGTTAATTAAACGAACTGTCGATGGCACTTTGGCAAGATAAGATCCCCTGGCTTGAGCTACTACAAGATCTGCTTTAAGTCCTCGATCAGCAAACCCCTCAGCCAAGTGAAGCATTACGCGCTCAGCACCCCCTCCATCTAAATTAGGGATGAAGAATGATACGACTGTGTTGGCTCCGATCTGAACGTGAGGATTGAGAGTGGCTTTAGACATACTTTTTTCCTTTAATTGATTCCTCATAAACCATTAGAGTTTGCTGGCAAACTCGATGCACACTCAGCCAATCCAAATTCTTTCGAGACTGTTGCCTCCAATAGCTCAAGTGCCTGGGATTACTGAGCAGTTTGGTTAAGCTTTCTGCCAAAGCACAACTATTCTGAGAAGGAATCAATAGTCCGGCTTTACCTTGATCCAAGGCTTCTGGAATACCATCAACATTGCTGGCAACGATCGCGCATCCTGCTTCTCGTGCTTCCGACAAAACCAAGCCGAAAGGCTCCCGATGAGAGGCCAAGACGAATATATCAGCAGAGAGCAGATACTGTTGGGGGCACGGTTGAAACCCTTCAAAATGGATACGCTGAGAGAAGTCACTGGTAAGCGCCTGACTTTCAAATGTTGATTTATCTGGGCCATTCCCTACAAGATAAAGATGAGCTGAAGGAAAAAAAGGAGCGATTCTCAAAAACGCATCTATCAGTTCAGCAATACCTTTACGTTGATACATTCCAGCAACCGTAACAATAGCCGGATGCTGTAGCGATAACGCTTGATATTCAGTGAGTAGTTGGGTGCGAGGACTGTCAATCGTGCCATTAGAAACCACGTATAGCTTATTTTTAGAAATGCCACGCTGCTGCATTGAATGCGATACTGCATAACTCACTGCAATCACACTATCCGCCACGCCCATTAATGTAGCACTGCGTTGAAATTCATTATGCACTGTTGAAACCAGGGTATAGCGCATAGTGCCTCTTAAATATTTAGCTAGCACCACACCAGTCATCATATGAGCATGGACAATATCAGGCTGCAACTCGTTGATGATTTCTCGGAAGCGCCAAACTGCTTTGATCAGATTAGTGGGTGTTCTGGCTTGATCAAATGCAATGTGACGAACATTATAAGAATCCAATAGTTTCTCATATTCACCACCAGAGGACGTAACACTAACCGTGTGACCATTGGATGCCTGCATACAAGCCAGATCAACTGCAACATTGACGATGCCGTTCCCGATTTCTTGAATGTGATTAAGGATATGTAAGATACGCATCGTGCTTTAACTAATCAATATTCAGTCCCTGAGGTTGATGTGAAGCAAGTGATAACTGACGCCTGTAATAGTATTTATGAGCTGCCATGCCCATGCCGATGAAGCCCCAAAGAATCACACCTGAAACACCCAGCATTGAGCTTCCAATAACTAACTGTAAAGCCGAACTAAATCCAATGGCGCGAGCAATACTAACAAATGAGTCAAATCGACTCTCTGAATAGCTGAATAAACAAGCAAGAATTAGAATGACTCCAACTGCATAAGGGATAGTGCCAAACCAGCCAAGAGTCATCAGAAATTCAATAATGCCACTATCAACAACTTCATCACGGGTAATACTTCCTAATCCGTTGCCTAGCCCCTGTACAAGTGCAAGACCCAAACCATCTTCATAAATTTCGGTTCTTGCATTAAGACTGGCATCACTCCCAAGGTTTGTAAACGTTTGCAGGCGCGAAGTTATAATTTCAGCGAACGGATCAATAGCAGCTAACGGCAGTATGACAACTGCCATGATAGTAACCGTCAAGATCATTCGCATTTGCAGACTAGATTTTAGAGACGACAGATGAACTAATGCTGCAACTAGCCAGCCTCCCCATGCTGTTCTAGCAAGAGATAGCAAAAGTGATAAATATCCAGCCCCTGCCGCTATAAATCGAAAACTACTCTGGCTATCAAACAACAGCAGTAATCCTGCCATCATTACACTAGCAAACGGCCCCGTTGAGTTAAGAGTGCTAAAGACTCGGATTCCTAAAGGTTCTGGTGTCCCAAAGCTGACCAACTCGGTATTAGTAATCCAAGCCCGATCCCACTGAGGTGCAATTAGATATTGAATCACACCATATACGCCGACAACTAAAATTCCCCAGAGAAATGTTGTTCGAATATTTTGCCGATATTTTGGATAATCTTGCCAATTAATAAACAGATGGAACCCAAACAGGATAGGAGGCAGCCAATCTAGCAGAGCCCGAATGACAGGAAAGACAGGATTTTGAATTAATCCAACAATAAACCCATAAAATACGCCACCAAATGCCAGCAGAAACGGCAGTCCTCCTTGTTGGTAGGTTCTGGGAAGATATTTCAAAGCAGTAATACCGCTAATTATGGTCACAAGAAACGGTGCAACCAGCATAATTCGTTGAGGATCCCAACCACTGCGATAATCAACAACGCGAGCAACCCAAGCAGTCAGAAACCACAACCACCAAGTAAATCCGGCGTATAACAACGGATATCGAAAATACAGCAAGAGACCGACTGCAAACGCAAGCAGAGGAAACGTAAGACGTAAGATGCTGCCAGCACCTGCCAAAATGCATAATGCAGAAAACAGGATAAATGATAGGATTGCTGTCCAAGCAATTGTTGGCTGCAATCCCCAAGACGGCTCCTTCGTATTTGAACTATTACTACTAACAGACATATTTGCTGCAGGCACCTAAGATTGATGAACTCGGTTCAAGGTCACAGTAAATTGATGCCACGTCAATGGGCTCTCACTTGAGAATCCTTTTGACCTTTGATAACTTCTATCGAATTACTTAACCAACCTTTGATAATTCCCCGCAGTCTTAAATCGGTCTTTTGCCACCACTGAAACAGCGGTGCAAACCCAAGCCGCAAGGCAATCAAGCGCAGCTGTAGAGCGGGGGAGTTGCCTAATTCTTTCAATAGCGTGGTTAAGTTTGATTTTTCCTCATCAGTGAACCAAGGCGCATAACACGAAGCCGCATGGATAAGCGCCAATCTTCGACGATTATGGATGACAGGCTCCAAACTCCAGCCACGGGCTTGAAACGATGGGGTCAGACTTTCGTTAAACACTCGAATTAATCCTTTTAGCTCTAGCTCCTTGCGTCTGGGACGAGTGTTTTGGGCATCTGTCCAAACTCTGTAATATGAGAGAATTTTCTCGGAATAGACATTGCCATATCCAGCGTTCGCCATTCTCACAGAGAGATCATAGTCTTCAGTATAGTTGGGTCGATTTTCATAAAAGTTGAGTTTGCATAGGGCGGCACTTCTGAACATGCATATATTAGCTGCCACTCGATAGCCTGATACAGACGCCTTTAGAGCTATGTCAGCCGTTTGAAATTCTGATTTCCTAGCTACTCGTCTCACAGATGTCTCTGCACGATTTTCGTTAATTTCTTGAACAGCGGAGTGTGCATATCCTGCCTGTGGATATTGAGTCATCAGAGCTAGTAAGGTCTCTACATAGGTTGGTGAAAGCACATCATCAGAATCAAGCCGAACTATAAACTCAGCAGTTTTAGGCTGTCTGAGCAGCCAGTTATTATTAGCAGCAATGCCTAAATTTTGAGGTTGGCGGTAATAATGCAGTTGAGGAAATTTCTGGACAAGCTGATCCATAACATCAGCCGTTTCATCTGTGCTGGCGTCATCTGAAACCCAGACCTCAATGTTGGGATATGTTTGACTGCAAGCACTGTTTACAGCGATCGCCAAATAGTTGGCCTGATTAAATGTGGGAATACAAATAGCAACAGTGGGTAAGTTCTGCATCTGCTAGGCTCCTTGTTTTCTTGACTGATGTAATTCTTCAAATAGAGCAATGTAGCTTTGTGCCATGTTTGCCCAACTGTGCTGCTCTGCGATCGCCCGACTAGCGCTACTCATGTGTTGACGCAATGACGGGGTGTTAGCTAGCTTCTCCAGAGATTCTGCTAGAGCGTTGATATCATTGGGGTCTGACAACACAATTCCAGCGTCAGGTGTTACCAACTCAGCCCCTCCTGTCGAGGTTGCCGTAATGATCGGCAAGCCAGAAGCCATGGCTTCCAACAAAACTAATGTACAAGCTTCATATCGTGACGGAAAAACAAGCAGATCTGACGTCCGCATTAATTCAGGAATATCGCTGCGGTATCCCAGGAAGTAAACGCGATCTTGAATGCCCAGTTTGCTAGCTAGCTCTGGGTAAGGGCTGTTCTCAGGTGAGCCAAGAACAGCAAGATGTAGATTTGGGACATGAACTAGAGCTTGTAAAATCGTGTCCATGTTTTTGCGAGGATTGCCGATATCTCCAGCAAAGAAAGCAAGTGGTTGATCGGGGGGCAATCCCCATGTGTGGCGATTAGCATGGCCTGGTGAAAATTCTTGTAGGTTGACGCCATTAACAATCACGCGGATTTGTTTCTCAGAAACACCGATTGTTTCCAGATCTTGGCGGACTTTTGCTGAAACCGCTACGACTGTTTTGACCTGCTGACAGACTTTACGTTCCCAACGAGAATGCAACGTGCTGTAGAGCCAGTGATATATTCCATACAGATCTTTCCGAACTCGAGACGCATGAAAGGGCGATCGCAACCACGCACTATGGACAAAATGCACAATATTGACTGTCCCCACTGCCCAGGTAATGCCGCCATTGACGATAACCAAATCTAGAGCAGAGCGGTTGAGAGTCAACCACTGGGTTGTTTGCTGCGCAAACGACCAATCGTTGAACAGTTGAGGAATGCCTTGATTAACGTGAATCGGTATCCATCGAATCTGACTAGTTTGGTCTAGCAGTTCTTGAGCAACGTTGGTTGCTAATAGAGTGACATGATAATTTTGTCGCACTGCTTCCCAAACAATTTCGTAGTTTACTCGACCTTGCCCATTGCCTTTGATAACTTGCTGAGTAACAATGCAAATTTTCACATTCAACCATTCCGAATCAATTATAGAAATCTTACTTCTTATCTAGTTTCAGAAAACAAATATGAAATCTGTTATTCTTCACACCAAGCCGACAGGTAAAATTATTATCTGAAGTTTTTTTATTTTTTACTCAATTCTGTACTGAACTTTCAGTGCAACTCTCTCGCTTTAGCAAATCAATAATGGCTAGAAATTGTCCTTGCTGAAAGGCTATATAGCGTTGCCACGACAGTATTTTGAGCTTAAAAGTCAATCGAATTGCTTGCAAAAAACCAGGTGCATGTTTTGAGCCAATACAAGAAGACCAAATCAGAAAAGCTATCCGCCTTTCTAGTGATAGGTAGCCCCACAACATAATAGTTTGGTTATAGCCTAAGTTCATCATGTCAAGCTTATTGAATTTCTCCTGTTGAGCATTGAAGACATAAGAACGAGGATTATCTGTATTGTCAGAATGATGATCAACTACAACAGCAGGATCGTAGATTATTTTCCAACCTGAACACTTTACTGCTAGTGAGAAGGTCATATCTTCATAGGGCTGAGCACCTGTTCCGCGTAAACGTTTGTCAAATCGAAGTTGACCGATTGCAGATTGGCGAAAGGTCATATTATCTCCTTTAAGCACATCAACTTCTCTGACATTACCGACACCGAGATGGTGATTCCCAATAATTCGGCCAAACCACTGGATTTTGCCAACAACCTCTTTTGTACCGTCTTCCAATTCAGTGCCGTTATAACAACAATCTCGACCACCTAGTCCACCTAGCTGTGTATCAGACTGAAAATGAGATTCAATTCGACTTAACCAATCAGGATGCGGCCTAGTATCGTCATCAGTAAACGCAATGATTTCTCCGGTTGCAGCATCTAGGCCAGCATTACGCGCTGCAACAGTACCTGGTAAATATACAGTAACTGGATATATTGGTAGTCTTCCTGAATCAAACAGCTCCAAAAAATCCCAAGTGACTTTATCAGTATTACGCACCACAATCAAAAGCTCATTTGGCAATCGGCTTTGTAGTTTGAGAGCGTTTAAGCAAAGCTCTAGAGATTTTGGTCGTTGATAGGTGGGAATAATTACAGAAATCATAATGCGAGGATTCAACTTTTTAGAGAAACATCTCAAAATCAATTAATCGTTTTAGAGTACTTAACCATTAGCGCTAAGATGAATCGACTAATCTTAGATTGCAATGTTGGTAGTAGCTCTTGTGGTCGCTCAGTAAAATATTTCATTCGAAAAAGAACTGAAACTCCGAAAGCAGCTTGCCATCTTTGCTGCCAAGGAAGATATTTTCTATGTTTTTTCAAGATTTTTCTTAAATGCTGAATCTGTTGTCCATTCTGCATTGAGATTACAGTTTTTGTGCCCTGTATTTGCTGGTAGTTTCCCCAAATCTCGTCTATGTACTTAACATTTGCTATTCGCACAGCTCGTAATATAAAGTCTATATCCATCGCATAGTCTTCATCTAAAGCATACATCCCAATTTTTGAATGGAGAGATTTATGGTAAAAATATGCAGCTGGATTAACTGGAAAAGAATTCTTCAATGAGACTAAACCTAGAAAATCTAGTTTGTCGGGTTTATTCACATCAAATATTTTTCCGTTGTCTCCCCAAGAATTGCAATTCCCGACGACAAGACTTGGTGCAGGTAAGTCTTCAAAGATATCTAAGATATGATTCAATACATTCGGCTCATAGAAGTCATCAACATTGAGGATTCCAATAACTGAGCCATGAGCCATTTGAATCCCCTTATTCATAGCGTCCGACTGACCTCTATCTTTTTCGGAAATCCATCGGATATGAGGATAATTTTCTGCTATTCTCTTCGCAATTAATAAAGTTTTATCTGTTGAGCCACCATCTACAATAATATGTTCAACTTGTTGACAGTCTTGCTCAATCACATTATTAATGCAGGACTCAATAAATTTTTCTCCGTTATATACGGGTGTAATTATGCTGATCATTTTTGCGTTGCCTCTATAAATTAAGAATTATAGAAAACTAGTTTCAATCAATATTGAACTCTAGTTGCTTAAAGAACTCTCGATATTCAAGACTTCTCGCATCGCAGATACTCGACCTTTCGTCAAAGCATAGTTAAATTTTAGTTTTTTCGAGCCGACAAAGTATAAGCTTGGAGCCATTAACCAAGGAAAAGATAGTCTTAACCTCTTCTTCCGAGATAACATCGAAGGTAAGACTCCTCTACAAAATTCCAGCATGATTACTGAATATGCTGTCGCCTCAACCAGCTTGAGCAAGTACCCCTCTTCAAGCCGAAAGGGTGGCATCAAGTGCTGCAACCGTAACGATGTAAATAGACCATTACCTAAACCCAAATCGCCAGCAGTATAGACAAGATCTGTATCACCACAACTTAGCAACTGCCCTCCTCGGCGATCTAATTTGAGTCGCTTGGAATCATGCATAACCAACTCAGCATATTGCTCAGCGACGATTCTCTTAACACACATCCCAGCACCCATAGGTGCAGTGTCCCAAACATTCAAGTTTGACCATCTATCATGCTCAAATTCTCGAAGTCCCAAATACTCCCAAAAAGGTTTTGTCCAGGCAGGGGGTTCTACCTCAAATGCAGGGATACATTGCCCACCCCAAGCCCCAAGCATTGGCCAATTTCTATCAATCTGAACAACATTTTCGAGATAATTACTGTCTAAAATATTATCATCATCTACGAAAACAAGAACATCTCCTATTGATTCTCTAATACCACATAGTCGCGCATTTGTAAGACCTAATTTTTCTTCATAAACATGTCTAGCATTTGAATGCCAGCGAATGTCAAATGTTTTAGAAATCGGTTGATCACTGGCATTATCAACGATTACTAATTCCCACTCATCATAGTTAAGCGTTTGTGAATTTAAAGCATCTAAAGTTTTTTCTAGATAGACTTTTCGAGGATTATAGGTGCAAATGATGACACTAATCATAGTATTTTACCTAATTCAATCGGAAGTAATTTAATCATTTCTTGTTTAATCTAAAACTAATTGACGATCAGGGAACACAATTGCTATTAGAATTGTTGAGAATAATGAACACTTAAACCGAATTAATCGATGAGGTGATTTATCATTTTTTATGTATCGCCAAAACAGTTTAGCCGCCTCAAATCCCTTTTTGTTCTTCGGGTATATCTCAAATGTTCTATAAATTAGATATTTATAAAGAATGCTAAAACTCTCTTTTTTCAAATGATGTAAAGATTTTGGTGCTCTAGCATATGCTTGCTCAAGCACTTTCAAGCAAGAATTCTCTAGCCTAGACACATTTGCTGACATGGAATCGGAGGATACTCGATATAGAATTTGAGGGCACGGTACACATAAAAACTCATAATGAAAGCCAAGTCTTAAATAAAGATCCCAATCTTGTGCAGCAGGCAAAGATTCATCAAAGCCACCAATCCTATCAAGCACGTATTTATGTATTAGAGGATTGGAACCATTTTGCAAGAAATTGCTCTTTAATAATTCTGTATATGCATTTCCGTTTATTACTGTTCGCATTCCTGTATTTACTATCTGACCATTTTCATCTATGAAGTCAGTCCAACTATAGGCGAGAGCAGCATTTGGATTATTCTTTAAGGCTTTTAGTTGTAGTTCCAGTTTATCTGGCGTCCAGAGATCATCCGCATCTAAAAATGCAATCAATTCTCCGGAAGCATTTTTTATCCCTTGATTGCGGCTTACAGCTACACCATTATTTGGATACGAAAATATTTTGATCCGAGAATCTAAAACATTCCTGATTACTTCCAACGTCGAATCTGTAGAGCCATCATTTATGATTATGAGTTCAAAGTCAGAGAAGGTTTGATTTAATACGGATTTTATTGTGCTTAATATTGTCTTAGAACTGTTATAGGCAGGGATGATAACAGATATGACTGGCATGGCATGCATTCTAGTATTAGATAAGTTGGAATTTAATAAATAGTTGAATATTCAAGACGATTAGGAAATTACATAGTATCTATCTTTATACTGGTTGCCCTTTTATTTTCTAATGGGATTTCTGTCTTTAGGGATTCCAAGATTATTTTGATGATCTTCCGCATCAATGAAGCTTTTGCTCGGAGATCTCTCCAAGGAGTAGGATCATAGAATAAGTACTTGATAAAGTATTTGAATGCTAGAAATCCATTCTTGTCATTTGGAGTGCCGTCAGTTGTTTTCCATACGAGGCCTCTATAATGGTTTGAGAGGCTTTGCTGTCGTAAATATTGCAGAGATTTAGGAGCTCTATCAAACGCTTTCTTCAGAACACATAATCCCGATTTTTCAAGTTTGGTGATGCTAGACGACATTGAGCCAGAGGAAATTCTGTACAAAATCTGAGGAGATGACACTGCTATAAAATGATACTTGGCTGCTAACCGTAACCACATATCTCTGTCTTCACAAGGACTCAGAAATGGATCAAACTCTCCTACGTCTAAAAGAGCAGTCTTTCGGATCAAAGGATTAGAACCATTTTGTAAAAAGTTTCGGAGCAGTAAATCTCCTAGAACATATCCGCTCGGAGAAATGTGCATTCCCTGATATAAAAAGTTTCCTGCCTCATCAATACAATCTGTCCAGCTATAAGCGACTGCTGCTTCAGAATGAGTTTTTAATGCCTGTAATTGCGTTTCTAACTTATCGGGAGTCCACAAATCATCAGCATCTAGAAATGAGATAAATTCGCCAGAAGCATAACTTATTCCTCTATTTCTGCTTATGGATACACCGCTGTTTGGATAAGAAAAAACTTTGACTCTAGAATCTGAAATTTTGCCAAGAAGCTCAATTGTTCTATCAGTGGAGCCATCATTTATGATTATGATTTCAAAGTCAGAGAAAGTTTGGTTAAATACTGAATCCAGAGTTTCTCTGATAGTATTTTCACTATTAAATGTTGGAATGATTACAGATATAAGTGTCATATATTAATCTACTTCATGTGCAGATGATAAGGATATGAGCAAAATAAAAAACTAAAATTAATAGTGACTATCTTAACCAAGTTGGATTTCAAAAGCTCTGGCTTATGTGAATTGAATTCAAATTAATGAATTAGCTAATTTCCATTTCATGTTGCATTTGGTGATAGTTCCAAAGCTTGCCACGATGCTCAAGTAACTCTTTATAAGTCCCCTGCTCTACAATCTGGCCTTGCTCCATCACAACCACTTTGTCAGCATTAGCAATAGTTGATAGTCGGTGAGCAATGGCAATCACGGTTCTCCCTACCGATAGTTTCTCCAGCGATTCTTGAATCAGCCGTTCCGAAACAGAATCCAGCGCACTCGTCGCCTCATCTAAAATCAAAATCTCAGGGTTTTTCAGCAATGCACGGGCAATAGCAACCCGTTGCCGCTGCCCGCCCGAGAGCCGCACGCCGCGATCGCCCAACACAGTTTCAAATCCTTCGAGCAACTCTTGGATAAACTCAAGTGCATTGGCCAGCCGAGCCGCTTCATAGACAGCATCATCTGTCGCATTTTCAGTACCGTAAGCAATATTGGCTCGAATAGTTGCATTAAAAATAAACGTCTCCTGGCTGACAATTGCCATTCGGCGTCGCACCGACGTTATATCAAACACCTTCAAATCAACCCCGTCAAACAAAATCTGTCCTTGCGTCGGGTCATAAAAGCGTGGAATCAAATCAGCCAGCGTACTTTTTCCGGCTCCAGATGCGCCTACCAATGCCACCGTTGTTCCTTTTTCGATCGTCAGCGTGATATCTCGTAGCACTAGCGCGTCTGCATCATAGCCAAAGTCAACCCCAACAAACTCAATCGCCTGGTTCAGTCCATTAAATGATTGCGTGCCATTGCTGAGATACGGCTTATTATCGCGTCGCAGCAGGTCTTGAATGTTGTTGATTGATCCCTGAAAGCTACCAATTTGCGCCACAATGCCATTTAGCTCTTGAATTGCGGGCACCAGTCGAAACAAAATAAACAGAAACGTCAGCAGCGACGCCACTTGCAAAACACCATTGGCTACAAAGACTGTCATGCTGACGATAATCATGGCAATCAAAATGGTTGTAGCAAGACCCTCCGTCAGCGGTCGAATAATCGCTAGCCGCTGAGCTGCTGTTGTCTCTGTCTCTACGATTTCCGAGCTGGCTTGATAATAGCGCTGCCGCTCATAGTCTTGAGTAGCAAACGCATTCACCGTGCGGATGCTGCTAACAAATTCAGATGCCAACCCCGTAAATTTGCCCCGCGCAGCAGATGCCGGGAAGCTAGCTTCTCGCACCCGCTTTCTCAGATTCGATAGCCCAGCCGCCGCCAAGCTAAAGAGCACTATCGCCATCAGACAAAGCGGCCAGGAAATCATAAACGCCACCATGGCATAAATCACCAGCGTCGAGCCCTTGGTCAAAATAAAGCTAAACGCGCCAATGGCCTGCCGCAGTTGCGAGACTTCAGACGTGAGAGTGTTAATAATTTCGCCAGAGCGCACCGAGCCAAAGAAAGAAAGACTGAGCGCTTGCAACTGCTCAAAAATCTGCTTATAGAGACGGTCAACGAGTCGCACTTGGGCAATATTCATATAGACCGTTGCGAAGTAGTTGAAGCAGGCTCGCAACCAAGTTGAAGCTAAAATCAGCGCCGAGACTCGATAGAGTCGTTCCATCTCTGGCTGATTGATGCCCAAAATCCAAATATCAAACACCTGGAATCCAGTTTTAAACGGTGCTCCACCCGGACTAATCAGATTATGCAAAAAACCCAGCAAGAACCCAACGCCAAAGCCCTCAAAGATGGCGGCTAACAACGGAAAAAGGATTGCTAGCGCCACAATCACTGGGAAATATCGCAGTTCGCGTAAAATTAGAGCATTATCTTGCCAAAAACCCGTTGCTTTAATCAGATTTCGAGCGGGGGCTTGAAATGTGAAACCCATTTAGCAACCTCAAGCATCTACACATTATGTGCTCAATCACAGACCATCGATCTTCATCAGCAGATGTTCGAATCATCCTGTTCAAACTTTCAAACATCTTCGAGATAATCCGGTCAGATTTCAAGCCGATTGAGGTGCATTCACGTAAATTTAATTAATCCATCTTTAGCCTATAGATTTAGCTGAACTTCCGCCCATCACCCAGATTTTAATTGTCTGTATCATTTGTGATAAAAATCTGCAGGAATGCCCCTATTCTGTATGTAGATGATTTAAACGATTTATCAGGCAATCAAGCAATACCGTTGAAGTATAAATCACACCTTTCTCTCATCAGGCATTTGTCGCTCAGCTATGAGCATTCTGGTTGCCTGACAAATCTTCGGAGTGTGGATTTCGGCTATGTTCAATCTACGTCGTTGTAGATATCTGAGGCAAAGCCCAGCCAAAGCCTCAGGTATGAGAGAGTCAGCCTTTCACGAGTTTTGTCAGCCAGTCAGGCATCACCCAATAATTCGCTACATTTGTGTATGGATGACTTAAGAAGTAGATGGCTCAAGACATTCTGATGCAAGTTATGTCAATTGGATTCGCTGCAGCATGATTTTATCCTGTAGCAAAATCACCCCTCCATCATAAGCAGCCATTGAGTGGGGTGCAATGGCTAAGCAGGGTTAACAACAAGCCCATACAGCTGATCGCTAGTTTCAGCAAAGACCCAAGCGATTCCAACCTCCGTTGAAATCGCGCCGACAATGCTAATGTAATCGCTACATTAATGAAATCGCGCTGACAATGCTAATGTAATCGCTACATTAATGAAATCGCGCCGTTCTGATTTAACCTGAAAGACTTACAACGTCTTCTAAAACAGGCTGAGAGTATGCCAATGAATCAAGCATCCAGTGCATGCTCTCACTCTAGATCCTTCTTTCTGGGAGAGGGGCTTTGAATGTTCTAGCTCTCCTTCTCCCGTTTTAACTGCGTGTCGTGTAACATTCCCTAAACCCCCTCCAAACGAAACTCCTGACTTGTGTTTCGAGATTGGGGGCGTTTCGCTGCGCGACATGAAAGGCTCTGCCTTTGCGTAGCAAGTATTGCCGTGGATCGGATCTATGCCCATCTGCACCCATCTGCCATTAGATGCCGCCTAAATCGTTAGATGTCCTGCATCAGTTTAAGTAGTTCATCTGTTGACATCTTGCCGCCCATTTCTGCCCCTTCGAGCAGGCTATCGGCTAAGTCTCGCTTGTGGCGATGGAGTTCGACAATCTTTTCTTCGATTGTGTTTTTTGCCACTAGGCGATAAATTGTGACCGGGCGCTGTTGCCCCATGCGGTGGGCGCGATCGCTAGCCTGGTCTTCGACAGCCGGGTTCCACCAGGGGTCCATATGAATCACATAGTCAGCGGCGGTGAGGTTGAGCCCGGTGCCACCGGCTTTGAGGCTGATCAAAAATACATCGCCTTGCCCTGCTTGAAAGGCATTGACCCGTTTTTTGCGCTGGGCGATCGATGTGCTGCCATCTAGATATTGATAGGAAATGTGCTGCTGATCGAGATAGTCTCGAATGATGTGCAGATGATCGACAAATTGGCTAAACACCAAAGCCTTGTGAGAGTTGTCGAGCAACTCGCTCAGCACCTCGCCAAAGAGCTGCAGTTTAGAACTGGGGAGGGCAAAATTGGGCATTACCAGCCGAGCATTGCAGCAGGCGCGGCGCAGTCGCATGATCGCTGCCAGAATTTGCAATTGCTTTTGCCCTGGAGGGGCGTCACTTTCAGAGAGTTTGACCAGTGATTCTCGGCGCAGTGCTTCATAAAAAGCCAACTCTTCGGGGCTCAAATCAACCTGCAGGGTGATTTCAGTGCGGGAGGGGAGTTCTTCTAGCACTTGCGCTTTGGTGCGCCGCAGCAAAAACGGCTGAATCAGCTTCTTCAGGCGGTTGCGGGCAGGGCGATCGCCATATTTCTCAATCGGTGTAGCAAAGGTTTGATTAAACCGTTCGAGTGAGCCTAAAAGACCAGGATTGATAAAGCGAAACAGGTTCCACAGTTCTCCGAGATGGTTTTCGATTGGCGTGCCGGTGGTGATGAGCTTAAAGTCTCCTTGCAAACTCATGGCTGCTTGCGATCGCTTTGTGGCAATATTCTTAATCCATTGGGCTTCATCGAGCACAATCGTTTGCCAATGAACCTGAGCTAGCATTTCAGCGACATTATCTTGCTGCAATAGCCCATAGCTACAGACCAGCAGATCAAACGGCTGCAGATCATTTACCTGTTGTTGGCGATCGCCACTACCAAACTGCATGGCATTGAGCGTGGGAGCAAAGCGCTCGGCTTCGGCCACCCAGTTCATGCAGACTGAGGTTGGTGCCACGATCAGGGTCGGCCCTTGAGGTGCCCGTGTCAGAATCACGGCCAGTGCTTGCAGGGTTTTGCCTAGTCCCATGTCATCGGCCAGACACGCCCCCACGCCCCATTGCGCGAGTCGGGCCAGCCAGCGAAAGCCATCGAGCTGATAGTCGCGCAGTTCGGCTTGTAAGGTCGATGGCAGCACCGGATCTGAGCTTTGAGCCTCTTTGATGCGCTGGATGTGAGCCTGCCATTGGGGATCAACCTCAAGCTCACCGATGTCATTGACCCAGTCGTCAATTGCCAGAGTGGCTAGGGGGTGAAATCGGACGCCTTGCCCTTTCTGTTCTGAGAAGGTGCGCAAGTCATCGAGGCGTTTGCGAAATTCCTGCGTGAGAGCGAGAAACTGTCCGTCTCCTAAGGGCACAAAGCGGCTAGGGGTCTGATCTAACAGCTGCATCAGCTGCCGCATATCCAGCACCAGCGAATTATCAAGGTGTAGTTCCCCTTCTGCCAAAAACCAGCCCTGTTCTTGCTGAATCTTGACTCGAAAATCGCCAAAGCCAGCCTGATGACGCACTCGCAATTTTTCGCCTTTGGGCCATTCTACGAGGACGGCATCCCCTAAGGCTTGCAAATCAAGCAGCAGTTCTAAACAGGCTTCTGGATCGTCAATCTGCCATTCGCCCTCGGCTTCAGCATCACTCGCCAGGGGCGCACAGGCCGCGATCGCTGCCTGGGCTCGCTGGTGCTCATCGCTCAGGTTGCGATGGGTTTGGAGCCGCTTGCTCTCGATTTCAGCAATGACGGTTTCACCCCCCACCCCTGGACGATAGTACGGCCCCCCCTGAGGAAACGGGCGCACGAGCATGACGGCTTTGAGGCCGGAGCCAGCGGGTAGCAAATGCACATGGGGCGTGGCATCTGCAGGAATGGTTTCAGCATTGTCGAGACCACCACCAATATCAGACTGCACCGTGACCAACCGCGAAACGGCGCTAATGGCGGTGAGTACCTGGTTTTCGGCGGTGGTTGGCACTGTTAAGCGATTTTCTTTCCCCAAGATTTCAGCAATGCGGCGATGGTCGGGGGTAATTTCGATCACCTTGAGCCGGGTGGGCGTTTCTTTGACGACAACCAGCTCTTTCGTGTCTTTAAATTCAGGAAAAAGCTGAAGGCTGAGCTGATTGTTCTTGCCTTTCTTGACGCGCAGTTCGGGTTCTCCTTTGACGATGTCAACGCGGATGGTATGCGCCTCCTCCCAAAACACCAGCGGATGCCCGATCAGGGTGGCGATCGCCCGTTCGGCAAAGCGATATTCAGTCTTACCCCAGCCGTGGTTATAGGTCTTGATCAGCGCACAAACGCGCCGATCTTGAGGCGTGAGGTAACCAAAGTCATCCAGATTATTTTTGAGCCGTTTGAGGGCAACGGGGCGACCTTTGCTCCAGTCTCCTTTCGCGTTGAGGGTCTGCTCGCGTGGCTGAATCAGGCATCCACTGGGAAAAAAGGTGATAAACCAGGCAAGGCGCTGGTCGGTTGCTGATTTAGCGGCGGTGGGAGATTCGACGTACCCCAGACTTGCCAGTGCATTGAGAGACAGCTCCCATGCAGCTTGAGGCTCAATCAAATCGACCAGCGATCGCGTCTGACGATCATGCTGTAATTCGTTGACTAATTTGGTAGACGCGCTGCTGGGCTTGAGGCGCGACAGCAAATCAGCAGCTTCTAAGGCCAACCACTCATAGCCCGACTGGCTGGCCTGCTTCACTAAGCGTTTCAGGGGTTTAGCCAGCACCTGTTTGGCGGTGTCGGCATCCACCCAGTAGAGACAAAGAGAATAGACCAAGGTTTCAAGACTATGCTGCTTGCCCAAAAACACAGCATCACGCAGGGCTTCTTTCGAGGCCAGATCGCCTTGCTGCACTTTGATCAGTCGTTCGATGGCTGCATAGGCCGGACTGAGCCAATGTTTTGACTGTCGGGCAATATCGGCATAGCTTTCGGCTTCACGGAGGGAACTGGACGTGCCTTGCTTGAGTAAGGCCCAGATAAAAAACAGCCCTAAGAGCGACTGAAAATAGATTTTGCGCTTGCCCGTGCCCCGCTTGAGTGTTTGGAGAGCCTGTGTGTAGTAGGCGATCGCCTCATCATCATTGCCGCGCAAGAAGGCTAGACAGCCGCGCACGCTGTCGAGTTGAGCGTCAAACTGACCCGATAGGCGCTCATAGTGTTCTGTCGCTGCTTGCACCTGCCCCCGCAAAATAAACTGCTCAATCAGCAGCGCATGGATCCAGAGGGGGCGATCGCGACTCTGTTTGCCCCACTCTGCAACACAATCATGGTGCAGCAGATGAAAGGCGGCGTCAGCAGGGGTGAGAGCTAGCATCGAGTGGTTGAGGATGCTGGTAATCGCGCTTTCATAAATCACAGGCGGAAGTGTGCGAAACCAGTCTGAATCAAAGGGATTATTGCAAAGCTGCTGAAAGATGTCACTCAGCGATAGCTTGGTTTGGGTGTAATTGTCTTTGGCGTAATCTTCCAGTTGCTGGTTGATAAACTGCACATCATGGCGATAGAGGCCAATGCGAATTTCACGCATTAGTTGATGATTGCTGGTGAAATGGCGCGGGCCATTCTTCCAGCGAGACGTAATTGGCATCCGACTTTGCACAACTTGTGCCAACATCTCAAACCGCCCAACGTGAACTGCATCCCGCGTGGCAATTTCAGTTATCAAAGGGTGACACTGTGGCCCTTGCCCGCCTGCCTGAGTCAATAGCTCATCACACAAGAGCCGCTCAATATGAGGCTTAAGGCTGGCTGTAGTAAATGGCTTACCCTGGGGGTCATGGGCTCCCAGCTGATTTAAGCACACCATAAATGTCGCCCGACTGATCGGCTCATAAATCACCGAAAACAGCTGGACAATCAGCTGTTCCAGAGAAGGGAGGCTATGATAGCGCTCTAGCAACTGGGCGCGCAGGCGTTCTAAATCAGTATGGGAGTCAGTCATATCAAAGGCGAGGTGTCTATGCCCTAAGGGGAGATTGAACCGATCCCTGGGGCCACAGCCGTCTGGAAGATAGCCTGCTAAAGGCTGATCTGATTTGATTTTGGACTAATTCTTCTGATAACGCTAGAGGGCATCTCTAAACGAGACTGATCAACTAGGGGCTGTCATCAATTAGCCTCTAATGACCCAAGAATCAACGGTTACAGCCCCTAGCCTGTTTTTTGGGTCGGGCGTGGCAAGGCTCTGACCATAAGGGTTTCAGCTGCAATTGATGACACGCCCTAGATAGCTCAACTAGCTCGGCGGCAGATAGCTGAGCAGGGGCAATGTCAGGTTGTGGCCATGCCAATGGCATCTAAAAACTGGCGATCGCTCTCCTGATCGGGGTTGGCTGTAGTCAGCAGCATGTCTCCATAAAAAATTGAATTGGCTCCGGCTAAGAAACACAGCACCTGCGCCTCGCGAGTAAGGTGAGTGCGGCCAGCGCTGAGTCGTACGCGGGCTGCGGGCATCAAAATGCGCGCTGTGGCACACATGCGAACCAAATCCAGTGGGTCAATGGGCGGCTGGTCTTGCAGAGGTGTGCCAGCAACGGGCACAAGCGCATTGATCGGCACACTTTCGGGATGAGGATCAAGGGTTGCCAACAGTTGCAGCATCTGAGCGCGATCGCGCCACGACTCGCCCATGCCAATGATGCCCCCGCTGCATACCGTCATGCCTGCCTGCCGCACCCGTTTGAGTGTTTGGAGGCGATCGCCATAGGTGCGCGTGGTAATAATTGAGTCATAAAAATCGGAGCTGGTGTCGAGATTGTGGTTGTAGGCCGTCAGCCCTGCCTCAGCCAATGCCTCGGCCTGAGGCTCAGTCAACATGCCAGCCGTGACGCAAGCCTCTAACCCCAACTGCCGCACCCCGCGCACCATGTCTAACATCTCAACAAACGCCGCCCCTTCAGGAATCTGCCGCCACGCCCAGCCCATGCAAAAGCGGTGCGCCCCCGCTGCTTTGGCGCGGGTGGCGGCCTCTAACACCTCTGCCACAGCCAAAGTAGACTGACGCTCAACGCCCGTATCATAGTGAGCCGACTGCGGACAATAGGCACAATTTTCAGAACAGCCCCCCGTTTTGACACTCAACAGGGTGGCGAGCTGCATCTGAGCGTGAGGATTGAGGTGACGATGCACCGTCTGAGCGTGATAGAGCAAATCCATTAAGGGCTGTTCTAAACAGGCCAAAACCTCGTCTAGTGTCCAGTCATGGCGGATTATGAGGGGAAGGGCAGATAAGTCAGACATGGTTAACCCGTCGAAACGTGCAGCTTTGCATTATAGAATTGCTGCAATTCCCTTGTATACCTGTGCCAGTTCGTCATCGGTGATGCAATAGGGCGGCATCAGGTAAAGCACATGACCCAATGGCCGCAACAGCAACCCATGGGCGATCGCCTTCTGGCGAATCTCCAAGGCCACCTGATTGAGATATCCGGGCTGGTCGGTCTTAATCTCCATTGCGGCAATCGTGCCCATAACGCGGCGCTTTTCTAGTTTGGGATGGTCGGCCAGAGCCTCTAGATACCGGCAGTGCTTGGCTTCCATCTGAGTAAAGACGGATTCATGTTCTACCATGAGATCTAAGGAGGCGATCGCCGCTGCACACCCCAAGGGATTAGCCGTATAGCTATGGCCGTGGTAAAGGGTTTTCATCGGGTCGTCACTGTAGAAGGCATCATAGATTGCCTCCGTGCAAACAGTGACAGAGAGGGGCATAAACCCACCTGTCAACCCTTTAGAAAGGCAGATAATATCGGGTTTAATCTGAGCCTTAAGGCTGGCAAACCAAGCCCCCGTGCGGCCAAAGCCTGTCATGACTTCGTCACAGATCAGCAGCGTGTTAAATTCACGCGATAGCTGATAGACGGCTTGCAAAAAATGGGGGCGGCACATCCGCATCCCTCCGGCTCCCTGCACTAGGGGTTCAACCAAAATTCCGGCATAGGCGTCAGGGTGCTGTTCGAGCTGGCGGCGCAGGTGCGCTAGGGCGTCAGCTTCAGTCTGTTCGACGGAGGCATCCCCGATATAGGTGGCCGGAAACGGCACATAGTCAACCTGAAACAGCCAATCAGCAAACACATCCGAAAAGAGCGATCGCCCCCCCACTGCCATCGCACCCACCGTGTCGCCATGATAGGCTCCTGTGAAGGCCAGAAAAGTTTGACGCGGCTGCTGGCAGTTAACCCAATATTGATAGGCCATTTTCAACGCCACTTCGACAGCCGTTGAGCCATTATCAGAAAAAAAGACGCGGGTTAGACCGTCTGGAAGGCGCTGAACTAGCCGTTCAGCTAGTTGTTCGGCAGGGTCGTGGGTAAACCCAGCAAAGATTACATGCTCAAGTTGGCTGGCTTGATGGGCGATCGCCGCTGCAATTTTGGGATGGGCATGACCATATAAATTCACCCACCAACTTGAAATACAGTCCATAAGACGGCGACCGTCTTCGAGTTCGAGCCAGATGCCCTGAGCTGCTTTCACCTTTAGCGGTGAGGGAGCTGTTTTAGCCTGAGTGAAGGGATACCAAATATGAGGGTGCATAAATTTATGCTACGACTCTTGATGGCTGACTACAACATTTGCTTAGCTGATGCTGACTGTGATTAAAAATACAACCCAGTGGATTGAAGTCTGCATTGGCCGCTATTTTACATAGGAAATCATCCTGTTGAGTAGATAATGAGGATGCAGACCAAGGAATAGACAAGATGAATTTGAGCCAGCTTAATCGTGAATATGGCATCGCTGAACAGGTGGATTTCGTTTCGGGTCAGGGAGATCTGCCGTTTATTCGGGTTGCTAATGAACAAGCCACAGCGCTAATTTCAGTCTATGGCGGTCAGGTACTTTCCTTTCAGCCTCAGGGTGTCTCTCAAGATCTCATGTTTGTAAGCGACCGAGCTTACTATAAAGCGGGTAAAGCCATTAAAGGGGGGGCACCGGTGTGCTGGCCTTGGTTTGGCCCCGATCCGGAAGGGAAAGGTCGCCCCAGCCACGGCTTTGCTCGTAACCGACTGTGGCAGGTCAAGAGTACAGCGGCACCCTCCAACGGTGAAACCAGGGTGACGCTGGGCTTTGGCGACACAGACGACACCCGCGAACTGTGGCCCAATCCGTTTGAATTGGCACTTGAGATTACGGTAGGTGCTGAGCTAAAAATGGCGCTCGTCAGTCGTAACACAGGCGATCGCCCCTTCGACATCACGCAAGCGCTGCATACCTACGTTTCCGTTGGCGATATTATAAAAACGACCGTACTAGGACTAGACGGCACATCCTACATCGATAAAGTAGATGGAGGACAGGTCAAGTATCAACGCGGTGTAGTGGCGATCGCCTCCGAAGTAGATCGGATTTATCAAGGAGTGCCCAATGAACTAGTGATTGAAGACGGCGCGCTGAATCGCCGCATCCGCATTACCTCTTCAGGGAACCAAACTGCTGTCATATGGAACCCGTGGTCAGAAATCTCAGCCACCATGGCTGACCTAGAGGATGACGACTACACCCGGTTTATTTGCGTGGAAACAACCAACGCTGCGGAAGACGTGGTTACAGTTCCGGCCCAAGCAACGTATCGTCTGGAAGTGACCTATACGATCGAGGCATAGGAGCCTAACTCCGTTGGCTCTAGATCCGAGGAGCCTTAAAGTACCCTCAGAGCTGCATCAAATGGGTGCATCAAATGGCTGTATCAAATTGGTCATGAAAGGTTTGCATCAGCGTTTCTGCGTTCAAGGGGTTAAGCAGTTCTAGTTCTGCCAAAATCGGGACTTGACCATAGTGGGCGATCGCCTCTCGATTGCTTGGATTCTTTGCCCCATTTAGAATGACACCCAGGATAGGAATATTAGCTCGACGCAGCTGTGCCAGCGACAGCAGCGTGTGATTGATTGTGCCTAGAGTGCTGCGGCTAACCAAACACACGGGTATATCCAAAGCACGAATCAGATCAAGGATGAAGTGTTTCTGATTGAGCGGCACCATCAGCCCACCTGCCCCTTCAATAATTAGATAAGGCTTATCGGTCGTTGGCATCTGAATGTCATCGAGACGAATGTGAACGCCATCAATTGCTGCTGCCGCATGGGGCGATAATGGCTGCGTCAAACATACCTGTTCGGGAATGAAATGGGAGTCATCTAACCCTGTCGCGCGCCGCACAAACTCTGTATCTGTCATGGGCTCTAGCCCCGACTGTACGGGCTTCCAATAGGCGGCTCCTAAGCCCAGGGTCAGCAGGGCTGATACCACAGTCTTTCCTACGTTGGTATCAGTCCCGGTGATAAAGCAGCAACGAGGAAACTGTGCCAAAGAATATGACATAACCACTCCTGATTTGGATGCATCCAGTCAATCTAAATAGCAAATGAATGACATAGGGCGTGTCATCAGTTGCAGCTGAAACCCTTATGGTCAGAGCCTTGCCACGCCCGACCCAAAAAACAGGCTAGGGGCTGTAACCGTTGATTCTTGGGTCATTAGAGGCTAATTGATGACAGCCCCTAGTCCCAACGCTCATGCTGACGCACAGAACGCGGGGCAGAGGCTGTAAAAGCTCACTAGAAAAATCTTAACCGGAGTATTTGATCCATTCCTAGACTTGAACAATCTCCGATGCGGCTGTCTCAGTTGATCGGGGAGATGACTGAGCCCGGAGCGCCCGAAACATGCCAAAGCGGCAGAGTCCTGTCCCAAAGGCTAAGCGCATCAGCAAAATAGTTGGTACTTCTCTCAATGATTTAATCAACCCTGAGGCTCCAAAGCGCAGCCAACCTTGAGGACGAACAATGCCTTGCCAGATAGTATCCAACCATGATGGTAGGGTTTGTTCCGTCCAGTCGGCAGTGACCACTCGACCCTCCACTAGCCCCGTTGCTTCTAAACATTCAGCAAAGCCTTCAATGCTAGAGAAAGCAGGATGAGACCACTGGTCAAGAAGCTGGCGCATCACAGGTTTCTCCCACCTATTCAACGGAATCTGACGGGCATCTCTTTGATTCCAATCGGCAACGACCAAAATGCCTCCCGGCTTGAGCACCCGCATCAGTTCTCTGGCAAAAAGGTCTTTGTCTGGCATGTGCGGCCCAGCCTCAATCGACCAGACGACATCGAAACTGGCATCTGGAAACGAAAGCGCCATGGCATCATCTACCTGAAACTGGGCATCCAGGCCGGGGGGCGTCAACTGCTGGGCGCGTCTCACCTGCTGGGGGCTGATCGTGACACCGATGACTGAAAATCCATAAGCTTCAGCCAAAATGCGACTACTGCCACCAATGCCACAGCCAACATCTAGAAGTGTCGAGCTAGGAGGGAGGTGATCTAAGTTGGCCCAGCGCACCATCTCATGTACAAAATCAATTTTGGCGGCGATAAAATCCTTCTGGCGCGGCGGCGAACCATAATGCCCCAAGTGGATGTGATCTCCCCAATAAAACTCCAAAATACCGTCCTCTGTCCATTGGTCATAGGAATTGGCTACGGAGTTTGAGGATTGGTAGCGGCGAGCCGTCAACAGGTAGACAGCAACACCCAAAATCAATAGGGCAAGGAGAGACCCAAGCACTAAAACCAGCAAATTCATTGAGATAAAGCCCTAACATCTGTTACTGATCTTATCTCATCGATTCTGATCATTCCTTAGTCAGGGCAGGCAGTTATTCTGCTGGAGATATTTTGTGTTTAGGGGCGATCGCCCCGCGAGTTTACCCTACACCATCAATTGCCCTTTAAGATCAATAGGTAACGGATGCAAAATGGGCATTTGAGCATGAAGCGTATTGTCTTAGTGGCTGGGTTTGAGTCGTTCAATGCAGATTTATATCGGCAGGCAGCTGAGCGTGCGGTGGCCCGATGCTCAGACTTAGAAATCCAGGTGTTTAGCGATCGCGACATCACGGCTCAGCCCGATGTTGTAGCCTCAGCGCTACACCAAGCCGATATTTTTTTTGGCAGCTTGTTGTTTGACTATGACCAGGTAGTTTGGTTGCGCGAACGAGCAGCACCCATCCCCATTCGCCTGGTGTTTGAGTCGGCACTAGAGCTGATGAGCCTTACACAGCTCGGCAAGTTTGCTATTGGTGAGAAGCCCAAGGGCATGCCAAAGCCGGTGCAGTTTATTCTCAGCAAGTTTGGCGGCAATCAGCGCGAAGAAGACAAGCTGGCAGGCTATCTCAGCTTTTTGAAAGTAGGGCCCAAATTGCTCAAATTTATCCCGGTAGGCAAAGTTCAAGACTTACGCAACTGGCTGATTATCTATGGCTACTGGAATGCGGGCGGTGCCGATAACGTGGCGTCAATGCTGTGGTTTCTGGCGGAGAATTATCTGGGGCTGAGCATCGGTGAAATCCCTACGGTAATTGAAACACCCAATATTGGGCTGTTGCATCCTCAGTATGATGGCTATTTCACTTCTCCCCAAGACTATTTGCATTGGTATGTCAATCGCTACATCCCGAGCACAGGCGGGATGCCCCCAACGGACTCAGACCAACCCCTATCGATGGCATCAGACCTCGCTAACCTTTATATGGGAAGGGTTAGCCCCAACATGTCAGAGCAATTCCCATCTATTCGATTCAATCAATCAAAACTCGCCCTCACCCCAAAATCGCCAACTGTGGGCATTCTTCTCTACCGCAAGCATGTCATCACCAAACAGCCCTATATTCCTCAACTAATCCGCTATTTTGAGCAAGCTGGGCTGATTCCTGTGCCCATTTTTATCAATGGCGTGGAAGGTCACGTTGCGGTGCGGGATCTAATGACAACGACCTTTGAACAGGATCAAAGAGAACAGGGTCATATTGAAACACCGTCGCTCTCACCAGAAGCCGCCACGGTAGACGCCATTGTTTCGACGATTGGCTTTCCGTTGGTTGGGGGGCCAGCTGGTTCGATGGAAGCAGGGAGACAGGTTGAGGTGGCTAAGCGCATTCTGGCTGCCAAAAATGTCCCGTATTTTGTCTCGGCACCCCTGCTGATTCAAGACATTCATTCCTGGACGCGGCAGGGCATTGGTGGGCTACAAAGCGTAGTGCTGTATGCGCTGCCCGAATTGGATGGCGCAATTGACCCGGTGCCACTAGGAGGCTTGGTGGGCGATCGCATCTATCTGGTGCCAGAACGAGTCCAACGACTGACGGGGCGGGTCAAGCGCTGGATTGCGCTCCGTCAAACACCGCCAGCAGAGCGCAAGATTGCCATCATTCTCTATGGCTTTCCTCCAGGCTATGGTGCAACAGGAACTGCTGCGCTGTTGAATGTACCGAAGTCGTTGCTGAAGGTTCTACATGCCCTCAAGCAAGAGGGCTATCATGTCGGCGATGTACCAGAGACGGGTGAAGCCCTGATTCGGCAAGTGCAAGCCGCTAACGATGCCTATGTCAGTCAGATGCCCCAGGCAGAAAGTTTGGCTGAGGCACCCACGACAACTGTTACGGTGCGTCAACTCGAAAAATGGCTGGGCTATTTGCTTACCAGCCGCATCGTCAAGCAGTGGAAATCATTATCGGAAAGCGGTATTCGCACCGTTGGCGCAGAACGTCCGGAAGACTCTCGCTACTTACTAGGCGGGGTACAACTGGGCAACGTGTGGATTGGGGTGCAGCCCCCGCTGGGGTTGCAAGGCGACCCGATGCGGCTGATGTTTGAACGAGATCTAACGCCCCATCCGCAATATGCGGCTTTCTATCAGTGGTTGCAGCACGACTTTTGCGCCGACGCGATCATTCACTTTGGTATGCATGGCACAGTAGAATGGCTCCCCGGTTCGCCCTTAGGAAACACCGGCTATTCCTGGTCAGATATTTTATTAGGCAATATCCCCCATCTGTATCTCTATGCAGCCAATAACCCGTCGGAGTCGATGTTGGCAAAGCGGCGCGGCTACGGGGTGCTGATTTCACACAATGTGCCGCCCTACGGTCGGGCTGGCCTCTACAAAGAACTTATGACACTGCGCGATTTGATTGCCGAATATCGTGAAGACCCAGATACAAACTACGCCTTGAAGGAAGCAATTTGTCAAAAAATAGTTGATTCAGGATTGGATGCCGACTGCCCCTTTGCAGATGCCAAGCGTTTGGGGATTGAGTTTACGCCCGAAAATGCGCGCATGTTTAGCCAGGATGCCTTTAATCGCTATCTGGTCAAGCTGTATGAGTATTTGCAGGTTCTGGAGAATCGCCTGTTTTCATCGGGCTTGCATGTGCTAGGCGCACCTCCCAACATAGATCAACTAGAGGGCTATTTGCACGCCTACTTGGGCGATACATTCTCAGATGAACTGATGAAAGTGGTAGTCTCCCTCCCTCCTGTCGCTGGGGCAGATTCTGCACTAGGCCAGCGACACAACCGCGATGCATCCCAGCCGGATACCCCGTTACAAAGGGCGCAACAGATCCGGGATTTGCTCAACCAAAACACCGATGAAATTACCAACCTGCTGCGCGGGCTCAACGGCGAATATATTCTGCCAGCAGCAGGGGGTGATTTGCTACGTGATGGGCCAGGGGTGCTGCCAACCGGGCGCAACATCCATGCCCTTGATCCCTATCGGATGCCCTCTCCGGCAGCGTATGAACGTGGACGGGCGATCGCCCACAAAATCATTGCCCAACATTTAGAGGAGCAGGGCACTTATCCTGAAACAATTGCCGTCATGCTTTGGGGCTTGGACGCCATCAAAACTAAAGGCGAATCCCTTGGCATTTTGCTGGAGTTGGTCGGCGCAGAACCACTTAAAGAAGGCACTGGGCGTATTGTCCGCTATGAACTAAAACCATTAGAATCGCTCAATCATCCCCGGATTGACATTTTGGGCAATCTGTCGGGCATCTTTCGGGATAGCTTTGTCAACATCATCGAACTGCTCGATGACCTATTTCGTCGCGCTGCAGAAGCCGATGAACCC